>CAZZFE010000012.1:0-81394 GCA_964653495.1 uncultured Terricaulis sp. | reverse complement strand
GCGCAAGCGTTTGCGCGAGCAGCGTCTTGCCGCAGCCCGTCGGGCCGATCAGCAGGATGTTCGACTTTGCCAGTTCGACGTCTTGGTTCTTCGTCGCGTGGTTCAGTCGCTTGTAGTGATTGTGGACCGCCACCGACAGCACGCGCTTGGCGTGGTCTTGGCCGACGACGTAATCGTCGAGAACGTCCTTGATGTCCTTCGGGCTCGGGACGCCTTCCTTGGACTTCACGAGCGAGGTTTTGTGTTCCTCGCGGATGATGTCCATGCAGAGCTCAACGCATTCATCGCAGATGAACACCGTCGGGCCAGCAATCAGCTTGCGGACCTCGTGCTGGCTCTTGCCGCAAAACGAGCAATAGAGAGTGTTCTTCGACTCTCCGCTGGTCGTGCCCTTGCTCATACGTTGTCCTCTGCGGGCGATACGTGTCGCCAAGTAGTTAGTTGGCCGATCAAGGCAGGGTTAAGGCCCGCTCGTCGCCCGCTAACCTATATGGTGGCTCGCTATCCCTTACAAAACCGTTCATCACGCCCGGCCCCACAGCCAGGCTGATACGACCATAGCAAGGACGGGGCCGCAAGCGCGCCAGACCGTGATTTCTGCTGAGAAAAGTCAGACTTATCCCGGACTTGCAACGATTGCGGGCGCCTTGGTTAGGATTGGCCCTCGGCCAGTTCACGACGTTCGTAAACGCGATCGACAATGCCCCAGGCCTTCGCTTCTTCAGCAGTCATGAAGAAATCGCGGTCGAGCGTCTTTTCGACTTTCTCGTACGGTTGGCCGGTATGCTTGACGTAAATCTCGTTCAAGCGGCGCTTGGTGGCCAGGATATCTTCGGCGTGGCGCTCGATGTCCGACGCCGGGCCGCGGTAACCGCCTGACGGCTGGTGCAGCATGACGCGGGCGTTCGGCAGGCAGATGCGGAGGTTCTTCTCCCCCGCCGCCAGCAGCAGCGAGCCCATCGAGGCGGCTTGGCCGATGCAGACCGTAGAAACCGGGCTGCGGATGTATTGCATGGTGTCGTAGATCGCCAAGCCAGACGTCACGTAGCCGCCGGGGCTGTTGATATACATGGCGATTTCGCGCTTCGGGTTCTCGGATTCGAGGAACAGAAGCTGCGCGGTGATCAAGCTCGCAAGCCCATCATCGACGCCGCCGGTGACGAAGATGATCCGCTCTTTCAGCAAGCGCGAGAAGATGTCGAACGCCCGTTCACCGCGGCTGGTCTGCTCGACCACCATCGGGACGAGGTTCATGTATCTTTCGGCGTGGTCGGTCATGGCGGCCTTTCGGGGTTCCGCGACGGGCGAGGAATCGCCGCCCGGCGCCGGTCTCATATTTGACGCCTCAGCGTTCGCCGCAAGCCCTGCTTGCGACGCCCGCTTCAGCCAAGCTGGCAATTAACTCAGTCTTCCGACTTAGCTTCGGCTTTGGCCTTGGACTTCTTGGACTTTTTGCCCTCGTCCTTCGAAACGGCGGCGACCTCCGGATCATCGTCTTTGAACAGATCGTCCTTGCTGACGGTCTGGTCGGTCACTTTGATCAGCTCGAGGATGTAGTTGACGACCTTGTCCTCGTAGAGCGGCGCGCGCGCCGTCGCCACGAGTTGCGGGTTCTTCTGATACATCTCGAAAATCTGGCGCTCCTGCCCCGGATAGCCGCGGGCGATCTTGGCGATCTCCTGCGCCACTTCCTGGTCGCTCACTTCGATCTTGTGGCGGCGGCCGATCTCGGCCAGCAGCAGGCCCAAACGCACGCGGCGCTCGGCGATCGCGTGATACTCGGCGCGGAGTTCTTCTTCGCTCTTGTCCTTGTCCGTCTCGTCGAGACGGCCAGCGACGCGATCAGCGTCCACCTGACGCCAGATCTGTTGGAATTCGGCTTCCAGCATGCGCGGCGGCAAATCGAAGCTGTGCAGCTCGTCGAGCTTATCAAACAACGCGCGCTTGGCCTTCATGCGCGATTGCTGCGTGTGGTTCGATTCCAAACGCTGACGCAGCAAATCCTTCACGCCTTGCAGACTGTCGAGGCCAAGCGCTTGCGCCCAGGCGTCATCCGGCGCGCCTTCCTTGGGCGCGGCCACCTTCTTCACCTTGGTTTCGAACTGCGCGGCTTTGCCAGCCAAATTCTTCGCGCCGTAATCGGCCGGGAACGTGACGTTCAGCACCTTCTCGTCGCCCGCCTTCACACCGACGAGTTCTTCCTCGAAACCCGGGATGAATTGCTTCGAGCCGATGACGACGCGCGCATCGTTCATGGCGCCGCCGTCAAACGCTTCGCCATCGATCTTGCCGACGAAATCAACCGTGACTTCGTCGCCGTCAGCAGCAGCGCCGGCCTTTTCCTCGAACGTCTTGTTGCCAGCCGCGAGTTCGTTCAGCGCTTCTTCGACCTGCTCATCGCCCACCGGCGCGATCGGGCGCGTGATCGAGATCGACTTCATGTCAGCCGGTTCGAATTCCGGCATCACTTCGACCGAAAGCTCAAACGCCAGATCGGCTTCGCCGGCCGTCACTTTGGCGATGTCGCTCTTCAGATCGAGCGTCGGCTCGGAGGCCGGGCGGGCGTTGGCTTTGCCGAGGCCTTCGCGCGTCGAGGTCTGCACCGTCTCGTTGATGATGTCCTGCATCATCCCGGCGCCATAGACCTTGCGAATGTGCGCCACCGGCACCTTGCCCGGACGGAAGCCGTTGATGCGCACACGCGGTTGCACCTCGGCGATTTTGGCTTTGAGCTTCTGTTCTAGCTCCGAGGCCGGGACGACCACGTCGTACACCCGCAAAAGACCCTCGGAACGGCGCTCTGTAAGCTGCATAATTTAAGACCTGCCTGCGCGCCGTCACGTGCAAGTCCTCTGCCGCCGGCGCTTCTGGAAAGCGGGGCTTATGGCAGGCCGGACGCCCCTTGTCCACGCGGGTTACGGCCATGGACGCCGCGCCCGTTCCTGCCTAAACGGGCGCTTCGTGCGGACGTGGCGGAACTGGTAGACGCACTGGATTTAGGTTCCAGCGTTTCACGACGTGGGGGTTCGAGTCCCCCCGTCCGCACCAATCAAGTTTGCGGTATTATGTTACTGCCAGCCGCTCGATGAGGCTTCGGCGGCGGCTTCGTTGGTGGGCCGCGCGATCAAGCCGTTCTGCGTGATGCGCACTTCGTAGCGCGCGCCATCAGCCATCGGCATGTAAGCGCCCGAGCCATAGAGCGTATCCACGAGCGGAACATATTCGCTGTATTCCCGCGCAATTGGCCACAAATCGAGGCCAGAGCTGCGCGTCGGGCGAATGTCATAAGCGCTGCGCTCAGCCGTCAGCTCTTGCTGCGTGTCGGCGTAGCGGCCGGAGAAGCGATCGAGGCGATATTGGCTGTCGAGGCCGAGCACGTTGGCCCAGGGCTTCCATTTCAGCACGCGCGCTTCGATACGCCATTCGTCGCCGTGAATTTCAAACGTGTTGGTGACGCCTTGCGGATCCTGCTCGGTCGGCGGCTCTGTCACGGTCGCGTCGAAGAGCTGCGGGCCCTTCTGGCGAACCTCGATGGTGGCGACCTGACGCTCATAAGTGAGCCGGTGATAGGTCTGCACGTTGAGGCCCAACAGGCCGACAATGGCGGCGATCCCGAGGAACACGCCCCCGCCGAGCACGCCCCGTCCGCCCTTGAACGGGCGCCCACGGAACATCCAGCCCAAGCCCGAAAGCACGATCGCCAGGCCAATGACCCCGACCACGCCCGGAATGATCCACCACCACCACGCCATACGTGTCTCCCCAATGCCCGCCGGTGTCCCGGGAACCCTGTTAGCCCAAAAGCGGGCCTGGAAATAGGCGCTGCTTAATCAAGTCCGCGCCCAGCCAGGCGTTCCGGCGCCAAGCTGTTGAGGATGGCCGGTAAAATCTCACTCAAATCCTCGGCTATCAGGCCAGGGCCTACCGCCTCGCCGCAACGGCCATGCAACCATGCGCCCGCGCACGCCGCATCGAAGCCGCTCATGCCCTGCGCGATGAGGCCAGCGATGAAGCCGGCGAGCACATCGCCCGAACCGGCGGTGGCGAGGAACGGCGTGCCGTTGGTGTTCACCAATGCGCGGCCATCGGGCGATGCGATGATGGTGTCCGGGCCTTTGAGCAGTACGACGCAGCGTGCGTACGCTGCGGCCGTGAGCGCTGCATCAATGCGCGTCTCGCTCGCCGACAACACGCCAGGAAACGCGCGGCGGAATTCGCCGATGTGCGGCGTGAGCACATCATCGTCATTGAGGCCGTGCGTCATCGGCGCAAGCAACGTGATGGCGTCGGCATCGAGCACGAGCGGGCAGCGCGGATTGGCGTTGATCGCGCTCGTGAGCTTTTCGTAGTGCGCATTGCTCGTGCCAAACGCGGGGCCGATCAGCAACGCTTGCGCGTTGCGCGCGGCTTCGGCGTAGGCGGTTTCGTTCGCGGCTTCGCGCAACATGATCGCCGTCAGCTGCGCCGCGTTCTCGGCGATCGCATCCGGCGGCGACAGCACGCTCACCAACCCCGCGCCAACACGCAACGCCGCACGCGCCGACAAACGCGCCGCGCCCGTGCGTGCACGCCCGCCGCTGGCGACGATCGCGTGCCCGCGGGCGTGCTTGTGCGCATCGTCGTCCGGCCACGGCAGCGCCCAGCGCGACGGGCCGTTTTCCCAGAGCTTGATGTCCTGCGCGGCGACGATTTCCTCCGGCGCGCCAATATCGGCGACGACGATTTCCCCGCACAAAGCGCGGCCCGGCATCAGCACATGCGCGGCCTTCTTGCGCACGAATGTCACCGTCAAAGCCGCACCGAAGCAGACGTCGCTCAACGGCCTGCCGCTATCGCCATGCAAACCGCTCGGCGTGTCGATGGCGATCACTTGCTCCGGCGAAAGCTCGTCCGCCAGCCGCGCGACATCGCCTTCCAGCGGACGCGTAAGCCCAGCGCCGAACAGCGCGTCGACAAACAAGCACGCTTCATCAACACCAGCGCCAAGCGCGCGCACATCGCCGTTGAACGCTTGCGCCGCATCGGCGGCATCGCCCTTCAATGCATCGCGTGTAACGAGGCTCTCCACCCACACCGGCCAACCGCGCTCACGCAGAATGCGCGCCGCGACCCAGCCGTCGCCGCCATTGTTTCCCGGTCCGCCCAGCACAGCTGTCGGCTGCGGCGGGTGGCGATCGCAAATCGCATCAGCCACCGCGCGGCCCGCGTTTTCCATGAGCGTGCGTGTCGCAACGCCCGCACGCGCGGATGCGTCATCGATCGCGCGCATCTGTTCGACGCTGATGATCTCGTTGCTCATCGCACGTCGCCGTCGTGCATTTCTTCGCCGAGCTTCACAAGGCGGATCGCATCGCCATCAATGGCGATCTCGGTGATCGACGCGTGATTGGGCCGATGCACGATCGTCTCTTGGCTTTCCAACGCCGCACTCAGAATCGCGTTGATGGCGATGAAATGCGAAAACACAGCAGCATCCGCCGGCAGCGCGCGCAATCCGGTCAGCACGCTGTCGCGCCACGTACGCAAAGCCGGATCAACGTCCGTCCATCGCTTTCGCACGGCGCCCGCGCTCCACACGAAATTCTGCTGCAGCCACGCGCGCCGATCGGTAACGCCCGCCGGCGCCACGACCTCGCTTACGCTCGCGTCGATCAGCGCCTCAACGCCCAACGCCGTCGCCAAGGGCGCCGCCGTCTCGCGACAGCGTTTCATCGGCGACGACACCACCAGCTTCGGTCCCAGCCCCAGCAAAGCGTCCGCCGCCGCCCGCGCTTGCGCGTGCCCGCGCTCGGACAAGCCCGGATCGGGATCGTCGGCGCCCCAGGCGGTGACGGGTTCCGCATGGCGGATCAGGAAGAGGCGTTTCATCTCCGCGCTATCCTAGCAGCGGCCGGCCCCGGAAGGCGAAGCGCCCGCGAATGAGGCGCCGGCGCCTGGAAATGAGGCGCCCGGAACCAGCCTACAGCGTGCGCGTTCTCGCGCCCTTCCCGACTCCCCGTTTGGGACTAAGACAAACCGCAAGGTTTCCCGCCCGGTCCAAAGCCGCGGCGAGCGCTGAACGACCCCCTGACAGCCCCCTCTTCGCCCGAGGGGCAAGTACCTGCGAAAGGCCGCCGGATGAAAAAGATCGAAGCCATTATCAAGCCGTTCAAGCTCGACGACGTGAAGGAAGCTCTTCAGGAAATCGGCATCCAAGGGATGACGGTCGTCGAAGCCAAAGGTTTTGGTCGCCAGAAGGGCCACACCGAACTCTATCGCGGCGCGGAATATGTCGTAGACTTTCTGCCCAAGCTGAAAATCGAATTGGTGGTCGGCGACGACCAGGTTGATGGCGCGCTCGAAGCGATCCAGAAAGCCGCCAAAACCGGCAAGATCGGCGACGGCAAGATTTTCGTGCTCGACGTCGCCAACATCATCCGCATCCGCACCGGCGAAACCGGCGCGGCGGCGGTCTAAGACTTACTGACAACCAACGAGGAGCCGTAAATGTCCGACGAAATCCTGAAGCTCATAAAAGAAAAAGAGGTTCAGTACGTCGACCTCCGCTTCAACGATCTGCGCGGGAAGATGCAACACGTCACCTTCGACGTGTCGATGATCGACAAGGACATCTTTACAGAAGGAACGATGTTCGACGGCTCCTCGATCGCGGGTTGGAAGGCCATCAACGAGTCCGACATGGTCATGCGCCCTGACCCCGCCGGCGCGCACATCGATCCGTTCTACCAGCAAACGACGCTGGCGATGTTCTGCGACATTCTCGAGCCGGGCACGCTGCAGCCCTATTCGCGTTGTCCGCGCGGCATCGCCAAGAAGGCCGAAGCCTATGTGAAATCGTCCGGCGCGGGCGATGTCGCGTACTTTGGTCCGGAAGCCGAATTCTTCGTCTTCGACGACGTGCGCTGGTCCACCGATCCGAACAACACCGGCTATTCGTTCGACTCCACCGAACTGCCGTACAACACCGGCAAAGCCTACGAAGGCGGCAATCTCGGCCACCGTCCGGGCCCGAAGGGCGGCTACTTCCCGGTGCCGCCGATCGACAGCCTCCAGGACATGCGCGGCGAGATGCTGCAGATCATGGGCGATCTCGGCATGAAGCCGGAAAAGCACCACCACGAAGTGGCGCCCGCACAGCACGAACTTGGTCTCAAGTTCAACACGCTCGTGCGCATGGCCGACAACATGAACATGTACAAGTACATCATTCATCAGGTGGCTGCGTCCTACGGCAAGTCGGCGACGTTCATGCCGAAGCCGTACTTCAAGGACAACGGCTCGGGCATGCACGTGCACATGTCGATCTGGAAGGGCGACAAGAACACGTTCGCCGGCGACCGCTACGCTGATCTCTCCGAGACGTGCCTCTATTACATCGGCGGCGTCATCAAGCACGCGAAGGCGATCAACGCGTTCACGAACTCAACGACGAACTCGTACAAGCGTCTCGTGCCCGGCTACGAAGCGCCGGTTCTGCTCGCCTACTCCGCGCGCAACCGTTCGGCCTCGTGCCGCATTCCGCACGGCACCGGCGCGAAGGCCAAGCGCGTGGAAGTCCGCTTCCCCGATCCGGCCGGCAACATGTACCTCTCGTACGTCGCGCTGCTCATGGCGGGCCTCGACGGCATCGCCAACAAGATCCATCCGGGCGATCCGCTGGATAAGAACCTCTACGATCTGCCGCCGGAAGAACTGAAGGACGTGCCGCACGTCGCCAGCTCGCTGCGCGAAGCGCTCACCTCGCTCGATCGCGACCGTGAGTTCTTGCTCAAGGGCGGCGTCATGACCGACGACCTGATCGATGCGTACATCGAACTCAAGAAAGAAGAGCTCGACCGCTTCGAAACGCACCCGCACCCGGTCGAATTCGACATGTACTACAAGGCGTAAGCGGCTCCTCCTAAGCGCATACGCACGACGGGCCGGGGAGCAATCTCCGGCCCGTTTCGTTTGCGCACTGCGCAGGAAACTTTGCGAGCCGCGCGACGCGCATTAAACGCGCTCCCATGCACCGCCGCTTCCTCATCCTCGGCGCGGCCGCCGCTCTTGCCGCCTGCGTCTCGACAGAACCGCCGGATGATCCCGGCGACGCCTGTGAGATTTTCGAGAACCGCGACAGCTGGTGGGATTCCGTGCGCCGCGCGGAACGCCGCTGGGGCGCGCCGCCGGCGCTTGTGCTCGCGATCATCCGCCAGGAGAGCGGCTTCGATCACAACGCCCGGCCGGCGCGTGGGCGCGGCTTTCTGTTCTTCCCCGGACGTCGTCCCTCTTCCGCGCACGGCTATGCGCAGGCGCTGAACGCAACCTGGGAAGAATATCAGCGCGCCGCCGGCGATGACGGCGCCGATCGCGACGAGTTCCGCGACGCCGCCGATTTCGTCGCCTGGTATTGCGGCCACTCGCAAAGCGAACTCGGCCTCGATTTCAGCGACGCACGCAGCCACTACCTCGCCTACCACGAAGGCCGCGGCGGCTATCGGCGCGGCTCGTATCAAGGCAACGAAACGCTGATGGCGTCGGCCGCACGCGTGCAGCGTTATCGCGACACCTACCAATCGCAGCTCAATCGTTGCGAACGCCAGCTCAATTCGTGGTGGCCGTTCTAGCCGCGTGGCTCGCGATACATAAAGCCGCTGAGATACGGGTTGCCGATACGCCATTGGCCCGGGAAATCCCGCATGTAGGCGCGCCCAAGCTGCTCAGCGCGCGTCCACTCTGCTTCACCGATGTTTGCCTTCGTCCGCGCGATCGCCGCCGCGTCGTCCGATAGGAAATCGGCAATCATCGGGTGAAAATTCTGCCAAGCGCTATAGTTTGGGCCAGCCACGAGATCACGCGCGACCTCGGGTCGTTGCGTGTAGGTGTTCACGGTGAGCAGGCGGTATCCTTCGGTCAGCGGATGTTGACGCGCCAAACGCTGCTTAAACTCAAGCACTGCCACGCAATCAAGATCGCCAGAGAAAGCTGCGATCAACACTCGGGGGCGCGTTTGCAGAACAACCGCGGCACGCGCATCGCCATACAGCAATTGCTCCTCGAAGCGGCGGATCGGCCATGTGCCCATTCCAAACCAGCGGTCGAAGAACGGCAGCTCTGATTTAAACTTCGCGAGATGGCCCCTCCATAGGGTGACGCTGCCTGGATTTGAGGCGCGCGTGTTGGGGTCGAAATAAGTGCGCATGGCGGTTCACTACAAAACCGGCGCGTAGCTCGCAACGATCTTCCCGTTCTTGAACGCGCGCGACTCCGTGAGCTTCAGCGCCGCGCGATCGACGCCCTCGAACAAGCTGCGCCCGGCGCCAAGCACCACCGGCACGATCACGAACTGGTACGCGTCGATGAGCTTGGCCTGCGCCAATTGCGCGACGATCTTGCCGCTGCCGAGGATCACCATGTCCGGGCCGCTTTCCGCCTTGAGCGCTCGCGCAGCAGCGACGGCATCGTCCGCGATCAATTGCGTATTGCTCCAATCGGCGCGCTCCAGCGTGCGCGAGAAGACGATCTTCTGCATGCGGTTCATGCCAGCGGCGACCTCCGGCATCATTTGCGCGGCCTGCGGCGAAGGCCAGAACGCGGCCATTTGCTGATAGGTCACGCGGCCAAACATCAGCGCGCCGCCCCCTGACGCATTGCCCGAGGTAAACGCCGCGAACTCCGGATCGTCGCCGCCGACATGCGCCCAGTTCATGTCGTTGTTGGCGTCGGTGAAATAGCCGTCGAGCGAGATCGAATTGAATACGGAAATCTTGCGCATGGAATGCCTCCAAGGGCGGAAGACCTTAGGGCGTGCAACCCGCAACCGTCCCGACAAAAGCAAATGGGCCGGAGATTGCTCTCCGGCCCATTACCTCACGCGTCGAGACGCACTTAGAAGTTCACGACACCGCCGACCGAGAACGTGTCGGCTTCGGCGTCATCGCTATCGAGGCGCGTATATTCGCCGCGAATGCCGAAGCGATCCGTCAGGCGGAAGTTCGCGCCGGCGCCGTAGCCAACGCCATCGGCTTCAACGTCGGGCCCAAGCGTCGGCGTGATGTTGACCTGCTGGTAGCCAACGCGGCCGAACAGATCGAGCCGCTCGCTCACTGGCAGAATGCCGACGCCGTAGACGCCGTAGGCGTTGTCGAGTTCCGCCGCATCGTCATCGGTGGTGCCGAGCGTGCCTTCGCCTTCAACGCCGAAGTTCGGATGGAACCGATAACCCAAGCGCCCGGTCACGCCGCCGACTTCGACGCCGTCGAAATCATAGTGCGTGTAGCCGGCGCCGGCGTACCACGGGCCGCCGGAAGCGCTCTGCGCCATGGCCGGCGTCGCAACCAGAGCGGCGGCGGCAGCTGCGGCCGCGAGTGCGAATTTCTTCATCATAAGTCTCCTCGTCAGAACCCTACCCACTGACCGAAGCAACGCCCGGATCGGGGCGTGGGGTGTCCATTCCAAGGAAAAACCGTGACTTACCCGACTGTTAGACTTCAGTGCGGCGCAAATGACACGACGTCTTAACCGGTGGGTTACCGAACTCCTGTTGCGATCAAGTTCTCGACTCTCCTTATGAGCACCGGCATGACGCGCGCGCAGAAGCAGCAAGATCCAATGGCCGACAAGAACCTGTGGGACGAAGGCCTGTTCGGCGGACCCGATAACGGGAAAGCCGGCGGCTATACCGCCAAAGACATCGAGGTGCTCGAAGGTCTCGAGCCCGTGCGCAAGCGCCCCGGTATGTATATCGGCGGCGTCGATGAACGCGCGCTGCACCATCTGTTCGCCGAAGTGCTCGACAACTCGATGGACGAAGCCGTCGCGGGCTTTGCTGACCGCATCGAAGTGGAACTCGAAGCCGATGGCGCGCTGCGCGTGACCGATAACGGCCGCGGCATGCCGATCGACCCGCACCCGAAATTCCCGAAGAAGTCCGCGCTCGAAATCATCATGACGGTGCTGCACGCGGGCGGCAAATTCTCGGACAAAGTCTATCACACGTCAGGCGGCCTGCACGGCGTTGGCGTTTCGGTGGTGAACGCGTTGTCGGATCGCGTTGAGGTCGAGGTCGCGCGCGATCGCAAACTTTATCGCCAAACCTTCTCGCGCGGCACGCCGACATCGAAGCTTGTGGAAGTTGGCCCCGCGCACAATCGCCGCGGCACAAGCGTGCGCTTCCATCCCGACGCGCAAATCTTCGGCGAAGGCGCGGCGTTCAAGCCGGCGCGTCTCTTCCAGATGGCGCGCTCGAAGGCGTATCTGCAGCGCGGCGTGCAAATCCGCTGGAAGTGCGATCCCTCGCGCATCAAGGACGACACGCCCGCCGAAGCGATCCTGCACTTCCCGAACGGGCTCGCGGATTTCCTCGGCGCGCTGATCAAGGACAAACGCGCCGTTGTCAGCGAAGCCTTCGTCGGCACGACGGAAAAAGCCGGCCACGGCCGCGTCGAATGGGCGGTGGCGTGGATTGCTGATGGCTTCGGCGAAGCCGACGGCTTCTGCCGCTCGTACTGCAATACGATCTACACGCCCGATGGCGGCTTCCACGAAGCGGGCCTCCGCGCGGCGCTGGCGAAAGGTCTGCGCGCGTACGCGGAACTCAAAGGCGATCGCAAAGCGTCTTTGATCTCGCCGGAAGACGTGATGGGCACGGCCGCGGCGCTGTGCTCCGTCTTCATCAAGGACCCGCAATTCGAAGGCCAGACCAAGGGCCGTCTCGTCTCCACCGAGGCCGCGAAGATCGTAGAGCAAGCGGTGCGCGATCCGTTCGACCACTGGCTCGCCGCGCGCCCTGCTGACGCGCAGCGTCTGGTCGAATGGGCGATCCAGCAGGCCGAAGACCGCGCCAAGCGCCGCAAGGAAAAAGAAGTTTCGCGCCAATCGGCGACGAAGCGTCTGCGCCTCCCCGGCAAGCTCGCCGATTGCGCCAATGCCGGCATGGCCAACACCGAAATCTTCATCGTCGAGGGTGACTCGGCCGGCGGCTCCGCCAAACAAGCGCGCAATCGCGAGACGCAAGCGATCCTGCCGCTGCGCGGCAAGATCCTGAACGTCGCCAGCGCCGGCGGCGAGAAGGCCGCGAGCAATCAGGAGCTCAGCGATCTGGGCTTAGCGCTCGGCGTGCAAACGGGATCGAAATTCCGCGCCGATGATCTGCGCTACGAGCGCATCATCATCATGACCGACGCCGACGTCGACGGCGCCCACATCGCCTCGCTGCTGATCACCTATTTCCACAAGCAGATGCCCGGCCTCATCAAAGCCGGCCGTCTCTATCTCGCGCTGCCGCCGCTCTATCGCATCACCGCGGGCAAGGAGCAGGTCTATGCGCGCGACGATGCGCACAAGAACGCGCTCGTCGAAGGTCCGCTCAAAGGCAAGAAGATCGAAGTCAGCCGCTTCAAGGGTCTCGGCGAAATGATGCCGGCGGATTTGAAGCAAACCACCATGAACCCCGCCACCCGCACGCTCGCGCGCGTGGTGCTGACCGACGAAGACGCGCTCGATTTCGAGGGCCTGGTGGAAACGCTGATGGGCAAGAAAGCGGAGCTCCGCTTTAACTACATCCAGCAAAACGCCAGCTTCGCCGCCGCGGACGTGGACATTTGAGGCTTTGGGCGCGCCCGATTCAGCGCGTTCAATTGACTTTTCCCCAGGAATCCACCATTTCCCGGCAATCCGTTGTGCGCGCCGAGAGGGCGTGCGCCCTTTCGCCGAAGCGTCCGCCCATCCGGGGTTCACGCTAGAGCGCCAACCAAGCGCCCAGCCTGCCAAACGAGATGAGGCTGGCGCGAGCGAGAATGAATGACCACTGACATAACTCCCAGCGTCACCTTCGACGATCTGGGCCTTTCCGCCGACACGCTGCGTGCGGTTCACGAGACCGGCTACAACACGCCGACGCCGATCCAAGCCGCGGCGATCCCCGAAGTGCTGAAGGGCCGCGACGTCCTCGGCATCGCCCAAACCGGCACCGGCAAAACCGCCAGCTTCACGCTGCCGATGATCGACATCCTCGCGTCGGGCCGCTCACGCGCGCGCATGCCGCGCACCTTGATCCTCGAGCCGACGCGCGAACTCGCGGCCCAAGTCGCCGACGCGTTCGACAAATACGGCAAGTACCAGAAGCTCACTAAAGCGCTGCTGATCGGCGGCGTTTCGTTCGGCGATCAAGACGCGCTGCTCGCGCGCGGCGTCGACGTGCTGATCGCCACGCCTGGCCGCCTGCTCGATCATTTCGAGCGCGGCAAACTCTTGCTTACCGGCGTGCAAGTGATGGTGGTCGACGAAGCCGACCGCATGCTCGACATGGGCTTCATCCCCGACATCGAGCGCATCTTCAAACTGACGCCGTTCACGCGCCAGACGTTGTTCTTCTCCGCGACGATGCCGCCGGAGATCACCCGCCTCACCGAGCAATTCCTCTCAAGCCCGAAGCGCATTGAGGCTTCGCGCCCGGCGACAGCCGCCTCCACGATCGACCAGCGCGTCGTCATGCTGCCCGGCAACGACCCGCGCACGCGCCGCGCCGCTTTGCGCGCAGTGATGCAGAGCCAAACCGTCAAGAACGGCATCATCTTCTGCAATCGCAAGACCGACGTCGATGTCGTCGCGCAATCTTTGAAGCGCCATGGCTTTGACGCCTCGCCTATTCATGGCGATCTCGATCAGTCGCTGCGTACCAAGACGCTCGACCGCTTCCGTTCCGGCGAACTGCAATTCCTGATCGCCTCGGACGTCGCCGCACGCGGTCTCGACATCCCCGACGTCAGCCACGTCTTCAATTACGAACCGCCGCGCCACGCTGACGATTACGTCCACCGCATCGGCCGCACTGGCCGCGCTGGCCGCTCTGGCGCCGCGTTCACGTTGGTTGGTCCGAGCGATAGCAAAAGCATCGCCGCCATCGAACAGCTGATGGGGCTCAAGATCGAGAAAGCCGAGATCGAAGGCCTGCCGGAAGCCGCACTCGGCGATCCGCGCGACAGCGGCGGCCGCGGACGTCGTGCCGAGGAATTGAAGCGCGAGCACGGGAAGCGTCTGAGCGAGAAGAAACAGCGCTACATGAAGCGCGACGATAGCCGCGGTGAAGCGGCCACCGAACCGGTGAAGGTCGAGCCAAGCGAGGCCAAACCCGAACGCACAGAGCGCCCGCGCAGCGATCGCCCGCGCGAGGAGCGCCCGCGCAACGAGCGTCCACGCGAAGATCGTCAACGTGAAGATCGCCCACAGCGCCCCGAACGTCGTGAAGACCGCCGCGAAGATCGCGGGCCGCAAGTGCAAGGCTTCGGCGACAACACGCCGGCGTTTCTGCGCGGGAAGAAGTAGCCGCATCGTTTGCAGGTTGGAACGCGCGCCTTCAGGCGCGCATGCGGGCCTGAAGGCCCGCGCTCCAAGTCACTAAGCGCCGGCGTGTGTTGGATAGAGTGCCCTCTATCCCCGCATTTCCGACCCATCCCCGGATTGCGCAACGCGCAAGTCCGGGGCCCATAACCCCAATTGTATCAAGCAAAAACGCGCCTCTCAGTGCGCGCGCACGCGCACAAGAATACGCACACCAACCCCAAACAATCCGACCGACTTCAACCGCGCTTAAACTGCGCGCAAATGACCACGAGCCCCTTCGCCCCCGAATACACCAGCGCCCCAGAGACAGCGCTCTCGCCGATCGAGGAACTCTGGGAAGCCGTGCGCGAATATCTCCACACCGCGTACGTGATGTTCGGTAGCCCGAAGGTGCTGGCGGAGAAAGCCTGGCTGTCACTCAGCCAATATCGAGCCTGTGCCGATTGGCTGTTCCGCTGCGAAGAGCTGCTTCGACGTCTGATTTTCATCAACGCGATGAAATTCTTCGCGCTGCCACTGCGCAAACTCGCGCGCGCATTTCCGAGCACAAGCAAATACAAGCCGCTCGCCTTCGACCCAGACTACCCCGCGCGCTGGCGCGTAAGTTTTGCGATGAAACTTGGACCGCCGGCGCCCTCGCCGGCGTCTTCGGAGCGACGGAAAGATGCCGGCGAGGGCGCCGGCGGTCCAAGTGGTTCGAACGAACCTCCAAACGTCGTGAGCTGCCTCTCACTCGCACGCCGCTTCGAAGCGTTGCGCCGCGCGGCGTTGCAGCCCATGGGACCAACACTGCGCCTCGTGCGCATCCTGCAACGCCGCAAGAAAGTCGCTCAACTCGCCCGCAAGCTCGCGCGGCCGACGCGGTCCTACGCAAGCTTCAACACCAAGCCCGGCGATCTCGCGATCGCCGATGCGTGCAAGATCGTCGTCGAGGATGGCGATGCGTGGACGCGCAAGTACAAGCCGGATTCCAGCTGAAGTCACGCAAATTGCCGGGCTGCCAAACCTCCAACGCAGACGCGTTGCGAGGCTAAACACGCTGGCGTTGGCAGGTTGGAGCGCGCGCCTCCGGGCGCGCATGCGGGCCTGAAGGCCCGCGCTCCAAATCTCTACCGCCCGCGCTATTTCAACCGCGCCTCGACCTGCTTGCGGAATGCAGCGCCATAAGGCGGGCGGAACATCGCCGTCACCTCGCTCGGCGTCTGCCGGAAGATCGCTTTCGTGTGCGAGAATTCGAGGAACCCGTCATGGCCGTGATACTTGCCCATGCCGGACGGACCGACGCCGCCGAACGGCAGGTCGTGCATCGAGACGTGGAAGATCACGTCATTGATGGTCACGCCGCCCGAATGCGTGCGCTCCAGAAGCTGCTCGCTCTCGGCATCGTCGTCGCCAAAATAATATGCCGCCAGCGGGCGCGGATGATCGTTGATGTAGTCGATCGTCTCGCCGAACGTGGTGTAGCTCTTGATCGGCAGCACCGGCCCGAAGATTTCTTCCTGCATGATCGCCATATCGTCGGTCGGTTCGATGACCAGCGTCGGCGGAATCTTGCGGTGCTCTTGCTGCGAGAAATCCTCGTTGGATGGATTGATCTCGACGATGCGCGCGCCCTTGGAACGCGCGTCTTCGATCAGGCCTTTGATGCGATCGAAATGGCGCTGATTGATCACCGAGGTGTAATCGCCATTGTCCTTCAAGGTCGGGAACATCTTCTTCACCGACGCTTCGGCCTCGGCGACGAAACCATCGAGCTTCTCGCGCGGCGCCAGCACGTAATCCGGCGCAAGGCAGATTTGGCCGGCGTTCATGGTCTTGCCGTTCATCACCCGCGCCGCGGTTTTGGTGAGATCGGCGCTGCGGCCGATGACGACCGGGCTTTTGCCGCCAAGCTCAAGCGTCAGCGGCACAAGGTTCTCCGCCGCCGCGCGCATCACATGCTTGGCCACCGAGGTGGCGCCGGTGAAGATCAGATGGTCGAACGGCAGCGCCGCGAATGCCGCGCCGACGTCGGCGCCGCCAACGACGACGGCCAATTCGTCCTCATCGAAATAGAGATCGATCAGCCGCGCCATCAAAGCCGAGGTTTCCGGCGTGAACTCGGACGGCTTCAGCATCGCCCGATTGCCCGCCGCGAAGGCGCCGGCGATCGCGTCGAACGAAAGCTGCACCGGGAAATTCCACGGCGTCATGATGCCGATCACGCCCTTCGGCTGGTAACGGATTTCCGCCTTCGCGCCGAGCAGACCGAGCGCGGCCGGCGTGACTTTCCGCCGCTCCCCCTTCATCCATTTCTCGAGTTCGCCGATCGCTTGTTTCGCTGGCGCAATGGCGCCGGCGATATCAGTCAGCATCGTCATGTCGCGCGAGCGCTCGCCAAAATCAGCGCGCATCGCCGCGACCAGTTCGTCCTTGTGGTTTTGCAGCAGCGTGACGCAGCGGCCAAGCCGATCCTTCCGCTTCCGCGCGTCGGGCGGACCCTGCTTGATCTGCGCGCGCTTCTGCAATTCGAGCAGCGTCTGCATGCGCGCTTTGGCTTCTTCGGCGGTCGGCATCACGGGCTTGTTCACGGGTCAGGCCTCCTGGCTGCGGCGTACTTTAATCCCTATCCGCAACGTAAGGGCAATTACCAAGTGCGAAGGTTTCTAGCGCATTTACTTCTCATCTACTTCCGGACGGCTACCGTCATCCAACTCTCTGTCGAATCAGGACGCCACGCGTGACCGAACCGGACACAGTCATGAAGAGCCCCTCGGGGCCGACCGTGGCGCAAGAAACGCTCGAACTCATGCGCCTGCACGGCGTCGCGGCGACGAGCGCGAACTACGAAGTCTGGCTGAATTATCGCTTGGGCCGCAATTCGCAGCTGCGCGAAGAGATCGATAAGCGCGTGGGCTCGGGCGAGGCCTTCAGCGAGGATTTCAACGCCGATCTCTATGAGCGCTTCTTCTCCGGCGCGCGCGCCTCGGCGCAGATCGTGCTCGCTGGCGAGAAGATCGCCCGCGATCTCAACCAAGTCGTTTCTTTCTTGAAATCTGCGGAAGAGAAGAGCGGCGATTACGGCCGCACGCTCGAAACCGCCGCCACCGATCTCAACCGCGCCTTGGCGCCTGATCAGCTCCGCCACATCGTCTCAAGCCTCGCCGCGGCGACGCTCGACATGGCCAACCACAATCAACAGCTCACTGGCCAGCTGCAGCGTTCGACGCAAGAGATCGACACGCTGCGCTCGACGCTGGAATCCGTGCGCGTTGAATCGCTGACCGACAGCCTCACCGGCCTCGCCAATCGCCGCATGTTCGACGAAACGCTGCGCATGCGCATCAGCGAGGCGCGCGCGCTGCGCACAGAGCTTTGCCTGCTCATGTGCGATATCGACCATTTCAAGCGCTTCAACGACACCTGGGGCCATCACACCGGCGACCAGATCCTCCGCTTCCTGTCATCGGCCATGCAGGCGCATGCGCGCCCGGATCATCTTATCTGCCGCTTCGGTGGCGAGGAATTCGCGATGATCATGCCGCGCGCGGACATGAAGCTCGCCGCCGCGACCGCCGACGCCCTGCGCGCCGCGATCCAGGCCAAGCGGCTGCGCCGTCGCTCGACCAATGAAGATCTGGGCCAGGTCACGGTGTCGATCGGCGTCGCCCGCCTGCAGCCGGGCGATACGCCGCAAGGCCTGATCGAACGCGCCGATGCGTGCCTCTACGCCTCCAAGCGCAACGGCCGCAATCAGGTCACCACGGACGCCACGCCCATCCTTTACGTAGCGTAGCGCTTCCAAGCTGGCGCTCGCATCGTCTAGCATCCGGCCGAAACCGGAGGCTTAGGGCCAGATGTCCAAAGTAAACTACGCGCTCGAAAACGGCGTCGCGACAATCACGCTCAACGACCCCGCGACACTCAACGCGATCAGCATGGAACTGATCATCGAGCTGGGCGAAGCCTTCGAGCGCGCGCAAGGCGAAGCCCGCGCGATCGTCGTCACCGGTGAAGGCCGGGGCTTCTGCTCCGGCGCCAAACTCGGCGGCGGCACGGTTCCACTCGATGCGGACGGCAATCTCGACGCCGGCATGCCGCTGGAGACGCACTACAATCCATTGCTCCTCCGCATCCGCGATTTGCCGATTCCGTTCGTCACCGCCGTCAACGGCATCGCCGCCGGCGCAGGCGCAAGTTTGGCGTTGATGGGCGACATGATCATCGCCGGCGAGAGCGCGTATTTCCTGCAAGCGTTCCGCCGCATCGGCCTTGTTCCAGATGCAGGCGCGACCTACGTGCTGCCGCGCATGGTCGGCCGCGCGCGGGCGATGGAGCTGATGCTGCTGGGCGAAAAGCTGCCGGCGCCAACGGCTCTTGAGTGGGGCATGATCAATCGCGTTGTGCCGGACGCTGATGTGTTGAGCACCGCGAAAGCGCTGGCGCTTGAGCTCGCGAATGGCCCGACGCGCACTTTGGGTCTCGTCCGCAAGCTCGCGTGGGATTCACTCGGCAACGACTTCGCCGCGCAGCTCGACGCGGAACGCAAAGCGCAGCGCATCGCTGGCCGGACGAGTGATTTCACCGAAGGCGTCTCCGCCTTCCTGCAAAAACGGCCGGCGAAGTTTACCGGCGCCTAACCGCGATCGGCTATTCTTTCGGCCATGTGGACGGATTTGATCCAACCCATCATGGCCTGGATGGACAGCGGCGATCCGCGCGATCTGCTGGCTTCGCCAGCGGGCGCGGCGCTCGCCTTTATCCTTCCGTCAACCATCATCGCCCTTCTGATCGGCTTCACCCATTTGCGCGAAACGACGCTCGCGGCGTGGATCGGCATGTTTCGCGGCGAGCCTGAAGCCGATTGGACCGAACGCGCCCGCGACATCGACAAGGACGGCGCGCCAGACTTTTAGCGCTTAGCTTTCTTCTTCGGTTTCGCCTTAGCCTTGGCGATTGCGACGGCGAGCGCTTTGCGCCCCCATTCCACTGCTAGCTCTGGATCGTCGAGTGCGGCGTCTGGCAAGCGCCAATAGCTCATCTCAACCTTCTCGCCGGCGCGCGGCCCGCTCGACGGCTCCCACACAAATGGGCCTGAACCTTCCTCGCGCAACGCGGCTCTCAGAGGCTCATCTGTCTTGAGATAGATCGCATCGTCCGCGATCAGCAGAAACATCACGCCATCAGCGTAGCCGCCCGCGCCGCCGAACATCCGCTTCACCGCGATCGGACCCATGCCAGCGAAAAGCTCCTTGACGAAATCGTGGAAGCTATTCGCCATCGCCTCAAACCCGATTGTACGAGAGCAAATAGATCAGCCGCGCGTTGTCTGGCCGATCACCGAAACCTAGCCCGGCATTGTGCCAACGCCATGGCTGGAACAGCACGAGCCGATTGAATTTCATCGGCACGCGCCGAACCAATTCCCATTTGCTCGGATCATTGGTGTGCGGATTGATCGCCTCGCTCCAGACGCGCTCGTAACTGGTGTGACCCCAATCTTTCCAATCTTCATCATAGACCGGCGCGCGCAGCGTGTTCGTGGGCAGATGCCGGAAGAAATCCGTGCCCGCATCGTCCCGTTCGCCTAGGCTCAGGTAGAGCACGCCGGTCCAGTGACAATTGTCGATATGGACGCCGCTCTGGCCTTTCTCGCCGGCAAGACAGAGGCGAAACTTGCCGTGTGCGCTGTTGGTGTTCACCTCGACTTTGTGGCCGGTGATCTGCGCGATGATGTCATCGATGCCGGCGATGCCGAAGCGGCGCACCGAGTTGCGGCCAGGAAAGTGCGGCGCATCCTCGTAGGACGCATACTCCGCTCTTACGCCGTGTTCGCGCAGCTCGGCTGGGTTATCGAGAAAATCATCGACAACGACGATCGCGTCTTCCGCCGCCGGCATCGCGCTAGCCTTCGACCTTCGCCGGCTCGATCGTCACGCTCTCGCCGCAGCCGCAGGCGTCGGTCTCGTTGGGGTTCTTGAACACGAACTTGGAGGAAAGCCGCGACGTTTCGTGATCAATCACCGAGCCAAGCAAAAAGAGCACAGCGTCGGCCTTCACCAGGATTTTTACGCCATTGTCTTCGATCACTTCGTCGAACGCTTCGGGCGCCTCGGCGTAGTCCATCAAATATTCCATGCCGGCGCAGCCGCCCTTCGTTACGCCGACGCGCAGATACGGCTTCGACGATGAGGCCATGATCTCCTTCACGCGCGCGGCCGCCGCGTCGCTGAGGGTCACGATCTTGGGTCTCGGTCTCCGGCTCATGATCTCACAACATGTTCAGTTCGAGTTTGGCTTCATCGCTCATGCGCGACGGCGTCCACGGCGGATCGAACACCAGGTTCACGCTAGCCGACGTCACGCCCTTCACGCGGCGCGCCGCGTCTTCGACCCAACCCGGCATTTCGCCCGCCACCGGACAGCCCGGCGCAGTCAACGTCATCTCGATATCGACGTGGCCCTGCTCGTTGATATCGACCTTATAGATGAGCCCGAGTTCGTAGATATCAACCGGGATTTCCGGATCGAACACGGTCTTGAACTGGGTCACCAATTCATCGGTGATCCGATCCAATTCGGCCTGCGGCAATTGCGTGGGGGCGGCTGCGCTATCCATCTTCCTTAGCCCAACAGCTTCCGCGCTTTGTGAAGCGCTTCAATGAACACATCGACCTCTTCGAGGCGGTTATAAGCGGCGAAACTCGCGCGCGCCGTGGCGGTGACGCCCAGGCGCTGCATCAAAGGCTGCGCGCAATGATGCCCGGCGCGAACCGCGACGCCCTGGCGATCCAAGATCTGCGCCACATCATGTGGGTGCGCGCCCTCGACGGAAAAAGCCACGATGGCGCCTTTGTCCGGCGCTTCGCCGTGGAGCTTCACCCAATTGAGCCCGCGCAAACCTTCCATGGCGCGATCGCGGAGCGCGGCTTCGTGTTGCTCGATCGCCAAGCGATCATGGCTCTCCAGCCAACGGATCGCAGCTCCCAGGCCGATGGCCTCAAGGATCGGCGGCGTGCCGGCTTCGAAGCGATGCGGCGGATCGTTGTACGTGACGCGCTCGCGCTCAACGACGTCGATCATCTCGCCGCCGCCTTCGAATGGCGGCAGCGCTTTGAGACGCTCCGGCTTGCCATAAAGCACGCCGATGCCAGTGGGGCCGTAGAGCTTGTGGCCTGTGAATGCGTAGAAATCGACGTCGAGCGCACGCACATCGACATGCCCATGCACCGCCGCTTGGCAACCATCGAGCAGCACCGGCAAGCCCTTAGCGTGCGCGATCTTCACGACCTCCACCGCCGGCGTGCGCAAGCCGAGCACGTTCGACATATGCGAGAGCGCGACGATCTTGGTGCGCGGGCCGATCAACGCGTCGAGCGCCTTCAGATCGATGCGACCGTCATCATCGATATCGAGCCATTTCAGCACCGCGCCTTTGCGTTCTCGCAGCATGTGCCACGGCACGATGTTGGAATGGTGCTCCATCACCGAAAGCACGATCTCGTCGCCGGGCTGAATATCGATGCCGGCGGCGACGATGTTGATCGCCTCGGTACCGCCCTTGGTGAAGACGATATTCTCGGTCGAACCCGCATTGATGAAGCGCGCGACGTCTGCGCGCGCGCCCTCGTAGGCCGCTGTGGTTTCGTTCGCGAGCGCGTGCAGGCCGCGATGCACGTTGGCGTACGAGCCGCGCATGGCGCCGGCCATCGCCTCGATCACCGCTTCCGGCTTCTGCGCGCTGGCGGCGTTGTCGAGATAGATCAGCGGACGCCCGTTCACCTGCCGCTGCAGGATCGGAAACTCGGCGCGGATGCCTTCGATGTCGAACGGGCGCTTCATCGGCCGCCTCGCAGCCAAGTTTGGATGCGGGCGGTGATTTCCTCGGTAACGTCCGGCGGCGCCCAATCGGGCAGCGCTTCCAGCAGAAACGCTTCGATCATCAGCGCACGTGCTTCCGCTTCCGGGATACCACGCGAGCGAAGGTAGAAGAGCTTGCTCTCGTCCAAGCCACCGGCCGTGTTGCCGTGCGCGCATTGCACGTCGTCGGCGTGGATCATCAGCTCGGGCTTGGCGTAGATCTCGGCGCCATCTTCCAGCAGCATGCCGTGATGATACTGGCGCGCATCCGTTTTCTGCGCGGCGCGTTCGACAACGATCTTGCCCTGAAAAACACCGCGTCCGCCTTTGCGGGCGACGCCTTTGATCAATTGCCGCGCCGTGCCGCCATGTCCGGCCATCACGATCGTGGAGGTCTGATCGATGTGGCGGCCCGCGCCGGCGAGATAAACGCCGTTGATCTCGATGTTTGCGTTCGGACCAGCTTCCACAATCGTCTCGACACGCGCGAGCTTGCCGCCTTCGCCGAGCACGAATTGCTTGAACGTCGCGCCGGCGTCGAGTTTCACGCGGCAGGATGAAAGCGGAACTCCCGCGCCGGTTTGGATGACGATGCGATGGTACCAGCCGCCGGCGCCGACATGCACGCGCTCCGCGGCTGGCACGAAGCCGTCGCTCGAAAAATCATCGACAAACAACCCGCCCTGCCCCGGTGCGATGATGCGCGACTCGGATGCGCCCGCGCCGGCGGCGAGGCGTTCGATCACGCTGCCTTCGCCAGACAACGCCGGCTCCGGCGCATCGGCGAACGCGGCGCGGAGATCGGAATATTTCCACGCTTCGTCGCGGCGGGTGGGCAGAGCGTTGGTCACGCGGCCCTCAGATATTTGTCGTAGCCGTCGCGTTCCAGTTCGAGCGCAAGCTCCGGTCCACCGCTGGCGACGATGCGGCCTTGCGCGAGGATGTGGACGCGATCCGGTTTGATGTAGTCGAGCAGGCGCTGGTAGTGCGTGATCACCAGCATGCCGCGATCCGGCGCCCGCAACGCGTTCACGTTCTCCGCGACGATCTTCAGCGCGTCGATATCGAGGCCAGAATCGGTTTCATCGAGAATGGCGAAACGCGGCTCAAGCACGGCCATTTGCAGCGCCTCGAAGCGCTTCTTCTCACCGCCCGAGAAGCCGACATTGAGCGGCCGCTTCAGCATTTCCGGGTCGATCTTCAACGCCGCGGCCTTGGCGCGGACGAGCTTCAGCAGCTCCGGCGCCGGCACGTCCGCCTCGCCGCGCGCTTTGCATTGGGCGTTGAGCGCCGATTTGAGAAACACCAGCGCCGAGAGGCCGGGGATTTCGACGGGATATTGGAACGAGAGGAACAGGCCCTTCGCCGCGCGCTCTTCCGGCTCAAGCGTGAGCAGGTCGGCGCCGTCGAGTGTCGCGCTGCCGCTGGTCACGTTGTAGCCGTCGCGGCCGCTGAGCGAGTAAGCGAGCGTCGACTTGCCCGAACCGTTCGGGCCCATGATCGCGTGCGTCTCGCCGGCCGGCACGTTGAGCGTGAGGCCCTTGATGATCTCGGCGTCGCCGACGCGCACGTGGAGATCCTTCACATCAAACACGAACTCTGCCCTCACGATAATCGGCGATTGTATGCACGTGGTCGCCCTTCTTGTGCGAAATGCCGATGAACCAAAGCCCCAGCATGAACGCGATGAACGCGAACGCCGTCGCGCCTTTGAACACCTGATCGTTGAACGCGAACCACGCGAACACGCCGCCATCGGCCAGCAAACCGATCACAAAAATCGCCGCGACCAACCAACCCTTCCAGTTGATCGGACCCATGCCGTTGCGGCCATTGCCGATCGGGTAGCGGCGCGCGAACCAATATTCGGTGGGCTCTTTCGCGCTCATCCCACGCTCCCTTCCAAGCTCACCTCAAGCAGCTTCTGCGCTTCGACGGCGAACTCCATGGGCAACTTTTGCAGCACTTCTCGCACGAAGCCGTTCACCAGCAGCGCGACCGCCTCCTCTTCCGGAATGCCGCGGGCACGGAGGTAGAAGAGTTGGTCGTCTGAGAGCTTGGTGGTCGTCGCTTCGTGCTCGAATTGCGCGTCGGGCGTTTTGGTTTCGACGTAGGGGATCGTGTGCGCGGCGCATTGGTCGCCGATCAGCAACGAGTCGCATTGCGTGAAATTGCGCGCGCCTTTGGCTTTGGCGTGCGCGCTGACGAGGCCGCGATAGGCGTTGGACGAACGCCCGGCCGAGATGCCCTTGGAAATCACGCGCGAGCGCGTGTTCTTGCCGAGATGCACCATCTTGGTGCCGGTGTCGGCTTGCTGGCGGCCGTTGGTGACGGCGATCGAGTAGAACTCGCCGACGCTATCGTCGCCGCGCAGGATGCAGCTTGGATATTTCCAGGTGATCGCCGAGCCGGTTTCAACCTGCGTCCATGAAATCTTCGACCGCGCGCCGCGGCAATCGCCGCGCTTGGTAACGAAATTGTAGATGCCGCCTTTGCCTTCGCTGTCGCCCGGCCACCAGTTTTGCACGGTGGAGTATTTGATCTCGGCGTCCTCAAGCGCGACGAGTTCAACGACAGCGGCGTGCAGCTGGTTCTCATCGCGCATCGGCGCGGTGCAGCCTTCGAGATAGGAAACGTAAGCGCCTTTGTCGGCGATGATGAGCGTGCGTTCGAACTGGCCGGTGCCTTCAGCGTTCATGCGGAAGTAGGTGGAAAGCTCCATCGGGCATCGCACACCGGGCGGCACGTAGACGAACGAGCCATCGGAGAAGACGGCGCTGTTCAACGTCGCGAAGAAATTGTCCGACGTCGGCACGACCGAGCCCAGATACTTCTTCACCAGCTCCGGATGCTCGCGCACCGCTTCGCTCATCGAGCAGAAGATGACGCCCGCCGCCGCCAATTCCTTCTTGAACGTGGTGACGACGCTGACGCTATCAAACACCGCGTCCACCGCGACTCTCGGCGCGCCTTCGACGCCCAAGAGCACCTCCTGCTCCTTCAGCGGAATGCCGAGTTTTTTGTACGTCTCCAGAATTTCCGGATCGACCTCGTCGAGGCTCTTGTATTTCGAACCTTCCTTCGGCGCCGCGTAATAGCGCGCGGCTTGGTAATCGATCGGCGGATAATGGACGAGCGCCCAGGTCGGCTCCTCAAGCGTGAGCCAACGCTCAAAAGCTTCGAGGCGCCATTGCAGCATCCATTCCGGCTCGCCCTTCTTGGCGGAGATGAAACGGACGATGTCCGTGTTCAGCCCAGGCGGGGCGAGTTCTTGCTCAAGCTCGGTGACGAAGCCGTGCTTGTACTTTTCGCCCTCCAGCGCACGCGCGGCGGCGACGGTTTCCTTGTCTATGCTTTCTTTCACCGCCGCCATCACGCCGCCCCCGCGAGCGAACGGCGCCCGATGATTTTGTTCAACGCTGCGAGCGCTGCGTCGACATCGCTTTCCTTGGACGCATGGCCAAAGCTGATACGCAGCGCTGCTTTCGCAAGCTCAGGCGCAACGCCCATGGCCTTGAGCACCCGGCTCGATCGCACTTTGCCAGACGAACACGCCGCGCCCGAGCTGATGGCGACGCCTTCAAGGTCCATGGCGATCACGGCTGTCTCCGCCGCCAAGCCTGGCAGCGCGAAATTGGACGTGTTCGGCAAGCGCGGCGCGCCGGCGCCGAAGACGACAGCATCGGCCGGCAGCTTCGATTCAAACCGATCGCGCATCGCCTTCTGGCGGCGTTGCTCCACATCCAGCTCCGCCACCGCGTACTCAACCGCAGCGCCGAAGCCAGCGATGGCGGCGAGGTTCTCCGTTCCCGGCCGACGTCCGCGTTCCTGCCCGCCGCCAAAGCGTGAGGTTACGAACGGCGCGCCTGGCGCGAGCACGAGTGCGCCAATGCCCGGCGGGCCACCAAGCTTGTGGCTGGAGACGACGAGATACGTCGCATCGAGATCGGAAATGCTCACCGGGATGCGCCCGAACGCCTGCGCCGCGTCCACCAGCAGCAGCGCGCGATGCTCGCGGCAGAGCGCGGCGATCTTCGCGATCGGCTGGATCACGCCGGTTTCGTTGTTCGCGAGCTGCACAACGACGAGCGCGTTCTTCGGGCCATCCTGCAAGAACGCCGTCAGAGCCCCGAGATGCACCACGCCTTCCGCATCCACCGGGATGAAGCCATCGGTATCGCGCGTGCGGCTCGCTTGCTCGAACACGGCGTCATGCTCAACGCTCGAGACGATGAACGCGGACGAGCCGGCGCTCGCGAGCGCCAGGTGCAAGGCTTCCGTCGCGCCCGATGTGAACACCACATTCTCAGCGCGCGCATCGAGTGCCGCGCCAAGCTTCTCACGCGCATCTTCGATCAGCGCACGCGCACGGCGGCCGGCGCCGTGCACGGATGACGGATTGCCGCCAACAGCGAGCGCGCGTGCGACCGCCACCGCCGCTTCAGCGCGCACGGGCGCGCCGGCGTTGTAATCGCAATAGATGGGCGTTTGCGTCGTCAAAATTCCTACTCCGCCGCGACTTGCGCAGCTGGATTGTCAAAGCGCTGCTCGAGCACGTCAGCGAGCGATACGGAGGCCATGAACATATGGATGCGCTCGCCCATTTCCTGCCAAAGCCCATGCGCAATGCAGCGGCCCGTTTTTCCAAGGCAGGATTTCGCCGAACCTTCCTTGCAGCGCGTGGCTTTGATCGGCTCATTCACGGCGGCGATGATGTCGGCCACCGTCGTCTGCGCCGCGGGCTTGGCGAGGCGATAGCCGCCGCCCGGACCACGCACGCCGGCCACAAGCCCGGCTCTGCGCATGCGCGCAAAGAGCTGCTCCAGATAGGAGAGCGAAATCTCCTGCCGGCGCGCCACTTCCTGCAACGGAACCGCGCGGTCCTCGCCGCCATGCAGCGCCAGATCGGCCATCGCCATGACCGCGTACCGGCCCTTAGAGGTCAAACGCATGCGTCACCTTTTCCGCGCCCTCGCACGTCCCCAAATTCATGTGCTAGAAGGCGCGCCTTTGTTGGGATCGGCGGGGCTTTGCCCTCGGCCCGTCCCTGGGACCGGAACTAGTATACCTGAGCGTTTTGGTCAAGAATTCGGGCGCTGATTGGCAGCAATCAGCGCGGGTTGGGATTTAGGAATTGGGGTTGAGATGGCGGAAGTGATCTTTCCGGGTGCGGCTGGTCGGGTTGAGGGGCGTTATAACGAGCCCAAACGCGAAGGCGCCCCGATTGCGCTTGTGCTCCACGGTCACCCCCGCGCCGGCGGCCACATGAGCGACCGGGTCACGGTCCAGCTCTATAAGCTCTTCACCGATTTCGGCTTCGCTACGCTCCGCTTCAATTTCCGCGGCATCGGCCGCAGCCAAGGCGTGTTCGATAACGGCATGGGCGAATTGTCCGACGCCGCCTCCGCGCTCGATTATCTGCAAGCGATGAACCCCAACGCCGAGCAATGCTGGGTCGGCGGCTATTCGTTTGGCGCGTGGATTGGCCTGCAATTGCTGATGCGCCGCCCGGAGATCGACGGCTTCATCGCCGTGTCGCCGCCGGCGAACCATTACGATCTCTCGTTCCTAGCGCCCTGCCCGGCGTCGGGCGTGATCATCTACGGGACGCGCGATAGCGTGACGACGGCGTCTGATATGGAGCGCGTGATCAGCCGCATCCGCACGCAGAAAAATATAAAGGTCGATGCAGCGCCGGTCGAAGGCGCGGATCACTTCTATCGCGGCCGCGATCCGGGCGAAGATCATCTGCCGGAAGTCGATGTGCACGCGCGCGCATATCTGGAGCGCCGCCTTGCCGCGCCGCCCCCGCCACCAACCTCAAAGCGCTAAAAGCTTAGTCTGAGCCGAGAAACGCTGGCTTCGGGCCGTTGGAGAAGCCTTCGGCTTCCTGACGCTCGCCGCCTTCTTGGCGCTCGCGACGCGGACGCTCTTGGCGCTCCGCGCGTTCCGGGCGCTCACCGCGATCTTGACGCTCGGCGCGTTGTTCATTGCGTTCGGGGCGATCGCCGCGCTCAGCGCGCTGTTCGCCATCTTCGCCGCGGCCTTCGCCTTCGCCGCGCTCACCATCGGGCCGATAGCGGTTGCGGCGGCCACGGCGACGGCGGAAGCCGTCCTCGCCGCCTTCGGCGTTTTGCTGGTGCTGGGGACGTTGCTGCTGGAACTCGCCTTCCGGCTGCTCGCCCTCGCCGCTCGCGGCTTCGGCTTCGCCGCCCTCGGCGCCTTCGGCCTGCGGCGCTTCATCTTCAGCGTCGAAATCCGACTCGTTGGTGAAGCGGTCCTGCTGCACCGGCGGCGGCATCGTCGGCTGCATTTGCCGCAGAAGGCGGAAATAGTGCTCGGCGTGCTGGAGGAAGTTCTCCGCCGTCACCCGGTCGCCGGACGATTGCGCGTCCCGCGCCATCTGCAGATAGCGCTCATAAATGAGCGCCGCCGGCCCGCGGACTTTCCCCTCCGGGCCATTGCTCTCCATCGTCCGGTTCGGGTGCTGGTGACCGCCACCTTGGTTGTGATGGTGATGACCACCGCCACCGCCCGGCTTACGACCGCGGCCACGCTGACGCTTCATGGAGTGTCCGTTCATAGTGCTTACGTTGTTTCCTGCGAGATCCCGTCTCGCGTTCAGGCCCGGGCGCTCTCTGCCTGGGCGTTTCGCTCACCGCTCGACGATCGCTGTCGATCCGATTGCGTGGTGATGCCTCTTCGTGAGGGCGACCTGCATTCTTGAGGTTGGGGGAGCGCCCTCGGCGCGCCCGATCCAGAACCTCCGCCGGTCCAGCCCCACGAACCCTTATAAGGCGGCGATTCCAAGGCAAATATTAAGGCCTCAAGGCCGAGCTTCCAAGGGGTATTTGGACCTAGAGCGGCCGATTTCCGAGCACAACACGGTCAATGCCAGCCAAATCCGCCTTATGGGGCAAGACATTGAGGCCAGCGGCCGCGGCAAGCGCCGCCACCGCGTCGGCCTGCCCTGCCCCTACCTCGAGCGCGAAACCGCCGCCGTGGGCCAAAACTTTTGGCAGTTGGGCGATGATGGTGCGGTAGGCGGCGAGCCCATCGGGGCCGCCATCGAGCGCCATGTGCGGCTCGTGGTTGGCGACCTCGGGCTGAAGGCCGGCGATGTCGCCGGTCGGGATGTAGGGCGGGTTCGAGAGCACCAGGTCGAAGCTTTCGCCGATACCCGCGCACCAATCGCCTTGGCGGAGTTCGATGCGGTTGCTGAGCTGTAGCGCGTCCGCGTTCGCTTGCGCCACGGCGAGCGCTGCTGGGCTGGCGTCAACGCCCACGCCCGTGGCGTTCGGCCGATCATTGAGTACGGCGAGCAGGATCGCGCCTGAGCCGACGCCGAGATCAAGCACGCGCGCTTTTTGATCCGGCGCGATCATCGCCAAAGCGGCTTCGACGAGCAGTTCGGTTTCCGGACGAGGGATTAGCACGTCACGGCTGACGCGCAGATCGAGCGTCCAGAACGCCTTGTGGCCAACGATGTGCGCCACCGGCTCGCGCTTCAGGCGCCGCGCGACAAGCGCTTCGACAGCATCGACTTGCGCTTGCGTGAGCGCACGCCGCGGATCGGTGACGATCTCGATCCGTGCGACGCCGGCGCCCGTCTCAAGCAGGAGCCGCGCATCGATCACCGGCGAATCCACGCCCGCCGCTTCGAAGCGGCGGCGGATATCGGTCCAGAGGCTGACGAGCGTTGCGGTCACGAAGCAAGCTTCGCGCGATCGCCAAGCTTGAGCTCACCGCCGCTTTCGACATGCAGATAGAGCCCGCAATGCATGTGCCCGTACTCGCGGTGCAGAATCTCCACCATTTCGATGTCGCGCACGCCCGTGTCCGGATCGACGTGCGTCGCCGCACAGCGGACGATCGGCTTGAAGATACTGAAGCGCGTGTTGCCGAGAACGACATTGCGGTGCTGCGCCTCAAGTTCGCTCCAGGCTGGCCAGCCGGAAACGTAAATGTTGGCGCGAAAGCGCAGCGGATCGACCGGACGGCCGATGCGGCGCTCGATATCACGCACGCTTTCGAAATTGATCAACGAAACCAGGCCCTGCGGGTGATCGAAGAAGCGATGCGCCCCTGGCGCCGGCAAGACGCGCAGTGGGCCACGGATGTCGTCGCGTAAAAACGCGGTGAGCCACGCCGCAAACGCGTCCCGCCCCTCGCCCGTCGTCAAGTTCGCGGCGATCGGCGCGGCGCCCGGCGCTTCGGCGTGAAACACCTGCGTCGCGTCGTCAAAGCGCGTGCGCACGCGCGCGACAGCGGGGATTTTCGCGAGCACCGTGAATTTCTGCTTCGAGATATGCCCCGGCGCTTCGGGGTCGAAGCCAGACGGCCCGTCTTCCACCGCGAACGAACGGTCCCATGGAAAGCCCGCGCCTTGCGACAGCATCACGTTCTGCAAATGCTCCGGCGTGAAGCCCTTCACCGGATGGCGCGTCAGCATCTCAACGACGCCGCTCACGCCTCTTCCTCCAGCATCGCCAGCTTGCGCGCTTGATCCTCGGCGGCGAGCGCATCAAGCACCGGATCGAGCGCGCCTTCGATCACCTCAGCCAGATTGTAGAGCGTGAGATTGATGCGGTGGTCGGTGACGCGGCCTTGCGGGAAATTGTAGGTGCGGATGCGTTCGCTGCGATCGCCGGAGCCGACTTGCCCCTTCCGCTCCGCCGCGCGGGCGCTGGCTTGGCGTTCGCGTTCAGCGTCATAAAGTTTGGCCTTCAGCACCTTCATCGCGTTGGCGCGGTTCTGGTGCTGCGACTTTTCCTGCGCGACGACGACGATGCCGGACGGGATGTGCGTGATGCGCACGGCGGAATCCGTCTTGTTGACGTGCTGACCGCCGGCGCCGGAAGCGCGCATTGTATCGATGCGGATGTCTTTATCGTCGACGACGATATCAACCTCGCCTTCCGGCTGCGGCAGCACTGCGACGGTGGCGGCGGAGGTGTGAATACGTCCGCCGGCTTCGGTTTCCGGCACGCGCTGCACGCGGTGTACACCGCTTTCAAAGCGCAAACGGCCGAACACGCCGGCGCCGGTGATGCTGGCCACGGCTTCCTTTAAGCCGCCAATGCCGGTTTCGGACAAGCTCTCGATCTCGAACCGCCAGCGGCGCGAGTTGGCGTAGCGCTGATACATGCGGAAGAGATCGCCAGCGAACAAAGCTGCTTCTTCGCCGCCCGTGCCGGCGCGGACTTCGAGGATCGCGGAGGCGTTTTCGTCCTGATCCTTCGGCGCGAGCAGAAGCAACGCCGCCTGCTCCAGCCCGGGCAACTTCTCGCGCGCGGTCTGCGCTTCCTCGCGCGCAAGCGCCGCGAGTTCTGGATCGCCACTTGCTTCGCGCACCATCGCCTCGAGGCTCTCCACTTCGGAGCGCGCGGCGCGCACGGCGTGGATCGCATCGACAAGCGGCTTCAGCTCCGCGTGCTCTTGGCTCAGCCGCGTGATCTCGCCGCCATCGGTGGCGGCGCCCAAGCGTGCTTCGACACGCTCGTATCTATCGACGGCCTGATCCAGCCGCCGCTCAAGGCGCGCAAAATCTGCCATCTACATCACGTCGGTGAAGATTTCCGGGTGCACTTCGGAGATCTGCGGATCGGCGAACGTCACGCTAGCTTCCAAGCGCTTGTACGGCACGATGACTTCAACGGCTTGGCCGTTGGCCGCTTCGATATGGAAGCAGAGCGCGTTGGCGTCATCGCTGCGGGCGCGGCCATCGAACACGAGGCCAGCGGCGATGAGGCCGTTCTCTTCCTCGTCCTTGCGGAAGCCGGCGATCAGGCCGGAGATGTGATCCGCCGGCGTCGAGCTTTCCATCGAGAGGTCGACGTTGGTGTGTATCTTCTCGCCGGTTTTGCGCGTGCCCGCGCCGAACGGCGCAAACGAGGCGCCGCCACGCAGGGCGAGGTGCGCGGCGTCGAACAGGTACTCATACGTTTCCTGCAGGTGACGCTGCAGCATGGGCGGGCCTCTCAACCGAGATATGAGCGATCAAGCCCCGCTTGTCGACCTCAGCCGCCGCCCATGCGGACATCGTGGAAGCTCGGTCGCTGTTCCAGCGCCAGTTGTAGAGCCGCCAGATTTGGGTGCGTAGGCTTCCAGGCAGCGCCGGGCAGCGCCGCATCGATCCAGGAAAGAGCGCAGACGATGGCTATGCTGCCGATCGTCAACGGCTCCGGCTTAGGGGCGAGCTGTTCGGCCGCATCGATCCCGCCAAGCACTGATTTCTGCAGGCGATCGATCCAATACTCACGATCTTCGTCGGGAGGTGACGAGAGCAAGGCGCGCACCTTCACGCCTGCTTCCAGCGCGCCATCTGCCAGCACCATCAAACGCAGCGCCTTGTTCCGCGCCGCTTCATCCTCTGGCAGCAGCTTCGGCCCCGCGCCCATGCCATCGAGTGCGAAGATGACGTGCGAGGGATCGACCATCATCCGCTCTTCAGCTTCCCAGAGGATCGCTGGCTGCGCCATCGGATCACCGGCGGGCTGACCATCATTGGTCAAAATTCCGGACGCTTCTTCGACGCGGCCCAACAATCCCTTCTCACGGAGCATGACGCGGAACTTCCGCGCGAACGGCGACACGGGTGAGAATCTCAATTGCATGCGTGTGTGGTCCCCGAGGGTTTCATTCAGACTGGTATGGTGTCGCGGAAGCTTGGCCGCTGCTCCAACGCTTCTTGCAGCCGTGCGAGCTTCGGGTGCGCATCGCGCCAGCCGAGATCAGGAAAGCGGAAATCGAGCCACGTGAGCGCGCAAACATTGGCGATCGCGGCAAGATCAAACGGGGCGTTCTCCGGCATTTCGCGCTCAGCGGCGGCGATGCCGCGCAGCACGCCGGCGCGCCAACGTTGCATCCAGCTTGGTGAGCGTTCGTTCTCCGGCCGCGTGAGATCCAAGCGGATTTTGACGCCGAGCTCCATCATGCCGTCGGCGATCACTTCGCGGCGGATCACATGCCAGCGCGCTTCGCCATCCGGCAGAAAACGCGGCTCGCTCAGCGTGTCGAGGCGCGCGCAAATCACTGGGCTATCAGTCCACACCACGCCCGCATCATCGACCAAAGCCGGCACTTGCATCATCGGGTTGATCGCCGCGAGCGCCTCATCGCCATTGATCGGATCGGCGCGCACCTCTTCAACGCGCGACGCGAGGCCCTTCTCGCGAACCAAAATCCGGCACTTGCGCGCGAACGGCGACGCCGGCGTGAAATAGAGGCGCATTCCCACTCCCCGAGAACCTTACGCGGTCTCCGCCGCTTCCTTCGCGCGGCGCATTTCGCCCGCGCGCGTCTCAACCAATTCCACCATGTGATCGATCATGCCGGCATTGTCTTGCTTGTGATCGGGCGCGCCCGAGACATAGACCATGCCCGCGCCTTTGCCGCCGCCCGTGAAGCCAATGTCGGTCATGAGAGCTTCGCCCGGACCATTCACGACGCAGCCGATGATCGACAGCGTGATCGGTTCGGAGATGTGCGCGAGGCGCTGCTCCAGCGTCTCAACGGTGCGGATCACGTCAAAGCCCTGACGCGCGCACGATGGGCAGGCGATGATCGTCACACCGCGTTGGCGCAGGCCCAGCGATTTCAGCAGGTCGTGCCCGACCTTCACCTCTTCAACCGGATCAGCAGCGAGCGAAACGCGGATCGTGTCGCCGATGCCGGCCCACAGAAGCGAACCCATGCCGATGGCGGATTTCACCGTGCCCGTGCGCAGCGCGCCGGCTTCAGTGACGCCCAGATGCAGCGGCGCGTCCGTCGCTTCCGCGAGCGCTTGGTACGCAGCGACGGTGAGAAACACGTCGGACGCCTTCACGCTGATTTTGTAGTCGCGGAAATCGTGCTCTTCGAGCAGAGCGGCGTGGAAGAGCGCGCTCTCCACCATCGCCTCAGGGCATGGCTCGCCGTACTTTTCGAGCAGATGGTTCTCAAGCGAACCGGCGTTTACGCCGATGCGGATCGCGCAGCCATGATCCTTCGCGGCCTGCACGACCTCTTTCACGCGCGCAGGCGAGCCGATGTTGCCTGGATTGATGCGCAAGCACGCGGCGCCCGCGACGGCGGCTTCGAGCGCGCGCTTGTAGTGAAAGTGGATGTCGGCGACGATCGGCACCTTCGCGGCCTTCACGATCGCCGATAGCGCGTTCGTCGACGCTTCATCGGGGCAGGACACGCGGATGATGTCGGCGCCGGCCTCTTCCATCTTGCGGATTTGATCGATGGTCGCCACGGCGTCAGCGGTCAGCGTGTTGGTCATGGTCTGGACGCTGATCGGCGCGTCGCCGCCGACCTCCACCGCGCCCACGCGAATCTTGCGCGAGCGACGGCGGTCGATCTGCCGCCAGGGCCGAATGTGGTGAAGCGAAGCGCCGTCCATGCCGTCTAGAACCTCAGGCTGGAGATAGCGCGCCGGGCGCCCCGGCGACAGCCCCTGCCCGCTGCGGCTAGCTGCGCGGGACCGAGACTTGGGCCTGGGTGACGGCGTGGATCTCGTCGATCTGGCGGCCCAGCACCGGCATGCCCGGGGTGCCCAGGAGGCCAGCCGAGGCCCCGTTCACGAACAGCTCGAAGGCGCCGCCGTCGCGGGCGTGGAGCGTCCAGCCGGGGCTGGCGTCCGGCCGATAGACGTCTCCCGGCTGCAGGTCGCGGGAAAGGAATACCGTACCGTCCGGACCACGGGCCTCCAACCAGCCAGCGGCGACGGCGCGAATCTCGACCACGCGCGTCTCGGCGGCGGCAGCGGGTACCGCGCCAGCGCCTGCGTTCGGCTCCGAGACCTCGGCCTGCTGGGCAGGCGCGGGCTCGTCCGTCGGGCTCGTCTGGATCGCCCGGAAGCCGACAAATCCGGCGGCGATCACCACCAGCGCGGCGGCAGCCAGCCACGGGCGCTCGCGGCCGGGCTTCGAGGTCGGGTTGCGGATTTGGCTTTGGATGTCCTGGCGCGTCAGCGCGGACTCATCCTGGAACTGATCAACGATCGCGCGCTCATCGATGCCGAGTTCACGCGCGTACGAGCGCAAGAACGCCAGCGCATAAGCTTTGCCCGGCAGCAGCTTGATGTTCATGTCCTCGAGCGCTTCGAGGAATTCTTTCCGCACGCGGATACGCTCGGCGACCTCTTCGATGGTCAGCCCGAGTTGCTGGCGCGCTTCGGTGAGCTTGCGGCCGGCGCGCCAGGACGGGTCCAAGTTCGGCGCAGGCGTGGGCGGCTTCGCGCGGGTAGCGCGAGCGCCGGGCCCTTCACTTGCGGGCGTCTGGTCTGATGGCGTCGGGTTAAGCATCGGCCCTTGGGCTCATCCTACGCGGCCATAGGTAACAAAACGCAAATTTTGAGCCACAAATCCGAGCTTAATCACGAATCGCTGATTTCTCAACGCGCTGACGCTGTGCGTTACAGCGCGATCTCGCTGCGATTCGCGAAATCTGTGAGTTCAGCGCGCAGCGATGCCGCATCGCTCTCAAGCATCGCGCTGACTGCTTCCGCCGCTTTCGCGACGTCGAGCGAAAGCACGAGCCGCTTCACCGGGCCAACGCCGGACGCTGGCATCGACAAGCGCGTGAAGCCCAGCGCGGCGAACGTCATCGCTTCGAGCGGACGGCCCGCGGCTTCGCCGCAGATCGAGATCGGAATACCGGCGGCGTCGGCCTTCTCGCGGATGCGCTTCAGGAAGCTTAACGCCGCCGGGCTCAGCACGTCGTAGCGATCGGCCACGCGCGGATTACCGCGATCGGCGGCGAAGAAATACTGCATCAGGTCGTTGGTGCCGATCGAGATGAAATCGGCCTTGCCCTTGAGCGCGGCCGCCTGCCACGCCAGAGCCGGCGCTTCGATCATCACCCCGACCTCGACCTTCGCCGGCTTCTCCCGCCCGCGCGCCGCCGCCCATTCAAGCTCGCGATCCACCAGCGCCCGCGCGGCGAGGAATTCCTCCACCGTGGTGACGAGTGGGAACATCACCCGCAGACGCCGCCCACCGGCGGCGCGGATCAGGGCGCGGAGCTGGTAGCGCAGCAGCGAGGGCCGATCGAGGCCGATGCGGACGGCCCGCCAGCCGAGCGCGGGGTTTTCCTCCCGCTCCGCCGTGACGTAGGGCAGCACCTTGTCGCCGCCGAGATCAAGGGTGCGGAAGGTGACCGGGCGATCTTCCGCCGTTTCCAACACGTCGCGATAGAGCAGCGTCTGGCTCTCCAGGCGCGGCAACGTCTCGGAGACCATGAATTGGAACTCCGTGCGGAACAGGCCGATGCCTTCCGCGCCGGTATCGTCAAGGTGGTGGACGTCGAGCGCGAGGCCGGCGTTCAGCAGCAGGCTGATGCGTTTGCCGTCCTTGGTGATTGCGGGCGTGTCGCGCAGGCGTGCGAACTCCGCCGCGCGGGCCGAGCGCAGCGCTATGCGCTGTTCGTAAGCGTGCGACACCTCCGGCGCGGGGCGCAGGCGCACTTCACCCCGCTCGCCGTCGAGCACGATGGCGTCGCCTGCCTCGACGCGCGAAAGCAATCCCGGCAGCACGCCGACCATCGGAATGCCGAGCGCGCGGGCGACGATCGCCGCGTGGCCGCCATTGGAGCCCTCTTCCAGCGCCACCCCCTTCAAGCGCTCCGCGCCGTAATCGAGCAATTCCGCCGGGCCCAGATCGCGGGCGATGAGGATGGCGTTGTCCGGCAGCACGGCGGCCGCGGCGCCGTCAACGCCGGCGAGCGCGCGCAGCAGGCGGTTGTCGAGATCTTCGAGGTCGTGGAGGCGCTCGCGCAGGTACGGGTCGCGGGCGGCGTTGAACTTCGCGCGGTGATCGCCGCGCACGCGCTCCACTGCCGCATCGGCGGAAAGGCCCGCACGCACGCCGGCGCGGAGCTTGGTTTCCCAATTCGGATCGTTGGCGAGCATGAGGAAGGTTTCGAGCACCTCGTGCGAAACCCCTGACAAGCGCCCAGCGTCGCCAGCCAGCAATTCCTCCAACGCGCCCCGCACTTTCGCGAGCGCATCGTTGAGCCGCAGCTCTTCCCGCACCGGATCGTCGGCGATGATGCGGCCGAGCGGGGCGTGCGGTTCGTGCAGCACGGCCGTGCCGATGGAGATGCCGTCCGAGAACGAACGCCCATGCAGCCATTCCGGCTTGCTGGGGCGCGCTTCGACCTCAGCCTGCAGATCGCCAAAGGCGCCGGAGGCGACCATTTCGGCGAGCACCATGGCGATGGTCTGCAGCGCCTCCACTTCGTCTTCGGTGTAAGCGCGCTGCGTCTTGTTCTGGACGACGAGCACGCCGAACACGCGCTCCGAGCGCACAATCGGCACGCCGAGGAAGGACGAGAACGGGTCTTCGCCGGTTTCCGGCCGGTACGAGAAGCGCTCGTGATGCGGCGCATCCGCGAGGTTCAGTGGCCGCGACGTTTCCGCGACGAGACCGACGAGGCCCTCGCCATCCTTCAGCTTGGTGCGGTGGACCGCTTCCGGCTTCAGGCCCTGCGTCGCGAACAGCTCATGCAGCGCGCCGCGCCGCAGATAGATCGAGCACACATCGGCGACCATGGTCGAGCCGACCATGGCGACGAGCCGGTCGAGCCGCTCCTGCGCGGAGCCGCCGGCTTCCATGATCTCCCGCAGCTTGCGCAGGAGTATCCGGGAACCGCTCATATGCGCAGCCGGGCCGACCATCGTCGTGCGGGCTTTCCTTCCGTTCGCTCCGACTCAAACGCGCTTTTCTAAGCCGCGTCGAGACCATAGGCGGTGTGCAGCGCGCGCACCGCCAGTTCGGTGTAGGCGGCGTCGATCAGCACCGAGATTTTGATCTCGGACGTGGCGATCGCCTCGATGTTGATGCCTTTTTGCGCAAGCGCCGCAAACATCGTCCGCGCCACGCCAACCTGGCTCCTCATGCCAATGCCTATAACGGAGACCTTGGCCACATCGCGGCGGATATGGATTTCCTCTACGCCGATTTTGGCTTTTGCGGCCTCAATCGTTTCGGCGGCGCGCGGGGCTTCACGGTCCGGACACGTGAACAGGATATTCTGGCGGCCCGGCTGGCGCGCTTCGCTCTGGACGATCATGTCCACATTGATCGACGCTTCGGCAAGGCGGCCGAAGATTTCGGCGGCGACGCCGGGATGGTCCTCGACGCCGAGCAACGTCACCTTGGCCTCGTCGCGCGAATAGGCGACGCCGGAAACAACCTGCTTTTCCACGATCTCTTCCTCAGAGCAGACGAGCGTGCCGGGGTTTGGCTGACCCGGCTCTACAAAACTGGACAGAACACGCACTGGAACGCGCTGCGCGAACGCAAGCTCGACCGAGCGCGTCTGCAGCACCTTGGCCCCGAGCGAGGCCATCTCCAGCATTTCTTCGTAGGAGATTTTCTCCAGGCGCTGGGCCTTGGCGACGATGCGCGGGTCGGTCGTGTAGACGCCATCGACGTCCGTGTAGATGTCGCAGCGTTCCGCGCCGAGCGCCGCCGCCACCGCCACCGCTGACGTATCGGAACCGCCACGGCCAAGTGTGGTTTCGCGATTGTCTGGGCCGATGGCTTGGAAGCCTGGAATGATCGCGACCTCGCCCGAATCCATCGCCGGGCCGAGCGCGCTTTTGGAAATGCTGTCGATGCGAGCCTTGGCGTGCGTCGCGTCCGAGCGGATCGGGATCTGCCAATTCTGCCAGGAGCGGGCCGGCACGCCGATGCGCCGCAGCGCGAGAGCCAAAAGCCCGGTCGTCACCTGCTCGCCGGACGAGACGATCACGTCATACTCGTCGTCAAAATCCTTGCCAGCGACCACGGCGCCATTGCCGCCCTCGCCAGCGGCGGCGCGCGCGAGGCCGACGAGACGATCCGTCTCGCCCGACATCGCTGACACGACGACGGCCAGCCCGCGGCCCGGTTTTCGCTCCGCCGCGACGATGCGCGCCACGCGAGCGATCCGTTCCACGTCGCCAACCGACGTACCGCCAAATTTCATCACCAGGCGGGACATGCCCCTCGCCGCTCCTTTACCCACAACGTTGCGGATGCGAAGCGGGCCGCCTGGCCGCTTCGCGGGCGCCTGTTAGCACGCACGCGCGGGAAGGGATACCGGCTTGACCTAATGGGGTCTTACGCCGATCTGAAGCCCATGGCCGAAGGCCCTGCCCCACGCACCATCGATCCCGCCGAGATCGCCAAATTCAGCGCGCTGGCGGCTGAATGGTGGAACCCGAAGGGCCCGTTTGGCGCGTTGCACCGGCTGAACCCGGTGCGGCTCCAATTCATCCGCGACACCGTGTCCAAACATTTCGGAACGCCGAAGGCGAAGCCTTTGGCTGGGCTTGAGGTGCTCGACCTCGGTTGCGGCGGCGGGCTGGTGTCGGCGCCGCTGGCGCGGATGGGCGCGAAACTCACGGCGCTCGATGCGTCGGCCGAGTCTGTGGGCGCAGCGCGGGCCTATGCGGATCAAGCCGGCTTGGAGATCGACTTCCTTGTCGGCGAAGCTGAGGCGCTCGCTGCTTCGGGTGCGCGTTACGATCTGGTGACGGCGCTGGAGATCGTTGAACACGTCGCGGACGTGAACGTGTTCCTCGCCACCGCCGCGACATTGGTAAAGCCGGGCGGACTACTCATCCTCTCCACCATCAACCGCACGCCGAAGGCGCGTGCGCTGGCGATTGTCGGCGCCGAGCGCGTGCTCAAATGGGCGCCGGAAGGCGCGCACGAATATGAGAAGCTGGTGACGCCAGATGAAATTCGCGCCGGCGCTTCGGACCTGCGATGGGAAGAACCTGTCGGAATTAGCTACGAGCCGCTCGGGCGTGGCTGGGCGCTATCGCGCGATATCTCAATGAACTACATGATCGCCGGAACGCGACCACGCTAGAAGGTCGAACGGCTCTAGCGCGACGATGCGGCCATTGTCGCGAAGATCGCGGATCTGAAAGCCTTCGGCGCCGAACGTGAATTGCACCAGCATTTGCCCGCGCCGCGCTTCGGCCTCGGCGGCGGTGAGGTCGCCGCCTTCAGCGACGGCGCTGTGGCAGACGCTGTGCTCGTCGGTGCTCTCGATCAGGTATTCGATTTGGTAGCGCATGACCCGTCTCCGAGGCTGAGGATCGCGCACTCGAACAAATGATGCGTCTGCCGCGTGGCTAAGCCTCGCGGCCTAGGCCGTTCGCGCCGGCGGGTTGCGTTGCGGTAGGCGCTGAACGCCTCCAGACCCGGCTGAGCCAGGCGCGGATTGGTGCATCGACATAGGTCGCCACCAGCGAGGCCGAGAGCACGCACGCGAAAAGCACGCTGAGCCAGCCCGCCGCTTTGAGCGCGTGCGGCACGCTTTCCGGCAGGAACGGGGCGCCCAGCACATCCACGATCGGCATGTGCAGCGCGTATAGCGGATAGGAAATAAGGCCGAGCCACGTGAAGAGCGGCCCCAGCCGCGCGGGCGTGTAGGCGTTCACCGCGAACGCCATGATCAACGGGTAAAGAACCAAAGCCGCGAGAACGTCGTAGGCCAAGATCAGCCACGGCCATTCGGGCATCGGCAGCCACATCGCCAAGGCGATGGCGCCAAGCGGCCACAGAGCGTTGACGCGCGGCACGGGCAAGCCGCCGTTCGCATGGTAGCGATAGAGCAGAATACCCACCGCGAACGAGAAGATCACCCGCGCGAAGCCGCCCCAGAAATGGATCGGATCCCAGCCGATATCGAGTTCGCCATAAATGAACCCACACGCGATAAGCGCGATGGCGCTCAGCATAACGACGGCCCACAATCGCGCCAACGTGATGTGCTTGGCGATCGCCGCGTGCGCGAAGTTCACGAACAGTTCGAAGAACATCGACCAATACGGGCCGTTCATCGGAAAGATGTTCGTGAACGCGACAAGGATCGGAATGAGCAGCGCCTGCATCGCGAAGAGAAGTGCGAGATGCTCCGGCGCCAGGCTCGTCAGCAGCGCCGCCGCGCCAACGCTGAGCACAGCGCCAAGCACAATAACAGGATACAGCCGGATTATGCGGGCGCGGAAATAATCCCTGAAGGACATCGCACCGCTCATCAAAGCGGCTTCGTACGCGTGGGCGATGACGAAGCCGCTCAGAATGAAAAACAGATTCACGCCGCCATTGCCGCGCGCGAAGAAATAGCGAATTTCTTCCTGGAACGTGATGTGTGCCAGAACGACGCAAATCGCGCCAATCCCGCGAACGCCGTCCAAAGCTAGGAATTGATGTCGGTGGCCTGACACCGTGTTCTCCGCGTCGCGCTTCTGTTCGCACGCAGCGAAGCAGAAGCGGCGCCAGCGGAGGCGCTTATTTGATACGCGCGCTTAGCTGCCGGTGGGCGCACGCTCTGCGTAGATTTCCGATGAAATCACACGCGTGACGCGCAACTCGCGCTCATACGCGCCGAGATGTCCATAACGGCCGGGCGCGCTCAACTCGCCTTCAACGACGACGCGCAAGCGACCATACGGGCCCTGCCCGCGCGCTTGCAGCGGCGCGTTGAGTTGTTCCCACGCCGCGCCATCGCCGGAGAGCCAATACGGCCCGCGGCCTTCGTCGGTACGGAAGGCGCTGGTCTCGAACTGGAAGTCCCAGACGCCGGAATAACGCTGCGGCGCGGCCGAGGTGGAAGCACAGGCGGCGAGCGAAAGGGCCAGGAGGCCAGCGAGGAAAGCGCGTCTCATGTTCGGACCGTAGCACACCACTTGGCAAAATTGTGATCCCGTAGCGGACCGCCGGCGTCTCGCCGGCAATCGTTCAGTCAAACCGAATCAAGCCGGCGGGACGCCGGCGGTCCAAGAACGGCGCTAGTTCAGCTTACGCTCTGGCGTGGGCGCCAGTTCCGGCGGCAACGGCGCGGCCGGCACGCCTTCGTCCTCCAGCGCACGCGCTTCGTCGGGCGTCACCTCGCCCCAGATGGCGCGGTCTTCGCTCTCTCCCGAGTGCATCTTGCGGGCTTCGTCGGCAAACTTGTCGCCGACATAATCGAAATTGTCCTTGATGTGCTCGCGCACCTTGGCGGCCATGGCCATCGCCACCGCGCGCTCCTTGCGCGCCTCGACCGAGCGCGACGTACGTACGGCCGGCGCCATCGGCGCTTTCTCCACATGCTTAGAGCCGCAATGCGGGCATTCGACCAAGCCGGCGGCGGCCTGCTTGTCGTAATCGGAGATCGAGCCGAACCATGCTTCGAACTCGTCGCCGTTATCGCACTTGAGATCGTATCTGATCATGGCCCTGTAAAATCTGGTCCGCCCTGCCATGACGGGATTTTCGCCCGCGTGGCCGCCACCTGATCTAGGTCGAGATCGGCGACAATGAAACCAGGCTCGTCGTGATCGAGCTTCGCCAGCACTTTCCCCCACGGATCGATGATAATCGAGTGTCCGTATGTCGAACGCCCGTCCTCGTGCCGCCCGCCCTGTGCTGGCGCGATCACGTAGGCCATCGCTTCGATCGCGCGCGCACGCAGCAGCGTTTCCCAATGCGCTTGGCCGGTTGGCACGGTGAATGCGGCTGGCACGGTGATGATCTCGGCGCCGGCGCGTGAGTACGCAGCGTAAAGGTTCGGGAAGCGCAGATCATAGCAGATGCTCAAGCCGATCTTGGTGTTCATCGGCCCGTTGACCAGCACTGCAGCTTTGCCGCCTTCGACGGTGTCGCTTTCGCGATAGGTCTCGCCGCCGCCGAGCGTGACGTCGAACATGTTGATCTTGTCGTAGCGGGCGACGATCTTGCCGTTGTCGTCAAACAGGAACGAGCGGTTGAACACCTTGCCGTTGCCGCTGGCGATCGCAGCGGAACCGAGCAGCAGCCACACGCCGTGCTCCTGCGCCAACCGGCCCCACGCGTTCAGCTCAGCATCGCCCTTCTCCGGCCCAGCGGCGGCGAGCGCGCGATCGCGATCACGATCCAGGCGATACGTGTTCTCCGGCGTCGCGATGAAGCGCGCGCCTGCGGCGGCGGCTTCGCGGATCAGCGGCACGGCCTGCGCGCGGTTAGCGGCTGGCTCGATGCCCGAGCGCAATTGGATCGCGGCGACGCGGAGCTTGCGCATCAGGCGCCCGCGAGCAGCGGGTCGAGCCCGCCATCGCGCTCCAACGCGTGCAGATCATCGCAGCCGCCAATGTGGCGCTCGCCGATAAAGATTTGCGGGAAGGTCCAGCGGCCGGAGCGCTCGATCATCTCTTGGCGCTTCACGGCGTCGCCCGTCGCGTCGATCTCGTTCACCGCCACGCCTTTGCGCTCGAGCAGCGAAACGGCGCGCGTGCAGTAAGGGCAGAAAGCGCGGGTGTAGATCGTGACCGGCGGCATCTACGACTCAATCTCCTCACACATGAATATCGATGGGCCGAACGACCCGCGCCAGTGTCAGGCCATGCACTTCTGCAGCCCCCGCGCGCTTCAATGCACGGGCGCACGCCTCCAAAGTGGCCCCGGTGGTGAAAACATCATCCACCACGAGAACGTTTAGGCCGTTGAGCTTAGTTCCCGCCTTGATCGCACCGGCAACGTTGCGGCGGCGTTCCGAAGCCGACAAGCCGGCCTGGCTTTTGCGTCGCTTCACGCGCCGCAGCGCCTCCGGACGCCATGGCTTGCCCGTGGATTGAGCAAGCGCCTGCGCCAACCACGCGGCCTGGTTGAAGCTGCGGATGGCGAGCCGCGTCCAATGCATCGGCGCGGGGGCGATGACATCCGCGCGCTCGATCAGGTCGGCGCCGGCTTGGCTCATCCACCGCGCGAACACCGGCAAGCCGTCACGGCGTCCGCCGCGCTTGAGGTCGAGGATCAGTCGGCGGGCGTGATCGTCATAGGCCAGCGCCGCGCAAGCGCGGTCATAGGCCGGCGCGCGGCCAGCGCAGGCGCCGCACACGCCCTCCGCGCCCGGCTCCTCCTGCAACGGGAATCCGCAACGGAAGCAGGACGGACCAGCGAGAAAGCTGAGCTCGGCCCAGAGCGCCGGTTCGATGACGCCGGGGCGATCGACGATCGTGTCGGACAACAGGGAGCGCGGCGGCCAGATCAGGTCTGACAGCTGCGAGACAAGGCCGCGTTTCCGAAACGCCGCCGATGCGCGATAGGATTGCGCCAATGGCCCAAGCCCCCCCGAAAGCATTCGAGCCACGACTTGTCCGCGCGCGCAAGCGCCGCGCGGCGGCGGGCTTCCGCGAGGCGGCTTTCCTGCACCAGCGCGCGGCGGCGGATCTGGCCGACCGGCTCGAGGCGATCCCGCGGCAATTCGAACGGGCTTTGATCCTCGGCGCCGGAGGGCTGTTCGTGGATGAATTGGCGCCGCGGCCTGAACTGGCGTCGCGGATCGGCGCGCGGATTGAGGCCGACGCGGCCTATGGCGATGCGCACATCGATCTCGAGCACCTTCCCTTCGCGGAGCAGAGCTTCGACCTTATCGTCGCACCGCTGGCGCTGCATTGGATCAACGATCTGCCCGGCGCGCTGATCCAGATGCGGCGCGCGCTGAAGCCTGACGGCTTGCTGCTGGCGTCGATGTTTGGCGGCGAGACGCTGAAAGAGTTGCGGCTGGCTTTGATCGAAGCAGAATCCGAACTCACGGACGGCGCCGGCCCGCGCATCGCACCGTTCGCGGATTTGCAGGATGCGGCTGGCCTGTTGCAGCGCGCGGGCTTCGCGCTGCCGGCGGCGGATCGCGACGTGACGATCGTGCGCTATGGCGAACCAATGCGCCTGCTCGCTGATCTGCGAGCGATGGGCGAAACGTCCGCGTTGGCTGAGCGCAGCCCGCGCGGCTTGAGCCGGCGCATCCTGGCGCGTGCGTTTGAGATTTATCGCGAACGCTTCGCCGACGAGGATGGACGCGTGCGCGCAACGTTCGAGATCATCACCCTCACCGGCTGGGCGCCGCACGCGAGCCAACAAAAGCCGCTGAAGCCTGGCAGCGCGAAGGCGCGTCTTGCGGACGCACTTGGCGTCAAGGAACACAAGAGCGGCGATAAGGCCAGTTCGTGATCCGCTATCCGTTCAAAGCCAAAGTTTGGCGCGCGGAAGTCGCCGCCGCTTGGCACTTCGTGACGCTGCCGCAGGACACATCAAAGCAAATCCGCGCGGTGGCCGGGGGACTCATGAACGCGTTCGGCTCGCTGCGCGTCACGGCGAAAATCGGCAAAACCGCGTGGAAGACATCGGTGTTCGCGGACACCAAGGCTGGCGCGTTCGTGTTGCCGCTGAAGGCCGACGTTCGCCGTAAAGAGAAGCTCGCGGCTGGCGACGAGGTGGCGGTCAGCGTCGAAATCGACCTCTAAGTTCGCGGAACGCGCGTCATCGTCCGGAGATGCAGGCCGGGCCGTTTGATCTCGCCACTGATCACAAACCCATGCCGCTCGTAGAGCGGGATGTTGCGATCGATGGTCACCTCAAGATAGCCAAGCAGACCAGCCGCATCGAGCGGCGCGAGCGTGTGCTTCAACATGGTGGAGCCAATTCCGCGACCTTGCGCCGTCGGCGATACGCCCAAGAACACGAGGTGCGCGTGCGGTTCGCGCGGATGCAGCTCTTCCATGCGCTCGGCGATCTCGAAACCGCGCGACATGCCGCTGATTCCAGCGATGCGGAGCATGAGCGGCATCAGCATGAGTTGGCGCCACAGATTGAGGTCGTAGGCTTTGCGGCCCGGCGCGAGCCAGATCGCTGCGCCCAGCGCTTCCCCGTCTGCTTCCGCGAGCCATAGATCGCGCTGTGGGTGCACGGCGTCGCGCACTGCGGCGTCGAAGAAGAGTTTGCGGCACGCGTCCTTCGCCGCGCCTTGTCGGAGCCAATAATTCAGGCCGTCTTCATCAACAAATGCATCCGTAAGCACGCGCGCGATTGTGGCGTTTTCCTCCGGTCGCGAAATGCGCACATTCGGCGGCGCGTTCATATTTTCTCGGAAATGCGGATCGCGGCGCGACAGCCGAATTTGATGACTGCTGAAAGCACAGGATAGCCGGGCGCATCGCGCGCGCCTTGCTCGATGGCGGTGTCCTTGTGGGCGATTTCGTCTTCGCGGAACTTGTCGACGATGTGTTTGAGTTCGGGATCGGCGCCGCCGGCCAGCGTCTCGCTCTGGCGGCCGTAATGCTCCTCAATCACCTCTTCCACCGCTTCGGTGCACGCGTGTGCGGCTTTCTCGCCCAGCAAAGCCGTCACAGCGCCAAGCCCGAAGCCGGCGACGCGCCAGAAAGGCGCCATCAGAGTTGGACGCACGCCGCGCTCAGCGATGAGGCGATCGAAAGTGCGCAGGTGTTCCTGCTCGCCCTCTTCCATGTGCGCCACCAAGCGCGCCGCATGCGCCTTCGCGCCGATGCGCTCGAACACCGCGCGTTGGCCGCGATAGATTTGCACCGCGCCGTACTCGCCAGCGTGATCGACGCGGATCATTTCCTCGATCTCGCGCGACGGCGCGCCTTGGCCCGGGAATGGAGGATGATTAGCCATTGGCGCTCCGTGGGCGCGGCGTGAACGCAATGACAAAACTCGCGACCATCAGTGCGAACGAGATAAGCGCGTTGAAGCCGGCCATCGAGATACCGAACAGCGTCCAGGCCGGCGTATCGCAACTCGGGGCGGCGAAGTCCGCGTTCACGTCGAAGGTCAGGTTACCGCTGATAGGCGCCTCGCATTGCGCCGTGATCCAGTGCTGCTCCACCGCGACATGATAGCCAGCCATCCACGTGCTGGCCGCATACGCGATGGCGATGAGCCCCGCACACATTCCAGCGCTTCCCGGCGCGAAGCGCGTTCCAATTATGCCGCCGACAGAAAGCGCGACGATGCCCCAGTGAAATTCGCGCTGATCGAGGCACAAGGCGCACGGCGCTAAGCCACCGAAACGTTCAAACGCATGCGCGGCCGCCAGCAACGCGCCGGACGCCAGCAACGTCACAAAGGGCCAAATCGGCCGCAGCCGCCATGCGAAATCCTGCATGGCCGCCATTCTAGCCGGAAACCGTGACGCCCGTCTGCGGCGCGCAGCCGCGCTGACGGGCTGTTCGTCGCATTAGTGCATGAACCGCAGCGCCAGCACCGCCGCCACGATCACCACCGCGACAACGAGCAGCACCAAGCCCATGCGCTTTTCCATAATCGGGGCGATCTGGGGGCCGAATTTCTGGAACACCCAGGCCACCGCCAGGAAGCGGAAGCCGCGCGTCAGGATCGAGGCGATGATGAAGATCGGCAGCGAGAAATGCAGCGCGCCGGAAAGGATCGTCACCAGCTTGTAGGGGATGGGCGTCAGGCCCTTCAGAAAGATGAACCACGCGCCCCATTGATCGTAGAACGCGCGCAATTCCATCTCGCGCTCGCCGGAATAGCCGAAGAAGTCGAGAATGTAGCGGCCGATCTGATCCATCAGGAACATGCCGATGGCGTAGCCAGCGAGGCCGCCGAGCACCGACGCCACGGTGCAGATGATGGCGTAGCGGAGCCATTTCTTCGGCTCCGCCGCGGCCATCGGGCCCAGCATCAAATCCGGCGGCAGCGGAAAGAATGAGCTCTCCGCGAAAGAAACGACAAACAAAGCCCGCTCAGCGTTCGGCGAGCGGGCAGCATTCATCATGCTGTTCTTCATATTCGTAAGCATCGCCTGGGCGGCTAGCACGGATCGCGCCAGCCCGTAACCGTCGACGGCGCCGCTGCACGATTAATCCTGAATTCTGATCGCGATGTGCCATCCGAAGCTCGCATCGCGAGCGAAGGATGGTGCCCCAGGCCCGACTCGAACGGGCACGTCCTTGCGAACGGCAGATTTTGAGTCTGCTGCGTCTACCGATTCCGCCACTGGGGCTTTGGTCCAAGGCGAGGCGGGACCGTTAAGAGGCAGAAGCCCTCCTGTCAATTTCAGAGCGCTCGACGCGCCGGGCGGGCGCCGCTAGACGACCCAAAGGGGGACAGCGAATGAGCGAAACGGCCGTCGCAGAGGAATCCACAGGTTTCGGCCGCACTGGCAGGCTGATCGGCTTTGTCGTCGGGCCCGCCCTTGCGATCGGCATTCAGCTCCTGGCCCCGCCCGAGGGTGTCTCCACCGAGGCCTGGTACGTTGTGTCGCTGATCGCGCTGATGGTGACGTGGTGGGTCACTGAGCCGATCCCGATCTCGGCCACCGCCCTCCTCCCGCTGTTCGTGCTGCCCGTCATTGGCGCGACGACGATGAAGGAAGCAGCCGCGCCCTACGCCGACCCGATCGTATTCCTGTTCATCGGCGGCTTCATTCTCGCCGCGAGCGTGGAACGTTGGCGTTTGCATGAGCGCATCGCGCTCTCGATCGCCGCGCACGCCGGCGGGCGCCCGGTGATGATGGTTGCGGGCTTCATGACGGCGTCTGCCCTCATCTCGATGTGGATCTCCAACACCGCGACCACGCTCATGCTCGCGCCGATCGCCATCGCAGCTGCGCGGGCGCTGGCGCCTGACGGTAAGCCCGATCTCGCGCTCGGCGGCGCGCTTGCGCTTGGCGTTGCGCACGCGGCGAGCATCGCTGGCATCGGCACGCCCGTGGGCTCGCCCACAAACCTGATTGGCATGGCGTTTCTGGAGCGCGCTGGCGAACCCATGGCGTTCGTTGACTGGATGGCGCGCGCAATTCCGCTGATGCTGGTGATGCTGCCATTGGCGTGGCTGTTTTTATGCTGGCCGTTGTTCGGCAAGAAGCACGCGCGCTACGAGGCGGCCGGCGCGGTGGTGAAAGATGCGCTGGCGAAGCTCGGGCGCATCAGCACGCCGGAAATCCGCATCGGCGCGGTGTTTGGCACGACCGCGCTGCTTTGGATTTGCCGCGAACCGCTGAACAAGCTGCCGGGCCTCGACACACTGACCGACACCGGCATCGCCATTTTCGGCGCGCTGCTTTTGTTCTTCATCCCCTCCGGACGCGGCGGCAGCGAGAAGCTGATCGATTGGCCGACGGCGGAGCGTATTCCATGGGGCATCGCCATCCTGTTCGGCGGCGGCCTCTCGCTTGCGGGGGCGATGGAGGCGACGGGGCTCGCGGAATGGATCGGCACGCAGATTTCTGGAATGGACACGCTCTCGGCGATTGGCCTCGTCGCGGTGCTGGTGATCGCGACGATCCTGATCTCGGAACTCGCGAGCAATGTCGCGACGCTCACCTCGATGCTGCCGATCGTGGCCGCGGTCGCGGCCGCCTCTGGCGGACCGCTGACGCCGCTGGCGTTCCCGGTTTCGATCGCCGCGAGCTTTGCCTTCATGCTTCCGGTTGCAACCGCGCCGAACGCCATCGCGTATTCCTCCGGGCTCGTGACATTGAAGCGCATGCTGGTGGTCGGTTTCGGGTTGAACATCGCCGCCGCGATCCTGATCATCGCCAGCGCTGCGATCTAAAACACGTGGAGAGAGTGATGCAGAAGCTTCTAGCGGCGATCGCCGTCGCGATGATTGGCGCGTGCGCCAGCGCCGATGCGCAACGCCCGACGACGGCGGAACACGCCGCACCGGTTCCCCATGTTGATCCGGCAGCGCCGGATGCGGCCTTGGTCGCCGCTGTCAACGGCGCGTGGCGCCCGGCTGAGCACCGCGCGCGCGATCAGTATCGCCACCCGCAAGCGTCGCTCGCGTTTTGGGGCCTGCGTCCGGGCATGACGATCGTCGAAATCTCGCCCGGCGCTGGTTCGTGGTGGACGCAAATTCTGGCGCCTTACGCGCACAATACCGGCGGGCGCTATGTCGCGGGCTATGTCGATCTCGGCGCGCCGAACGTGAGCGACGGCGCCCGCAACACGCGCGGTTCGTTCCTGCGCGAATACTCGAACACGGCGCTCTACGGCAACGTCGAGGCCGTGAATTTCGGCATGACGTCGGGCCTCGCGCTGCCGGACAATTCGGCGGATTTCATCCTCGTCGCCCGCGCGTTTCACAATTGGGCCGGCGGCGAAGGCGTCACGCAACGCTTCATGAGCGAGTTCGCGCGCGTGCTGAAGCCGGGGGGCGTGCTCGCCGTCGAACAGCACCGCGCGCCGGCCGGTTCGGACGTGGCGGTGACCGGCCCGAACGGCTACGTGCCGGAAAGCTACGTGATCGCCGAAGCTGAACGCGCCGGCCTGCGCCTCGCGGATCGCTCCGAGATCAACGCCAATCCGCGCGACGATCATGATCATCCGTTCGGCGTGTGGACGTTGCCGCCCGTGCGCCAAAGCGCGCCGCGTGGGCAACCGGCCAATCCGAATTTCGATCACTCGCCCTACGATGCGATCGGCGAAAGCGATCGCATGACGCTGCGCTTCGTTAAACCGTAAGCATAGCTTCGGCGCGCTCCCAGAAGAGCTTCGGCAGGTCAGGACCCCCGAAGCTCAGGAGCTGCTGCACGAGCGTTGGCGAGGTCACGTTGATCTCGATGAGGCGGCCATCGATGACGTCGAGGCCGGCGAAGAGGATGCCCTCTTCGCGCAACAGCGGCGCGACCGCGGCGGCGACTTTGCGGTCGCCCTCCTCAAGCTCTGTCGCCAGCGCTTGGCCGCCGACGTGCAGATTGGCGCGGAAATCGCCTTCCGGCGGCATCCGGCGGATCGCGGCGATGGCATCGCCGCCGAGGACGAAGATGCGGCGATCGCCGTTTTTCACGCTCGGCAAGAACGCCTGCGCCATGATCGGCTCGCGGCCGACGGCTTCGATGAACTTGCCGGCGCGGTTCCGGAAATCGTCGGCCCTGGCCGAGAGTTTGATGACGCCATCGCCGCCCATCATGAACAGCACTTTGAGCACGACCTGATCGAAGCGCTTGGCGAACGCTTCCAGCGCATCGAGATCGCGGCCAACCCACGTCGGCGGCGTGAGTTCGGGGAAGTTCAGGATCGAGAGCTTCTCGGTGATGTTGCGGATGCCGCGCGGCGGATTGAGCACCAACGCTTTGGTGAGTTCGAGCAGATAGGTGTTCGACACATAGCCCATGTCGAACGGCGGATCCTGGCGCACCAGGATGACGTCGAAATCGTCGGCGTCGCGCACGGTTTCTTCGTGCGTGGTGTAGTGATTGCCCGGCTCCAGCCGCACGCTCACGCGCCGCGCCTTGGCTTTCACCACGCCGCTATCCACGAACAATTCGTTCGGCGTGAACCACCACAGCTCATGCCCACGCTTCTGCGCCTCGACCATGAGGATGAGCGAGGTGTCGCGATCGACAATCATAGTGTCGATCGGGTCCATCTGAACGGCGATGCGCATTGTCATGCTCCCCCGCCACCGGCCGCTGTGCGGCCGGCGATCTCAAATTGTCCGAAATCGCATTGCGATTTCGGTGGGGGGGAGCTGTCAGAGCGCGAAGCGCTATGACTGAGGGGGGAGTCGACAAACTCCCCCTCCCCTCGCTTCGCTCGGACCTCCCCCGCAAGCGGGGGAGGAGTTGCAACGGCGATGCGCATTAGCTCGCCTTCGCGTGGCTGCCATTGGTGCGGACGCCGCGCAGGTGCTCGGCGATCAGGAACGCGAGGTCGATCGCTTGGGCGCCGTTCAGACGCGGATCGCAATGCGTGTGATACCGCGAGGAGAGATCCTCTTCCGTCACAGCCATCGCACCGCCGAGGCATTCAGTGACTTGCTGGCCCGTCATCTCGATGTGAACGCCGCCCGGATACGCGCCTTCCGCCGGCAGCGCTGCCATGAACGCGCGGACCTCGGCCATGATGCGGTCGAACGGGCGCGTCTTGAAGCCGGAGGCGGTTTTCAGCGTGTTGCCGTGCATGGGGTCGCAGGACCACACGACGTTGCGCCCCTCTTTCACGACTGCGCGCACAAGTTTCGGCAGACCTGCCTCCACCTTGTCGGCGCCAAAGCGGGTGATGAGCGTGAGGCGGCCAGGCTCGTTGTCGGGGTTCAGCGCATCGATGAGGCGCAGCAGATCGTCCGTCTCAAGCGACGGGCCGCATTTCATGCCGATCGGGTTCTTGATGCCCTTGGCGAACTCGACATGCGCGCCGTCCAGCTGACGCGTGCGGTCACCGAGCCAGAGGAAGTGCGCGCTGGTGTCGTACCAATCGCCGCTGGTGCTATCGACGCGCGTCATCGCCTCTTCGTAGCCAAGCAGCAGAGCTTCGTGGCTCGTATAGACATCGACATGGCGCACTTGCGGCACGCTCTCCGGCGTGATGCCGCACGCTTCCATGAAAGCGATGGCTTCGGTGATGCGGTCCGCCGTTTCGCGATAGCGTTTGCCCTGCGAGCTGCCCTCGACGAAGCCCAGCATCCAGCGATGCACGTTGTGCAGATCGGCGTAGCCGCCGTTCGCGAACGCGCGGATCAGGTTCAACGTCGCGGCGGATTGCGAGTACGCTCTGATCAAGCGCTCTGGATCAGGGACACGCGCTTCCGGCGTGAACTCCATGCCGTTGATGTTGTCGCCACGATAGGACGGCAACGTGACACCGTTCACCGTCTCGGTTTGCTCCGAGCGCGGCTTGCCGAACTGGCCGGCGATGCGGCCGAGCTTCACCACCGGCTTCTGGCCAGCAAACGTCAGCGCGACGCTCATGGACATGAGCGTGCGGAACCAATCGCGGATGTTGTCGGGGTGGAATTCCTTGAAGCTCTCGGCGCAATCGCCGCCCTGAAGCAAGAACGCCTTGCCAGCGGCGACGTCCGCCAGGCGCGCTTTCAGGTTTCGCGCTTCGCCCGCGAACACGAGCGGCGGATAAGAGCGCAAAATCTTCTCGACCTCGGCGAGCTTCGCCGGATCGGGATAATCCGTTGGGATGTGCTTGGCGGGCTTAGAGCGCCAGCCCTGGGGGGACCATTTTTCACGCATGTTCAAATGCATCTAGCCGAAGGCAGGTGGCGGAAGCGAGGCCTCCATGTTCAACATGGGCTCAATCAACGGTTCGGCAAAGAGCCATGCCGCGGCAGCCGCAGCGGTCGCTACCGCCGCCGCCGCGAAATAGAGGCCTGCATAGCGCCAGCCCCCGGTGACGACGCCGATGACGCCCTTCGCGAATGTGTTAACCAGCGCCGCGATCAGCACGGCGTGCGCGCCCATTTCAGGCGAAAGCCCGCCGCGCACGAGGCTCGCGGCGGCCAAGGTGGCGGCGTCGACGTCGGCGATGCCAGCGGCTGCTGAAAATGGCAGCAGACCTGCTTCGCCGTAAGCGTCCGAGACGATGCGGCCGACGATGATCACCGCGCCGAGAAAGAGCGCGAATTGGCCCACGGATTTGAGATCGAGCGGGCTGGAGAGATGCGTCTCGCCTTCCGCCTTCGCGCCATCCTTGCGCGCGAGCACCCAAGCGGCAGCGAGGAACGCGAGCACGGCTACGGCCAAGGTCGGCGCAATGTGTGGAAACACCGGCGCGGCGATCGCTGAGACGAGGATGCCGACACGCGTCAGGCTCACAGCCGCCGCAAGCGATGCGCCAGCGGCGGCGACCATCGCGCTCGTTTCGCCGGCTTTGGCGCGGCGGCCGAGTTCAGCTGTGACGACAGTGGATGAAACCAACGCGCCCGCTGTCGCGCCAGCGAGCACGCCGAAGCCGCCGCCAAACACTTTCACCGCGACGTAGCCAGCGAACGACGCGCCGGCGACGAGGATCGTCAGCAGCCACAGCTCGCGCGGATTGATCGCCTCCCACGGATCGATGGTGCGATCCGGCAGCAGCGGCAGCGCGATCGCCGTCGCGGCGAGGATCAGTAACGCCGAACGCAGCTCTTTCCAGGTGAGCTTGTCGAGCCAAGCGTGCAGCGCGTCCTTGAACGCGAGCAAGCCGACGAGCGTTACACCAGCTGCGGCCGCGACAGCCGGTTCGCCAACTACCGCGTAGACGCCGAGCGCATACACGAGCAGCGCCGCGATCGTGCCGGTGACGGAGACATCGTCGTCGCGTTCGCTTTCGCGCAGCTTGAAGACGATGATCGCCGCCATGACCGCGAGCGTGATCGTCGCGAAACCCAGGCCGCCGAGATAGGGCAGCAACACGCCCGCCACGCCGCCCGTGAGCCCGATCACGGCATGCGTACGCAAGCCAGCGGCGCGTGTGCCCTCCTCGGCGTCGCGGTGCTTCCAGCCGCGCTCGACGCCGACCAAGAAGCCAATGCCCAGCGCCAATGCCAAGCGCTGGAATAGGTCAATCAGATCGGCTTCCGGCATGTCGTCCTTCGTGTTCGGCGCGATCCTGGGGCGCAAAGCTGTGAGCTGCCATTGTGGACATCCGGCAGGCGGCGCCGGTTCCCGAATGAAGCGTCAAATCGGGCGCAGTGGCCTGATTGCCAAGCCGTAATGCGCCCGACTAGGGTCGGCCAGGGGATGGATCAGGGGAAGTCGGCCGAACATGGCCATATCCGCGTATCTGGCGTTCGAGGCGGCTGACGAGGCGGCCGCTTTGGCTGTTGGCGCCGAACTGGAGCGCAACGGCTGGAATGTCGTGCGCTCGAGCGCGGACTTGCGCTCGGACGAAAACGTCAACGCGCTGATCCAGACGGTGGGCGAAGCGAGCTTCGTCGTCGTGATCGCCTCGCCGGCGGCGCAGGACAGCATGTGGATGCGCCGCGAGGTTGCGGTGGCGCTCAACAACGGCCGCTCGATCTTGCTGATCCAGGCCGGCGAGATCGCGCCTGAATCCTGGATCGCGGCGACGCTTGAAATTGGCCAAGCGATCGACATTCGCCGCGGCATCGGCGCGGAGACGATGGCGCGGCTTGCCGAGGCAGGCCGCAATGCGAGCACACGGCGCGGGCGGGTGCTGGCGATGCTGAACATCAAAGGCGGTGTCGGCAAAACCGTGCTGGCGGCGAACTTGTTTGCGGCGGCGCATCTGGCGGACAAACGCGCCATCAGCTTCATCGACCTCGATCCGCAGCACAATCTCACGCAGTATTTTCTGCCGCCGGGCGAGCGCAATCGCCTGCGCGACGAGAAGCGCACGATCTATTCGGTGCTGCGCGGTGAGGCCGGCACGCCATCGTTTGACAGCCTCGCCATCCCCTTGAACCGCACCAAGCGCGCGAAGCTGCCGCGCTTCGACATCATCGCTGGCGATGAGCGCTTGTTCGAGTTCACCATGGACACGCGCTCCGAGCGCGACAAAGCCGAGGCGTTCACGCGCTTCCGCCAATTGGTGACGCACCTGCGCGAACGCTCCGATGCGGTGATCATCGATTCCAATCCCTGCGCGACGTTTCTCACGCGCCTGGCGATCACCACCGCCGATCATATCGTCGCCCCAGTTCGCCCCGAAAAGTACTCGCTCACCGGATTGAACATGCTCGAGCACGTCGTGCGCGAGGTTCGGGGAAGAACCTTGCGGCCCAGCGAGTTCTCGGTCGTCCTCAATGGCGTGAACGACCGCACCCGCGCCCAGACCCCGGACACCGCCGACGCGCTGACCCGCGCCGAGATCGCGGCCGCGCCGTTCTTCGGTTCGGCGTTGTTGCCTGAGGAAGTGCCCTATTCCGGCGCGCTGCGGGCGGTGCCGAGCGAGAAGATCGCCGTGAACCCGATCAACGTCACGGCGATGTTGCGCATGGGCAGCCGGCCCGTGAAGGAAGCGCTCGTCCGCACCGCCGCCGCCGTGCTGCGCCGGAGCACGCAATGAGCCCGGCGGAGAAAAAGGCGCTCAAGGCGCTCTGCGGCAAGCGCGGTAGGCCCGAGTTAAAGCGCCTGTTCGCTTTGATCCGCGCCAATGATGACCGCGCGCTGCTGGCGGCCATTGCGCCAAAGCGGAAGCACAAAGCCGCGCCGGATACGCTCTCGCGCGATCTCTCCAAGGCGTTCGCACCTCTGGTCGCGCCAGCTGCGGAGAAAGCCGAATTGCTGGTGGAGCATCTAGCCAAGAAGCACCGCCGCAAGCTGAAGCTCGCACCCAAGGGCCTGGCGGACGCCGCGCGCAGCCTGCGCGCGCATTTCACCGATGCGCAGATCAAGGCCGGCGCCGAGGGGCTGATCAAGGATCTCGCCAAGCAATACGACGCGCGCGAAACCGTCGTTTGATCCCTATATTGCGTCCGTAACCGCGCGACCGCGCGGAGCGAATTCCCCGGGCCATGGGATGGCCCAAAGGATCAACATGACCCGCTCCCAATCCGGTTTCGACCTCACGCCCCCCACCGAACCAGAACGCGAACGCCTTGAATCAACACTCGATAGCGAAGAGCGTCGCGTGCTCTTGAACCACGGCACCGAAGCGCCGTTCTGCGGCGGCCTGCTCAATCAGAAGAAGCCTGGCGTCTATTGCTGCCGCCTCTGCGGGCTGCCGCTCTTCCGCCAAGACACGAAGTTTGAAAGCGGCACGGGCTGGCCAAGCTTCACCGCGCCGATCGATCCCGCGCACGTCGTCGGCATCGAGGACAATTCCTACGGCATGCGCCGTGTCGAAACTCGCTGCGCGCGCTGCGACAGCCACCAAGGCCACGTGTTTCCGGACGGTCCGCGCCAAGCGGGCGGCCTGCGCTACTGCATCAACTCAGTGTCGCTGCAATTCGTGGCCGATGGAGACCCGCTGCCCGATCCGCTGGAGCGCGGTGAACGGCTTAGTGCTGGCTGACTTTGAGCTTGCGGATCAGCGCGTCGAGATCGCCCCGGAGGCCTTGTGAGACGGCGTCTTGCGCGGCGCCTTTCTCCAGCCGTTCAAAGGCTTGCGACATCACCTTGCCGACCAAAAGGCCAGCCTCGTTCATGTCGCCGGTGACGGAATGCGCTTTGCGCGCAAGCTCGCCCTGTTGAGACAGGATGGGCGTAACGGGCTGGGCCGTTGCTTCGTGGGCCATGGGGCGCTCCTTCGCTCCTGGTCCGGATCTTCCCCCAAAGCTCCGATGAAGACCTCCGATAGCACGTTTTCCCCAGGTGACGTACATAAATCGGCAAACCTCGCCCCAATTTAAGTTTGGGCAAGGACTCGGGGCCACTTTGGTTAAGCCGCGCACGCTTGACGGCGCGGCGGCTTCGGCGACCATGGACAGGACGTGACCAAGCCATTCCCAACGCGGAACCTGCGGTTCTTCCTCACCGCACCGTCGCCCTGCCCGTATCTGCCGGGCCGGCGCGAACGCAAGGTTTTCACGGGTTTGGACGGCGCTGACGCGGGCGCTCTGCACGATCAGCTGACGCAAGCCGGCTTCCGCCGCTCACAGAATATCGCCTACCGCCCCTCCTGCGATGGCTGCGCCGCATGCGTGTCGGCGCGCGTCGTGGTGGACGAGTTCACGTTCACCAAACGCTGGCGCAAAGGCATCGCCAAGAACACCGATCTCACGCGCGCGCTGCGCCCGGCGGAGGCGACGGAAGAGCAATTCTGGTTGCTGCGACGTTATCTAAAATCGCGCCACGCCAGCGGCGGCATGGCCGAAATGGGCATGAGCGAATATGCGGCGATGGTCGAAGAGACGGCCGTGCGCACGCATATCGTCGAGTACCGCTACAGCGACGGCCCGGCGAAGGGCGAGCTTGCAGCCGCCGCACTTGTCGATGTGCTCAACGATGGCCTGAGCCTCGTCTATTCGTTCTTCGATCCTGATGCGGATAAGCGCGGGCTCGGCATTTACACGATCCTCGACCACATCCAGCAAGCGCGCGCCGCAGGCTTTCCGTTCGTGTATCTCGGCTATTGGATCCCGGGCTCGGAGAAGATGGCCTACAAGGGCGAATTCCAACCGCTTGAGCTGCTGCTCGGCGGATCGTGGCGGCGCTATGCGCCGGTCGAGTTCTGATGAGCGACAAGAAAAAAGCGTTGTGGCGCCCGGCCGAAGTCGCGCCGGCGATGCGTCCGTTCACGCAGAAGCTTAATCCGAACTCGCTGTTTCGCGCCGCCCCGCTCTCGCGTCTCGCCGGCATGGCGCGCGCGCACGTTTCGCTGGTGCGCCTGCCGCCGGGCAAAGACAGCTTCGCCTATCACGCGCATATGCACGAAGAGGAATGGATCTACATCCTCTCCGGCCGCGCCATCGCGGAGATCGACGGCAAAAGCACAGAAGTCGGCCCAGGCGATTTCATGGGCTTTGCGACGCCATCGGTGCCGCACCTGCTGCGCAACACGTTCGAGGAAGAATGCACCTATCTCATGGGCGGCGAAGACAAGCCGATCGAGGTCGTGAGCTATCCCAACCTCGATAAACGCTATCTGCTGATGCAAACGCCGGGCGGTACGGAATTTTACGAACTGGGCGAGCCGATCAAGCCGCTTGGCAAGCCAGACTAAAGCACCACCCCCTCGCGCGTGCGCGCGCCTTCAGGCGCGGTGAATCCATAAACTGCGCAGACGCGGCTTTCTGTGGCGTCAGGGCCAGGTGCTTCGTCTCCGGTGAACACGATCAAGGTCACGTTGTGCGCCGGCGGCTCGTAGACGATCGCGACATAACGCGGCGGCTCGGCGCTTTCGCACACGCCGTGGATCGCAGAAGCGTCCGCGGCGATCACCTGCTGGTTTACGCGCCGCAGCTCCACCACAACGTCGCTCGCGCCAACGACAGCAGCCGCATAGCTCTCGCCGCCGCGCGCGATCAGATCGTGCCCGCGCCGCGGATTGAGCTCGCGCGTGTAGAGCGTCACGCCGTTGGCGAACGCCAATCCCGCACGCTCTATGCGGACATTGCCTGTGACAGCACGCGCGGTTTCCGATTGCGCCTTGTACGCGCCCATCAACGGCGCGGGCGTAACGTGCGCTTCGGCGCGCGACACCGGATCAGCGGTGTTGCCGCAGCCGGCGAGTGCAAGAATGGCCAACAGCGCCGTTGGGAGGGAGCGGGCGCGCATGAGGCTGTGATAGCGTTCCCGCTGCCGCCGCGCGACCGCGCCCATCGCATTTCACTCGCCTCTCATCGCCCGCGCACGCCGCCCGTCGCGTGCCGTAGGCAGAAGCGATTTGCTCGCATTCGCGGCTCGTTTCGGCGCCGGGGGAAAGATCAACGGGAAACGCTTGCGCCGACCATGGCGAAGGGCGTTAGAGTGCCTGCGTCGCCCAGCTCTCCCCAGGCTTGGCGATCCGGAAGGAAGTGAGGGCCTTTCGGAATACATGCTCCGGGGTGAGCAATGGACGAAGCGGCTGCCGGGCGGGCGCGCGCCGAAGACGAGCTGTGGACGCTCCTGCGAGCGCGCTACGGCGAGGGCAAATTTCGACGCCACCACAATATCGGACCGTTCGCGGTCGATTTCGCATGCATCGAGGCGAAGCTCGTCGTCGAGGTGCGCGCGCTCGATGATGACGCGAAGCTCGCGTCGGAGCGCACGGCCTATGTGGAGCAAGCTGGCTGGCGTTTGATCGCTGTCGCCGTCGGCGATGTGCGCGAGGGCAATGCCGAGCTGTTCGACGAAATAGACGCGGCGCTCTAGTTCACCGCCGACGCCTGCGCTTGCGCGATCACCCAATCGCCGTCGCGGCGGGCGAGCGTGAGCGTCATGCGTGTGGCGTTCACCTCACCCGGGCGTGCGGGGTCGTTGACGATCTCCATCAGCATCACCGCGACGATGGCGTCATTCGTGATGGCGCGCGCGCCTTCGAGGCGCGTGGCCATGCGCACGCCGGCGGCGTAGCGCTCGCGATTGGCGCGGTGGGCGGCGACGATCGCCGCGCGGCCGCGCAGGAATTCACCGGACGTGTTCACGTGCCGCGCATCGGCCGCATAGAGCGCGCCGAAACGGTTCATGTCGCCCGCGTTCCAGGACGCGGAATAGGCTTCGACGATGCGGCGCGAGTTTTCCATCACGTCGTCGCGGGCGATCAACGCACCGGCCGTTTGCGTGGCCGAGCAGCCCGCCGCGAGCGTCGAGGCCGCCAACATGGTGGCGATGAAAAATGCGCGCATGATCCCTCCCAGAGCGGCGACGGTAGCAGTGTGCGCGCCGGACTTGGGATTACGGTGCTGCAAGGGTTCGGAGGCTCCGAGGACCGCCGGCTTCCAGCCGGCATTTTGGCGCGAACCTCAAAAAGTTGGAGCGCGGGCCTTCAGGCCCGCATGCGCGTCTGAAGACGCGCGCTCCAACCTGCAGGCGCTCGCGCGCACCTCAACCGAACGCCGGCTGGAAGCCGGCGGTCCAAATCTTCAATCCACCGCGTACGCGTAAACCGAGCACAACCGGCTATCGCGGGCGTTTGGGCCGGGTTGGTCGCCGCCGGTGAACACCATGAGTTGCACGCCGGTGAGCGGCTCGGTGCTGAGGATGGCGACATGCGTCGCCAGCGAGCCGCCGCACAATTCCGGCGGCGTCGACCCAAAGATCGCGCGCAGCTCGACACGCGTCGCGGTCGCGCTTGGCGCGGCGGCGGCGTAGCTCTGCCCGCCCGCGGCGATGAGCGTTGCGGGGTCGAGCGCGCCGATGAATTGCGTCGGCAACGCAAACGTCTCCGCGCCGTCGGCGTTCGTGAACGCGATCTGCCCTTCGCTGATCGTCAGCGCGGAGACATTGCCCGCGGCGCTGGTTGAGATGCCGCCCATGAGGCCGGTGGACATGGGAGAACCGATGGCTGCGGGCGGTGCGGCTTCCGCTGGCGCCTGCTCTGGCGGCGCGGCGGGGGTGCAGGCTGCGAGCAGCAAAAGCGGGATGGCGTAAAGCACGGTGCGCATGAACCCGCCCCTATCACCTCTCCCCCGCGAGGGGGAGAGGTCGATCGCATAGCGATCGGGTGAGGGGGCGAGTTTCAGGATAAGGCGCGGTGTCAACGCGCGCGCCTTCGCGTCTGGCGCCCACCCTCATCCGGTCGCTCCGCGACCACCTTCTCCCGCCCATGCGGGAGAAGGAAGAAGCATCACAACGGAATATTATCGTGCTTCTTCCACGGGTTCTCTAACTTCTTGTTCTTCAAGCTCTGCAGCGCGCGGATGATCCGCCGGCGGGTTTCGCGCGGCATGATCACGTCGTCCAGGTATCCGCGTGACGCCGCCACGAACGGGTTGGCGAAGCGATCGGAATATTCCTTGGTGCGGGCGGCGATTTTTTCGGGGTCGCCGATGTCGGCGCGGAAGATGATCTCGACAGCGCCCTTCGCGCCCATCACCGCGATCTCGGCGCTCGGCCACGCATAATTTACATCGCCCCGCAGGTGCTTCGAGCTCATGACGTCATACGCGCCGCCATAGGCTTTGCGCGTGATCACCGTGACTTTCGGCACCGTCGCTTCGCCGTACGCGAACAGCAATTTCGCGCCGTGCTTGATGAGGCCGCCCAGCTCCTGTTTGGTGCCCGGCAGGAAGCCCGGCACGTCCACGAAGGTGATGATCGGAATGTTGAACGCATCGCAGAAGCGCACGAAGCGCGCGGCTTTGCGCGAGGCGTCGATATCGAGCACGCCCGCCAGCGTCATCGGCTGGTTGGCGACAAAGCCCGCGGGCGCACCGTCGAGACGCGCGAAACCGGTGATGATGTTCTTGCCGAAATCGGCGCCGATCTCGAAGAAATCGCCTTCGTCGGCGACCTTCTCGATCAGCTCTTTCATGTCGTAGGGCTTGTTCGGATTGTCCGGGATCAGGCGATCGAGCGACGGTTCTTCGCGGGTGATGTCGTCATAGTGCGGGCGCGTCGGCGGCTTTTCGCGGTTTGAGCCGGGCAGGAAATCGAGCAGCCGGCGCATCTGCGTCAGCGTCTCGAAATCGTTCTCGAACGCGCCGTCAACGACGCCGGATTTCGACGCATGCACGCGCGCGCCGCCAAGCTCTTCGTGCGTGACGATCTCGTTCGTCACCGTTTTCACGACCTCGGGGCCGGTCACGTACATGTAGGACGTGTCGCGCACCATGAAGATGAAATCGGTCATCGCCGGCGAGTACACATCGCCGCCCGCGCACGGCCCCATGATGACGCTGATCTGCGGCACGACGCCGGAGGCGAGGATATTGCGCTGGAAGATGTCGGCGTAGCCGGCGAGGCTGTCGACGCCTTCCTGAATGCGGGCGCCGCCAGCGTCGAAGATGCCGACGATCGGCGCGCCGTTCTTCATCGCCATGTCCTGCACTTTGCAGATCTTCTCGGCGTGCGCTTTCGAGAGCGAACCGCCGAAGACGGTGAAGTCCTTCGAGAACACGTAGCAGAGGCGGCCGTTGATCGTGCCCCAACCGGTGACGACGCCGTCGCCGGGGATTTTCTGCTCGGCCATGCCGAACTCGTGCGCGCGGTGTTCGACGAACATGTCGAACTCCTCGAACGAGCCCTCATCGAGCAGAAGCTCAATGCGCTCGCGCGCCGTGAGCTTGCCCTTGGCGTGCTGGCTCGCCATCCGCTTCTCGCCGCCGCCCGCACGCGCCGCCGCGCGCTTGGCTTCCAGGGCTTCGATGATGTCTTTCATTGTTCACTCTCTGCGGACATTTGAAATGAATTCATAAAGTCGTCGACTGCCTTGGCTCCAGTCTGAGTCTCAAGCGCGTGCCTGCACATGAGGATGTAGATGACCGACGCCCCTTCGATGGGAACCTGAAATGCACGAACAACCTCGCGCAATCGCCCAGGCGGATTCTTCAGGACGCCATCTGCACGGAAGAAAAGCACGCCATCGACGGTGTCGAATGCCCTCTGAACGGTCGCATATTGCTGCTCGCGCGCTTCCGCGTATCGAACAATATCCGCATTTAGATCGGACTGCCGCTCACGAATCTGCTGGTCTTCCTCTGAACGCAGGACCTGACACGCTTGAAAGTCTATGTTGCTCTCTGGTGCGTTCGGTGGTCCCGCCAGCAAAACTATGGAGTCACTGCCTCGATTGATGTCATGGGTCTGCCACCCCAATGGCATGGTGACGTGGAACACGCGATCAGGACTTTGCCATATCTCAACGTTGGGGTCCGCTTGAACTGGACTGCATGCCATCATGACCGACGCAACACAGACGCCGAAGGCTGCTCTGGCTGCACTCCTGCGCATCACTGGCATGGCGTCCTTGGCCCCTGGGTCCCGGGTTCTCGCTTCGCGAGCCCCGGGATGACGGAAGAGCGGGCCTCTGACAAGTCAGCGTGAAACTAACCCAGTGCGGCGAGGAAGCGCGCTACGGCGTCAAGATCGCCTTTGAGGCGATCCAGGCGCGCGCGAGCCTCCGAATCCTCGCCCCAGCGCTCGATGCTCCAGGCGTCGTCCACGGTCGCGGCGGCGAACGCCTCGGCGGCGCCGATGCGGCCTTCGAGCTGGGCAAAGCCGATATAGACCGAGCCTGTCAGCATAGTGGACTGCGCGAGCGCCGTGGCGCGGAGATCGTCGAGTTCGCCGACCGCTCGTTCGATGTTTGCGATCGCTTCGTCCGGCACGGGCGCCGGCAGGATGCCCTTCACCACCGCGAGCTTGCGCGCGAAGCGCTGCTCGGCCCAGGCGACAATCGGATCCCACGCCGCCGACTGACGCGCGACGAGGCCCTCTGGCGTCTCGGCGCGGTGGCAGACGAGATCGGTCTCGGCGAATTTGGAAACATCGCGCGCGAGTTCGGCGCGGCGGTTGGCTGTGATGTCGATCGAGGCGAACGCGAGCTGCGTGAGCTTCATGCTCGTCGGTACGATGAACTCGCCCTGCGCGTTCCATTCCGCCGCCATGGCTTCGGCCAGCGCGCGTGTCGGCGGCGCGAATGGCGCTCCAGCGGGCGTACGGAGCTTGCGCGTATCGAGCAGGATGGCGGCGCCGTCGTCGCTAATTGTCGCGGCTTTGTAGAAGCGCCTGGCGTGTTCGACGTTCATTGCGTGCGCCAGTTTGCGAGCATGGAATTCAGGGTCGGAAAATCGTGGGCGATCTCGTGCGCGTGGCCGGCGATTTCGTCGGCCGTGTGAAAGCCCCAGCTCACGCCCAACGCATACGCGCCGGCGCTGCGAGCCATTTCCATGTCGAACGTGGTGTCGCCGATCATCACCGTGTGCTCCGGCGCGATGTCGAGCGCCTGCATGTTGAGCGACAGCATGTGCGGGTCCGGCTTGCCGGGGCCGTCGTCGGCGCAGAAGCCGCAATCGAAGAAGGTGTGCAGGTCGTGGGTGGCGAGCACGTGATCGATGCCGCGCCGCGCTTTGCCGGTGGCGATGCCCATGAGCCAACCCTCGCCGCGCATGCGCTCCAGCGTGTCGCGCGCGCCTTCGTAGAGCGGCTCGCGGATGCCAGCTTCGCGGTTGCGCAGGAACGCGTTCTTGTAGGCGAGCGAAAGCTCCGGCCAGCGCGCGGGATCCAGTTGCGGCGCCAGCACCTGAATCGCTGGTTCAAGCGACATGCCGACGATGCGGCGTGTTTCGTCATAGGTCGGCGCTTGCAGCCCAAGCGTCGTGAACGCCTGCGCCATCGCTTCGCCGATCGAGTGGCGGCTATCGACCAACGTTCCGTCGAGATCGAAGACGGCCAGACGCCTCATCATGCTCCCCCGTTTACGGGGGAGCTGTCAGCACGCGAAGCGTGATGACTGAGGGGGGAGTGGACAAGCACCCCCTCCCCTCGCTTCGCTCGGACCTCCCCCGCAGGCGGGGGAGGATTTGGCCGCGCTCTCAAATCTTGTCCCCGTTCTTGCGCGTGTAGCCACCGCCGCCGGAATAGCGCTCGGGCCAGAATTTCATGTCGATGTCGGAGTACTCGCCCCAATCGTCGTCGTGACGGCCGCCGACGACGAGAAATTTCGCCGGCTTATCGGAACGGTTCTGCATGTGGTGGCCGTCATGCACACCAGCTTTGAAGCCCGCGCAATCGCCGGGGCGCATGATCTCCTCGCCGCTATCGGTGATCAGCACCAGTTCGCCTTCGAGCAGATAGACGAACTCGTCTTCATGCTCATGCCAGTGACGCTGGCTGGACCAGACGCCCGGATCGAGCGTGACGATATTGACGCCGAACTGCGTCAGCCCCGCCGCGTCGCCCACGCGCAGCCAGCGGCGGTTCTTGCAGGGTTCGTCGTAGGGCGCCGGATAGCGTGTGCCTTTTCCGGCGGGCGCCGTCGCGAGATCGATCTTTTTCATCCGCCCCTCTTCATCCGGGCACGATGTCGAACGAGAGCGAGATGCGCTCCTGGCCTTCGAACACTTCCGTGCCGTGCCACATATAGGCGGGAAACAGCGCCAGCATACCCACGCGCGGCTCGACAAAATGATCGGGCGTGACGCCAGGCATGGATTGTTGCGGTTCGCCGAATTTCAGCCGCCCGCCCGCGCCTTTGGCCGGATTGAGCACCACGAAATACACCGCGCTCAGCCAACCCTGATCGTGCACGTGGTTCGGCTGAAAGCCGCCATGGGTAAGCCGGACAGACCAGGCGCTGGTGATCAATTGCCGTTCGCTCTTGCGGCGGCCCACCGGGTCATCAAGGCCAAGCGGCAGCGCGGCGACATAGTCGCGAACGGCATCTTCCACCGCTTTGAAGAACGCCAGCAGATTCGGCTCCTGACTTGAAAGCAGGCTGCGGCCGGTTTGCGTGCCGTTGGTGAGACTTTGGTCGAGCGGATGCGCATTGACGCGATGCTGAAACCGCACCACCTCCGCCAACGAGGCGTTGAAATTGGCCGTCGTAAAGAAGCCGCGCGGCGCGGGAATATCGTAGAGGCGCACATAGCGCGCGTAATCGTTGAAGCGATTGTAGGCGGGATCGCCCAGCATGCGCAGCGCCGTGGCGACGCTGGCGATCAGCAGCTGATCGTCCGGCGCCTGCTGGCGCAGCGCGCGGGCGATGCTTAGGCCCTCTTGCGCGCGCCCAGCGCGCAGCAAAGTCGACAACAGATTGCGCTGCGTCGCCGCCGCGTGCGGCTGCGCGCGCAGCGCGCGCTCGTAGGACGCTACGGCTTCATCGAGCCTGTTGAGTTCATCGAGCACAATACCGCGCGCAGTGAGCAGAGACGGTTGATCGGGCGCAATCCGCAACGCTTCGTCCAAAATGATCAGCGCCTTCGCATCATTGTGCGCGCGATGCAGGACGTCGGCGCACAACAAACGCATGCCGAGATCGTTCGGACGCTTGGCGATCTCGCGTTCGATGAACGCCGTCGTGTCCATCTCTCCGCGCAGCGCCCGCATGCGCGCGAGCGGCGCGTGCAGGTTCGCGGCGTCAGGCCACAAGCCAATCGCCTGCTCAAGCACGGCTTCGGCGTCCTGCTTGTCGCCCTCCACATACATCGCACGCGCGAAGGCGAGTGCGAGGTCGGGCGATTCCACGGCTTCACGGACAAGCTCGCCATAGACCGGCAGCGCTTCTCTGATACGCCCGAGCCGATCGAGCGAGGCGGCGAAGTTGATGCGCAAGCTCCGCACCTTCGGCGCAAAGCGCAGCGCCTGCTCCGCCGAATGCAGCGCCTCGATATGGCGCTCCTGCGCGCGCTGCACTTGATGGAGCAGCGTCCAGCTTTCCGCGCCTGGCTTGTCGTCGATGTAAGCGCGCGCTTCGGCTTCGGCCTCTTTCAGCTGCGCGGACGCAAGCAAGCAGCGCGTGAGGTTCACGCGCACGGCGGAGGCGTCCGGCAGAAGCGCGATGGCGGCGCGGAACACGCGCGCGGCTTCGACATACTCGCCCTTGGCCTGCAGCACGACGCCGAGATCGTTGTAGTAAGAGCCCTCGCTGAGCGCGAACGAGATGGCGCCGCGCAGGTGCTTCTCGGCATCGCCCAGCTTGTTCTGCGCCTTCTTGATGAGCCCCATCAGGTGCATCACCGAAGCTTCGGCGGTGCTTTGATCAAACACAGGAGAGAGCACGCGTTCAGCGCCCACCGCATCGCCTTGGCGCAACAATTCGTGCGCGGCGTTGGCGAGCGCTGAGACGTCCGCCCGCATTCTCATTTTTGCGACGCCGCGAACGGCTCGAACGGGTCCCTCTGATCGCGCGCATCGAAGCCCAGCGCATCGAACGCCGCTTCGAAATGCTTCGGCAGAGGCGCGATCACTTTGAGCTGGCCGCCCGAGGGATGCGGCAGACGCAGCGCGCGGGCGTGCAGCAACAGATTGTCATCCAAACCCTGCGGCGCCTCGCGATCGGACGTGTACTTGCGGTCGCCTAGGATGGCGTGGCCGATTTCCGCCATGTGGAAGCGCAGCTGGTGCGTACGGCCAGTGACGGGGCGCAGGCCCATCCACGCAGCCTTCTGGCCAGCGTCGGCAAGCACCACATATTGCGTGATTGCGTGCACCGCGCCGTCGTCCTGCTGCAGGCAGCGCATCATCATTTCGCGGTCAGCGTCGTGCACGCCCGGAGCCTTGCGCATCCAACCGCGCAGCTCGCCGACGCGCGGGCGCGGCGTGCCGGCGACGACAGCCCAGTAGATCTTATCCGTGTCGCGATCGCGGAACGCTTCGCCGAGAAACGCAGCGGCGCGCGGATGGCGCGCGAGCACAAGGCAGCCGGAGGTATCGCGGTCGAGGCGATGTACGAGCTTCGGCTTCTTCTCCGCGTCGAACTTGAGCCCATCGAGCATGCCGTCGAGGTGCCGCGTGGTTTTCGCGCCGCCCTGCACGGCGAGGCCCGCCGGCTTGTTGAGCACGATCACATCGTCGTCCCGGTGCAGCACCAGCGAGCGGACAAAATCCACGTCCTTACCGCTCATGCCTGACGGCAGACGCGGCGCGGCGTCCGGCAGCGGCGGGATGCGCACGCTTTGCCCGGGCGACACGCGATCCGACGCCTTCGCGCGCGCGCCATCGACGCGCACTTGTCCCGTGCGGATCAGTTTTTCGACTTGGCCTTGGTTCAGGTGCGGATAACGGCGACGCAGCCAGCGGTCGAGCCGGCTTTCGCCATCATCGTAACTGACCTCGACGGTTTCGACCGCCTTCATGGACGCCCCAGCATCAATCCTAGCCAGCACGCGCCGACGCTCAAAGCGAGCGACGCAGCGATGTATGCCAGCCCCAGCTCGGGGCGTTGCTGCATCAGCCGTACGGTTTCAAGCGAGAACGCCGAAAATGTAGTGAAACCGCCGAGAAAACCCACGCCCAGGAACAGCCGCAGCGTCTCTTGGGCCGGGCTGATCCGGGCGATCAGCAATCCCATGGCGAGCCCACCCACGGTGTTCACCATAAGCGTGCCCCAGGGAAACCCCGCACTCAGCCAACGCGCCGTGGCCACACCGACACCGTAACGCGCTGCGGAACCGAGCGCGCCGCCAAGCATGACCCACAGCACATTCATCATCGCGGCTGCTGCAGCCTCGCGCGCAGGCTCGTTGAGACTTCGCGGGCGTCATAGGCGTTGGGATCATCGGGCTTAGGGCCCGTGCCGGTCCGGATTTCCAGCGTCGCCGCCGTCGCACGCGGACCGCCGCCGCCACCCAGCGGGAAGTTCATACCGACGCCGACACTCGTGCCGCTGCGCCGTCCGTACGAACCGCTGCCAACACCAAAGCCGATCGTCGGCCCGCGCGGCGCGGCGTTGCGGCCATCCGTGGTGCGGCGATCGACCCAGAACCAGTCGGCGTTGTTCCGCAGCGTCACGTCCGCGGCGCGCAGCAGGGCGTAGTCCTGCAGCAGCGTCTCCTCCGCACCGCCAGGCGCGCGGAAGGTGACAAAGTAGCGATTGCTCTCGATCTGGGTTTCGCTGAAGCCGGCGCTGTTAGCCGCAAGCGAGGGCCCGTAGACCGGCGGGGTGCTGGCGCAGGCCGCGAGAGCCGCAAGCGCCGCGATACAAAAGATACGTCGAATCATCGTGTCCGATCCTGCGCAATCACCCTCGCCCGCGCACCTTGTATCAGGTTTGCGGCAAGCTCGTGTGTTCAAGCCCGAGTGATTTGGCAGCGGCGAGGAAATGGGCCGGCGGCGGGGCGGTGAACGTCCAGCGCCCGCCCTCCGGGTGCGGCAGGTCGAGGGCAGCGGCATGGAGGAGCAAGCTCGGAACCTCGACGCCGCCCAGGCGGAACAGGCCGCCATACTTGCCGTCGCCGGCGATCGGGTGGCCGATCGCCGCCATATGCGCGCGGAGCTGGTGCATGCGCCCGGTTTCGGGCTCCAGGCGCACCAGGGCGGCGGCCGGCGTGGCGGCCAGCGTTTCGTAGCGGGTGAGCGCCGTCTGGCCGTGCGGCGACACCTCCATGATGTCGAGGCCGGCGCGGCTGGCTTTCTTGAGCGCGAGGTTGATCTCTCCCGCCGCCGGCTCCGGCGCGCCGCCACAGACGATCGCGAGGTAGGTCTTGGTCGTGTCGCGGCTGGCAAAGGCTTGCGAGAGGAACGCCGCCGCCGGCTGCGTGCGGGCGGCGACGAGGACGCCTGAGGTCTCGCGGTCGAGCCGGTGAACGAGACGCGGGCGCTTGCCGTTCGATTTGGCGAAGGCGGCCAGCAGATCCTCAAGGCTCCGCGTAACGCCGGAGCCGCCCTGCACCGCGAGCCCGGCGGGCTTGTTGAAGGCAAGCACCTGCGCGTCCTCGTGGATCACGAGCGAACGCGCGTAGTCGGCATCCTCAGCGCTGAGGGGGCGGGTTTGGGGGTGTTGGCGCTTCATCGGTCCGATGCTGCGCTTCCACCCCCTACCTGCCCTCACCGCAAGCTAAATCTCTCAGTTCGCCGCCGCTGGCGCAGCTGCGCGCTGTTCGCCGGTATCCGGATTGGGGACCGGCGGGCCGCCATATTCGCTGAACCATTGCAGCGCCGCGCTGATCTTGGCGGCAAGGCCCGTCGGGCGCGCGGCGATCGTGTGCGAGGCTTCCGGCACGGTGATCAGGCGTGTGGGAATGCCACGCACGCGTAGCGCGCGATGGAATTGCTCGGCCTCCGAGCGCGGCGTGCGATAATCGGCTTCGCCCACCATCAAAGCCGTCGGCGTCTCCACGTTGCCGACCAACGACAGAGGCGAACGCGCCCAATAGCGCTCCACCGCGCCCTCGGCCCACACCGGCTCGCCGAACCAGTAATCGTTCGCGAGCACGTTGACGTCCGTATAAAGGTTGAAGCTCGTCCAATTGATCACTGGCGCTTCGGAGAGCGCTGCGCGGAAACGATTGGTCTTGCCGACAATCCACGCCGTCAGCACGCCGCCGCCGGATGCGCCCGTTACGTAAAGACGCTCAGTGTCGATCGGCTCTTGGGCGATGGCGCCGTCAACGATGCTCATCAGGTCATCGTAATCCTGGCTTGGATACGCATGGTGGATGAGGTTGCCGAACTCACCACCGTATGACGTCGAACCACGCGGGTTCGAATAGACGACGATGTAGCCAGCCGCCGCGTAGAGCTGGAATTCCGTGGACCAGGCCGGGCCGTAGGCCGCGAACGGACCACCGTGAATTTCGAGCACCATCGGATAGCGGCGGCTCGGATCGAAATTCGGCGGGCGAATGATCCAGCCATCGACCAGGCGTCCGTCCGCGCTTGACGGCACAGTGATGCGTGTGGCGACCGGGATGTCCTTCGTCGCCAACAGATCATCGTTGAGTGAGGTCAGCCGGCGCGCATTGCCGCCAGAACCAACAGACACATCCGCCGGGCGGTTCGACGTGCCGGTGGTGATCGCGTAGCGGCCGCCATCGGTGACGGTGAACGCGCCGCTCGTGCCAGGGCGGCCAAGGCCGGCGCTGCCGACACCGGAAAGCACCGTCGTCACGCCACCGCCGCTTGCGCTGATGCGGCCGAGTTTGGTTTCGCCGCGATCCTGGAACAGGAAGAAGATCGAGCCATTGCCGGCCCATTGCGGATTGGAGATGTCGCGATCGAACGAAGCAGTGAGCGAGCGCGGGTTCGAGCCGTCCGCGTTGGCGACGTAAAGCTCCGTCACCTGATAGCCCTGCACGCGATCGTCAAAGCCGACATACGCCAAGCGCCGACCATCGGGCGAGAGCGCCGGCGTATCCTCGCGGCCATCGCGCGATGTCAGTCGGCGGATCGCGCCGTCGGCGACGTTGAGCGAGTACACGTCGGACTCAACCCATTGCGCTTCAAAGCCCTCTTCGGCATTGGCCGAATAGATCAAGCGCCGGCCATCCGGCGTCCACGACATGCGGCCGTTCAAATCGGCGCTGCTGAAGGTGAGCTGACGTGGCGCGCCGCCATCGGCGGGCACGACCCAAATTTGCGTCGAGCCGTTGGGCAGATAGCCCTGGCCGTTGAAGCGATAGGTGTTGCGCTCATAGACGTTGAACGTCGGGCCCCATTGTGCACCATCCGGCCGCGACGGCAGACGCGGCAGCGCGGTCGGCGCTTCGCGCGCGAGCATTTGAAACGCGAGCGTCGCGCCATCTGGAGACCAAGTGAGGTTCGACGCGCTTGAGGCGAGACGCGCGATCGTCGCCGAGCGTTGCGTGTCGAGATAGAAGACGCGCAATTCGTTGCGGCCGCCTTCGGTGGCGACGTAGGCGATCGAGCGGCCGTTCGGCGACCAGACAGGTTGGGTGTAGTCGCCGCTGCCCTGCGCCATGGCGCGATGCGCATTGCCGTTGGAATCCACCAGCCAGATCGAGCGGCGGAAGCGATCCGTCATGATGTCGCCGGTGACGCGCTCGTAGGCGACGAGCCCGCCATCGGGCGAAATGCGCGGATTGGCGGCGTGTTCGAGATTGAACACGTCCGCCGCCGTCAGGATCGTTGAAGGTCCGCGCGCCGGCTGAGCACTCGCGGCAGTCGCCGCGAGCGTGAGGACAGCGAGAGCGGCGATGCTGCGAATGATCATGGCTTCCCCCTGGACCTAGTTCTGCTCACCGGTGTTCGGATCGGGAACCGCTGGCCCGCCATATTCAGAGAACCAGCCGAGCGTCACGCCGACTTTCATCGCGATGTTCGACGGGCGATGGGCGATGTTGTGCGGCGCGCCCGGGATGAGCGTGAGCCGCGTCGGCACGCCGCGTGCCCGCAGTGCTTGGTAATATTGCTCAGCTTCGCTCATCGGCGTGCGGTTGTCCGCATCACCCACCATCAGCGCCGTCGGCGTCGTGACGTTGCCGACATAAGCCAGCGGCGAGCGCGCCCAGTAACGCGCGGCGGCGCCTTCGGCCCACACCGGTTCGCCGAACCAATAATCATTGGTGAGGTAATAGAGGTCCGAATAATTGTTGAAGCTGAGCCAATTGATGACCGGCTTCTCCGACAACGCCGCGCGGAAGCGGTTGGTGTGGCCAACGATCCACGCCGTCAGCACGCCGCCGCCGGAGCCGCCCGTCACGTAGAGCCGTTCGGTGTCGATCGGCTCTTGCGCGATGGTGGCGTCGACGATGCTCATCAGATCGTCGAAATCCTGGCTCGGATAGGCGTGGTGGATGAGGTTGCCGAACTCGCCGCCATAGGACGTCGACCCACGCGGGTTCGAGAACACGACGATGTAGCCCGCCGCTGCATAGAGCTGCACTTCCGGCGAGAACACCGGACCATACGCCGAGAACGGACCGCCATGGATTTCGAGGATCAGCGGATAGCGCCGGCTCGGATCGAAATTCGGTGGACGCACGATCCAGCCATCGATCGGACGACCATCCGCGCTCGACGGCGTCGTGATGCGCGTGGCTTCCGGGATGATCTTGTTGGCGAGCACGTCTTCGTTGAGGCGCGTCACCCGGCGCGCATTGCCGCCGGAGCCGATCGAGATGTCGGACGGACGCGTCGACGGCGCCGTCGTCACCGCATAGCGGCCCGATTGGTTGATGCTGAAAGCGCCGTTCGTGCCAGGACGGCCGAACGTTACGCCGCCAATGCCGGAAAGCACCGTCGTCACGCGGCCACCGCTGGCGCTAATGCGGCCAAGCTTGGTTTCGCCGTGATCGACATAGAGGAAATAGATCGTGTTGTTGCCGACCCATTGCGGCGCCTGCACATCGCGATCGAACGAAGCCGTGAGCGAGCGCGGGTTCGAGCCATCGGCGTTGGCGACATAAAGTTCGGTTACCTGATAGCCCTGCAGGCGGTCGTCAAAGCCGATGTAAGCCAAGCGGCGGCCATCGGGCGAAAGCGTCGGCGCGCCTTCTTCGCCGTCTCGCGAGGTCAAACGGCGGATGGCGCCGGATTGCACGTCGAGCGAATAGACGTCGCTCTCATTCGGTTGGCGCTCGAAGCCTTCTTCGGCGTTGGCGCCGTAGACAAGGCTGCGGCCATTCGGCGTCCACGACATGCGGCCATTGAGGTTGGCCGCGCCGTAGGTGAGCTGACGCGGCGCGCCGCCATCAGCCGGCACGACGTAAATTTGGATGGCGCCGTTCGGCAGGAAGCCTTGACCGTCAGCACGGATTTGCGTGCGCTCAAGCACGCGCGCGGGCGCGGCCCATTCGGCGCCGTCCGGACGATCCGGCATACGCGGTCCACGTGAATCGTCTTCTTCCGTGAACATCTGGAACGCGAGCTGCGAACCGTCGGGCGACCAAGTGAGGTTGGCCGGCCCGCCAGCGAGACGCGCGATCGTCGCGGAGCGTTGCGTGTCGAGATAGAAGACGCGGAGTTCCGCGCGACCGCCTTCGTTGGCGGCGTAAGCAATGGCGCGCCCGTTCGGCGACCACACAGGTTGCGTGTACATGCCGTTCGCGCCCTGCGCCAACGGACGGTGCGAGCGGCCATCGGAATCAACGAGCCAGATCGAGCGGCGGAAGCGGTCGGTCATGATGTCGCCGCTGACGCGCTCATACGCGACCCAGCGGCCATCGGGCGAAATGCGCGGATTGGCGGCGTGTTCGAGATTGAACACGTCCGACGCCGTCAGCACGTTCACCGGCCCGCGCGCGGGTTGCGCAACAGCAGCGGTGGAAACAAGTGCGAATGCGGCGAACGCCGCCGCCAGTCTGATGATCATTTTGAGCCCCTCACTGCTCGTAGTCGGAATTACGTTACCCGACCGCAATGACGGCTAAAACAGCCTCGCCTCGTTGGCGAGGAAAATGAGACAGATGGTTAGCTCTTCTCAGCCTTTATCCGCACGCTCCGCGCGCAATTTGGCCCAGTGCTCCAACCGTTCCTTGATCGGCTGCTCGCGGCCGCGGCCGGCGGGGTCGTAGAAGCGGCGTCGCTTCATGCCGTCTGGAAAGTAGTTCTGACCAGAGAACCCTCCGGGCGCGTCGTGATCGTAGGCGTAGCCTTTGCCGTAGCCCTCGTTCTCCATGAGCTTGGTGGGCGCATTGAGGATGTGCTTCGGCGGCATGAGCGAGCCGGTCTCTGCGGCGGCGCTCTTGGCCTGCTTCCACGCAGTGTAAGCGGCGTTCGATTTGGGCGCGGTGGCGAGGTGCAGCGTGGCTTGCGCCAGGTGCAATTCCGCTTCCGGCGGACCGATGAAATGCACCGCGTCCTTGGCGGCGTTGGCGATCAGCAACGCCGTCGGATCGGCGAGGCCGATATCCTCCGCCGCCGCGCGCACGAGCCGGCGGGCGATGAACAACAAATCCTCGCCACCCACCACCATGCGCGCGAGCCAATAGAGCGCCGCGTCCGGATCGGAGCCGCGAATGCTTTTGTGCAGCGCGGAGATGAGATTGTAGTGCTCCTCGCGGTCCTTGTCGTAAGCGGGCGCGCGCTTCTGCAGCAGTTCGCCCAGCTGCTGCGCGTTGAGCGGCTGCTTCGGCGTTAGCGCGAACGCTTCTTCGGCGAGCGTGAGCAGATATCGGCCATCGCCGTCGGCCATGTTCGCCAGCGCGATGCGCGCGTCGGGTGCGAGCGGAAGCGCCTTGCCCAGCAATGCTTCGGCGCGCGTGAGCAGTCGGTCGAGCGCCGCATCGTCCAAGCGCTTCAGCACGAACACTTGCGCGCGAGAGAGAAGCGCCGCGTTGATCTCGAAGCTCGGGTTCTCCGTCGTCGCGCCGACGAGCGTGACGATCCCCTCTTCGACGTACGGCAAGAAGCCATCTTGCTGCGCGCGGTTGAAGCGATGGATCTCATCCACGAACAACAACGTGCCGCGACCGGAAGCGCGGCGGCCACGCGCGGTTTCGAACGCCTTCTTCAAATCGGCGACGCCGGAGAACACCGCGCTGATTTGCTGAAACTCGAGTCCCGTCTCTTCCGCGAGCAAGCGCGCGATCGTCGTCTTGCCGACGCCGGGCGGCCCCCAGAGCACCATCGAGGCAAGCCGCTTCTGGCTCACCATCCGGCCGATCGGGCCGTTGCCCTGTAGCAAATGATCTTGGCCGACAACCTCGCTCAGCTTTTGCGGGCGCAACCGGTCAGCGAGCGGGCGCGGCGCCCCCTCGTCCAGATCAGCGGCTTCGAACAGATCACTCATCTCGACTCAAGAATTAGCAGGGCGCGCAGCCGTCGCCCATTGCGGGAACATGGGCGCCGAGCGCTCATTCGGCATGAGGATCGCTGATTTCGTCGCAAAACCTCGCTTTGTGATCATCCCGCCTGCTGATCGCGATTGCTTTGCGTTAAACCCCCGCAATAGGTTGCGCTCGGCACTCCCCAGGGGACTTTATGTTTGAATTCATTCTGATCGCGCTTTTCCAAGCTGTCGCTGGACCGCCGGCGCCGACGCCGGAGGCGGTCACGGAAACCCCCGCAGCAGCCGCTGAGCACAACGGTCATGCGAACCACGGCGCCGAAACGCCGGCCGCCGCCGAAGAGACCGAAGCGACGCCTGAAACCGCGCCGACGACAGAGTCCACTCCGGCCGCCACCCAGCAGCAAACTACGGAAGAGCGCCGCGAGCGCGTGTGCCGCGACGATGCTTCCTCAGGCTCGCGCCTGCGTTCGCGCCGCCGCTGCTAATGGCGGACCCCGGATCGGCCGCTGGCCGTCCGGGATGATTTCGGCGTTGGCCTAAATCACATCCCGAAGCGGATTTCGCCGGTCTGACCGTTGCGCTCCAGACCGATCACCCACGCGCGCGCTTGCGTCATCTGACGATCGAGCGCAGCGGCATCGGCGATGCGCTCGCCGTTGATGGTCGAGATGATGTCGCCAGGGCGGAAGCCGACGCGGGCGGCGACGCCGCCGCGATCGAGCGCTTGGATGAACACGCCCGTCGCGAACGGATCGAGGCCTGCGTCCTCGGCCGTCGCTGGCGTGAGCGTCACGACCCGCGCCCCGCCAAGCGGGTGACGGCCGGTGAGCGTGCGCGCTTCCGGCGCGCCGCCTGGAGGCGCTTCAGCGCTGGCGTTGAGCGTGCGGCGGTTGCCGTCGCGCACGATTTCCAGCGGCACGCGTCCGCCTGGGCGCTGCGTTGCGAATTGGTAGCGCACGCCAGCTTCGTCATGCACGGCAACGCCGGCGACACTCAGGATCACGTCGCCCTGTTGCAGGCCCGCGCGTTCACCGGCCGAGCGCGGATAAAGCTGCGTCACCAGCACGCCCTGCGGCACGTTTTGGCCCATGGAGCGTGCGATATCCTGCGTCACGCTTTGCACGCGCGCGCCAAGCCACGGGCGCACAACGCGGTCGCCGCCAGACACAGCGGTCTCCACGACACGGCGCACCATTTCCGCAGGGATCGCGAAGCCGATGCCGTTTGAGCCGCCGCTCTCGGAATAAATCGAGCTGTTGATGCCCACGAGCGCGCCGTTCATGTCCACCAGCGCGCCGCCGGAATTGCCACGATTGATGGCTGCGTCCGTCTGAATGAAGAAAGCATAATCGCTGACGCCGACCTCGGTGCGCGCGAGCGCGGAGATGATGCCGCTCGTCACCGTCTGCTGCAGGCCGAACGGGTTGCCGATGGCGAGCACGAGGTCGCCGACTTGCAGACCATTCTGCGTGTCCGCGAATGGCAGCGTCGGCATGCGTTCGCCGCTGGTGTTGATGCGCAGCACGGCGAGATCGACGCGCGGATCGGCGAGCACAAGTTCGGCGTCGAACTCACGGCGGTCCGACATCACGATTTTCAGCGATTGCGCGCCTTCGATGACGTGGTTGTTGGTGACGATGATGCCGTCAGCGCGCACCATCACGCCGGAGCCGAGCGATTGCTCCACACGCGGCGCACTGAAGCGGCCAAAGAACGGATCGCGCGACATGCCGCGCACCACGCGTTGGGCGTAGACGTTCACCACCGCCGGGCCGGCGCGCGCCGCTACCGGCGCATAGGAGAGCTGCACCTGGCCTTGCGAGTTCGGCACGGCGCGGGTGAGCTGCTCGGCCTGCACCAATTGCAGGCGCGGCTCGCTGTTCGACTGGAATTCCTGAGCGGCCAAAGGCGCCATCGCCAGGACGCCGGCGACGAAGCCTCCGCCCAAGAATGGCGCTGCTTTCAGAAACGAAGCGCGGTCGATCTTCATGCGTCCAAAACCCCGTCAAAAGGACGGGCTCGCATGTGGCGCCGGGGATGGGCGGAAACAAGGCGGGCCGGTAGTGCGCGACCACCCGCCTCAGCCGCGCGAGAGGCCGCTCAGGCTCGCCAGCAGCGCCCGCCAATGCTCGCCCTGGCGCTGCAGGAAGATGCGCTCGGGGAAGCCGTGCCGGGCGACGTGCTCCTGGGGGACGCTGTCCCAGCCCTTATGGGTGACGCTCACGCGCGTCTCCTCGCCCACCGGCTCGAACAGGACCTCTACGTGGGTGAGCTGACCTTCGGCGAACGTCGCCTGGCGCCAGGTGAAGCCGAGCTTCGCCGGCGGCGCCCAGGTGGTGATCTTGCCGACCTCGAACTCCTTGCCGCTCGGAAGCGTCGTCACCAAGCGGCCACCCTCTCCGCCTTCGAAGCGCAACGCGCCGTCACCACGCGGCGTCAGCTGGAACAGTTCGTTCGGCTTCCACCATAGCGCGATGTCGTTCACGAACGCGTCGAACACACGCTCCGGCGGCGCGGCGATGCGGAGCGCGACGAGAACCGAGTTCACTTCTTTTTCTCGACATGCGCCTTGAGCGAGGCGAGCTGCTTGGCCCAATGCGCTTCGGCTTCATCGAGCCATTTCTTGAGATCACGCATGGCGCCGTCCTTGAGCGCGTAGATACGCACGCGCGCATCGAACTCTGGATGGGTTTCCTCCACCAGACCGCTTTGCTTGAGTTCGCGCAAATGCCGGCTCATCGCCGGCGCCGGCAGACCAAGCGCCTCGGCCAACTCACCCGCGCGGCGCGGGCGTTGGCCAAGCAGCTCCACCGTGCGCCGCCGATACGGATCGGCGAGCGCGGCGAGCGTGCGATCGATCGCGGCGGGCTTCAATCGAGGCGCGTCTTGGTGGTGACGCCGATCTTCTTGTCCCACTCGGCGGGCGTCATTTTCTCGACGGTTTGGCCAAACGTCCAAACATGACCTTCGGGATCGCGGGCGCGATAGGTGCGGTCGCCATAGAATTGCGTGGCCGGCTCTTGCAGGATTTCGGCGCCAGCTTTGCGGGCGCGCTCGCAGTGGAGGTCGGCGTCCTCATCGAGTTGGACATGCACCGTTTGCGTATTGGCGCCGGCGATGCCCATTGGGCTCTTGCTGCTGTCGTTCCACTCGTAGCCGACCATCAGCACGGACTCGCCGAACTTCATCTCGGAATGGACGAGGTTTCCCTCTGCATCGGTGATCGCCATCAGCGGCTCAAAGCCGAACGCATCCTCCAGCCAGCGAAATGCAGCTTTAGGGTCCTTGTAGATCACCGCGCTCGAAAGGCCCTTGGGGCGGTAAAGATCGGACATCGGCGTCTCCTTATAGATTTCGCCAATATTTTTATATTTTCGCAAGTATCTGTCAAGGCGGATCGCGCAGCGCTGGCGCAAGATCGGCGATGTCGCCATCGTTGCGCTCTGGCGTGACGCCAATCAGGCGCGCCATCAGCGGATAGACGTCGACATTGTCGAACGGGGTGAGCGTCACGCCCGTTCGGAACGCCGGCCCCTGCGCGACGAATAGCGCGGCCATGTCTGAAGCTTGCGGATCATAACCGTGGTTTCCGCGTCCGGCCGAATGTTCGAAGCGCGCGCTGCGATAAAGCCAACCCACGTCAGCGAGGCAGATGACGTTCGGCGTGCGCGCGTGTGTGCCGTACTCGAGGCGCGCCGGCAGCTCGCCGCGTCGCCAGCATTCGTCGTGGGCGCGGCGGCCAAGAAGCGCGGCATCGAGCGCGGCATCGTGACCCGGCAGTGCGCGCACGCCCGCGAACGGGCCGTCCCAGACCACGTACGCGATGCTCGGCGGCGCGAGCGCGTCGAGATCGATGATGCGATCCTCCGACACCTCCGCCATGCCGTGATCGGCGAGGATGATGAGGTTTGCCTCAACGCCGCGCGCCGCGAGGCCCTCGACCAGACGCGCGATCGCGGCGTCCGCTTGCGCCACGACGTCGTTCGTCTCTGGCGCGTGTGGGCCGTAGGTGTGGCCGGCGGTGTCGACGATGTCGAAATAGAGTGTGGCGAAGCGCGGGGGCTCGCGGTCGGGATCAAACCAGGACAGCAGCGTGTCCACGCGCGCGTCAGATGGTATGGCCATATCGAACGGGCGCCATTCGCTGGGCCGCACGCCGTGCAGTTCGAAATCCGCACCCGGCCAGAACATGCCCGCCGTGCGCACGCCTTGGCGCTCCGCGCTCACCCAGATTGGCACCGCGTCGCGCCACCAGATCGGGTCAGCCGCCACTGCGCGGTCCGCCAGCGTGAAGGTGACGCCCGGGCGCTCGGCATCCTCCATCACGTTGTTGATCAAGCCGTGATGATCGGGACGCAGGCCGGTGACGATCGTGTAGTGGTTCGGGAAGGTCTTTGACGGAAACGAAGGCCTCATGGATCCACGCGCGCCTTCGGCGGCGAGACGCGAGAGCGCCGGCGTTATGCCGCGGTCGAGATAGTCGGCGCGGAAACCGTCGATCGAGACGAGAATGAGCGGCGCAGGCGGCGGCGCTTCGCGCGTGTGCGAGCAGGCGGAAGCCAGTGCGAGCGCCAGGGCGGCGGCGATGAAGCGGATCATGGCCGCCATCTAAGCAGCTGCGATGTCAGGCGTATAAAGAAAAGGCCCGCCGGTCCGGCGGGCCTTTGAACTTTGTCCACTGGAGAGGCGCTTAGCCTTCGTCGGTGTAGATCGCTTCCGGACGCGGGCCGCTGTCCTGGCCGCGCGCTTCCTCGTCGCGATCGACGAATTCGATCACCGCGAGCGGGGCGTTGTCACCATGGCGGAAGCCCGCCTTCAGCACGCGCGTGTAGCCGCCAGCGCGCGCCTTGTAGCGCGGTGCGAGCGTCTCGAAGAGCTTCTTGGCTTGGGTTTCGTCACGCATGCGCGACACGACGAGACGGCGCGACGCGAGATCGCCCTTCTTCGCCAGCGTCACCAGACGCTCGACCACCGGACGAAGCGCTTTCGCCTTCGGCAGCGTCGTCACGATCTGCTCGTGCTTGATCAGCGACGCCGCCATGTTGGCGAACATCGCCTGACGGTGGCTGGCCGTGCGGTTGAGTTTTTTATGTCCAGAGCCGTGGCGCATGGCGCGTTACCTTAGATTTGATCTTCGTACTTTTTCGCGAGGTCTTCGATGTTGTCTGGCGGCCAGTTCTCGACGGCCATACCGAGGTGCAGGCCCATCGTCGCCAGCACTTCCTTGATCTCGTTCAGCGACTTGCGGCCGAAGTTCGGGGTGCGGAGCATTTCCGCTTCCGACTTCTGGATGAGGTCGCCGATGTAGACGATGTTGTCGTTCTTCAAGCAATTCGCCGAGCGCACCGAAAGCTCGAGCTCGTCTACCTTCTTGAGCAGCGCCGGGTTGAACGGCAGGTCCGGCTTCTCGCCGCCTTCTTTCTTCGCCTTCGGCTCTTCGAAGGTGATGAAGATTTGCAGCTGGTCCTGGAGGATGCGCGCGGCGTAGGCGATCGCGTCTTCCGGGCGGATGCCGCCATTGGTTTCGACTTCGATGATCAGCTTGTCGTAATCAAGCACCTGGCCTTCGCGGGTGTTCTCGACGCGATAAGCAACGCGCTTCACCGGCGAGTAGATGGCGTCGATGGCGATCAGGCCGATCGGGGCGTCATCGGGACGGTTCTGCTCGGCCGGGACGTAGCCCTTGCCGTTGTTGATCGTCAGCTCCATGCGGAGCGAGGCGCCCTCGTCCAGCGTGCAGATCACGTGGTCGGGGTTGAGGATCTCCATGTCGGAGACGGTTTGGATCGCCGAAGCTTTCACTTCGCCGGCGGCGTCCGCCTTCAGCATCACGCGCTTGGGGCCTTCGCCGCGCATGCGGATGGCGACTTGCTTCAGGTTCAGGACGATGTCCGTCACGTCTTCGCGGACGCCAGGGATCGAGCTGAACTCGTGCACGACGCCGTCGATTTGCACGGCGGTGATCGCAGCGCCCTGCAGCGACGACAGCAGCACGCGGCGCAGCGCGTTGCCGAGCGTCATGCCGAAGCCGCGCTCGAGCGGCTCAGCGATCAACGTGGCGCGACGGTTCGCGTCAAAGCCATGCTCGACGAGCGGCTTCTTCGGACGGATCAGTTCAAGCCAGTTCTTTTCGATCGATTGCATCAGCTCTTCCATTCTCCTCCCCCGCTCGCGGGGGAGGTTGGGAGGGGGCGTTTGAATTTCCAGTCGCTTGCGTAGAGCCCCCTCCCGCGAGCGAAGCTCGCCCACACCCCCCCCCGCAAAACGAAAAAAAGCCAGGTGCTCAACCACGCC
>CAZZFE010000011.1:27225-87230 GCA_964653495.1 uncultured Terricaulis sp. | reverse complement strand
GAAGGCGCGACCGCGACCGACCTCGTGCTCACCGTCACGCAGATGCTGCGCAAGAAGGGCGTTGTCGGCAAGTTCGTGGAATTCTACGGTCCGGGCTTGAGCCTGCTCTCCGTTGAAGACCGCGCCACCATCGCCAACATGGCTCCGGAATACGGCGCGACCTGTGGCTTCTTCCCAGTCGATCAAAAGACCATCGACTATCTCACCGCCACCGGCCGCAACGCCGATCGCGTCGCGCTCGTTGAATCGTACTGCAAAACGAACGGCCTCTGGGGCGGCGCCGAGCCGGAGTTCACCGACACCCTCGAACTCAACGTCTCTGACGTCGTGCCATCGCTTGCCGGCCCGAAGCGTCCGCAAGACCGCGTCGCGCTCGGCGGCGTCTCCGGCGGCTTCACCGACACGATGACCAACGAATTCCGCAAAGGCGGCGAGTTGAAGAAGCGCGCGCCGGTCGCGGACGCGAAGCATGATGTCGGCCACGGCGACGTTGTCATCGCGGCGATCACGTCGTGCACGAACACGTCGAACCCATCGGTGCTCATCGCGGCAGGCCTCGTTGCGAAAAACGCCGTGGCGAAAGGCCTGAGCACCAAGCCGTGGGTGAAGACCTCGCTGGCGCCGGGCTCGCAAGTGGTCACCGACTATCTCGCCAAGGCAGGCCTCGATAAATATCTCGACCAGCTCGGCTTCAACCTCGTCGGCTATGGCTGCACGACCTGCATCGGCAATTCCGGCCCGCTGCCGCCGGCGATTTCCGCGAGCGTCACCGAGAACGATATCGTCGTCGCCTCGGTGCTCTCGGGGAACCGCAATTTCGAAGGCCGCGTGAACCAAGACGTGCGCGCGAACTATCTCGCTTCGCCGCCGCTCGTCGTCGCCTACGCGCTTGCGGGCAGCGTCTACAAGAACCTCGAAACCGAACCGCTCGGCACGGGCAAGGACGGCCAGCCCGTGTTCCTAAAGGACATCTGGCCCACCAACGCCGACGTCGAAGCCGCCGTGCGCGGCGCGGTGACGCAAAAGATGTTTGAGGAGCGCTACGCCAACGTGTTCGAAGGCGACAAGCACTGGCAAGGCATCAAGGGCGGCACAGGCCGCACCTACGAGTGGGACACGAAGTCCACCTACGTGGCGAACCCGCCCTACTTCGAAGGCATGAGCATGACGCCGTCGGCCGTCACTGACGTGCGCGGCGCGCACGTGCTGGCGCTGTTCGGCGACTCGATCACCACCGACCACATCAGCCCAGCCGGCTCGATCAAGAAGACGTCTCCGGCCGGCCTCTATCTCACGCAGCACGGCGTCCCGTTCGAGGAATTCAATTCCTACGGCGCGCGTCGCGGCAACCATGAAGTGATGATGCGCGGCACCTTCGCCAACATCCGCATCAAGAACGCGATGGTGACGGACGAAGCCGGCAACGTCATCGAAGGCGGCCTCACGGTTCACCATCCGTCAGGCGAGCGCATGGCCATCTATGACGCGGCGATGCGCTACCAGAAGGAAGGCCGCGACCTCATCGTCTTCGCCGGCAAGGAATACGGCACCGGCTCGTCACGCGATTGGGCGGCGAAGGGCACGAAGCTGCTCGGCGTGCGCGCGGTTGTTGCGGAAAGCTTCGAGCGCATTCACCGCTCGAACCTGATCGGCATGGGCGTGATTCCGCTGCAATTCCTGGACGGCCAATCCTGGAAGAGCCTTGGCCTCACAGGTGCGGAAACCGTGTCGATCGACAATGTCGCGACCCTTGGGCCCCGCCAGAACGTCATCCTCAAGATCGCCCGCCCCGGCGGCAAGGTCGACGAGGTCGAGGTTCGGGGCCGTATCGATACTGAGAACGAGGTGGAATATTTCCGCAATGGCGGCATTCTTCACTATGTTCTCAGGGGTTTGGCGCGCGCTTAACTGCGTTCATCCCCGGCGTAACGGGGGTTTGATTCGAATGGCGGGCGGCGGGCCTCCATGTTTTCGGCCATGAAGGCTCGCCTCCTCGCCGCCGTCCTCCTTGCGTGGGCGGCGCTGGGTTCGTTGCTGCCCCCGGCTGCGGAGGCGCAAACGGCTGCCCGCGCGCCTGTGGTGGTTGAGCTCTACACCTCGCAGGGGTGCTGGCACTGCGCGCGCGCCAACCGCTTTCTCGGCACGCTCTCGCGCGAGGACGACATCCTCGCCCTCACGTTCTCCGTCGATTACTGGGACTATCTCGGCTGGCGCGACACGTTCGCGGAGCCTGAATTCGCGCAGCGTCAGCGCGACTACGCGACAACCCTGCGCGGGCGCCGCTCGACGCCGCAATTGGTGCTGAACGGCCAACGCCAAGTCAGCGCCGTCGATTGGGACACCGCGCGCGCGGCGATTGACGAACTCGCGGCCGCGCCGCGTCCGTCCGGCGCGCCGAGCGTGTCGGTTCAGCGGCTGCGCAACAACACGGTGCGAGCGGTGGTCGGCGCGGGGGCCGGCCAGGCCGACGTCTGGTTCATCGCCTTCGATCCAGGGCCCTACTCGGTCAACGTGCTCGCCGGCGAAAACGATCGCCGCACGCTTTGGCTCTACAATCTCGTGACGCGCATTGATCGTGTCGGCGCATGGAACGGCGCGTCAGCATTCTACGAACGCCAACGCTGTTCGCCGGAATGCGCGGTGATCGTGCAGGCGCCGAATGGCGGGCCGATCCTCGGCGCCGCCTTCACATCGCGCCGCCGCCGCTGATTATTGCGGCGGACCTTGTGGCGCAGCTGGAGCCGCCGGCGCGGCGCTCGGCACAAGCGTGCTCAACGGCGCAACCAAGGTGTCGACGTCGAGAGTGCTCAGCGCATAGGCCCAGGCCGCCGAGCGATTGTTGATCTCCAGCGCGGCCTGCTCCTGCTCCGGGCTTTGCGCGCGGGCGACGAGCTTGATCCACGTCTTGCCGTCGCTGTCGATCAATTCGCCGTCGATGAGCACGCCATTGAACGTGATCGCGCGCACGCGAGCGCGCGGCGTACCTTGGATCGCCGGCGCTTCAGTCACGTCCGTCGGCGTGAGAGCGGTGATGCGGCCGGCGACATTGTCGACGCTCGATTGCGCCACCGCCGCCAAGCGCGCCGGCAATACGATCTGGAAATCACCGCCCTGCGCTTCGCGCGCGAGCGTGTACGGGCGGCCAGTCGGCGGCACGATCTCGACGCGGGCGAGGTTTGCAGGATCAAGCGCGAGCGGTTGCAGTTCGAGCCACGACGCGATGCTGCGCAGCGGCGGCAGCTCGCCACGCGCAGACCAAACCTGATCCTGGCCAGTGCGGCGCACATAGGTGCCGCCGTTCGGCTCAACGCCGAGGATGAGATCCACCAGCAGCGCGCGCGAGCCGTCTTCGACTTGGACGAGGATGCCGCGTCCGCCTTCGCGCGGATCGCCAACGCCGAGGCGCTCGTGCCGCCTCGGGTCGCTCGTCATCTGGCGGACGTATTGCAGGCTTTGCAGGCCCTGTGTCAGCCGATCGAGCGCCGCGGCGTTCACCGGAAAATTGCCGCGATCCTGCATCGCCCAGCCGCGCTGCGTGCGTTCGATGCGATAGCTGGCTTCAGTGCTGGTCACGATGATGCGCTGGGCGCGGCCGATACTCTCTTCGAGACCAGGCACGACCGGGCCAGACGCGGTGTTCGGCGACGAAGATCGACCATCGATCGCCACCGTGATCGCGGCGATGACGACAAACGCGCCCGCGAGTAGCCCGAGCCCAAGCGCGCGGTTCTTGCGGCGTTCAGCGAGTTCGGTGGTCATCGCTGCGCCCTCCGCGCACGCCGCTGCCGGCGCCAGAACAGGTAAAGCCCAACGCACGCGATCAAGAGCGGCGCGAGCCAAACATTGATGAACACGATCAGAGCCTCGAGGCGATCAATGTCGCCAAGCAGCTCGCGACCCACCGCGCGCTGTTCTGTCCGAACCTGCACGATCTGGCGTTCTAGGCGGTCAATTTCGGCCCGCTCTTCGGTTGTGAGCTCGGCGCCAAGGTCACCGGCGAAGAAGCCGGATCCACGTCCGCCCGCGCGCAATTGCGCCAACCTTTGCTGCGTTTCCGCGTACTCCGATTCCAACTCTTCTTCGCGGCTTTGGATGCGGCGGCGCGCATCGCGCTCCATCGCATCGACCATCTCCATGCGCCGCTCGGACGGCGCGCGTGCACGCAACGACACGAGCGCGTCTGAGCCGGACAGAATGTCGAGCGCGTTGAGTGCGAACGCGCCGTTGTCTGCTCGCGGAATACCGCCGCCATCGACGTAAAACGCGTCATCGAGGAAATCGGCGTCGGACACGATCACCAATTCCGCCGGCGTCGCCGAGCGCGTGAGCGCTTCACCTGTGGGCGCAGGCGGCGCTGCTGGCGGCGGCACGCCTTCGGCCAATTCCACCGGCTCCGGCGCTGGCGCGCCGTTCGGATATGCGGTTTCGAGATTGCCCGAGAGGCGGAGCGCAATCGTCTCGATGCGCCCGCCCGGCGGCCAGTCCATCAGTAGCTCAAACGGCGACGGCTGCATGAGCGCGCGTTCGGCGGCGATGCGCCGCGTGCGGCCACTGGTGCTGGCGAGCGGCGTGATGGTGACGCCTTCGCGCTCGCTCCAGGTGAGCGCGCCGGCGAGACCAAAATTCATGTCGCGCGAGAACCATGCCATCAACATGTCCTCCGCGTCGCGTTGGGCCGGCGGCACGCGGAAGAACAGCGGCTGTGGCGCGTTCACTGGCTGGCCGCTTTGCGGGTCCTGCGTTTGCACCTCCAGCGCACCGTCGAGATCGAGCACGACCTCACGCGTCATCGCCACGCCCCAGCGCTCCAGCAGCGGATCTAGATTCGACGAGGACGGCGCGCCGCCCATCATCGAGAACGGATCCATGCCGCCGGCATTGCGCTGCGCCTGCATGGAAGCTGGATCGAGCGCGATGAACGCGCGTCCGTGGCGCAGAATGAATTGATCGATCGCGTAAAGTTGCGGCGGCGAAAGCGGGCCCGGATGGATGATCGCGAGCACGTCGATCCCTTCCGGGATTGCCGTGAAACCGATGTCGAGTTTCTCGACATTCATGGTCCGCCCGAGTTCGGTCTCGAACATGGACTGGCGCTGGCCGAACATCGCCGCGCTCTCGTCACCGGGATTCATAGGCAGCGAGGTGATCAAGCCAATGCGCGGCAGATCTGGGCTTTCCAGTTCGTAGATCAGCCGTGTGATCTCGTATTCGAGGAACGCTTCGCGGCTCGGATCAAGGAACGGGATCGGCACCTGATCGTCGATCGCGTTGGCGCCAGCGAGACCCATATAGATCGGGTCAGCGCCTTCCATGACTTGGCGCGGCTCGATGCCGGCTTCGACGGCCTGATCCTCTTCCTCGGAGAACGGCTCGACATTGATCTCAACGAACCGCACGCGTCCGTTCGAGCGCGCCTGGAACGTCTGCAGCATCTCGCGCACACGCGCGCCGTAAGTCTGCACCGATGGGAACGACGACGCAGCGTCGCGTGAGAAATAGAAGCGCAGCTCAACCGGTTCAGTCAGCGCATCGAGCGTGCGCTCGGTGCCGTCGCTCAGCGAGTAGAGCTGGTTCTCGGTGAGATCGAGCCGCCAGGTGCGGAACCAGGTGTTGGCGATCAAATTGCCCGCGATGAAAATCACGAACAGGGCAAGCGCTGCGATGAGCGCGAAACGGCGTCCGCTCATGATCAGCCTCCCCGCCGCGCATCAACCGCGAGCGCATTGAGCCCGAGGCACAACGCGATCAGCGACACGAAATAGAACACGGAGCGGAACTCCACGACGCCGCGTTGGGCGGCGTCGAAATGATGCAACAGCGAGAAGCGTCCGATCGCTTCGGCCACAGGCCCGCCGACGAAGCCGGAGAAGAAATCGCTCACCAGCGGCAGCCCCAGCGCCGTCAGAATGAAGGCCACCAGCACGGCAAGCACGAACGCCACCACTTGCGCCGGCGTCAGCGCTGACATCATCGAGCCAATCGCCAGATAAGCGCCCGCCATCAGTAAGCTCGCGAGATAGCCGGTGAAGATCGCCGCGTTGTCGGCGTGGCCGAGCACGTTGACCGTGATCCAGAGCGGGATCGTCAACGCAAGCGCCACCGCTGCGACGGTCCAAGCCGCCAGGAATTTGCCCAACACCAACGACCACGTCGGCGCAGGCAGCGTCAGCAGCAATTCGATCGCGCCCGAGCGGCTTTCTTCCGACCACAGGCGCATCGCCACCGCTGGCAGAAACACCATGAATATCCACGGATGGAACGCGAAGAACGCAGACAAGTCCGCACGCCGCGCGTCAAAGAAGCCGCCCACTTGGAACGTGAACAGCCCGATCGCGAACAGGAACACGGCGACAAACACGTACGCCGTCGGCGTAGTGACATAAGAGAGCAGCTCGCGCCGATAGATGGCGGTCATGCTGGCGAGGCCGGGACGCTTTTTCACTGGCGGTCCTCCCCACCCGTCAGCGTTCGGAACGCCTTTTCCAAGCTGCCGAACTCTTCCGCGAGCGCGGCCGGCGTCTTGTCCACAATGATGCGGCCCTTATCGATGAGGATCGCGCGCGTGCAGACGGCTTCGACCTCTTCGAGGCTGTGCGTGGAGATAATGAGCCCGCGCTCCTCACCGAGGCGCTTGATGAGGTCGCGCACGGCGGCGCGCTGGTTCGGATCGAGGCCGTCGGTCGGCTCGTCGAGGATCAGTAGCAACGGATCGTGCAGCAGCGCTGCAGCCAGGCCCACCCGGCGGCGGTAGCCCTTGGAGAGCGTATCGATCGGCCGATCGATGCTGTCGCCGAGGCGCGCGTCCTGCGCCGCACGGCGCACGGCGTGGCGGGCGGCCTCTTTGGTCATGCCGCGCGCTTCGCCGACGAAACGGAGGAACGACCACGGCGTCATCTCGCCGTAAAGCGGTGCGCCTTCCGGCAAATAGCCGACGCGCTCCTGCGCGCGGCGGCGATCCTGCGCGACGTCGATGTTGAAAACCTTGGCGACACCGTCGTCGGGCTCAAGGTAGCCCGCGATCATGCGCATCGTGGTGGTTTTGCCGGCGCCGTTCGGGCCGAGGAAGCCGACGATCTCGCCGACATCGAGTGAGAACCCGACATTATCCACAGCGGTGCGCCGACCGAACGTCTTGCGCAGTCCGTCGACCTGCAAAAGCATGAGGCCCCTCGAAAAACGAGCGCCGCTCTTAGAGCCGTTTTGGCCCGAGCGCCACAGCCTAAATCGGCGCGCCAGGACGAATCAGAGCGCGCGGCGATTCGTGTGATTCTTGCCAACCAATGAACGCCAACGCGAATGCGCGGCGACTCGCGACGAGAGGTTTATTGCGCGCGACGGACACCTCCGCTACACGACGCGCCCGCCATGAAGACCGCTAATTCCGCTTGATTTTACGGCTTTTTCTCTGCGCCGCGGGCAATAAAAAACCCGCGCATTGCGCGGGCTTTTTGAAGAGCGTGTGGTCGACCGAAGCGCGGACCCAGGGGGCTGGGGGGGCTGATGGATACTGGATCCGTGCCTTTCTCCGGCCGACCACATTGATAGGGTCGCGCCCGATTGAGGCATTCGCAAGCACAAAATCAGGCTGAAAGCCGACTCCGACGCATTGTTAATGTAGGCCAAAAACTTACTCACAGCGGCATTTGTCGAAAAAGCCGAATGCTTCCAAACTGACGGCATCGACCTATACACATATGCACAGGGCGACAGGCGAACTGCATGAGCAATGTACGGCGCACCATCTTCTTCGAACGCGCTGAACTTGATCGATTGCTTGGCTTTTACGGGCGCATGGTGGCGGCCGGCGAATGGCGCGACTACGCGATGGACGCCCTGCCCGACCGCGCCGTATTCAGCGTCTATCGCCGCACCAGCGAGGCGCCACTCTATCAAATCGAGAAGCGCCCCGAGAACGCGCGCAAGCAAGGCGCGTGGGCCGTGATCGGCATGGGCGGGCAAATCCTCAAGCGCGGTCACGACCTCGCCCGCGTGCTCTCCGTGCTTGAGCCTAAGCGTCTCAGCATCGTTGGAGACTAAAACGCAAAACGCCCGGCCGAAGCCGGGCGTTCGCGTCCACTGTCATTCCGAGCGTCAGTCTCGCGACATCAAGCTCAGCAGCGTCTGGAAGATCGCCACGAAGGCGATGTAGAGGTTCAGCGCGCCGTAATTGGTCATCACGGCTTGGCCGCGCTGGTCGTTCGCCAGGTAGAAATAGGCCTCACGCAGCTGGTTGGTTTGCGTCGCCACCAACAGCGAGAAAATCACCAGCGTCGCGATCTGCATGATCAATTCGAGCATGCCCGACTTGAACAGGAAGAAGTTCAGGGCGCCGATCACGACCATGCCGAACGTCACCATCACAAGCATGGAGTGCAAACCGCCAAGATTACGCTTGGTGGTGTAGCCATATAGCGAAAGCGCGCCGAACGAGGCCGCGGTGATGAGGAACGCCTTGGCCATCGCCTCGAACGTAACCGTAATCGAGCCACCACCCACGGTTTGCGCCGTCACGGCGTTCGCCGCCAGATAGACCCATACGCCGAGGCCCGCGCCCATCAGCGTCACGACAGCCCAGTAAAGGATGCCGGACGCCGTCGGAGAGGCGTTGCGCATGAAGAAATTGGAGCCGAGCAGGATGACCAGCGGGCCCCACTGCACGACGTAAAGCATTGGCGCGGTCAGCGTGAATTGCGTCACCGCTGGGATCGTGCCCACCGCGTAAGCGAGCACCGCCGACCAAACGAGGCCGAGCCCCATCTTCGTGTACACGCCGAGCATGAACTTACGCAGACCCGGATCCATGACTGCGTCGTCGCGCTCATACGTCGTAGAGCGGGTACGACCCAAGGATTCGTTCATCGAAACCTCCTCAACGCGGGCGAATACCCGCGAAACATTCCGAAATATGGCTATGCCCGCCCCGGCTCGCAACAAAAACCGGCTTCATCACAGCGTCATATCGGCCCGGAAGCGTGGTTACCGCCACCAGTTGCGGCTCTGGCCGGCGCGGCGCAGTATAGGAACTGCGAGGGATCCCGGGGGTTGGCGCGTCGCGCGCTTCACGCCTTACCGCCGCTGCGCAGGCAGCGGGAGGTGGGGCGGAGAATCGCGCTAGAGCAGCGCGGAAGGATAAGACCGGGGTGGCTGACGAGAACGAACCGGACCGGCCGGAGGATGAACCTCCGCCGAACGCGTCCGATCCGGACGCGCCGAAGCCCGGCGACGGCGAAACGCCGTCCGGGGACGCAACGGCGCACGCCGAAATTCCCGAAGAACCCACGGCGCCCTCACCGATCACGAGCGACGCTGACGCCGGCGACGAGTGGAGCGTCCAGCGCGTGCTGCCGGTCGATGTGACGCCAGAGCGTTCCACCGAAGAACTTTCCATCGCCGAGATCCTACCCGCAAGCGCTGACGAGCCGCTGACGCAGGAGACGGTCGAGGAAGCTGCGCCGGAGCCGACGCACTCAGAACCGACGCCGGAGCCGGAGCCAGGACCGGTCTACGTCGCGTCCGAACCCGAACCGGAGCAAACGTTCGCCGCTAGCGACCCCGAGCCCGTCACGCCCGAAGAACCGGCGCCGGTTCAATACGCGGCGGAGCCGCCGCCGTTTGATCACGACGAAATCGTTGAGCCCGCGCAGGCGCACCAACCCGCGCCGATCGTTGAGGCCGAGCCAGAAATCGCGCCGGAGCCGGAAATAACGTCCGAGCCAGTGGTGGCGGAACCGGCGGACGCGCCGGTCGTCGCGCACGAACCTGAGCAAGAGTTTGTCGCGGCGCAGGCATTGGAGCCTGAGGCAGAACATGACGCAGCCCCGATCGAGGACGATCCCATCCTCGAGCCGGCGCCAGAAGAGCCTGCGATCGCCGCGAGCGAGCCCGTCGTCGAGCCAGAGCCTCAACAGGCTGAGCCCGAACCAATCTACGAACCAGAACCGCCGGCGATCGCTGCGCGCGATGAAGAGCCAGTGACGACGCGCAAAACTGAAGAGCCAGAGCCTGAAGATATTGTTCCGCCAGCCGCGGCCGCTGCGGCGGCGGCGTCAGCGAGCGAGCTGCCGAACAATTATTTCCGAGCTGCTGGTGATCCCGACGAACCGCCGCCAGAGCCCGACACATCTCTCAAAGGTCAGCTCAAAGACCGTTGGGAGAAACTCCGCGAGCAAGCCAAGCCGCACGTCGATAAAGCGCTCGGCCAAACGCGATTGGTCGCCGCTGAGGTCGGCCGCCGCGCTGGAAACATCAAACCACCGCGCAACGTGCGCGAAACCGCGATCTGGGGCGGGTGGCTTGCGGGCGGCTTCGTCGCCTTCGTGCTCGGCTTCTTCGTGTTCGTCACCTGGGGCATGCCCTCGACGGACGATTTGTGGGAAGCGCGCAGCGGCCAATCGATCACTTTCCAAGATCGCAACGGCAACGTGATCCTGCGCGAAGGCGCGCAGAACGCACCGCCCGTCGATCTTGCGTCACTGCCGCCTTATGTCGGCCAGGCGTTCATCGCCATCGAGGATCGCCGCTTCTACGATCACCTCGGCGTCGATGTCGGCGGCATGATGCGCGCGGCGGCGGAGAATTTGCGTTCGGGCCGCGTCGTGCAAGGCGGCTCGACGATCACGCAACAGCTGGCGAAGAACCTCTTCCTCACCAACGAACGATCGTGGCGGCGCAAAGCGCAAGAAATCGCCATGGCGATTTGGCTCGAGGGCCGCTTCACCAAGGACGAGATCCTCGCGCTCTATCTGAGCCGCGTCTATTTCGGCGCTGGCGCTTATGGCATTGAAGCCGCGGCGGAGCGCTATTTCGACCGCCCTGCCCGCGAACTCACGTTGCTGCAATCGGCGATGCTCGCGGGCCTCGTCAAAGCGCCCTCACGCATGAACCCCGCGCGCCAGGACATGAGCGCCGCGCGCGAGCGCGCTGAGGTCGTGCTGCAGGAAATGGTCAATGAGGGCTTCATCAGCGACGCGGAACGCCAAGCCGCGCTCGGCGAAGAACTCATCGTCTCGCGCCGCAACCCCGCGGGCATCCTCGGCTATTATCGCGATTGGATCGACCCGATCCTGAACGAGATCATCGGCCAGGAGCGCGACGACTTCATTATCGAGACCACGCTCGATATCGCCGCGCAGCGCGCGGGTGCGGAAGCGATTGAAGCGGTGCTCGCCGAATACGGCGAAAGCCGCCGCGTCGGCCAAGCCGGCCTCGTCGGCATCGACGCGGACGGCGGCGTGCGCTCGATGGTGGGCGGACGCGACTATGACGTGAGCCAGTTCAACCGCGTGACGCAAGCGCGGCGCCAGCCTGGCTCATCATTCAAATTCTTCATTTATCTCGCGGCGATGGAAAATGGCTTCACGCCGTGGACGGTGCGTGATGACGCGCCGATCACCATTCGCATCGAAGGCCAACCTGATTGGTCGCCCGGCAATTACGAGGACGAGTATCACGGCCCCAGCGAACTCGCGCGCGCGTTCGCGGCGTCCTACAACATGGTGGCCATTCGCGTGGCCAACGAGGTCGGCGGGCAAAACGTTATCGATGTGGCGCGCCGCCTCGGCGTCCAATCTCCGCTCAACAATTACCACTCCCTCGCGCTCGGCGCGCAGGAGATCACGTTGATGGAGATGACGCAGGCTTATGCGGTGATGGCGAACGAAGGCCGCGCCGTGCAAGCGCACGGCATCACTCGCATCCGCCGCGCCAGCAATGGTGAAGTGGTGTGGTCGTTCCGCCCAACCAGTCGCGACGTTCTCATCGAAGATCGTCCGCGCCGCTACATGAATTACATGATGGCGCGCGTCGTGAACGCTGGCACCGGCACCGCCGCACGCGTCCCTGGGCGCGAGATCGGCGGCAAGACAGGCACCGGCAACGATTATCGCGATGCGTGGTTCGTCGGCTTCACGCCGGGCTTCGCGGCTGGCGTTTGGGTCGGCAACGACAATTTCACCGAAACTGCGCGCGTCACTGGCGGCTCGCTGCCGGCGCAAATTTGGCAGCGTTATGCGGAGGTCGCGCTGCGCGGCGTGCCGGCGCAATCACTCGATATGCCCGGCCCCGACGATTACGGCCTTGGCGCCGCCGCGATCGCCGCGCCGAGCGACGCCATCGTCGGCGCGCCAGTCGGCGTCGCCATCGGCGAAACCCACGAAACCCCGCAAGACGACGAAGACCGCTCGCTAGACTTCGGCCCAGAGGGCTGACACTCTCTCCGCGTGTGGGGAGAGCAGCATGCGACGTACGCGCGCGTTCGGTATTTTGATTGGCGCTCTGCTTTCGGCGATCACCGGCGCGTCGCATGCGCAGACAAGCCCAAGCGAATGCTTCGGCGCGGGCGGCGAGACGGAGGCCAAGGTCGCCGCCTGTACGGCGCTTATCGACGATTTGCGCTTTGAGAGCCGGGTTCGCGCCAATGCACTGATGCAGCGTGGCTATTTGCGTGAGCGCTCTGGCGATGATGATCGCGCTTTCGAAGATTACGACCGCGCGGTGGGCTTAAATCCCGACAGCGCCACGGCTTACAACAATCGCGGCTATCAGTTCATCCAACGCGACAATCTTGATCGCGCCCTCGCCGATCTCAATCGCGCGATCGAAATCGATCCAAACTACGCGCTCGCCTATCATAATCGTGGCTGGGCGAAATATCTCCGCCGCGAACACCCAGCCGCCCTCGACGATTATCAGCGTGCGACGGCGCTCGATCCAAACAATGCGCGCGTGCGTCACGATATGGGCATCTCCTTGGGCGTGCTGCGCCGCTACCCGGAGAGCGTTGAATCATTCACCAGCGCCATCGCGCTTGATCCATCGCGCTGGGGCACGTTCGTTGGCCGCGCCAATGCGCACATCGAGATGCGCAACTTTCCAGCGGCGTTGGCCGATCTCGACCATGCCATCGGGCTTGCACCGAATGCCGTGGAAGCCGGCCTTCGCCGCGCCGACGTTTACACCTTTACCGGCCGGTTTGATTTGGCCGATGCGGAGTTCGCACGCGTCATCGCCGCGAACCCCACCGATGCGTGGCCGCTCAACGCGCGCGGCTACTCGCGCCTTGAGAGACGCGATCACAGCGGCGCGCGCGCCGATTTCGAGCGAGCGCTAACCCTCAACGCCAATTACAGACCGGCGCTTCACAATCGCGCTTGGCTGACCATTCTCGAGCACGATTTTTCGTCGGCAATCACGCGATACAACGCCGTCATCGCCGCCTTGCCACGGAACGCTAACGCACGCGTCGAACGCGGCCTCGCGCACTATGCGCTTGGCGATCGCACGGCGGCGTCAACAGAGTTCGAAGCGGCGCTGGCGATCACCCCAGATCATTTCCGCGCCCGGCTTGGACGACGCTTGCTTGAGGCGGCGCCCGACGATCTGGAATTGCGCGCCGACTATTTCATGCTCATCCGCGATTTCGAGAGCGCCATCCGCGAAGCAGATCGCGCCGCCGCCGCCGCCCCAAACAGCGCCAACGCCAAGAACACGCAATGCTGGAATCGCGCTGTGGCCGGCGTGGAATTGGAGTCCGCTCGAAGCCTTTGCGACCGCGCACTGGCTCTCGCCAACAATTCGGCGTCAATCCTGGACAGCCGTGGGCTCGTCCATCTAAAAACCGGAGACTTCGAAGCCGCCTATGCGGACTACGATGCGGCCTTCCGCACCGACGCGGAGGCCGGCCACTACCTTTACGGCCACGGCGTCGCCGCATTGCGCTTGGGCCGCATCGAGGAAGGGCGCGCTGACATCGCACGCGCCGTATCGCTGCGGGAAGGCATTGCGCTCGACTACGCTTCTTACGGAATTGTGCCGTAGGCCGTCAGCGCTGTGGCGCGACCGCGTGCAGCGAGATGCCGTGATCGTTGAGCCAGGCGCGGCCGCTCTCGAAGTCCGGCATGCACTTGGCGACCAGCGCCCAGAAGCGGCGCGAGTGGTTCATCTCGACGAGGTGAGCGACTTCGTGCGCGGCGAGATAATCCAGCACGAACGGCGGCGCCATGATCACGCGCCACGAGAACGCCAACACGCCATCCGATGAGCACGAGCCCCAACGCGAACGGAGCTCCTTCACCTGCAGGCGCGCAGCTTTGACGCCGAGTTTCGCGGTGTGAACAGCGACGCGATCTTCGAGATCGGCGCGCGCTTGGGCTTTGAGGAAGCGCATCAGCCGCGCTTCGAACAGAGCTGGATCCGGCGCTGGCGCGACGAGCCGCGGCGGCTCGCCCGCTTCCAAACGCGGCGCGGTGCGGCCGTGTTCGTGCACCAGAATATGATCGACGCCACGCAGCGGCATCAGAGCTCCCGGCTGCAAGCGCACGTCCGTCGGCAGGCGCGCGAGTTCGTGCGCGATCCAACCGGCGCGCTCCGACGCGAACTGGATCGCATGCTTCAGATGGCGCTGCGTCGGCGCGGTGGCGATGGCTTCGCGGCGCGTCGGATCGATGCGCACCGACACGTGACGCGCGCGCGGATTGACGACGAGCTTCACCGCGACGCGGCGGCCGTCGATCGTTTCGACTTCAGTTTGAGTTGGCGCGGGCTTGGCGCGCGAATCGAAGCGCATCGCCAAGAATCCCACGCGAGGCGTTAACGCCCAAGCCAATGCGTCTCCGCAACGGCGCATGCATGTGGAAAGGAAACTCACATCGCTGTCGTTGCGCGATGCAAACGATACGTCAACCGCCCTCGCCGACGACCCGGAGCTTGCGCTTTCCACCCGTGCGCGACGCTTCGCTTTGGAAGGCGCGCATGAACTCGCGCATGCGCGGATAGATTTCGGTCTTGAAGCGCTTGCCGTTGAACACGCCGTAATGGCCGACGCCCGGCTGGATGTAATCCTGGCGAATGCGTTCGGGGATGCTGACGCAGATGTCGTGCGCGGCCTGGGTTTGGCCGATGCCGGAAATGTCGTCGTTCTCGCCTTCGACGGTCAGCAGCGCGGTCTTGGTGATCGCTTCGGGGCGCACGAGCGCGCCTTCGTGCATCAGCGTCCCGCGTGCGAGCGAGTATTCCTGGAACACCTCGCGCAGCGTTTGAATGTAGAATTCCTCGGAGAGATCCATGACCGAGAGATATTCGTCATAGAACTCGCGGTGCTTGTGCGTGCTTTCGCCGTCGCCTTTCACGAGGTTCTGGAAATACTCGTGATGCGCATCGACGTGACGCGAGAGGTTCATGCCCATGAAGCTCGCGAGCTGCACGAAGCCCGGATACACGCGGCGGAAGGCGCCTGGGTAAATCGCGGGCACGGTGTGGATCATGTTCTTCTGGAACCAGTCGATCGAACGCTGTTCCGCGAGCAGGTTCGGCGCCGTCGGCGATTTGCGCGCATCGATCGGTGAGCCCATGAACGTCATCGTCGCCGGCGTGCACGGATCATTGGCTTCCGCCATCACCGAAATCGCGGCCAGCACCAGCGGCCCCGGCTGACACACGGCGACGACATGCGTCTCCGGCCCAAGCGCGCGGATCATGTCGCGCACGTGATTGACGTAATCGTTGAGATCGAAGCGGCCTGACACCACCGGCACCATGCGCGCATCGGCCCAATCGGTGATGTAGACTTCGTGTTCCGGCAGGAACGCTTCCACCGTGCCGCGCAGCAATGTCGCGTAATGCCCCGACATCGGCGCGACAATCAGCACGGTGGGATCGGTACGTTCGCCGCGCGCCTTCTTCAGCGCTTCCGCGTCGCGCGAGAAATGCAGCATGTCGCACCACGGGCTCAACCACGCTTTCTCCACCCTCACATCAACTTTGACGCTGTTCACGCTCGTCGTCGGCAGGTTCCAGTCGGGCTTGCGGTAGCGGCGGGTCACCGCCTCGAACAGATCGGAGGCAGCGGCGGCCGCCTTGGCGATGTCGGTGTCCGCGGCGGGGTTGAGCGGCGAACGAAGCATGCTCGATTGCATCATCGCCGCCATGCGCAGCGGCGCGACCGACCAATGGCTCAGCTCAAAAAGCGAATAGAGCATACGATCCTGCACCCTGATGCTGCGCTGCAGCAGACGGCTCAGCTTGCCCTGAACCGGCTTTCCAACAAGCTAAACCACTATCTAGGCGAGTCCTGTTGCGCTGCGGCGCCCCCAAAACCGGCTAGGCCAAACGGCCCACCGCCCCCAAAAGTCGCGAAATACCGCCTCCCGCGTGCGTTCCCCCACCCGCGCGAAGCTTACCAAGCGTAATGTTAGCTATTATTAACGCAAGCGATAATGACACCGGCGTCACCGCTTGCCTCAGGGCTGGGCGGTTTGCGCCCTATCGAGGCCAGCCACTATGCAGGCCTGGAGCTCGGCTGGCTCGACCGGGACCATGGCAGTCTGGCCGCTTCCGGCGTCGGCCGGCTTGTGCGTCGGCATCGCCGCCACCGTCCGCCACTGGCTGTCGAGCACGTAGAGGAACGACGTGTGGTTCACGTTGTAGCCGCCGTCGGCATTGGCTTCGCCACGCGAGAAGCTCGCCTGAAACACGCGCGCCGCGGCGGCGATCTGCGCTTCGCTGCCGGTGAGGCCGACGAGGCCTTCCGGGAAACCTTCCGTCGCCACATATTGCGCCATCAAGGCGGGCGTATCGCGTGCGGGATCAACGCTGATCAGGATGGGCTGCACGTCGTAGCCGTCCGGTAATTCGAGCGCGTCATGCAGCGTGTACATCGTCGTCGGGCAGATGTCCGGGCAGTGCGTGAAGCCGAAATAGACAAGCGCGGGCTGGCCGGCGAAGTCGGCTTGCGTCACGCGCGTACCGCGCGTGTCGACAAGATCGATCGGACCGCCAAGCGCGTCCGCGTGCTCAAGGATGCACCCAGCCGGAACCGCGGCGTCGTTTGATTGCCGCGCCGTCACCAAAAACATCGCGCCAAGCCCAGCCAACGCTGCAGCTGCAACAGCCGGCACGACCGCGCCCGTCAGGCGGCGGCGCGGCGCGCTTTCGAGCGGGGGCGTTGGCGTCATGACCGTAGAGGTAACGCCGGCGTCCGTGCGCACCAATTCCGCGCAACGCCGCACCGGGCTCTTTGCCGCACTTTGCGCGCGTAATGTGCAACCGCCGCATCATCGCCACTTCGCGCGTGCGGCAACGCAAATGCAAACAAGACGGCGCTGTCCCGCGAAGGACAGCGCCGTTTGTAATTCCTGCTTCGCACTTAGGCGCGCGTTGTCGCCTGCACGATGGCCGCGCGTGCTTCAATGATCGCCGCGGCTGTTTGAATTTCGCCGTCATGGATGCGGCTCGCGAGGCCCATGAGCGTCGGCCCCGTGACCGCGCCGTTCTGCGCTTCTTCTTCGACGTAGACGCCGCGGCCGCGCGCGATCGCGTCATCCCAATCCTGGCGCACGCTCGCCCAATACTCGTTCGTGCTCGTCCAGTACGCGTCGCCAGCGGCGACCTCGTAACCGCTGAAGCGATCGTATGTGTTGACGACGTCTTCGTGCACGATCGCCGTCGCTTGACCGTCACGAACGCCGATCTTCTCGTTGTCCTGCTCATGCACCCAGCCTGTCGGCGTCAGCGCATGGCGGTTGATGCCGACATAATGGTCGTACGGCGGATTGCGCACCGCATCGCGCCGCGCCAGCGGACGCGGCGTCGGGCCGCTGATCCAGATCGAACGATTGTTCGCGTGGTCCCAACGGCCGACGCCGCCGTAACGCGGCGAGTCATCGGTCTGCCACACCGTCTGCGCCCAGGCGCCTCGACGCTCCGCGCTGCCGACATTGCGCAGCGCCCACGTATTGCGGCGCTCATACGCGAGCACGTTGCGCGGCTGATAGGTCCAGTCCTGACGCCAGTGTTTGATCACGAAGATTTCCTCTTCGTGACGCATCACCAGCGTGTGCTGCAATTGGATGAAGTCGCCCTCATCCTTGATCACGCGCACATTCTCGTGGCCGCCGCTCGTCTTTGGTTCGAGCGGCGTGTAGTCGGCAACGAACGGCACCGTTTCGATGAAATCGAAACGCACGCGATAATCGCCGGCCATCGCGAGAATGGCTTGACGATCACGCTCGATCGCGCCGCGCGCCTGCGCGAAAGCTGGTGTGGAGATGGCGACACCGGCGCCGGCGAAAGCCAGCAAAGATGCGCGGCGCGTAAAAGAAACACTCATCTCTGGCTCCTCAGAAGCGATAGGAAATTGAAGCGGAAACGTTACGTCCCGGCCGCGTGTACGCGTCAAGCGTCGTCGACGCCGCGCTCAGGCCGCGCACGTCGCTCCACAGCCAGTAAGTCTCGTCGGTCAGGTTGAACACGCCGACGCGAAGCGTGGCTGCGTCCGACAGATTTACGTAGCCCGTCATGTCCCACACTGTGAAACCATCCGGATTGAACGTGCCCGCGGTGACCTCGTTGGCCTCCTTCTCGACAACCCACGTCAACGCCAATTGCCCGCCGAAACGGCCTTCTTGGTCAGCGTAGGTGAGGCCCGCCACCAGAGTGAATGGATCAGTCGATTGCAGTGCGCTGGTGACGCCGCTGACTGTCTGATCGCCTTCGGCCCACGCCATCGCCAGGTTCAAGCCAACGCCGCTCTGCCACGCCGCGTCAACACGCGCTTCAACGCCGCTGATCTGCACTTCGTTGAGGTTCACGAACTGGTACAGGAACGGCGTCAGCGCGCTGCCGTTGCCGCCAACGATCTGCTGCGAGATGAAATCCTCGTACCAGGTGCTGAAGCCGCCGAGCGTCCAGTTCCACGTGCCGTTGAACATCGCCCAATCGCGGCCACGAATACCAGCTTCGACGCCGGTGCTCGTCTCCGGGCCAAGATTGGTGTTCGGGATCGAGGTGTAGGCGTTGGTTGGCGCGAGCGTCAGGTTTTCAACGAAATTGTTGACCTCGCTCGGCGCTGGCGACTTGAAGCCTTCGGCATAGTTGAAATAGGCGCCAAAATGGTCCGTCGGCCACGCGACGATGCCGAACTTCGGCGAAAGGTGCGTGCCGTCCTGCTCGAACAGCGGCCACACATAGAGCGTGTCGCGGTTCGGCGTGATTTCGTACGCGTCGTAGCGCACGCCAGGGAAAAACGTCAGCGCGCCGTCTAGCACGGTGATTTCGTCCACCAAGAACGCGCCTGTGCGTGTGAACTCGGTTTCCGGGAACGGCCGCTCCGGGAAAACAGCCGGCGGCGTCGGCACCGTGCCGCCGCGGATCGCGCCGGACGTCGTCACCGAATGGTCAATGCCATACACGAAGCGGTTCTGGATCGAGCCCTCAAAGGAACTCTCGCCCTGCGCGCTGATGCCCCAGACGTCGTTGTCGTAGGTCGTCTCCCGCGTACGATCGGCGGAAACGTTGCGGTTCTCGGCGCTGAACTGCCGCGCCCAGCTCGATTGCGAGTAGATGGCGATGAACGCGTTATCGATGAAGCCGCCTTCGTTCGAGAACGTGTAGTCGAGCGCGACACGCGAGCGTTCGCTTTCGTCTTCGCCGTCGAGATCAATGACGCTCGAATTGCTGCCCGGCGCCGGGCCCAACGGCAGAATTGCGCGGCCAGACAGAGCTTCGGTGGCGATGTAGCGATCACCGTACTCGCCGGTGAGTCGGAAGCGATGCATGTCGCTGGGCTCGAACACCAAACGCGCCAACGCGGCGTTGCTTTCCCAATCCTGCGGGTTCGGCTCAGTACGGCGCGAATCCGGCAGGCCGACGACGCCTTGGTTGTCCGTCTCGCGGCCGTCGCGGCGCGTGTAGGCCCCAAGCACCGACCATTGATCGCTCAAGCGCCACGCGCCGGTGAGATTTTCCGACCAGCTTTCATCAACGCTGGCGTAGGAAACCCGCGCCCGCGCGCGGAAATTCTCGTCACTTTGCAGGAAATCGTTCGGATCGCGGGTGATGAAGCTCACGACGCCAGCCAAGCCATCGCTGCCGTAGAGGGCAGAAGCCGGACCGCGCACGATTTCAACCGAGCTCAGCAGATCGAGATCGACATAATCGCCGCGGCCGAAGGCGTTCGGGCCGAAGCTGAAGCCGTCCGCCAAACGCACGCCATCAACTTGGAACAGCACGCGATTGCCTCCCATGCCGCGGATGTTGAAGCCGGAATTGCCGTCACGGCCGGTCGCGGCCAGCGCCGCGCCGAAGCGAGATGGCGATGTCGGCACCGAGATGCCCGGCTCGAAGCGGATCAGGTCCTTGATGTCGGTGACGAGGTTCTCTTCGATCTCCTCGTCGGTGATCAGTGTCGTCACGACGGGAACTTGGAACGGGTCCTTTTCGGTCCGCGTCGCGGTGACGACGATCTCGCCCGCATCCGCGGCTCCATCTTCCACCGCTTCCGCGGCCGCGCCGCCAGCGCCCAACATGCCGACGCCCATCAATGCGGCCAGCGCCGCCGCGCCCCGCAGACGCCGCGCACGCCCGCCAACTTCCCCCGTCACTCGCCTCATCGCCTCTTGCTCCTCGTTCGCAAGAGTGTCGTTATTGCGAATGCGTCGCAGAATCAATAGCGAGTTTGAGCTTCTTGTTCCCGCGCCAAGCGGATGTTGCGGCAACAGGCGCCCTGGCGCGCCGCTTGAGCCCTTGGCCCCCATGGCGCAGGAACGCTCCATGCCCTCGCCGACACCCTCGCCCGCCCCCATTCCGACCTTTTGGACCGGCGCCAGCCGCGTCCGAATGCGCACGCTCATCCTGCTCCGCTGGCTCGCGGTGTTCGGCCAGACAGTCGCGGTGCTGTTCGTGCGCTACTTGCTCGACGTGGATTTTCCCCTGGCGCCTGCGCTTGCGCTGATCGCCGTCAGCATCGGCCTCAATGTGATGCTAAGCTTCAGCGGTCGGCAGAACGAACTGGCGAAGGAGTGGGAAGCAGCAGCGCAGCTCACCTACGACATCGTCCAACTCGCGGCGCTGCTCGCGCTTACTGGCGGTCTGCAGAATCCGTTCGTGTTCCTTTTCATCGCGCCGGTTGCGGTGTCGGCGACAATCCTGCGCCCTTCCGTCACCGCGATCCTGGCGGCGATCACCTTCGCCTGCGTTGGCGTGATCGCGGTGTGGCGCTTGCCGCTGCCATGGCCGGTGGACGGCGTGTTCGAACTGCCGGCGCTTTATCAAACCGGCATCGCCGCCGCCGTTCTCGTCGGGCTTGGTTTTACCAGCGTCTATGCGTGGCGCGTTGCGGCTGAAGAAGAACGGCTCAACATCGCGCTCGCCGCCGTGCAGGCCGTGCTCTCACGCGAGCAGACACTCTCCGCGCTCGGCGGCCTCGCCGCTGCTGCCGCGCATGAACTCGGCACCCCGCTCGCGACCATTCACCTCGTCGCCAAGGAACTCGCGCGCGGCGTTCCTGCGGACGATCCGCGCGCCGACGATTTCGCGCTGCTCGTCTCGCAAAGCGAACGCTGCCGCGCGATCCTCGGCCAACTCTCCGCGAAAGGGGAGAACGCCGACATGATGATGGCGCGCGCGCCTATCCGCTCGCTCATCGAGGAAGTCGCGGAACCCCATCGCGGCCTCGGCACGGAAATCGTGATCAACACAGACGGCGACGGCCCACTCGAAATCCGGCGCATGCCTGAGATCGTCCACGCGCTCGGCGGCATCATCGAAAACGCCGTCGGTTTCGCGGAAACGCGCGTCACCGTGGACCTGCGCTGGAGCGCGAGCGAGGTTGAGATCAACGTCCACGATGACGGCCCGGGCTTCGCGCCGGGCATCCTCTCCCGCCTCGGGGAACCTTATCTCACAGAGCGTGACGCCGGCCCGGCTGGCGGCCTCGGACTCGGGTTCTTCATCTCAAAAACGCTTCTTGAGCGAACTGGCGCGAAGCTTGTGGTTAAGAACAAGACTGCGCCCGACCACGGCGCCATCGTCCGCGCCAATTGGCCACGTGTAGAGATCGAGGCGCCGCCGCTTTGATCGAGATCAAAGCGCCGCTATATCAAGGGCGGAGCTGATGCGATGACCGAAACCCTTGCGCCCCGCGACGGCGACCAGTCGCTGCTTTTGCTCGACGACGACGCGGCCTTCCGCACGCGGCTCGCGCGCGCGCTCGAACAGCGCGGCTTTGCCGTGAACGCCGTCGCCACTGTCACTGAGGCGAGCGACATCACCACCAAATCGCCGCCCGCTTACGCGGTGCTCGACTTGCGCTTGGAAGATGGCTCGGGCCTCTCCGTCGTTGAGCTGCTGACAAAGCACCGGCCGGACTGCCGGATCGTCATGCTGACGGGCTACGGCGCCATCGCCACCGCGGTCGCCGCCGTGAAGGCCGGCGCGATCGATTATCTCGCCAAGCCGGCTGACCCTGAGGACATCGTCAAAGCTCTGCTCGCCGCGCCGGACGACAAACCCGCACCGCCGGAAAATCCGATGAGCGCTGACCGTATCCGCTGGGAACACATCCAGCGCGTCTACGAACTCTGCGGCCACAACGTGTCGGAAACCGCGCGTCGTCTGAACATGCACCGCCGCACGCTGCAGCGCATCCTCGCCAAGCGCGCGCCGCGCTAGACCGGATCGGCCATTGGTCGAGCGGGCGGCTTGCCAAACAGCCGCGTCAGCCAGAAGGCGATTGCACCTAGCGGCGGAGCCACGCTGAGAATCCACGGATCGAACGCCGAGCCTGACCACGTCGCGCTCGCGCCGAAAACCAAGAACGAGAGCGGCGTGAACTCGATCGCGCCCGTCCCGGTGTTGAGCGAAATCGTGCAAAAGCCGAGCAGTACGATGATCAGCCACACCCACCGTGGCCTCAACCCCTTCCAAAACAGCGCCACCCAAAACGTCGCGAGCATGAAGATGGGCGCCGCGAACGTCGCTGCCACGATCGCCAAATAGTCGGCAGGCTTGCCCGCAAGAGAAAACTCAACCGGCGCTATCTCCGCCTTCGGCACGATGTTGATGTTGAAGCTCGCAATGCGCCACGCTTCGCTTGAGGCGCGCCGGTACAGCACTGTCTCAGAGCGGCCGACATGGCTCTCAAACGTATGCTCCGCCAAACCGATGAGCCGATTGCCGTCCGTGCCCATCGTGTTGCGCCAGTTGAGCAGCCGCGTGGCGGGTGCAGCCCCTGTCGCCGCCGGCAGCAATGTTTGAATGTGATCAATCTGCGCCTGCGCTTCCGCAGTGTCGATGCCCTCCGCGAGCCGCGCCAGCACCTCCGCGTCCCGCCCAGCAAGAACATCGTTGAACGGCGCAGCGAGCGCGGCGCGATCGGCGTCGCCAAGGCCCGGAGCCTGCATCGCCTCTAGGCCTGAGACGCCATCGCTGATTTGGCGCACGACCGAGAAGACGCTGAAGCAAAGCAGCGCCGAAACAACGAGACCAAGTAGCAATCGCCCCCACGGCATGACGCGCACCCCCGCCCAAGACGAAGCCATCAACGCCAACCTCGGTCAAGGTAGCGCCTGACCGCCTGTTGCCTGGCGTTGGCGCCCACGCCAATAATGCGCTAAGCGCGGTTAACGTCGCTGGGACGAGCGACGAGGTGGGAGGCTCTGTTCATGAACTGGTTTGCTGAGAAACTCGGCCCGTTGCCGCAAGGCGCCCAGCCGCCAGGCGCACCGCCGCAAGCCTCTCAACCCGCGCCCCAAGCGCAACGCGCCGCCGCGCCGCAACCGGCCGCCCGCGCGCCGGAGCCGCCGCGCCAAGCCGCGCCTGCGCCAGCGCCGAAAGCCGCCGCGCCCGCTCCCGCGCCAGAGCCGCCGAAGAAAGAGAAGAAGAAGGGCTGGTTCTGACGCGTTCGCGTCGGGCCAATGACAAGCGCGCGCGACTACTCACAGTCGCGCGCATTCTTACTTGATCGAAACACGCCGTGCGGTCGCGCCGCTGCTAGTCGTTCCTCGCCTTCAAGCGTGGGGAATGAACATGAGCTTTGATATTTCCAAAGTCGTCGAAGCGCTCGGCGAGGAAGCCATCGGCCAGATCGGCGATCCGATTGGCTTGGATAAGGACCAATCCGTGCGCGTCGCCCGCGCGCTTGCCGCGCACTCTGGGCTCGGCAATCAGCAAATGGTGCAAGCCGCCGCCGCTGACACCGGCCTCGATGAAGAGGTCGTCGCCGCGATGGGCAAAAAGCTCGTCGAAGAAGGCCGCGACCAATTGATGGAAGCGACCGGCGTCAACACCGCCATCGACAACGCCAAGCAAGACGCGATGGCGGCACTCGGCAATGTCGGCGGCGACGCTGCGCGTAACGCGGGCGGACTGCTCGGGAAACTGTTCGGACGCCGCTAGTAGAGCAAATGCTTCGCACGCTCGGCCGCCCACGCTTGCTCATCCGGCAGCGTGAGCGCGTCGAGATCGCCGGGCGCGGCGTTTGCATCGTCCACCCATTCGCGCAGCAACGTTGAGCCGTTGATCACGTCGATCGGCAGCTTGCCGAACGCGTACTCGTACGGGAAATCGCGCCAGAGGTCGTAGCTCGGATAGAGCCGGCGGATCGCCTTGAACGCCAGCGCCTGCACGCGCCACGGCTTGAAGGCGTGGTGATCGTAATGCGCGGGATCTTCGGTGTGGATTTGCACGCCGCTGCAGAGCTTGTGCACGTGTTTGTGGAACGTCGGCTCGAACCAGCAATCGCGCAGCACGCATCCGCCGAGCCATTGCGGCGCAAGCTTTTGCATTTCTGCGATCACTGCACGCGCATCGATGTCCGGCGCGCCGAACAGTTCCAGCGGACGCGTCGTGCCGCGCCCTTCTGAAAGCGTCGCGCCTTCCAGCATCACCGTGCCGGCATAAGCGCGCGCCATCCACAAATTCGGCGCGTTCGGCGATGGGTTGACCCAGGTGCGTTCGCCAATCGGCCAGCCGAAACCCGGTGCTTCATCCGGCTTATATCCCTCCATCGCGATCACGCGGTACGCGACATTGAGTTTGAAATGCTCGATGAACCAGTGGCCGAGTTCGCCAAGCGTCATGCCGTGGCGCATCGGCATCGGCCCGGCGCCAACAAAGCTTTCCCAGCCCGCGCGCAAAGTCAGCCCTTCGATCGGCCGGCCCGCCGGGTTCGGGCGATCGAGCACCCACACCTCTTTGCCGTGCTCAGCCGCGGCTTCGAGCATGTAGAGCAGCGTCGTTATGAACGTGTAGATGCGGCAGCCGAGATCTTGCAGATCGATCAGCACGACATCAAACGTCGACATCATCTGCCCGCTCGGACGGCGCACCTCGCCATAGAGCGAAAACACCGGCACGCCGTGCAGCGGATCGGTGTAGTCCGCCGTTTCCATCATGTTGTCTTGCTTGTCGCCGCGCATGCCGTGCTGCGGGCCGAACGCGGCGCTGATGCGGATGTCCTCGCACGCCGCAAGCGCATCGAGCGAATGCGTAAGATCGCGTGTCACTGACGCCGGATGCGCCACCAGTGCCACGCGCTTGCCGCGCAGCGGCGCGCGCAGCGACGCATCTTCCAGCAAACGCTCAATGCCGAATTTCATGCTTGCTCCAACACAAAGCCCGCGGCGTGATGGAAGTCCGGCTTGCCGGGCGGATGCTTCAGCGCCCAATAGGACTTCTCGCCGTTCGTTTCCTCGATGATCGCCGTCAGCGCCAGCCGCCACGGCGCAGCGCTCGCCGGCAGATAGATCAGCGCGTCGAGGTCGATGTGCGTCGCGTTGGCGCCGAGGATGATCGCCGGCGGCGACACCTCCGCCAACGCCATGCCCTCGCGATAGCCGGTGAAATGAAAGGCCGCCCATTTGGACGAGGTGGCGAGGTTGAACTCGTAATAGGCGCCGCCCGGATCGGTCTGAACGAACGCCTCGAAGCAGGTCGTGCGCCAAAGCTCGTCGGTGCGGATCGGTTCGGACGGCGGCGCGAAGCTCACCTCGGCGATCCGCCCCGCCACCGTGTAGCGCAGCGCCAACAGCCCCGGCTCGGGCCGGGCGACGGCCACGTCGATCCGGTCCACGGCGCGGGAGGGCGTGTCGGGATGGCGGATCAGTTCGTACAGCACGCGATCACCTATACAAGAACCGCTTAAGAAAGCCTCCGTCATCTCGGCCGGAGCCGCGTCGCGGCGTAGAGCCGGGACCCAGTTGCAGAGCGCCGCGTCCCTGGGTCCCGGCTCTCCCTCCGGTCGGCCGGGATGACGGTGTACGCAATGCGTACTTTTTTGATGCAATGCGTCAGCCGTGCTATCCGCCACGCCGAAATGACCAGCCAATCCCCTTTCCTCCGCGAAATCACCGCACGCGGGCAATTCCATCAATGCACGGACCTGGAAGGGCTCGATAAAGCCGCCCTGCGCGGCGTGACCGGCTATATCGGCTTCGACATGACGGCGCCGAGCCTCCATGTCGGCAACCTCACCCAGATCATGTACCTGCGCCGTCTCCAGCAGGCCGGCGGCAAGCCGATCGTGCTCCTCGGCGGGGGCACCACCCGCGTGGGCGATCCCTCGGGCAAAGAGGAGATGCGCCAGCTCCTGAGCGAAGAGCAGATCGTCAAGAACACGCAATCCATCCGCGGCACGTTCGAGAAATTCCTGACGTTTGGTTCCGGCAAGTCCGACGCGATCCTCGTCGACAATTCCGAGTGGCTTCTGAAGCTCAACTACCTCGATTTCTTGCGCACCGTTGGCCGGCACATGTCGGTCAATCGCATGCTGACGATGGACAGCGTCAAGATGCGGCTCGAGCGCGAGCAGCCGATGAGCTTCATCGAGTTCAACTACATGATCCTGCAGGCCTACGATTTCGTGGAGCTGAAGCGGCGCTACAATTGCGAACTGCAGATGGGCGGCTCGGATCAGTGGGGCAACATCGTCAACGGCGTCGAACTCGGACGCCGCATGGAGAGCTTTGAGCTCTTCGGCCTGACGCAGCCGCTGATCACCACCGCCAGCGGCGCGAAGATGGGCAAGACGGCCGATGGCGCGGTGTGGCTCAACGCCGACATGAAAAGCCCGTACGATTACTGGCAATACTGGCGCAACACCGAAGACGCCGACGTCGGCCGCTTCCTGCGCATTTTCACGGATCTGGCGCTCGATGAAATCGCGCGCTTGGAAAAGCTGCAAGGCGCCGAGATCAACGACGCGAAGAAGGTGCTCGCCACCGAAGCGACGGCACTGCTGCACGGGCGCGACGAAGCCAACAAAGCCGCCGCCGCCGCTCAAGCGACATTCGTGGATGGCGCGCGCAGCGCTGATCTGCCGAGCTTTCCTGTCAGCGCCGATGAACTTGCCGCCGGCTTGCGTGTGACGGCTGCTTTCGTGCGCACAGGCCTTCTCGCGTCAAACGGCGAAGCCAAGCGCAACATCGCCGCGCTGCGCGTCAACGATGAAGCGGTGAGCGACGAAAACGCGACGCTGACCAGCGCGAACGTCATCGATGGCGCGATCAAGCTTTCGTTCGGAAAGAAGAAGCACGCGCTGTTGAAATTGAGCTAGTGCTTGCAGGTTGGACCGCGCGCCTTCAGGCGCGCATGCGGGCCTGAAGGCCCGCGCTCCAACTTTCCTAAGGCGTCGCTTCGGCAACCCGCGTCTGCTCATTACCAACAACCGGCGCGAAACTCGAATCCTGCAGCGTCGGCGTCAGCGGCGCGATCTCAGCCGGTGGCGCTTCCGGCGTTGGCGCGTTCGGGTCGAACGATTGCGGCTGCGTCTGCGCTTGGCCCGACGACGCGTTGCGCTGCGGCGGCGGTTCAAAAATGCGGCGGAAAATGCCCGGCGTCAGCGCGGAGAGCGGGTTCACACCGACGCGCGGCTCAGCGGCGGCGCCGTTGATCGAGTACGTCATGCCGACGACGCCCTCGCCCTGGCGCGACACGAACAGATTGCCTACCAGCGGCACGTTGCCGAGCAGCGAGTTCAAGCCATAAGACGGCGCGACGACGCCATCGACATCGAGATTGTCGCCCTTGATGTCGTAGAAGCCCGACGCCGTGAGGCCGAGCGACGGGCCGCGCATGGAGCCCTCCTCGAACGTGAGGCGATCGTTGGCGTAGCTCATCTGCGCTTCCATGTTCGAGAAGCCGATGCCGTCGCCATTGAGCATTTCCACCATGCCGGTGAGCGAGCCAGCGGACGAGAGCAAGCGCGCCATCGCCGGCAGCTGCACGACTTGGAAATTGCGCAGACGCACGTTGAAGCGCGCCGTTGATGGCGGGCCTGTGCGCCAATCGCCGTCAGCTGTCGCAGTGCCGCCGACGATGTTCTCCGAACCCGTCAGCGCGCGCACGGCGAAGCCCGCATCTTCCGAGCGCAGAGCGATGCGGCCTGCTGGATCACCGGGACGCGGACCAAGGCCCAGCGAGAACGAGCGCCCACTCGGCGCGTTGCCTTCCGCCACCAGCATCGCCAGCGCGTTGCGATAGGTCATCACCTGCACACGTGCTTCCGACAATGTCGCGCCGCCGCGCATTTTGAGGCGATCCACTTGCAAATTCGCGCGCACCGGCGGCTCTACGCGCGCCGCGCGGACGCGACGGGCGGTCACCGGTTCGGCCTCTTCCATGAACGGCGCTGCATCGAACAGCGCGCCACGGACTTGAATATCGAGCCCACCATCGGCGGCGCGCGTTGCATTCACGCGCGCGTCCGAGCGGCCCTCGATCGCCAGGCGCGGCATGTCGATCGCCAGAATGCTCTCGTCGCGGCCAACGCGCACGCTGCCTTGCGCCACCAGCCCCGCGCCGCGTGCATCGATGTTCTGGAACAGCATCGCGCCATCTGATTGGCGCGTCATGTCGAGCCGGATCGACGCCGCCTCGCCCGCCGCCTTCGTCCAGAACGCCCACGGGCTCGTTACGCTCGCGGCGCGCAGATCGACTTCAAGATTGGCGTTGTTGACGTCAAAGCCGCGGCCTTGGCCGGAGATCACCACGCCGACGCGGCCCTGCGCGTAACGCGCGATCGAATAGCCCAGGCGCTCCAGATCGCGCGCATCGAAATCGCCGGAGATCTGGTACTCGGAAGATTCCGACGCGCGCCGGCCGGTGTGCTCGGTCCAGCGCACGTCCACGTTCGACTGGCCAGCGCGGATCGGGCCGGACACGGTGATGGCGCGTTGATCGCCGCGCACCTGCAAGCGCCCATTCGCCAGCGCCATACGGCGACCCGTCATCGTGCCGGCGAAATTCTCGATGTGGCCGTCGATCGTGTAGCGCCACGCTTCGAAAGGCACGACTTCGAGGTTCGGGCGGCGCATCTGCAAATCGACACGGCCGCGGCCCGTCGCGCTCGCGACGTCCACCGGCAGACGCTCACGCATGTTGAGCGGCTCTTGCAGCAGCACTTCGAGCATTTGCCGCGCTTCGCCTTCGGCGCGGGCGCTGATGTTCAGCCAATCGCCGCGCGGCTTGAAGCGCGGCGCGCTGATGCGGCCATTGGTGATGGCGAGCCCGTTCATCCGCCCTTCGGGGATCGTCATCTCGAAGCTGTTGCCGCGCAGGATGGCCGAGCCGCGCGCATTGGTGATCGGCGACATCGTCTCGACGAAGCGCATCTCGGCGTTCGACACGTTGAAGCGCACGTCCACCGCTTCGGCGCGCATCGGATTGTCCGGATGGGCTTCGCCCGGGCGGATATCGAGCCGCGCGGTCACGTCGCTGACGCGGCCGCTGGTGATCGATTGCGCCAGATAAGCGCGTGTGCCTTCACCCAGATGCATCGGCCAGAACGCAAGCACGCTTTGCGCGTTCACAGTGCCGGTCACATTACCGTTGAGCTCAAGGCCCATGCGCGCCGCGCGGTCTTCGCCTTCGCCGACATCGGCCCAATAGAGCCGCGCTGAAAGATTAGCGACGCCGTCGTCCACGCGGCCGGTAACGCGTGAGAACGCGATCGAACGCTGCGCCACATTGATCGAGCCCGCAGCTTCGACGTTCGTCATGTTGACCGGCTTGGCGAACGTGCCCGGCACGTCCAGCACAAGCGATGGCATCACCATCGAGAACGCCGCCGGCGCATCGGCGCCCGCGCGCATGATCGCGGAAGCGGCCTGCACGCGGATCTCGCCGCGAATGCGAGTGCTGTCGCCGGCCAGCTGCAGCTGATCGATGATCAATTCATCGGTGGCGACGTCGTAACGGCCATGCACACGCCCGCCATCGAGGCGGAAGCGGCCTTCGTCAGTCGCCGTTGAACCACGGCCTAGCGTGACGTCGCCTTCGAGGCGGTTGATGCCAGCTTGGCGATCGAGCCCCATCACGAAATTGGCGGTCAACGGCGTATCGAGGCCGCCGAACGGACCGAGCGCTGCTTGCGAGAACAGCGCACGCGGCACCACGTCATTGGCGCCGAACTCGATCACGGCGCTTTGGAAGCCAGTGTCCGTCGTTACATTGAGGCGCGCCGGCGCTGAGCCGTTGGCGGCTTCTAGTAGCGCTTCAGCCGAAAGCGTCAGCGCGTCGCCGTCACGCGCCAGGGCGATGTCGGCGGAGTCGGCGTTCCATTGGCCACCGCCGCCTTCATCGACGATGCGCAGGCGCGCGTCGCGCAAGCTCAACGCTCTCAACGCGCCACCAGCGCCGACCGGGCGAAACGTCTCGGCCATGCCGTCGAGCATGCGCGCGACGCGCTGCTCCATCGTCTCGTTGGCCGGTGGGGGAGGAATGATGATGTCCGGCGGCGCGCCCGGTGGGCCGAAGGCCACGTGCACGGCGCCGTTGACCTTGCGGGTCAGAGTGACGTCGCCGCCGTGAAAGTCCGCCCGGACCAGCGAAACACGGCCGATCAGCAGCGGCAAAGCCGCCAACTCGATGCGGGCTTCTTCGGAGCGCGACAGCACCTGGCCGCGCTCGTCCTCGACCGTAACGCCAACCGCCCGCAATTCGAGCGCATTGGCTTCCCGGCTCCAAGCCAGCTGCACGCCCTCGATGCCGACCGGCCGGCCCGACCGGGCCTCGCTGAGTTCGGCCTGCACGTGCTGCTTAATGAAATTGAGATCGACCGGGCCTTGGCTAAGCCGCCACCAGGCGACGCCCAGGCCAATGATCAGCGCGGCCGCCAGACCGAGCACGATTTCCACGGCAATGAGTGTCGTGCGGCGAATCATCCGCGCAACTCCGCCGCCCCAGCTAAACCTCTAGCGTTAAAGGCGGAAAGCACGCAAAGCTCCGCCCCAGCTGCGGGCACGTCAACAGCAGCGGCGGGCCAAAGCCAGCCGCCCGCCGATCGCGCGAGGGACGAGGATAGTCTGATGTCCACCAAACCGCTCAAACCGGGCGATCCCGCTCCCAAATGGGACCTGCCGACAGGGGATGGGGGCCAATTGAGCCTGACCAGCCTGCGCGGCAAACGGGTCGTCCTTTATTTTTATCCTAAAGACGACACCCCGGCTTGTACCGAAGAAGCCCTAAACTTCACTGAAAAGCTCGGACAATTCTCGAAGGCCGGCGTGGTTGTCGTGGGAATTTCCCGCGATACAGCCTCCAAACATACTAAATTCGCGGCCAAATATGGGCTCAAGCATGCCCTGCTGGCGGATGTCGAAGGCCTAGTTTGCGAGGCCTATGGCGTCTGGGTCGAGAAGAGCATGTATGGGCGCACGTATATGGGCGTCGAACGCGCCACCTTCCTGATCGACGAGAAGGGCAAACTCCTCCGGGTCTGGAGGAAGGTGCGTGTGAAAGGACATGTGGAAGAAGTGCTCGCAGCCGCAAAAGAGGATTGACTTGGTTAAGACTTGAGTACGCGGAAGGCGGTTCAGCACTTGCATTCAGCAGCACTCGCAAGGAGCGCCGTTAAACTCCCTGAAATTCCCGTAAATGACTGTTCACCCTGTTGCATTTCGAGAGCGATTGCGGTCAAGGTGAGGTCTGGCGGGGCTAACGGCGAAACGTCGTTGTAGTTAGTAGCGGGCGGTAGCGGGCATGAGCCAGTTCGGATCGCGTGCGCGAGCGTTTTTCGATCGCGCTTTTCCTGAGCGGCAGATTTATCACCGGAGCGGTGGGAGCGTTCGATACGTCTCTCTTTCGCCCGGAAAACAAGCACTTCTGGCGCTTGGTGCGGTAGGTCTCGCAGGTTGGTGCGTCTATGCGACGGCCAACACGGTCATCCAAGGCACGCAGGCGACTGCCTCGAACGCCGAGGTCGAGCGCGAACGCGCCAAGTACGATCGCTGGCTGAACGAGTCGCGCGCGCAAGCCGCCGCGGCCCAGGCGCAGCTCGAAGAGCGCACCCGCCAGTTTGACGACACCACCCGCGATTTCGAGACCCGTCACGAAGTGCTGCGCAGCCTGCTCGAAATGGCTGGCGGCTCCAGCATGACGATGGCCGCGGCCCGCCCGATCGAGCGCGATGGCGCCCGCATCATCATGGCGGCCTCGATCGACGAAGCTGAGCCGCGCCAGTCGCGCGCCCTCGCCGCCGAGCCGTACCAAGTCACGACCGTGGGCTTCCGCGCCCGCGCCGACAATCTGCAGGTCGAGCAAGAGCGCACGCTCTCCGAGCTGGAAGACCAGGTCGCCGAGAACAGCGAACAAGTGCGCGGCGTGCTGCGCCTGACCGGCGTGTCGATGGCCTCGCTCACCGGCCCCGAAGCCGACAGCGAAGCTGGCGGCCCGCTCGTGCCGCAAGATCTCATCACCTATCTGCGTGACAGCGACCTCAATCCGGCGTTCGCCAACCGCGTCGCCCAAGTCGCCGCGCGCGTTCAAGAATCCCGCCGCCTGCAAGCGGTTGCCGACTCGACGCCCCTCGCCCAGCCAGTGGCCGTCGATTATCGCGAGACGTCGGGCTACGGCCAACGCATCGACCCGTTCACGGGCCGCCCTGCGTTCCACTCAGGCCTTGACCTCGCCGCGTTCGAACGGGCGCCGGTGGTTTCGACTTCACCTGGAACTGTATCGTTCGCTGGAACGAAGTCTGGTTATGGCTATACGGTCGAGATCGATCACGGCCACGGCTTCAAGACGCGTTACGCGCACTTGCGCGATATCCAAGTCACCCGCGGCGAACGTGTCGTCATCGGCCAACGCATTGGCTCGATGGGGTCCACGGGGCGCAGCACGGCCACCCACCTGCACTATGAGGTGTGGTTCCGCGGCCGGGCCGTCGATCCGGTAAACTTTCTGAGGGCTGGAAGACATGTTCACGAACAAGGGTAAGCCAGGCGAGACGACGTCAACCATGCCCGCGCTTCCCGACCCAATGACGCAGCGCCGGCAATCGTCCGGCCGCAGCTCAATTGCGTCCATCATCGCCAACGGCGTGAAGATCATCGGCACCGTCGAAGCTGAAGGCGCTGAGCTTCAGATCGACGGCGAGATCGAAGGCAATGTTCGCGGCGGCTCCGTGACGGTGGGCGACACCGGCATGGTCAAGGGCGACATGGTCTCCGAAAGCGTCACCGTGCACGGCCGCGTCGAAGGTTCGGTGCGCGCGCGCAAGGTCATGCTGGCTCGCAATGCGCACGTGCTGGGCGACATCGTCCACCAATCGCTCTCGGTTGAGATGGGTGCGGTGTTCGAAGGCCAGTGCCGCTACCTGCAAGATCCGCTGAGCCAATCCGGCCCCGGCGCGCCGGCTGCACCGCAGATCGTCTCCTCGCAAGAGCGTCCGCAATCGAGCTTCGGCGGTTCGGTTTTCGGCGAACCCTCCAATGACGACCGCATGGTGTCGGGCGTCATCGTGACGGGCGCGTCGAGCTAACAGCTTCAGCATCGCTGACAAACGATCGGGGCCGGTGAAAACCGGCCCCGATTTTTTTGCTTAGCGCCAAGCGCCGATAATCGCGCCGATCAATGTAAACGCCACCGTGTTGTAGCCGGCGTTGATCAGAAACAACGTCACGCTTCTGCGCTCAAACAGATATTGCACGCCGAACGCCGCGCCGACCCAAGCGAGACCCGCGCACAGCCCGTAGAGCGCCGCCGCTGGGTTTGTGGTCTCGCCGAGAAACATCGCGAAAGTCGATGCCTGAATGAGCGCTAACACGAACGCGCCGCCGAAGATGATGGCCGGATTGCCCGCCTTCGCCTTCTCGTCTGTCATGCCTGTCTCGCGCTGCCAGGCCTTGCCGAACAGCGGCCCGTACCAAACAAAGCCGAGCGGAAACGACGACAGCGCCGCGCCGAACACCGCAAGCCAATTGATCTCCATGAGTACGCCCTCCCTTTAAGCGGCGGTCTTGGCCACCGTCTGCAAAAGCTCGAAATGCGCGCGCAATTGTTCGACGCCGCGATCGAAATAGGCGACGTCACGATGCGTACGCGCCTGCATCACGCCGCCCTCCATCGTCGTCAGCACGAATTGCGCGAGCGCGGCGCGGTCTGTGCTCTTGGGCAAGCGATCGGCGCCGTCGGCGAGGCATGTTTCGATCGCCCGCGTCCAGCCCTGAAAGTTCACCGCGATCAGCTCACGCACCTGCGGATCAGGCTCGTGCAGCTCCAGCGCCAGCGAGCCGATCGGGCAGCCATAGGTGCAGTCGGTTTCGACGATCAGCGTGCGATAATGCCGAAGCAGCGCGAAAATTTTCTCGATCGGATCGGTCACGCCAACCCAAGCCGGCTCAAGCAATTGCGGATAAATGCCGTCGCGATACGCCTCGAGCACCGCGACCAGCACGTCCTGCTTCGACGGAAAGACGTGATAGAGGCTGCCGGAATTGAGCTGCGTGCGCGACAGCAGATCGGCGATCGAGGTTGAATTGTAGCCCTTGAGCCAAAACAGCTCCATCGCCGCGAAGACGATCTTCTCGCGCGTCGTCATCGTGTTCATGGCGCGCTCCAATTCACGGGGCCGGTGCGCACGCGCTCGTCGAGCTTGCGCAATGTCCAGGCATTGCCAGCGTTGAAATGGCGATAGAGCACGTCGAAGCCCTCGCCCGCGCGATAGCCGCGCATGCTCACGCGCACACGCGTGTGCGTGGCGTCGATGGGTTCGAGTTGGATGAGCGTCGTGAGTTCGCCGGCGATGTCGGCGTGCGGAAAGCCGGGCGGTGCACGGGCGATGGAGATCGCCAGGCTCTCACCGGGCGCGATCGCGTCAATGCGGTTGAGGATGTTGCCCGCGTCGCCGATGCGGCCGCCCGGAGTGTAGGACGCCTCCATCATGCCGCCCGCGCGCGCATCAATCGCCGCCACGGGCGCCATCCAAGTGCCAAGGCCTTCGCTGGTGGCGAACAGCGTCCAGATCTCCGCGGCAGAGGCGCCTAGCTCGATCTCGTGACACAGCGTGCGCGCGCCATCGGTCTCGACACGCGAGCACTCGCGGACCTCAGCGGGCGCGGCCGGCGCAACCGAAGCCTCATCAACAGGTTGCTGCGCCACCGCGCACCCCGACAACCAAACCAAAGCCGCCCCAACCGCCAGCCACCGCATCCGCAACCCCGTTGATTGATCACTCAATCAACGCAGGATTTGAATGATCAGTCAAGGGAGAGCACGGACTTGACTGTTTGCAGGTTGGACCGCGCGCCTTCAGGCGCGCATGCGGGCCTGAAGGCCCGCGCTCCAACTTGCGAAGGTTCGCGCCAACCCGGCGTCAAGAATTGAAGATCGCTTCGTAGTCCTCGCGCGACAGCGCGATCTGGGTCAGCGGCTCGTTCTCGGCCGGGTCGAGCAGCACGGCGACCGGCTTCTTCATCAGCGAGCCCTGCTCGAACACAAGCGCGGTGCGCGTGCCGTGATCGGTGCTGACATTGAGCGCCACGCCTTCGCGGTTCGGCGCGTGCGACCAGTGTTCGCGCAACGTCGCCGGCGTCGCGCCGACGAGGCCGAGGAACAACACGCCGGCCATCTCGCACAAAGCGCGCGCGGTCGTGAACGCCGGATCGCTACGCTCGCGCGCTTCCTTGGCGCGTTGCGCTTCAGCACGGCGCTCGTGGAACAGCCGGTTCGACGACGCGATGCGGTTCAGGTGCGCGGAGCCATCTTGGCCTTCGACGTACTTCACCTTGCGCAGGCTCTTGATCCACATCTTGAAGCGCGGCGCGATCGGCTCCTCAAGTTCAAGATCGGCGAAGCGCTTGTCGAGATCGCGGATCACCTGATCGTTCGCGCCATAGCCGGCTCGATATTTCTTGCCGCGCTTGGGGTCGTCGACGAGATGCTTCATCTCCTTGAGCAACGCCATGTACGGATCGGCGCCCATGCTGCGCAGGCCCGCCATCGCCGCGCGCACTTTGAGATCATCCCAGTGCGTCGCAAGGCCATACGAGAGATGCCCACCGGCGCGGACCTCTTCGATATAGTGGATCGCCCAACGGCCGGTCAGCGCTTCAAGCGCGTACTCGCCAGGAATGAAGAACGCCTGATCCTCCAGCACGCGCGAATAATCGATCGTCGCGCGCACCACCGCCATCGGATCGGGCGCATCGAGCACGCCCTTCGGCATCACGATCTCATCGGCGAGCATGCCTTGGAACGTCGTCAGCGACGTCGCGCCATCGAGATGCGTGCGCTGAAACACCTCCACCCATGACGGTGGCGGCGTGAATTCAGCGTTCTGGACTTCCGGCTCCACCTGAAACTCCCCCGAGATATTCACCGAGCTCTTAAGCGCCAACCAAACCCGTTTTAGTCGATATCGTCCACGACAACTTCGCCGCCGCCGCTGACGCGCTGCGCCAGGGATGCGGCCATGAATTGGTCGAGGTCCCCATCGAGTACGCCTTGAGTGTCGGACGTTTCAACACCCGTGCGCAGGTCTTTGACCATCTGATACGGCTGCAGGACGTAAGACCTGATCTGCCTACCCCAGCCAATCTCGGTTTTGCTGTCGGCCAACGCCTGTGACGCGGCCTCTCGGCGCTGCAGCTCGGCCTCGTAGAGGCGGGCGCGCAGCATGTCCCACGCGGCGGCGCGATTCTTGTGCTGGCTGCGCTCGGCCTGGCAGGCGACGACAATGCCGGACGGCATGTGCGTCAGGCGCACGGCGGAGTCCGTTTTGTTGACGTGCTGGCCGCCGGCGCCGGAAGCGCGATAGGTGTCGGTGCGCACGTCTTTGTCCAATATCTCGATATCGATGCTGTCATCGATCTTGGGCGAGACCCAGGCGCTCGCGAAGCTGGTGTGGCGGCGCGCGTTTGAATCATACGGCGAAATGCGCACCAAACGATGCACGCCTGCCTCTGTTTTGAGCCAACCGTAAGCGTTCTCGCCCTTGATCATGAGCGTGGCGGACTTGATGCCCGCCGTATCGCCGGCCTGATACTCAAGCTCTTCGACCTGATAGCCGTGCGCCTGCGCCCAGCGCGCATACATGCGCAGCAGCATCGACGCCCAATCCTGGCTCTCGGTGCCACCGGCGCCTGAATTGATTTCGATATAGGCGTCGTTGCCGTCGGCTTCGCCGGAGAGCAGCGCTTCAAGCTCAGCCTTGGCGGTGCGCTGCTGCACGGCGCGCAACGCGGCGATGGCTTCGTCGTGTGTGCCCTCATCGCCTTCGGCGTCGGCGAGTTCGGCGAGTTCGACGTTGTCGGCCAGGTCGCGCTCAAACGCCTGAATGTTCTCGATGCCCGCGGCGAGCTTGTTGCGCTCGCGCATGAGCTTCTGAGCTTTTTGTGCGTCGTTCCAGAAATCAGGGCGCTCCGAGAGCGCGGTCAGTTCGTCCAAACGGACGATGGCGCGATCCCAGTCAAAGACGCCTCCGGAGCAAGGAGATCTTCTCGGCGATTTCTTCGGACAGGCTAGCGACTTCGGCGCGCATCAAAAATTCCTCGGATATGGGCCGAGCTACATAGAGCGGGCGCGCCAACATGAGAAGGGCTTGGCTCTGAAATGGAGCGCCGGCGCCCTCGCCGGCGACCACCAGATGATGGACTACGCCGGCGAGGCGCCGGCGCTCCGTTTTTCAGCGAACCCTTGAACGCGCTTAGTACAGCCCGCCCAGTTCATCCTCTTCTTCGTCCTCGGGCCGGCGGGGTTGGCCTTGCTGCTCGGATGTCACCACCCCGGTGATGCCGGAAAGCACGCGCGGATCGATCGGCGCGGTGCCGCCGAACACGAACGGCGAGGAGCCAGCGTCGCGTGTCGGCTCGGTGTCGGGCTTGAACGCTTCGAGGATCGTGTTGGTGCTTTCCGCGGTCGGCAGCTGGCCGGTCATGTAATCGACCCGCACCAGGCGCACGCCGGAGGGAATCCGGAACGGCGTCGGTTGAGTGTCGCGTAGCGCTTCGCGCATAAAGTCGCGGAAGATCGGCGCAGCGATGCGGCCACCGGTTTCGCCTTCGCCCATATCGACAGGCGTATCGAAACCCGCCCACACGCCAACGACGAGGTCCGGCGAGAAGCCGATGAACCAGGCGTCCTTATAGTCGTTGGTGGTGCCGGTCTTGCCGCCGAGCGGGAAGCCGAGCGCATTGATGCTCGTCGCGGTGCCGCGCAGCACGACACCCTCGGCCATCGACACGATCTGATAGGCGAGCACTGGGTCGAGCACTTGCTGGCGCGTATCCGGCAAGGTCGGCGGCGCTTGGCCACGCCAGTCGGCGTTGCATGCCTCGCACTCGCGCTGGTCGCGGCGGAATACGGCGCGGCCGGTGCGATCCTGGATACGGTCGATGATGATCGGCGAAATGCGGCGGCCACCGTTGACGAACATGCCGTAGGCCGTCGTCATCCGCAGCAGCGAGGTTTCGCCCGCGCCAAGCGCCAGCGCGAACACCGCCGGTGTGCGCTCGCCATAAACGCCAAGACGTTGGCCCATCTCGAGCATGCGCTCAGGGCCCATCTCGTAAGCGATGCGCGCCGTCATGGCGTTCCGCGACAATTCCAGACCACGACGCAATGTCGTCGGACCGTAGAATTCCCGCGTGTAGTTTTCCGGCGCCCAATTGGTGCCGTCGCCGGCTTCGATGGCGAGCGGGCCGTCATCGATAAGCGTCGACGGCGTGAGACCGTATTCAAGCGCCGCCGCGTAGGCGATCGGCTTGAACGACGAGCCCGGCTGACGCATCGCCTGCGTGGCGCGGTTGAGACCGGTGGCTTCGTTGAAATTGTAACCGCCGACCATCGCCAGCACGCGGCCTGTGTGCGGGTCCATGGCGACAAGCGCGCCTTGGATGCGCGGCACCTGCTTCAGCCGGAAGCCCCCGCTTTCACCGCGCGTGGCGTAAACGATGGCGCCGGCCGTGAGCCCGCGTTCACCGCGCACACTGGCCCAGCTCACATCGTCGCCGTTCAAGCGGCCAGTGCGGCCTTGCTCGTCCGTCAGCGTGACGGCGTTGCCCTGCTGGCGCGTCACCATCGCCCGCACCCAGCCCGAAAGCTGCGGCGGACGATCGGCCTCGGCCAATTGCGCAGCCACATCGCCAGCAGCGTCGCCGCGTGCGATCGGCCCACGCCAATTGTGGCGGCGATCATATTCTTCAAGCCCGCGACGCAATGATTGCGCGGCCGCGAGTTGGAGGCGCGTGTTGATGGTCGAGCGGATCGAGAGACCGCCTTCGTTCAGCGCGTTCTCGCCGTACTCGGCCTGCACTTGGCGGCGGATTTCCTCAACAAAGTGCGAGGCCGCGATGAATTCGTCGCCCGACAAGCGGTCATGTGCAACCAGTTCTTCGGTGCGCGCGGCCGTGGCTTGATCTTGCGAAATGTAGCCGCGCTCGAGCATGCGATCGATGACGTAATTGCGTCGCGCCATCGCCCGCTCGCGCTGGCGCACTGGGTGATAATTGTTCGGTCCCTTCGGGAGCACCGCGAGGTACGCCGCTTCCCCGACAGTGAGTTCTTCGAGAGGCTTGTCGAAATAATTGAGCGCCGCAGCCGCCACGCCGTAGGCGCGGTTGCCGAGGTAAATCTCGTTCAGATAGAGCTCGAGAATGCGCTGCTTGCCGTCTTCGCCTTGCGACGCGAACGCGCGTTCGATGCGCTGGGCGACGAGGCCCTCACGCAGCTTCGTCCAGATCGCGCAGAAGAAGCCGCCGATCCCGCCGCTGCATTCCGCCGCGCGGCCCGTGAGCATGTTGCCCGCGACCTGTTGCGTGATGGTCGAGGCTCCCTGCAGGCGCCGGCCGCGCACGACGTTGGCGACGTTGACCACCATGGCGCGCGCGAGGCCCGCATAATCGATGCCCGAGTGTTCGAAGAAGCGCGCGTCTTCGGCGGCGACGAACGCGTTCTTCACGTGATCGGGAATTTGATCGATCGGCACGAACACGCGCTGCTCGGTCGCGAACTCCGCAACCAGCGCGCCGTCGCCGGCGTGCACGCGGCTTGTCACCGGCGGCTGATAATCCTGCAGCTCCGCCAGCGACGGCAGACCCTGCATCGCCGCGATCAGAAAGCCGACGACAGCAAGAAAGCCGACGCCCGCGGCGATCGCGAGGCCGACCAGAATCTTGCGCCACAGCGGCGTGCCGGAGGGATCGCCACGATAATCATCATCGTAATCGTCCCCGCGACCGCCCCAGCTATCGCGTTCTTCGTACCTTGTCCGCGCCATTGCGCCCCGCTTCTGCTCGCGCTCGAAAACCATGCCGCCGCCGTCGACGCCTAATGAGGCGCGATTAAGGCTGACGCTGCGCCGGCAACGTAATCGTAATAGCCAAAGATTCGAGCCGGTTTTAGGCGCGCGCCATCAAAGTCCGTGGAGACGCGAAGTAAGCGTCCACGGCGCCGGCCATCGCGTCGGCCATGGCTTCGCGCTCGCGCGGGCTGTTGAGCCGGCGTTCGTCGGCCGGATTGCTCAAAAAACCGGTTTCAATCAACACCGCGGGCACGTCCGGCGCCAGCAGCACGAAGAAACCGGCGTTACGATGCGTGTTGCTCAGAAGCGGCGCGACTTGGCCGAGGCGCGGGATCAAAGTTTGGGCAAATTCCGCCGAACGGTTGGTCGTCTCGCGCTGGGCGAGGTCAACCAGGATGTCGCCCACGACGCCCTGGCGGGGCGCGGCGCCCAGGTCGATGTCCCAGTTCTGCGCCGTCATCATGTTCTGGGCGCGGTTCGCCCCACGCTCGGAGAGCGTATAGACCGAGGCGCCCGAAGCATCCGGCCGCGCATGGCTGTCGGCGTGGACAGAGATAAAGAGGTCCGCGTGCTGATCGCGGGCATAGCGGACGCGATTTTCCAGCGGCACGAAGCGGTCCGTGTCGCGGGTGAGTTTCACCTCATACGGGCCCTTGGCCTGCAGCGCGGCCTGCAGCTTCAAAGCCGCGTCGAGCACCACGTCCTTCTCGCGGACGCCAGAAACGCCCACCGCGCCAGGATCTTGGCCGCCATGGCCCGGATCAATCACGATCGTGCGCCGGCGCACGTTGCGGCCCGGCATTTCAAGAGTGGGGCGCGCGGGCGCTGCGACGAACGGCGCGGTCGCGGCGATATCAAAGCGCAGCTCCGGCGAACGGCGGCCGCGTTCCTCGCGGGTCAGCCGCGCTGGGGCGGCCAGATCGAGCACCAGGCGCGCCGCACCGTCCGGGCGTTGCGCGAAGCGGTAGCCATTGACGACACCCGTCCCCGGCCCGGCGCCGGCCGAGCCGTTCGGCATCGCCCAGCGGGCGCCGGCGATATCGATCACGAAGCGGTCGGGATTGCTCAAGAAGAACGCGTTGTGGGCCATGACCGGCCGGTCGAGCGCCATCAGCACCCGCACAGCGGTGCCTGAATCCTCAAGCTGCACGCCACGGATGGCGGCGGGCGCATCGGCCCATGCGCGCCCGCTCAGCGCGCTCGCGCCAAGCAAGCTCGCCCCGAAGGCAAAGGAACGGCGGGTAACGTCCATAATGGCCGTAAACTACCCCACCTGGCTTGCTATCCAGTTGAAAAGAATAGTGAATGCAGCAGTAACTACATTTCCTTTGTTTCCAACGAGCCGGCATTAAAATACCGCCAACGGAGCTTCAGCAAACGCCGCAATTGGCGCTGAGTGTTAGGAAATGCGGGCTTGTGGACGTACCGCATGCGGAATCCCGCGAAGAAACCGCGTTTATCGTGCCGGCAGCCACCCCCAGCCGCTTTCAATTCTCAATCAATTCATGCAATGGTGACGGCCATCGCCGGTTGCGCCGTCAGGGGATGCCCCCAGGAGCGCCCGGCGCGCTTCCCGCACCGCGGATTGGCGCGACAAGGCCCCGAGGCGCCCCCTCCAACGAGACTTGGTTGGGCGGCCCCCGATCCGGCCCCCGCCCTCCATCGCCTAGCGGGCAAGCGTAAGCGCCGGCCAAGAAACCGGCGTTTGTTGGAGCAGTGCATGACCCGCGTTTCGTCCGCCATCCTCGCCCGCGCGCCCCAGGCGCCCGTGCGCGAGCGCGTGGCCGAAGCGCTCTTTACCCATTCGCGTCGCCCAGCCGCCCCGCCTTCCGGACAGGAACGCTCGCGGGCGCACAGGCGCGCACACGGAGCCCTCAATGGCCAAGAAAATGCTCATCGACGCCGCCCACCCGGAAGAGACCCGGGTCGCGGTGCTCGACGGAAACCGCGTTGAAGATTTCGACTTCGAGACAGCCAGCAGAAAACAACTCAGAGGCAATATCTATCTCGCCAAGGTGACGCGCGTTGAGCCGTCGCTGCAGGCGGCCTTCGTTGAGTATGGCGGCAACCGCCACGGCTTCCTCGCCTTCACGGAAATCCACCCGGACTATTACGCCATTCCGGTCGCCGACCAGGAAAGCATCAAAGCCGAACTCGCCGCTGCTGAAGAAGCCGCCGGCGAAGAAGAAGACGAAGACGCGATCGACGAGCGCCGTCGTCGCGTGCTGACACGCCGCTACAAGATCCAAGAGGTCATCCGCCGCCGCCAGATCATGCTGGTGCAGGTGGTGAAGGAAGAGCGCGGCAACAAAGGCGCGGCGCTGACGACCTACCTCTCGCTCGCCGGCCGCTATTGCGTGCTGATGCCGAACACCGGACGTGGCGGCGGCATCTCGCGCAAGATCACGCAAGCGACCGACCGCAAGCGTTTGAAGAAGATCGCCCAGGACCTCGAAGTGCCGCAGGGCCAGGGCCTGATCATCCGCACCGCGGGCGCCAAGCGCACCAAGACGGAGATCAAGCGCGACTACGAATATCTCTCGCGTGCGTGGGAAACGATCCGCGACGAGACGATGAAATCCGTCGCGCCGGCGTTGATCTACGAGGAAAGCTCGCTGGTGAAGCGCGCGATCCGCGACCTCTACGACAAAGACGTCGATGAAATTCACGTCGAGGGCGAGCCCGCGTACAAGGAAGCCAAAGACTTTGTGCGCATGCTGATGCCTTCGCATGCCAAGCGCGTGCACCACTGGAAGGAAGCGACGCCGATCTTCGCCAAGATGGGCGTCGATAGGCAGCTCGACTCCATCCACTCGCCGGTCGTGCAGCTCAAGTCCGGTGGCTACATCGTCATCAACCAGGCCGAAGCGCTCGTCGCCATCGACGTGAACTCCGGACGCGCGACGCGCGAACGCAACATCGAACAGACCGCGTTCAAGACCAACCTTGAAGCGGCCGATGAGGCCGCGCGCCAGATGCGCCTGCGCGATCTCGCGGGCCTTGTCGTGATCGATTTCATCGACATGGAAGAGGCCAAGAACGATCGCATCGTCGAGAAGAAGATGAAAGACGCGCTGCGGTTCGACCGCGCGCGCGTCCAGATGGGCAAGATTTCCGGCTTCGGGCTACTGGAGCTGTCGCGGCAACGCCGTCGCACCGGCATTCTCGAAGGCAGCTCGCACATCTGTCCGGTGTGCAGCGGCCTTGGCCGCGTGCGTTCGATTGAATCGAGCGCCCTGCAGCTGCTGCGCGCGCTCGACGAGGAAGCGCTCAAGCGTGGCGCGGCCGAGATCGTCGCGCGCGCGCCGGTGGATGTCGCCATCTACCTGCTCAACGAAAAGCGCGATGCGCTCACCGCGATCGAGGAAAACCGCAACGTCCGCATTCGCGTGATGGGATCGGCGGCGCTGATGGCGCCCGATTTCGAGATCTCGGGTTCGGGACAGCGCGAGCAGGACCCCGATTTCGACGGCGACGCGTCGATGGAGGAGCCGCGCGAAGGACGCCGCGATCGCGGCCGCGGCGCCGCGCGCAATGCGCCGCAGCCGGTGATCGAGGACGAGGACCTCGACGCGGAGGTCGATGCCGATGAAGAGGCCGAAGAAGTCGAGGCCAGCGAGACGCCCCGCGCGGACGCAGATGGCGCCGCGGACTCCGGATCACGCCGGCGCCGGCGTGGTCGCCGCGGCGGCAAGCGCCGTCGTGAAGACGAGCCCTCCACCGCTCCCGCGAACGATGACGAGGCCGACGAATCGCGCGCCGATGCCGCCGCAGACGCAGGCGAACGCCCATCTCGCGACGCTGGAGAACGCGGCGGACGCCGTCGCCGCCGGCGCGGTCGCGGCCGCCGCCCTTTCGACACCGACAGCGGCGAACATCTCGACATGATCGCGACGGACACGATCGTCCTGTCGCCTCCCGCCGACGATCAGGCGCCCGCGAACGACGATTTCCCCGAGACGGAGCCAGATGTCGTCCCCGAAGCCTTCGGCGGCGCGCCCGACCCGACGGGGCAGGCCTTCACGCCGCCCCCGATGGGAGAGGAACTCCCTGCGCCGGTCGCCGCGGAAGCGGCGATGGGCCTCGCGCCTGAAGAAGTCGCGTCGGGCGAGGCGTCCGCGGGCATGGACTCAGCCGACGACCCCTACGAACCCGATCTCGAGCGGCGGGAAAAGTTCTTCGCGCGGCTCAATCGCTGGGGCAAGAAGACCTGACCCCGCAAACCAAACATGGACGTCCTATAAGGCGTGAAGCCATGATTGGGCCGCATTGAAGCGGGATGCGGAGACACGGGCGAGCGGCGACGCTCCGGTCCAGGGAGGTTTCATGTCGAGAGCGATCATGCGCGGCGTGCGCGCAGCGGCGGCAGGATTGGCGGTGTTCGCGCTGGCGGTCTCGGCGGCGCCGGCTGCGCATGCGCAAGGTTCAATCCGCGACGTCGAAATCGAATCGACGATTCGCTCGTACTGGAATCCGATCCTGCGCGCGGCGAACATCGACCCCGCCGAGACTGAACTCGTGATCATCCAGGACTCCTCGATCAATGCGTTCGTCACCGACTCCCGCAGGATGTTCATCCACACGGGCCTGATCACGGCGGTGGAGACGCCCAACGAGCTGAAGGGCGTCATCGCCCACGAAACCGGGCACATGGCGGGCATGCACGTCTCGCAGTCCCGCGAGGCCATCGGACGGGCCATGCGTCCGGCCTTCATCTCCATCGGCCTGGGCATTCTCGCCATCGCCGCCGGCGCGCCCGACGCGGGCGCCGCGCTCATCGCGGGGTCGCAACAGTTCGCGTACGCCGATTTCGCGCGGTTCACCCAGGCGCAGGAATCAAAGGCCGACCAGGCCGCCGTGACTTTCATGGAAGGGTCCGGGCAGTCCGGTCAGGGCCTGCTCGATTTCGCCAACCGCCAGTTCCGCTATAACGAATTGCGCTCCGCTTCGCGCATTCCTGCATGGATGCGCACGCACCCGCTCTGGTCGGACCGCATCCAGGCGTTGCGCCAGCGCGTCGGTGAGGGCGAACACCTCAACGTCGTCGATACGCCGGAGGAAATCCAGAGCCTCAAGCTCATCCAGGCCAAACTGTTTGGCTACATCGAACGGCCGTCGCGCACGTTCATCAAGTATCCCGACACCGACACCAGCGTCACGGCGCGCTATGCACGCTCGATCGCGGCGATGCAGTCTTCGGATTTCCCGCGCGCCGACCGTGAGGCGGAATCGCTCGCCCGCGAGTTCCCGACAAACCCATATTACCATGAGCTGGTGGGCGAGGTCCTGCTGAACAGCGGCCGTGTGGTGGAATCGGTGCCGCACCACCGCCGCGCGCTCGAACTCAGACCTGACAGCGCACTGTTGCAGGTCAATCTCGGACGCGCGCTCGCCGCGGTGAAGACCGAGGCCAGCGACGCCGAGGCGATCAAGGTCCTGCAGGACGCCACCAGGATCGAACCCAACAACGCCACCGCCTGGTTCGAGTTGTCCCAGGCCTACGACCGCAGGGGCGATGAGGGCATGGCGCGGCTCGCTTCGGCCGAGCTTCGCTTCGCCGTCGGCGACTACGCGGCGGCGCGCAGTTTCGCCGAACGGGCGAAAGAACGCCTGTCGCGCGAAACACCCTCGTGGCGGCGGGCGGCCGACATCTCGACCATTGCGGAAACACGGGTCCGCGGCGGCCAGCGAGGCTGATCCCCCTTGCGTCGGGCGCGCCAGTTGCGCATGTCCCGCCGGCTGAATTCTGGAACGGATGACCATGATGTCGCGCACGCTTCTCGGCGCCCTCGCCTTCGCCGCTGCATTTCTGCTCGCGCCCGCCGCGTCCGCGCAGCCGATGACCGCCGCTGAAAAGGACGAAGTCCGCGCCATCGTGCGCGAAGTGCTGCGCACCAACCCGGAGCTGGTGGAAGAGGCGCTGAACGAACTCGAACGCCGCCGCGAGGCTGCCCGGCGCCTGAAGATCGAGGGCGACGCGCGCGATTTCTCGGTCGGTCCGCGCAATGCGCCGGTGACGGTCGTCGAATTCTTCGATTACCGCTGCCCGTACTGCCACGCGGCGATGGACTGGGTGTACGAAGTCATCCGGCGCAACCCGCAGAACGTGCGCGTGATCTTCAAGGAATTTCCGGTGCTCGGCGAAATGTCCGTCGAAGCCTCGCAGGCGGCGGTCGCCTCGATCCGGCAGGGCCGCTACCTGCCCTTTCACCGCGCGCTGATGGCGAACCGCGGCCAGCTCGATTCCGCACAGATCGATGCGCTGGCGCGCCGCGCGGGCATCGACGTCGCGCGCATGCGCCGCGACATGTCGGAAACCGCCATTCTCGACCATCTCCAGGACAACCACGCCGTCGCGGCGGACTCCAAGATCGACGGCACCCCCGCTCTGCTGATCAACGGCACGTGGATCCGCGGCTGGGATCGTGAGCGCGCCGACCGGACCTTGAATGACGCGCTGCGCGCTGCACGCGCCAAACCTTCGAGATGACAACGACAGCGTTGGAGTGAAACGAGAAGTCAGTCGTCGAACGAGAGGTCAAACGCACTGACTGCAGCCTCAACCGAGTTACTCCATTCTATTTCCTCTGCCTCTTGGAACGCTAGAAAATCCAGGACCAACTCGGTCGCTTGAGCATCCATCTGAGCAAGGGAGGTCTTGTCGAGCGGGTAGCGAATGTGGTCAGCGGATTTGGCATAAAATTTCTGTGCACGAACGTCCTCGATGCAAGTGTACCTAATCCCGGTGCTAGCGTCATGGCGTCGCCAGACTTCTAGTCGACGGTACAGCGTCGCGGCCATCGTTCAGATCAAACCCGCGAGCGGCGAGGACGGATCGGCGTAGCGCTTCTTGCCCATCCGTCCCGCCAAGTAGGCTTCACGCCCCGCAATCACCGCGTGCTTCATCGCGCGCGCCATGCGGATCGGATCGCGCGCTTCCGCGATCGCGGTGTTCATCAGCACGCCGTCGCAGCCGAGTTCCATGGCGATCGCCGCGTCGGAAGCAGTGCCGACGCCTGCGTCGACAATGACCGGCACGCGCGTCTGCTCGACGATGAGGCGGATGTTCACCGGGTTCTGGATGCCGAGGCCCGAGCCGATCAGCGAGCCCAGCGGCATGATCGCCACGCACCCTGCGTCCTCCAGCTTCTTCGCGAACACCGGATCGTCGGAGCAGTAGACCATCACCTCGAATCCGTCGGCGATCAGCGCCTTCGCCGCGGCGAGCGTCTCGGTCATGTCCGGGTAAAGCGTGCGCTGGTCCGACAGCACTTCGAGTTTCACCAGCGACCACCCGCCCGCCTCGCGCGCCAGACGCAACGTGCGCACGGCGTCATCGGCGGTGAAACAGCCGGCGGTGTTTGGCAGGTAAGTGAACTGTCTGGGATCGATGAAGTCGACGAGGCGCGGCTGGGCGGGATCGCTGAGGTTCACCCGGCGCAAGGCCACCGTCACGATGTCGGCCCCGCTTGCTTCAAGCGCGGCGGCGTTTTCCGCGTAGGACTTGTACTTGCCGGTGCCGACGATCAGCCGGGAGCGGAACGTGCGCCCGGCGATGACGAGCGGCTGGTCCTGCGGCGCCTCGGGCGACGGGGTTGCTGTCGTGTTCACCTATCCGCCCCCGACGAACTGCACGATTTCAAGCCGGTCGCCCGGCGCGAGGACCACGCCCTCGAAGGCGCTCTTCGGCACGATTTCGCGATTGCGCTCCACGGCGACCTTGCGCCGGTCTATCCCCAGGGACGCGAGCAGCGCCGCAAGCGTCTCGCCCGCCGCGGTATCTCGAACTTCCCCGTTGACCGTGACCTGCAAACTCGCCTCCTATCGCGCCCGACATAGGGGGGCCCGGGCGGCGACGCAACGGCCCCTTTCGCCTGCGATCAAGAGCGCCATATGACCAGCCAGCCAGGCCCGAAGCCCATCTACGTCCTCAACGGCCCCAATCTGAATCTGCTCGGATCCCGCGAGCCGGAGGTTTACGGCCGCGACACCCTGAATGACATCGAAGCCGCATGCGTCGAGCGGGCGAAGGCCCTTGGAAAGACGATCATTTTCCGCCAGACCAACGGCGAGGGCCAGTTGGTTGATTGGCTGCACGAAGCACGCGACAAGGCGTGCGCGGTCGTGCTCAACGCCGGCGCCTACACACACACCTCGATCGCTCTTCATGATGCGATCAAGAGCCTGGAAATCCCCGTGATCGAGACTCACCTCAGCAACCCGGCGTCGCGCGAGCCTTTCCGGCACGTGTCGACCATCTCGGCCGTTGCGAAAGGCGTGATCTCCGGTTTCGGGCTGACGAGTTATGTCCTGGCCGTCGAAGCGGCTGCGCGGCTGGCCGCCGATCCGGCGCCGTGAAAGGGAGACCGAAATCCATGAATGACAAGAAGGCGTCGAGCGGCATCGATGCGGAGCTGGTTCGCGAACTCGCGAAGGTGCTGTCCGAGCAGGGCCTGACGGAAATCGAGGTCGAGCATGGCGAACTGCGCCTGCGCCTGGCGCGCATGACGACAGTCGCGGCCGCACCGGCGCCCGTCGCCTACGCGCCGGCGCCGGTTGCCGCGCCCGCCGCGCCGGTCGCTGAAGCGCCGGCGGCGGCGAAGGATCACCGCTCCGATGCGCGCGCCGTGACATCGCCGATGGTGGGCACGGCCTACCTGTCGCCCGAACCCGGCGCGAACGTGTTCATCAAGGTCGGCGACACGGTGACCGAGGGACAGACGCTGCTGATCGTGGAAGCGATGAAGACGTTCAACCCGATCATCGCGCCCCGCGCCGGCAAGATCGTCGAGATCATCATCGGCGACGGCCAGCCGGTCGAATTCGGCCAGCCGCTGCTGCTTCTCGAATAGGAGCGGCATAGCGCGATGTTCGAAAAAATTCTCATCGCCAATCGCGGCGAAATCGCCCTCAGGATCCATCGCGCCTGCAAGGAAATGGGCATCGCGACCGTCGCCGTGCACAGCACCGCCGACGCCACCGCCATGCACGTGCGCCTTGCCGACGAGAGCGTGTGCATCGGCCCGCCTTCGGCGGCGAAGAGCTACCTGCACATCCCGTCGATCATCACCGCCGCCGAGATCACCGGCGCGCAGGCGATCCACCCGGGCTACGGATTTCTTTCGGAAAATGCGAAGTTCGCCGAGTTCGTCGGCAAGACGAAGGTCGACGGCAAGCCGCTCGTCTTCATCGGGCCGAAGCCCGAGCACATCCGTCTGATGGGCGACAAGATCGCCGCGAAAAAAGCGGCGGCCGACGCCGGCATTCCGGTGGTGCCGGGCTCCGATGGCGGCGTGACCAGCGATACCGAAGCGCTGAAGGTCGCCAAGCGGATCGGCTTTCCGGTGCTGATCAAGGCGGCCGCCGGCGGCGGCGGTCGCGGCATGAAGGTCGCGCGCAGCGCCGACCAGCTCTCCGAAGCCCTTTCCACCGCCCGCGCGGAAGCGCGCGCCGCGTTCGGCGACGACGCCGTCTACATCGAGAAATATCTCGAAAAGCCGCGCCACATCGAGATCCAGGTCGTCGCCGACAGTCACGGCAACGTGGTGCATCTGGGCGAACGGGATTGCTCGCTGCAACGTCGTCACCAGAAGGTGCTCGAAGAGGCGCCCTCGCCTGCGCTCAACCCCGAGGAACGCGCCCGCATCGGCGACATCACCGCCAAGGCCATCAAGACGCTCGGCTATCTCGGCGTCGGCACCGTCGAGTACCTCTACGAGGGCGGCGAATTCTACTTCATCGAAATGAACACGCGCCTGCAGGTCGAACATCCCGTCACCGAGATGATCACCGGCATCGATCTCGTGCGCGAACAGATCCGCATCGCCGACGGTCTGCCGATGTCGTTCAAGCAGAAGGACATCGTGTTCGAAGGCCATGCCATCGAGTGCCGGGTGAACGCGGAAAACCCGCAGACGTTTGCGCCTTCGCCGGGCAAGATCGTCGACTATCACGCGCCGGGCGGGCTGGGCGTGCGGCTCGATTCCGCGATCTACGCGGGCTATTCGATCCCGCCCTATTACGACTCGCTCATCGGCAAGCTCATCGTTCACGGCCGCGATCGCACGGAGTGTCTGATGCGCCTGCGCCGCGCGCTCGATGAGATGGTCATCACCGGCATCCAGACGACCATTCCGCTGTTCCAGCGCCTGGCGGTGCAGCCCGACATCGCAAACGGCGACTATCACATCCACTGGCTCGAGAAGTTCCTGCAGGCGAACGCGCCGGATGCGTGATATTCGGGCGCGCAAGGGCGCCCGCACATGAAGATCCGCCTCGGCCCGGACGAACTGCTCGACTGCTACCGACGCGGCGTGTTCCCGATGGCGGAGACGCGCGACAGCGACAGCCTGTTCCTGGTCGACCCGAAGGAGCGCGGCGTCATCCCGCTCGCGGGATTTCACGTGCCATCGCGGCTGGCGCGCACGATCCGTCGCGAACCGTTCCGCATCACGCATGATCAGGCCTTCGGCGAGGTGATGCGCCTGTGCGCCGAACCTGCGCCGGGACGCACGGAAACCTGGATCAACGACGACATCCTGCGCCTCTATACGGCGCTGCATGCGCGCGGAAACGCCCACAGCATCGAGTGCTGGGCCGGAGACGATCTCGTCGGGGGACTTTACGGCGTCTCGCTCGGGGCTGCGTTCTTCGGCGAGAGCATGTTTTCGCGCGCCACGGACGCCAGCAAGATTGCGCTAGCAGCCCTCGTGGCGCGGCTGATCGTCGGCGGCTTCAGGCTGCTGGACGCCCAGTTCCAGACCGAGCATCTCGCCCAGTTCGGCGCCGTGACCATGACGCGGGCCGCGTTCCGAAAACGACTGGCCGCGGCGCTCGACGTGAACGGCGACTTCTCAAGAATGCCCGACGGCGTGAGCGGCGCTCAGCTCCTGCAGTCGATCGCCCAGACGTCGTAAGTCGGGTGTTCGAGCGCGTTGAGCGAGGGACTCGACGCGAAGATCCAGCCCGCCATGACGGGCTTTTCCGGCGCGGGTTCGTCCTTGCGACGGGGCACCGGATGATCGACGACTTCGAGGTAGACTGAAACTTCCGGCGGTTCTTCCGGCGGCGCCTTCTGGCAGGACCGCACGGTGATCTCCAGCGTCCCGAACCGCACGGGCCGCCCGATCGGCGCGGTGAAATCACGCGCCTGTCCGCTGATCTTGTCGAGACCGCGCAGCACGGCGCCGGGAGCGGCGAACGCAGGCGTGGCGATCGACGCCATCACCGCGAGCGACACGATCAGTTTTTTCAAGGCTGCGTTTCCTGTTCCTGGGACTTGCCCGCACCGCTCGCCGCCGCCGCAAGCAACGACAGGAGATCGACCGTCCCCGTCGTGTTTGCGATCTCGCCGCCCGAGGCCAGCATCTCCGCCGATCCGCCCGGCTCCAGCGCCACATAGGCGCCGCCGAGCAATCCGTCGGAGGCCACTCTCGCGGAGGAATCGTCCGGAAGTTTGACGGTCCTGTCGACCGACAGCGTGAGTTTCGCGAGATATGTGGTCGGGTCGATGCCCACGGCGCTGACCGTGCCGACCTTTACGCCGCTGAGGCGCACGTCCGCGCCCACGTTCACGCCGTCGACCCGGTTGAAGCGCGCCACCAGCGGATAGCCGCCCGCCGCCTCGCCGGCGCCCGCGCGGGTCACGGCGAACACGAGAAAACCGATCGCGACGAATGCGACGATCGCGCCGAGAATGGTTTCGGCGGCCTGTTCCTTGAACGCGCTCATTCGGGGCTCCACGCTTCGTAGTCGCCGGTGGCCTTCGCCCGATCACCCGAACGGGCGAGGCTGCCCTTCGGACGGTAGGCGCCCGGCGTGCCGGTGAGATTCGGAACGTGCGGTTTCTCCCAGGCCTTGCGCGGCAGGGGCGCCGTCGTCGGCGGCTCATCGAACGAATAGTGCAGCCAACCGTGCCAGTCGGGCGGGACCTGGGAGGGTTCGGCGAGCCCCGCATAGATCACCCAGCGCCGTCTGCGCCCGTCAGAGCTCGCCCGCTTTTCCTCGAAGTAGCGATTGCCCTGCTCGTCCTGGCCGACCGCGGCGCCGCGGCGGCCGATATCGTACAGCGCTCCGAACGTGGCGCCGTTCCACCACGTGAATATGCGCTTGATAAACAAGGTCGAGCCCGCCGTTCCGGTTGATGACGCGGCGCAATATGGCCGAGAGCGAATGCGTGGTCCAGCGGCCAATTCGTCCACATTTTGTTTGTCCACCGAAATGAAAACACCAGATGTTGATGCGCAGCGCGGCTGCGATTAGCCTTGGCCATCCTGGAGGCGACTATGGCGAAGGCGATCGATCAACTCGGCTGGCGGCGGCGGGACATCGAGTCGTGGGATGACGGCGAAACGATCGAGATCCTGGCGCCGGAACGGTGGAGCGATCAGGCGGTCGCCGCCGCGCTCGAAAGCGGTCTGGCCCTTGGCGCGCATGGACAGCTGAGCATTCGCGACGGCGTCGAGATGGTCTCGGAGCGGATCGCCGGCTGGGCGGTTGCGGCCGACGCGATCGAAGCCGCGGATGAGGAGGCGTTCGCCGACCGGCTGGCGCTGCTGGTCGCCTCCGACACGCTGCGTCTGGAGCGCCCGCTGATTCGCGCGGCGCTCGGCGCAGGCGCTTCGGCCGCCTATTCCGCCTGTTGCATCGACTGGCCCGCGCAGTCTGCGGGCCGGGGAGCGAGCGAGGCCGACGCGATTTCATCTGTCCAGCGGGTGCTGGCCGCCGGCGCGCGGCTGGCGATCCGCGGCGCGCCCTCGCCGGACGCGATGGACGCCATCGACGCGCTGTCGCGCCTGCTGGGCCGTGAGAGCGACGCGGTGCGGATCGCGCCCGGCGACGAGACGCTGACCGCCATCGCGGCCGACCGACCGCGCCTGGCGGCCGCAGCCGCTGCCGGCGCCCGCCGGATCGACGCGAGCCTCGGCGCGATTGCAGCCGCACGCGGCGGCCCTTCCGCGCTCAGGGAAGCAGCGGCGGCGCGACGCGACGGCGCGCTTGACGCCGACATCGCCGCCGCGCTCGCCGGCGCCAACGCGCAGCTCTATGCGGGCGCGCTGGCCGCCGACATCGAGCGCTTCGCGCGCGGCGCGAGGGTCTCGACCCGGTTCGACGTTGAAGGTGCATTGCTGCGCGCGCGCCTGGCGATCGATTCCGAAAGCGCGTGCACGTTCGAGGGCGCAGGCGCCTGCGTCGCTGCGGGCCTCGACGTCTCGGCGTTCCTTGATGGCGATGCGATCGACGTCATCGGGCTCGAAGCTGCAGTCGCGGACGTGGTGATCGCGCTGGAAGCCGCGCACTGGGCGAGCTTGCCGCCGTCCGAATCCATCGGCGACGGCGCCGCCGCGACGCGCGCGATCGCCATCCGCATCGAAGGCCTGTCCACGCTGCTGATGTCGAGCGGACTCGCGTACGACAGCGACGACGGACGCGCCGCCGGCGCCGCGATTGCATCGCTCACGAGCGCCGCCGCGGTGACAACCAGTGCGCAACTGGCGGAAAAGCTCGGCCCCTGCGCCAGGCGTGAACGCGGCGATGCGCTCAGCGCGGCGCGGGCTGCGGCGGGACGCGTCACGGCGACAGCGATGTTCCGCGCCGCTGCGAGTCGCGGCGGCGAACTGTGGCGCGCGATCGAAACCGATACCCCGATGCGCCATGCGCAGCGGATCGCCTTCGCGCCGTCGGCGCGCATGGACATCGACGGCGGATGCGAGCCGCTCGGCGAAATCGCGCCGTTCCGGCCGCGCGGCGATGGCGGCATCGGACGCCGGGTCGTCGGGCCCGTCATCGACGGTCTGCGCGCCCTCGGCTACGCGCCCGGCGACATCATCGACATCGCCGCGCATGCCGAGGGACGGCGCACGCTCGAAAGCGCTCCGGCAATCAGCCTGGAAACGCTCGCGCGCAAGGGCTTGCCGGATTCAAGCCTGGAGGCGATCGACGCCGCCGTCCGCGACGGCTTCCCCGTCCGCGCGGCCATACATCCAGCCGTCATCGGCGCCGACGTGCTGCGCGAGACCTTCGGGTTGCCGGAAGATGTCGCCGCCGGCCGGCGCGGCGACCTGCTGCGCACGCTCGGTTTCAGCGACGCGTACGCGACCGCCGCCGACGCCTGGGCGCAGGGCGCCGGCGAGATTTCCAGCGCGCCCGGGCTATTGCCCGCGCACCGCGGAATTTTCGCCGACAGCCAGGCGATCGACGCAGAGGCGCGCATCGCGATGGCGGCGGCGCTTGCGCCGTTTGCAAGCGACGCACTCGCGCTGCGGCTGCCGGAACGCGGCGACATCGATGCGCTCGCCGTACGCGCGGCTTCGGCCGGCGCCACGAGCCTCGTATTCCTCGCCGGGCCCTCTGCCCCGCTTGCGTTGCCGGAGTATGAAGAGGAAGCCGTCGCGCCACCGGCCGAAACCGCGGTGATCGAGACCCTGCGCGAGCGCGTGGCGGAACACATCGCCGATCACGGCACGCCGGACATGGGCGCGCGCCGCCGCCTGCCGGACAGGCGCAAGGGCTATATCCAGAAGTCGAGCGTCGGCGGTCACAAGGTCTATCTGCACACCGGCGAATACGACGACGGCGCGCTCGGCGAGATCTTCATCGACATGCACAAGGAAGGCGCCGCCTTCCGCTCGCTGATGAACAACTTCGCCATCGCGATCTCGATCGGGCTGCAGTACGGCGTGCCGCTGGAAGAGTTCGTCGACGCCTTCGTGTTCACGCGATTCGAGCCGGCGGGCGAAGTGAAGGGCAACGACAGCATCCGGCACGCGACATCTATCCTCGACTATGTGTTCCGCGAGCTTGCCGTGTCCTATCTCGACCGCGGCGACCTCGCGCATGTCGATCCGTTCGCGGCGCGCGGCGACGGCATCGGCGCCATGGCGGTCGATGCGGAGGCCGCGATCCGGCTGATGTCGCGGGGCTTTGCGCGCGGGCAGGCGCCGGACAACCTCGTCGTGCTGGCGCCCCGCGGCGGGGCGCGCCGCCCGATCGAAACGGCGGCGGAAACGAAACCGGCCTCGACGCCGGATGCCTACGAGAAGGACCCCTGCCCCGAGTGCGGCCACTTCACCGTCGCCCGGGCGATCGGCGGCGTCCTCTCCTGCGCGGCCTGCGGTTGGAAGGTGAAACACGCCTAGCTCGGGCAAGAGGCGTCAAGCACGCCCGCCGCCGGCGTTTGAGGCGCGCGTCAGGCGCACGCCCGTCTGGCGAATCGCCTGGTGACCGAGCCGGCGTCACGCGCGCGACTGTGTCCATTCTTCAACTGAATCGCGCGAAGTGCAGCCCGCATACCCGTTTACCGACAATTCACTTCGCCCGCCCTGGAGTCAGGTCTACCGCCAGATCGATGTCCGGGATTCTTCGCACCGCAATGCTCGCCGCGACGCTCGTCCTGAGCGCTGCGCCGGCGTTCGGTCAGAGTGGCGCGAATGCGCCGCCAAGACCGACGCCGGTGGGGCGCGAGCAGCGCTTCGGCGGCGTATGCCAGGGCTGCGACCTCTCCAACCGCGCGCTGCCGGGGGTGCGAATCGAGAGGGGAGATTTCAGCGGCGCGCGGTTCATCCGCGCCTTTCTCGTACGCATGAACGGCGCAGGCTCCACCTTCATCAAGGCGGATTTCACGCTGGCCAATCTGACGGGCGCCTCGCTCACCGACGCGCGATGCGATGGCGCGACCTTCGCCGGCGCGGTGATGACGAACGTCAACGGCGTTCGCGCGCAGCTCAATGACGCCGACTTGGGCAACGCGGAAATGCCCGGCGCGGATTTCACGCAAGCCCGCATGCGCGGGGCATCGTTCGCCGGCGCCAAGGCGATGAACGCGACATTCCTGCGCGCCGACCTGCGAGGCGCGTCGATGGTCTACGCGCGCCTCGACGGCGCCGATTTCACGCGCGCGGACATGCAGGGCGCCGATCTTGCCAACGCAACGCTGTCGGGGGCCAATCTTTCGACCGCGCGCGGCCTGACGGCCGCGCAATTGCGCACCGCCTGCGGGAATACTTTGACGCAACTCCCGGCGGGCCTGCGCGTCCGCACCTGTCGGCAGGCCGCGGTCAGCCCCTGACGCGCTCCGCTTCGCGCACGGCCTTCGATGCACGCATGGCGGCGAGAATGTGCGTAAGACGGCGCGTGTCGGCGACTTCAATATCAAACATGAGATCGAAGAAGTCGCGCTCCCGCTTCACGGTCCGGATGTTCAGGATGTCGCCTTCGTTTTCGGAAATGATGCGCGCGAGCGTCGCCAGAACGCCGCGTCCGTTTTCGACGGTCGCGCGGATGCGGCCCACCGCCAGCGCGTGCGCGCGCGCATTTTCCGTCCAGTCGAGATCGAGCCACTCGCGGTCCTCGGTCTCAAGCGCCTCCAGCCGCTCGCAGTCGATGGTGTGGACGACGATGCCCATGCCGGGTTCGTGCACGCCAACGATCCGGTCGCCGGGGATCGGCGAACAGCATTCGGCGAAGTGCATCGTGACGCCGGGCGTCAGGCCGCTGCCACGCACATAGAGCCGCGCCTTCTGGGGGTTGATGGGGGACCGGGAGGTCTCCTGCTTGATGCGCGTCGCGAGCGCGGGGAACGCCGCGAGGCAGACGTCTTCCGGTTTTACCGCGCCCTCGCCCACCACGGCGAACAGTTCCTGCACGCTCGGCTGGTTCAGCCGCTGCGCCGCTTCCTCGAGGGTCGTGTCGGCGAGGTCATAGCCGTAGCGATGCAGCGCGTGCGAAACGAGGTCGCGGCCGAGGCGCACGAACTCATCCTGCCGTTGCTGACGTTCGAGGCGCCGCTGCGCGCTCTTGGCACGGCCTGTCTTGGTAAGCGACGCCCACCCCGGCACGGGCGCCGGCTCCTCCGCGCAGATCACCTCCACCGTGTCACCGTTCTGCAGCTGCGTGCGCAGGGGCTTTTCCTCGCCATTGATCCGCGCCCCGACGCAGGTATCGCCAACATCGGAGTGCACGGCGTAGGCAAAATCGAGCGGCGTGGCGCCAAGCGGCAGGTCGATCAGAAGCCCCTTCGGCGTGAATGCGAAAACGTGGTCGTGATAGAGATCGAGCTTGGCGTGCTCGAGGAATTCCTCGGAATCCCCGCCGTGCTCGGCGATCTCCAGCAGTGACCGCACGGCCTCGCGCGGATCGACACCCTCGCGGCGCGCGCGCTCGGCGTCAAAGCCGTAGCGTTCGTTCTTGTAGCGCCAGTGCGCAGCCACGCCGACTTCAGCGAACTCATCCATTTCCTCGGTGCGTATCTGTATCTCGACGCGCACGTTGCCAGGACCGATGACCGTCGTGTGGATCGACTGGTAGCCGTTCGGCTTCGGATTCGAGATGAAGTCCTCGAATTGCACCGGCACGCACCGCCATGTCTGATGCACCAGGCCCAGCGCGCGGTAGCAGTCGTCAGATGCCGGCACGACGACGCGAAACGCGAAGATGTCCGCGAGATCGGAAAACTGCACCGACTTGCGCTGCAGCTTGCGCCAGATCGAGTAGGGCTGTTTGCGGCGGCCGTAGATCCGCATGCAGATGCCGGCGGTCTGGAACGTCTCGGTGATGGCCTGCGTAATGCGCGCGACCGCGTTCCCGCGTACGGCGTTGAGCGCCTCAAGGCGCGCATGCACGGCGGCGGCGGCCTCGGGGAACGCCTCCGCGAATGCGAGATCCTCCAGTTCGCTCGACATCCGGTCCATGCCGATGCGGCGCGCGAGCGGCGCGTAGATCTCAAGCGTTTCAAGCGCGATCCGCCGCCGGCTCTCCGGTTTCGGATGATGCTTGATCGTGCGCATGTTGTGCAGCCGGTCCGCCAGCTTCACGAGCAGCACGCGGACGTCCTTCGACATCGCGAGGATGAATTTCTGCAGGTTTGCCGCCTGCTTTTCATGCTCCCCCACCGCCTCAAGCTTGGAGAGTTTGGTGACGCCCTCGACGAGTTCGGCGATCGGCGCGCCGAACAGCTTTTCGATCTCTTCGCGCGTCGCCTCGGTGTCTTCGATGGTGTCGTGCAGCAGGCCCGCGACGATCGTGGAGGCGTCGAGCCGGTATTCGGTCAGGATGCCGGCGACTTCGATGGGATGGGCGAAGTAGGGGTCGCCGGAATGGCGCGTCTGGCTGCCGTGCTTGACCGTCGCGTACACGTACGCGCGGTTGATCAGCGCCTCGTCGACTTCGGGATCGTACGCACGCACGCGCTCGACGAGTTCGAACTGGCGCAGATACCGGGCGCGCTTCGGCGCTGGAACGGCGGCGTCAGGCCTCGAACCGTCCGCGCCGGGCATCGCATCAGTACCGTTCGTCGCGCTGCGCCTCGGCTTCCAGCTGGAGCGCCTTCAGGACTTCCTCTTCGCTCGTCTCGACCGGAGCCGCGAGCGCGATGAGGTCCTGCTCGTCCTCGGCCTTCGCGGCTGGCTGGACTTCCTGGTAGAGCGATATGAGGCTCTCGCGGACCTCGTCCGGCGTCACGGCCTCCTCGGCGATCTCGCGGAGGGCGACAACAGGGTCTTTGTCGCGATCACGCTCGACGAGCGGATGTCCGCCCGAGGAGATGGCCCGGGCGCGGTGCGCCGCGAGCAGAACCAGCGAGAAGCGGTTCGGGATCTTGTCGACGCAATCTTCAACGGTGACGCGGGCCAACGGGAATTCCTGACTTCTTGTGAGGCGAATGATCAGAATAGCCGCCCAACGGGCGAATATCAATGCACGACCCGCCGGCAGCGCTGCATCAGGGCGCGTCGGACAGCCGCCCGAGCAGTTCAGCCGCTGTCAGCCCGAGAATCGGGTGGAGCCAGTCCGGGCGAATCTCGGCCAGCGGCTCAAGCACGAAACGCCGGCGCGCGATGCCCGGATGGGGCAGGATCAACCCCGGCGCCTCCACGACCTGCCCATCCAGATCCAGGAGGTCCAGATCGAGGGTGCGCGGCGCATTGGGCGCCCCCCGGCGGCGTCCGAACGCCCCTTCCACGCGCAGCAGGACGTCGAGCACGGCTTGCGCCGACCGACCGGGGGCGTGCAGAAGGGCCACGGCGTTCGTAAAGGGCGGGTCGGCGGGGTCGGGCCACGCTTCGGTGACGCGGTACGTCGAGACCAGAAGGGCGCCCAGTCCCTCCCCGGCCAGGCGATCGAGAGCCGCGTCCACGAGCGCGCCATCCGCGCGTCCCTCGAACGGCAGGTTTGTGCCGATCGCCACGAGGGCGCGTCCAGTATCAGGCAGACCGTCAGGGATCCCCACGTGCAATGACCGCCCACCTTCTCGACCAGATCCTGTATCCCGAGGACCGCACCGCCCTCTTCATCGACGGCGCCAATCTCTACTCCGCCGCGCGCGCCCTGCAGTTCGACATGGACTACAAGAAACTCCTCACGGAGTTTCGCGACCGCACGCGGCTGATCCGGGCCGTCTACTACACCGCCCTGCTGGAAGATCAGGACTTTTCACCGATCCGTCCGCTGGTCGACTGGCTCGACTATAATGGCTACGCGCTCGTGACCAAGGCCGCCAAGGAATATCAGGACAGCGCAGGTCGCCGGCGGATCAAGGGCGACATGGATGTCGAGATCGCCGTCGACATGATGGAGCTTTCCGCGCACCTCGATCACGCGGTGCTGTTTTCCGGCGACGGCGACTTCAAGGCGCTCATAGCCGCGGTCCAGCGCAAGGGCGTGCGCGTGAGCGTGGTGTCCACGGTCCGCTCCAATCCGCCGATGGCCTCCGACGAACTGCGCC
>CAZZFE010000011.1:0-27215 GCA_964653495.1 uncultured Terricaulis sp. | reverse complement strand
GACCTGACCGATCTCGCCTCCCTGATCGGGCGGCCGCCCCGGCCCGCATCGGACCGCTCCCGCCATGAAGAAGATCGCTCCGGCGGCGAAGGCGACGGCCGGTGAGACAGGACATGCCCCCCGAGGCGCCGCGCGGCTGCAAGCAGTGCCCGCGCCTGGTCGCCTACCGCGCCGAGAACAAGCGCCTGGAGCCGGCCTGGTTCAACGGCCCCGCGCCCTCGTTCGGGGATTCCGAGGCGCGGCTGCTGATTGTGGGGCTCGCGCCCGGTCGCACCGGCGCGAACCGGACAGGACGCCCCTTCACCGGCGATTTCGCGGGAGACCTCCTGTACGGCACGTTGCTGAAACTCGGCCTCGCCGATGGCGTCTACCGCGCCGATCCGGCCGACGGACTCGCCCTCAGGGGCGCCATGATCACCAACGCCGTGCGGTGTGCGCCCCCTGAAAACAAGCCGACGCCTGCGGAGATCGCCACGTGCCGGCCCTTCCTCAACGCGCGCATGGCCGCCCTGCCGCAGTTGCGGGCGGTTCTGGCGCTCGGCGCCATCGCCCACGAAAGCGTGCTGCGCGCCCATGACATGAAGCCCTCGGCGGCGAAATTCGCCCATGGGGCCGTCGCGGACCTGCCCGGCGGGCGCCGGCTGTTCTCCAGCTATCACTGCAGCCGCTACAACACCCAGACCAACCGCCTCACCGCCCAGATGTTTGAAACCGTCATGGCCGCCGCGCGGGATTTCGCCGCTCAACCTTTCTGATGCCTGCCCGAAAGGCGGCGCGTATTCCTAGCCCGCTGCGCGTGCCCGGTTGGCCCGGACGCCGCCGGGCTGTTAGGAAAGCCCCCAGAGCCCGTCCGGGGCCGGAAAGAGCGATGGATGGTGGGTCCGCGACTTAGCGCCGGCGACACGCTGCGCCAGATGGTCCTCGCGTGCCGCGAGCACCTGTGGGCGGCGTTTGCGTTCAGTGCGCTGGTGAACATCCTCTACCTCGCGCCCTCCCTGTTCATGCTGCAGATCTACGACCGCGTCCTGATGACCGGCGGGCTCCTGACGCTGGCGTTTCTCTCGATCGCGCTTGTCGGATCTCTGGCCACGCTGGCGTGGCTCGACGCGATGCGCGGACGGATACTCGCGCGCGCGGGACTGCGGATCGACAAGCAGATTTCCTCAACCGTGATGCGCGCAGCGCTGATGCAGGATCCGCGAGTTTCGGGCGCGCGGTCGCGGGAAGCGCTCCGCGACCTCGACACGTTGCGTCAGGCGCTTGTCGGCGCGCCCGCGCTGAGCGTGTTCGACGCCCCCTGGGCGGTGTTCTTCGTCGCCATCTGCTTCGTGATGCACTGGACGATCGGCGCCCTGGCGCTGTTCGGTTGCCTCGCGCTCACGACCACGGCGATCTTCAACGAACGCGCGCAGCAGCGCTCGATCAAGCGCATCGTCGAGCAGGCGCCCCTGGTGTACGCCGCACAGGACTCCGATTCCGCCGGCGCAGAGGCCGCGCGCGCGCTCGGCATGCGCGAAGCGCTCGTACATCGAAGCGAAGCGCGTCGACGCCCGCTGCTGGAAGCCCAGGCGACGTCCGCTTTCATCCAGAGTGGATACGGGGCCGGGACCAAGCTGTTGCGTCTCGTGCTGCAGTCGGCGGTCCTCGCGCTCGGCGCGATCCTTGCGGTGAAACAGCTGATCTCGCCCGGCGCCATGATCGCCGCGTCGATCATCTCGGCGCGGGCTTTCGCGCCGCTGGAGCAGATCGTCGGCTCATGGCGCGCCATCGTCCAGGGCGTCTCCAGCTGGCGAAACCTGGAGGCCGTTCTCGCCGCCGCCCCGCCAACCCGCGAACGCATGCCGTTGCCGACCCCGTCTGGAAGGCTCGCGGTCGAACGGCTGGTGATGACGACGCCCGACGGCAAGAGACCAGCGCTGCAGGGCGTGAGTTTCGAAATGGCGCCCGGCGATATCGTCGGCGTGGTCGGTCCAAGCGGCGCCGGCAAGACCACGCTCGCGCGCGTGATTGCTGGCGCCATTCCGAGCCAGTCCGGCATCGTGCGGCTCGACGGGGCCAACATCGCGGACTGGGACAGCGAACTCCTGGCGCGGCACGTCGGATACCTGCCGCAGGACGTCTCCCTGTTCGACGGCACGATCGCAGACAACATCTCGCGCTTTGCCTCATCGGCCGGCGCGCCGACGGAAGCGCTGTCTGCGGACATCGTCGCCGCCGCGCGTCAGGCAGGCGCCCACGACATGATCCTGCGGCTGCCCGAGGGATACGACACCGTGCTTGGCGCCCGCGGCGCCGGCCTCTCGGCGGGACAGGCCCAGCGCATCGCTCTCGCCCGTGCGCTTTTTCGCGACCCCGTCCTCATCGTTCTCGATGAACCGAACGCCCACCTGGACGCGGAAGGCGAGATCGCGCTCGTCAGCGCGCTCCGCAATGCGAAGGCCCGCGGCGCGGCCAGCCTGATTGTCGCGCACCGTCTTGGCGTGCTGGGCGCGGCCGACAAGATTCTCGTCCTGCGGGACGGACGCGTCGTCGAATACGGTCCGCGCGCCGACATCATGGAGAAGATGCGCGCCCCCGGCGCGAATGCGGGGTCGGAAACTTGAGACCGCTGTTTCCCGCCGCACCGCCTCGCGAACCAGCCGGCGTCGACGACCCCACTCGCGACATCCGGCGCGGCGCAATCGTCAGCGCCCTGTTCTTTCTCGGGTTTGGCGGGTGGGCGGCGTTCGCGCCACTCGACGCCGGCGTCGTGGCGCCCGGCGTCGTGGTTGTTTCCGGCTATCGGCAAGCTGTGCAGCACCGCGATGGCGGCACGGTTTCGGCGTTGCACGTCAAGGAAGGCGACCGCGTCACGCGAAACCAGATCCTGCTCGAATTCGCCGCGACCGAAATCCAGGCGCAGGAACGGGCGCTGTTCGGACAGTTCATCGAGCTGGATGCGACGCGGGCGCGGCTGCTCGCGGAAAGCGCCGAACAGCGCGCCATTCCTGTCCCCGCATCGTGGGCGTCGTTCCCGGCTTCAGACCGCGCGCTCGCCGAAACCATCCTCGCGCGCCAGCAGCGGGAAATGAACACAAGGCGCAGCTCGCTTGGCGCGCAGGTGGGCGTGCTCGGTCAGCGTCGCGAGCAGCTCACCTCACGCATCGAGGGATATCGCAACCAGATCGTCAGCCTGGACCGGCAATCAGAACTCATCGGCGATGAACTCGCGGGGCTGAAAACGCTTGCGGAAAAAGGACTGGTCCCGCTGCCGCGCATCCGTGCGCTCGAGCGCCAGCAGGCCGAGATTGACGGACGCCGCGCGGAGATGGTGGCCTCGATCGCCCAGACCCGCGAGGCGATGGGCGAAACCCGCCTGCAGTCGCTTTCGATCGTCGGAGAAAAGGCCGAGGACCGGGCCGCATCCTTGCGCGATGTCGAGATGCGTCTTGCCGACGTCAGCCCGCGCCTTGAGGCTTTCCGCGCGCAACTTGAACGCACCAGGGTGCGCGCCCCCGCTTCGGGGCTAGTCGTCGGCCTGACCGCAAACACGGTCGGCGGCGTCGTCGCGCCGGGCGCGCGGATCATGGACGTCGTGCCGGAAAACCAGCCGCTCGTGATCGAGGCGCGCGTGCGTCCGGAAGACGCCGACGATCTGAAGATCGGGATGCGCACCGAAATAAGGTTCAGTGGCCTGAGCGGCCGCGCGACGCCCATCCTCCACGGCGCGGTGATGCGCATTTCGGCGGATCGTTTCACCGACGAGCGCAGCGGCGTCGCCTACTTCCTCGCCGAGGCGGAAGCCCCGCGAGAGGAACTGGAGCGCATCGCACGCGTCAACGGCGAGGCCGCCATCGCGCTGAAGGCAGGGATGCCGGCGGAGATGGTGGTGCCGCTGCGCAAGCGGACGGCGCTGCAGTATCTTCTGGAGCCGCTCGACCAGGCGATCTGGCGTTCATTCCGTCAGCACTGATCAACGCGCGGTGCTCTTGGGCGGGACTGACGTCAACATTGCGATTTCCGCGAGCACGATCGGCATGGTCCACGACACTGGCGCCGCTTGATCGCGGGCGGGCTCAAGTGCATTTCAGCGGAAAATTTCCGACGGAGAGTTCGCCATGCGTCCGGTCACATTTGCGGCCATCCTTGCTCTCGTCGCCTGCAGCCAGCCGCCAGCGCCGGACGCGGCCTTGCCAGCCGCCGCATTACCGGCCCCCGCCGCCGCGCACGCAGAGCCCGCCGAGTTGCCCGCTGAAGTTATCGCCTCGCGCATCGCAGCGCTGCCCGCGCCCTACAATCTCGGCGATTACGCCAACGGCAGGCGCGTGTTCGCCCAGTGCCGTGCTTGCCACACGATCGGCGCAGGCGAGTCAAACCGTGTGGGCCCCCGACTGCACGGCGTCATGGGGCGACCGGCGGGCGCCGTCGGCGATTTTCGTAGCTACTCCGCGGCGATCAGGACAAGCGCCATCGTCTGGGACGCCCCGACGCTCGATCGCTGGGTCGCTGATCCGCGCGCCGTCATAGCAGCCAGCAACATGATCTTCCCCGGCATCCGCAAGGAAGAGGACCGTCGCGATCTCATCGCCTACATGGCGGTGGATTCGGCGGATTAACCGCCTGCGCGCGGCTATTCGGCAGGCTGGCGTGCAGCGACTTCCTCGGTTTCGAACTTCTCGATCTCACGCGCGACCGCTTCCGGCGACCGCGTGAAGCGCGCGAGAATGTCGTAGAACACCGGCACCACGAAAAGCGTGAGCATGGTCGCAACCGTCACGCCGAAGACGATCACAACGCCGATGGTCTGGCGGGACTCCGCCCCCGCCCCGTGCGCCAGCATCAGCGGCACGGCGCCGATGACGGTGGCGATCGACGTCATCAGGATCGGGCGCAAGCGAAGGTCAGACGCCTCCAGGATCGCCTCGCGGATGTCGCGGCCCTCATCGCGCAGCTGGTTGGCGAACTCGACGAGCAGGATGCCGTTCTTCGCCGCAAGCGCAATGAGGATGATGAGGCCGATCTGGCTGTAGATGTTGAACGAGTTGTCGAACAGGAAAAGCCCGAGCACGCCGCCCGCGACAGCCAGCGGAACCGTCAGCATGATCACCAGCGGGTGGACGAAGCTTTCGAATTGCGCCGCAAGAACGAGAAACACGATCAGCAGCGCGAAGCCGAAAGCGAAGACGATGGCGCCGGTGGAGTCCTTGTACTGCTTGGCCGCGCCCAGGTAGCCGACGGAAATGTTCTGCTTGCCGATTTCCGCGCGCGCGGAGCCTTCCAGATAATCCAGCGCATCGCCCATGGCATAGCCGGGCGCGAGAGATGCCGAGATCGTGACCGCCGCCAAACGGTCGATGCGCCGACGCTCGCCAGTTTCACCCACGGTCTTGTAGGCGACGAGCGACGACAACGGCACAAGCGCGCCTGTCGTGTCGGACCGGACATACTTGTCGCCCAGATCGCTGAGGTCGGAGCGATCGGAACGCTCCGCTTGCAGGTAAACGTAGTATTCGCGTCCGCGATCCGTGATGGTGTTGACGCGACGCGCGCCCATCGTGGCCTCGAGCGTCCGCCCCACCTGCTGCACCGACACGCCAAGCGCCGCCGCCCGCTCACGATCAATGTCGACGATAACCCGCGGATTGGTCGGTTCGTAGTTCATGCGTGGCCGGATGAGATTTGGATTATCCCGGGACTTCGCGATAACCCGGTCGGCGACATCGGCGAGGTCGGGGTAATCGAGGCCGCCCAGCACGAGCGCCACGTCGCTGCCGCCTCCGCCGCCCGCGAGCGGGTTTTGCATCGAGACCCGCACAACCGCGCCGGGAATTTCTCCCATCTTGCGGTTCATTTCACCGATGATGTCGTCGCCGCTACGCGAACGTTCATCCCAGTCTGCGAGAAATACGCGGCCGAGGCCGGAGTTGAAGCGATTGGCGCCCTGATCGCCGAAAGCCGGCGCCACCACGAGGACGCGCGTTGCTTCCTTGCTCTCGACGTAGCCGAGAAGGACGTCTTCCATGTCCTTCATGATCCGGGTCGTGTACTCGAAACCCGATCCCTCCGGCGCCTGCATGCTCACGAGCAGATTGCCGCGATCCTCCGGACGGGTCAGTTCCGACGGCAGCTGCTGCATTACGAACCAGCCGCCGAGCAATACGACTCCGAACAGCGCGAACACCGCGGGCTTTGCTTGCAACGCGAGGTCCAGGGAGGCGCGATAACTCCTGCGCAACGCATCAAGCGTGGCGTTCACGCCGCGAACGAACGCGGTTCCGTCGCCAATGGGCCGCAGCATCTTCGAGCACATCATCGGCGTCAGCGTGAGCGAGGCGATCATCGAGATCACGACGACGCCGGCGACGGTCACGGCGAGTTCGATGAACAGGCGTCCGACGTAGCCGCCGACAAAAAGCAGCGGCGCAAAGACCGCCACCAACACCGCGGAGGTGGCGACAACGGCAAAGAACACCTGTCGCGTCCCGCGCATGGCGGCGACGGCGGGCGGCTCTCCGTAGCGATCAAGACGCCGCTGGACGTTTTCCAGCACCACGATGGAGTCATCGACCACGAGGCCGATCGACAGCACGAGCGCGAGCAGCGTGAGCAGGTTGATGGAAAAGCCGAGCGCGGCCAGCAGTGCAAAGGATCCAACGAGACACACTGGAATGACCGCCGCCGGGATCGCCGCGGCGCGGAACGAGCCCAGGAACAGCACAATCACCAGAATGACGAGGACCACCGCCTCCGCCAGCGTTTCCCAGACCTTCTGGATAGCCTTGTCGATGAAGACGGTCGTATCGAACGCGACCACCGCGTCGGCGCCTTCCGGCAGGTTCGCGCGAATCGCGGAAAGCTCCTTGCGGACCGCTTTCGCCACATCCAGCGCATTGGATTTTGACTGCCGCACGACGCCGAGGCCGATCTGGTTCACGCCGTTGCCGCGAAAGATGCGACGGGTTTCCTCAGGCGCAAGTTCGATGCGCGCGACGTCTCCAAGGCGCACGGCGCCTCCCGTGTCGCGTCGCCCCACCGCCATGCGCGCGAAATCATCCGGAGACTGGAATATCCGATCCGCCCTGACGTTGTAGACGCGTTCGGCGCTCTCGACGTAACCGGCAGGCGTCTCGATGTTCTGGGTGCGCAGCGCGTCTTCGATATCGGTCACGGTAAGGCCGCGCGCGGCGAGCGCATCGGCGTTCACCCAGACCCGCAAGGCCTTGCGCTGGGAACCTCCGATCCGCACGCTCGCCACGCCCGGCAGCGTCGACAGACGATCAACGATGTTGCGCTCGGCGTAGTCGGTCAGCGCGACGAGATCGAGAGTTGTCGATTGCAGGTTGATCCAGATGATCGGATCGGCGTCGGCGTCCTGCTTGAACACCACCGGGGCATCGATGTCAGCAGGCAACTGGCCCCGCGCGCGGTCGATGGCGTTGCGGACATCGTTGGCCGCATCCTCCAGATCGCGACTGAGCTTGAACTCGATATTGATGTTTCCCCGACCATCGCGGCTCGTCGCCGTGATCATGTCGATGCCTTCGATGCCGGAAAGCTGATCCTCGATGATGCGCACGACGGTGGTCTCGACGACCTGCGCGGAGGCGCCGCGATAGCTCACGTCGATGCCGACGACGGGCCGGTCGACGTCGGGTAATTCGCGCAGAGGCAGCGAGGCGAACGCGATCGCGCCGAACACGATGACGAGAAGGCAGAAGACGACCGCAAGGACGGGGCGGCGAACCGAAAGATCGGAAATCGACATTGCGGTCAGTCAGCCGGGGCTGGCGGCAGCTGACCGCCGGGCGCGCCGCCGGCGTTGGGCTGGGGCGTCGCCGGTTCGTCGACGCGGCCGCGAAGCGTTGCTTCTGGCGGTGGAGCATTCTCGTCCTGTGACGCCTGGGTCCGGCGCAAGACAGGAGCGGGCGTAGGCTCCCGGCTGACAGCGGGCGCCGCCGCGACAGGCGCCGCCTGCGGACGTTGATCGATCCGCACAGGCTGGTCGGGGCGCACGCGCTGGACGCCTTCGACCACGATCCGCGCGCCTGCCTCAACGCCATCGAGAATTTCGATGAGCCCCGCCGAGCGCTTGCCTGTCTTCACGAGCGTGAGAGCCGCCGTTGGGCGACCGTCGTTTTCCACGAGCGCGTAGACGTAGGCGCCGTCCGCGCGTTCGACCACGGCGATTTCCGGGGCGCCGAGCGCCTGACGCGGATTGGATCTCGCCTCGACCGACAGCAGCATGCCCGGCTTCAGCTGGCCGCCGCGGTTCGGAATGATCGCGCGTGCGCGTACGGTCCGCGACAGTGTGTTCACGCGGCTGTCGATGTCGGCGACACGCCCCGTGAAGGTGATGCCGGGGTGCGCCGGCGTCGTGGCGATGATGGTCGAGCCGATGCGCACGGCGGCGAACTGGCTCTCGGATACGTCGAAGTCGAGCTTGATCTCGGAAATGTCGTCGAGCGTGCCGATAGCGTCGCCCGGTCGCACCAGCGCCCCCGGGCTGGCGGTGCGCAAGCCCATCACGCCCGCGAACGGCGCACGGATCGTGCGGTCGGCGATCCGCGCCTGCAAGGCGCGAACCCGCGCCTCCGCCTGCTCGAAACCCGCGCGCGCGGCCTCGACGCGTTGCACCGGCGCGAAACCCTTTTCGCCAAGCTCCCGAAACCTGTCGTAGTCGCGGCGCGCGGCTTCAAGGCTCGCGCGCGCTTCCTCCAGATCGGCCGATTGTTCGGTGTTCGAAAGCTCGACCAGCACCTGCCCGCGCGCGACACGGTCGCCGCTCTCGAACCGGATCCGGCTGATGACGTCGGTCACCTTGGCTGCGACCGTGACGGACTCTCGCGCCTGCGCCGTGCCGATCGCCTGCACGGAGTCGTAGAAGGTCTGGTGCGTCACCGTTCCGGCGATGACGAGCGGCGCATCGCCACCGCCCTTCTTCGCACCCTTGCCGGCCCCCGACTGCGCGCCGGCCGACGTCGGACCGCTCGCGACTTCGGCCTTGCCGAACAAGGTCTTGCCCGCCACCGCGAGCGCCATCGCCGCGACCACGAGGGTGACCACCGCCGCGAAGCCGAAGCGCCTGAAAATTCCCGACATGCCGTGCCTTCATGACCCGTAGTGGGCCGTGGTATGGGGCCGCTGGACGCCGCCGTCCAGTTTTCGCTGCGCCGCAAACGAAAAGGTTCGCGGTTCAGCGTCGAAGCGGCGACCAATAGCTCAAAAGTATTGTCGGTTCGATGAATTCTCCTGCGTCAAGACGCATCCGTAGGCCGAGTTGTACGCCTCGGCCGTTCCGTTCGAACACCACGGCCGAAACCTGGGTCTTCAAGGTCTCGCCATAGGTCAGGTCGTCGTCCACGAACACCTGCGCGAGCGCCAGCAACCGCCGGTGCGGCTTGACGCCCACGGTCAGGTCATAGCGGGCATGGATGCAGTCGTTTCCCTGCGCCCGGGCGCCGAGCTCGCCGGAGACGAAATACTTGCCGCCCCGGGATGCCGCCCCCGCCAGCAACCGGGCCTCGCCGCCCCATTCGCCGCAGTCTCCATCCGCGCGCGAGTCCCAGACCACGCCGCCCTGGACCGAGACCACCGACCTGTCGCCCCGCAATACGCGGACCTTTCCCGCCAGCACGGATTCATTGCGGGTGTCGGTCCCGTCGAAGGTCGTCACGGTCTGGCTCCAGTGGTTGGCGACCACCGACACCCGGGCGTTGAGCGGCGCCTCGATGAAGAGGACCGTCTCGACGGTGGAGGCTTCCTCGGTTTCCCCATAGGCGGCGCCGACGATCGTGCGATCACCGTCCGGGGCGACCCAGGCGCCGGCATGGGCAGCCCCCGGCGCGCCAAGGACGAAGGCGAAGCCTAGGCGTCGTAACCAGGCAGTTCGCGGTCGAGCTTCCGGCGCAGGCCCGGCCAAGCGAGCTTGTCCACGAAGGCCGCGAAATTGCCCTGTCCCGCGACCTTGTCGCGCAGATCCTGTCCGCATTCGAGCAGGTCCCCACCAGCTTGCGCCAAGACCTGCATCTTGCACGCCCGCTCGAGGAAGAAAATGCGCGTGAAGGCGGCGGCGGGCGTCTCGCCGACCGCCAATGTACCGTGGTTGCGCAGCATCAGCAGGTTCTTCGTCCCGATGTCGTGCACCAGCCGTTCGCGCTCATCGAGGTCTAGGGCGACGCCTTCGTAGTCGTGATAGGCGAGATCCCCGGCCACCAGCATGGCCGTCTGGCTGATCGGCAGGAGCCCGCGCTTCTGGGCCGAGACCGCCACGCCCTGATCGGTGTGGACGTGGATCACCACCCGCGCGTCTTCCCGCGCCGCATGGATCGCGGAGTGGATGGTGAAGCCCGCCGGATTGATGAAATGGGGCGTCGGCTCGATGTTATTGCCTTCGAGGTCGACCTTCACGAGGCTCGACGCCGTCATTTCCTCGAAGAAATAACCATAGGGGTTGATGAGGAAATGATGCTCAGGCCCTGGAAGGCGCATGGAAATGTGGGTGAAGATCATGTCGTCCCACCCGTACAGCGCCACCAGCCGGTAGAGCGCCGCGCAATCCACGCGCGCATTCCACTCTTCCGCGCTGACCTTGCCGCGCAGCGTCGGGACCGTTGAACCATCCATGCCTGACATCTCTGCGTCTCCTTCGTTTTTGTCATGTTTACCGCGAAGCGTGACGAACGGCCCGGATTAAGTCAAACCTCCCGTCCGATGCGCATTCACTTCACCGCGAGCCCCCGTCCGGAAGCCCAGGAGGCGCTTCGCCGCCTGCGCCACACCTATGGCGAGGCGGGCGAGGCGAGCGCCGACGTCATCGTCGCGCTGGGCGGCGACGGCCACATGCTCGACGCGCTGAAGGCGCGGATGGCCGACGGCAAGCCTGTCTACGGGATGCACCGCGGCACGGTGGGTTTCCTGCTGAACGACTACCGCGAAGAGGGGCTGCCCGAGCGACTTGCGAACGCCGAACCCGCCCGCATCCGGCCGCTGGTCATGCGCGCGCGCACGGTGTCGGGGCATGTCGAGGAGCGACGGGCCATCAACGAAGTCTCGCTGTTGCGCCAGACCGCCCAGACCGCACGCATCCGCATCCAGATCGACGGCGCCGAACGCATGGCTGAACTCTCCTGCGACGGGGTGATGGTGGCGACGCCGGCGGGCTCCACTGCTTACAACCTGTCCGCGCACGGCCCGATCCTGCCCATCGGCGCGCGCCTTCTCGCGCTTACCCCGATCAGCGCCTTCCGTCCGCGGCGCTGGCGCGGCGCGCTGTTGCCGCAGACCGCGCGGGTGCGTTTCGAAGTGCTTGAGCCGACGCGACGACCGGTCAGCGCGTCCGCCGACAGCGCGGAAGTGCGCGATGTCGAGAGCGTGGAGGTGCGCGAGGACTCCGAGGTGTCGCTCACCATGCTCTTCGATCCGGGCCACGCCCTCGATGAGCGCGTGCTGCGCGAGCAGTTTTCCGTGTGATCGCAGGCCGCTAGGGCCTGTTGCCTTCCAGCGGTTCGCGCGTGACGGAGTAGCCGGCCTCGGCCGGGATCGTGAGGATCAACTCGCCGTTCTCCCGGACGATCTTGGGCAGGACCGTGATCATGCGGCGGGCGCGCGCGGCTTCGATGGCGCCATGCGCGGCGACGGATTCAGCCAGTCTCTCGACATTCAGGCGGGTCGGGAAAATGATCGTGCGTCGCCCTTCGCGCGCGGCCTTCAAGGCCTCTTCCGGCGAAATCCAGACAGCGTCGACCGCCTCGCGACCGTCACAAGCCGCAGCCTGATCCGGCGGTGTTTCCGCGATGTAGAACCACGTGTCGAAACGCTTGGGCATGCCTTCCGGCGTGATCCAGTGCGCGAACGGGCTCAGCGCATCCAGCGCCAGCACGAGGCCGTGCTCGATCAGCGCGTCGAGAAACGAAGCCTCGCCCTTGTCGATCGCGGCGCGCAGCAGGCCGATGTCGAGAATCTGGTCGGCCGTCGCGAACGGCGCACCGACTCCGCGTTCGCGCACGGGTCGCGCCAGGAGCACGCCGGACTCCTCAAACGCCTCGCGCACGGCGCAGATCTTGAGCGCGCATTGCACGGGATCGCTGTCGTGACCGTCGCAGTGATCGATCCAGCGCGCGTCTGAATCGCCAGCGCTCGCCTTGCCGCCCGGGAACACCAGCGCGCCCGATGCGAAGTCGATCTGGTGATGGCGCTCCACCATCAGCACTTCGAGCCCGGGCGCATCGCGCACCAGCAGGATCGTGGCCGCCGCCACCATGTTCGGCGCGCTCATTGACGTCTCCCAATATTCCTTGCGGATTTCTTTACCGTGTTCCTTCTCCCGTTTCTTAAGCCCGCCGTGGTCAAATGCGAACTCGTTTGAACAGGCTGAAAGCCGTCCGCATGACCGTCGTTCCCTTCGTCCGCCCACAACCCCGCACCGCGCGCGGCGTCACCATCCGGCCGCGCCGCGACCTGCGCACGGGCGTGACGGCGGCCGGCGCACTGCGCGAGTGGACCATCGAGGGCGGGATCGTCGAGGCGCTTGCCGTTGCGCGAACGGCCTGGCGCGAAGCCGGCCATACCTCGCCCATCTCGATCGCGCCGGCGTTCGAACATCTTGGCGACGCTGCGTCAGCCGGCGACCTCGCCGCCGCGATCCAGCTCGCCGATATCTCGCCGCGCGCGGTGGATATCGAGGTCTGCGAGGCTGAACTCGCCGGCCGCTCCCTCGCCGGCATCGAACGGTTGCGCGCGCGAGGTTTCGGCGTGGCGCTCGCCGTTGATCCGGATTGCCCGCTGCCGCTCGGCGCGCGTGCGCGTTCGCTGTTCACAGAATTGTTGCTTCCAGCCCCTTCCCGGCTCGATCCCTTCCTGGGCTGCGACAGCCTCGACACGAGCCCCATGGCGCGCCGCCTGTTCGCCGCGCGCGAGTGCGGTCTGGTCGTGACCGCCGTTGGCGTGGGTGACCATACCTGGGCGCGCGCCCTGCTCGCCGCCGGATTCGACCGCGGCGAAGGCCCCTTCGCGCCCGGCTTCTAGGCCGCGCGGTCCGGCCGGGCGCTGATCGCGTCGAGCTTCTCGAGCAGATAGTCGAGATCGTCCTTCGGCACGCTCTGGAAGAGAGTCAGCACCCGCTCGATCATGATCGAACGGAAGCGATCCCTGTCGTCGGCGCCGTACGTGTTGCGATCGATCTGGTGATAGACGTCAACCGCCGCGCGGAACGGCGGGAAAAGACGGCTCGGCAGGCCCGCCCGCTCGAAAATCGCCTTCAGGCCAAGCGGTCCGCCGTCATGAATCATCAGCCACGCGCGCGCATGCGGTAGGCCCGACAACTCCGCGAGCGAATGCTCGACAAACTCCATGAAGCCGAGGCAAAGCGCCCGCATCATCAGCGACGGCGTCAGCCTGCCGTGCAGATTCAGTTGACCGACAAAGCGCGCGAGATCGGTCTGACGCATCGCCTGTTCGATGAGATCGACGGTCACGCGTTCGCGCGCGCTGGACGCCAGGTCAATCGCCATCTGCGGCGGCAATGCATGGTGATTGACGAGGTGATCGAACATCTCGCCAGTGACCATCGACACGAGTTTTTCGGTGATCGCGATCGGCAGCGTGTTGCGGTGTATCATCGTCTCGACGATCGCCGGGCGATCCGCAAACCTGTCTATCGCCTTCGCGAGACCGTTCTCGTCGAACAGTGCATTGTCGTTGGCGAGCGCGCGCTCCACCGCCGCCGGCACGCCGCAGTCGGCGATCACGCCGGTCACCGCGGCGGAAATCCGCTCGCGCGAGGCGATGGCCACCTGACGCGCCGGAGGCGCCGAGCGCAGGATCTCGATGAGATCGGTATCGGAGAGCGTGGGCGACCCCTGCAGGATCGGCAGCGCGATGGAGTCCACGTCCCGCGCCAGCGTCAGCGCCACGTCGCGCGGCAGCTTCGGCGAGTTCTTGAGCGCCACCGCCAGCGCGCGGCGCACGAGCACCGCGGCGTCTTCCAGCATCAGGCGCATGATCGCCTCGGCGTGGAGGCGTTCCTCGGGCGTGAGGTCGGCCTGCTCGATGCTGCGGCAGATCTTGTGCGCCGCCTGGCCCCGGTCAGCCTCCGTCGGCCCCTTCATCAGGGTGCGGATGTCGGTATCCGTCAGGCGCGCGCGCATGGTGACGACGGTCATGGGGTTCCTCGAAGGATCCTGTCGAATCTTCCGGTTGCAGCCTCGGTCCAGACCATTAACGAAGGCTTGAAAGACATTCCCAGAGAAGCAACGAGGAAACCCGCCCCATGCTCGAAGGCATAAAGGTCGTCGAATACGCCACCTACATCGCCGCCCCCGGCTGCGGCGGCATGATGGCCGACTGGGGCGCGGAGGTCATCAAGGTCGAGCCGCCCGGCGGCGACCCGATCCGGAAGTTCTTCGAGTCCATCGGCGCGGAATCCGCGCAGAACCCGGTCTTCGACATGGATAACCGCGGTAAACGCTCGATCATTCTCGACACTGCGGCGCCGGAAGGTAAGTCCGCGCTCCAGAAGCTTGCTGCCGAAGCGGACGTGTTCCTGACCAATGTGCGTCCGGCGGGCCTTGCGCGCGCGGGCCTCGACTACGAAAACCTGAAGCTCCTCAACCCGCGCCTCGTCTACGCCAGCGTCACCGGCTACGGCCTTGAAGGTCCCGACATCGACCGCCCCGGCTTTGATGTTTCGGCGTTCTGGGCCCGCTCCGGCATGGCCACGCTGATGGCGCCGAAGGGCGTCGATCCGTTCGTGATCCGCACCGGCATGGGCGACCACATCACCTCCATGGCCACATGCGCCGGCGTGCTGGCCGCTCTCGTCGAACGCGGCCGCACGGGCAAGGGGCGGCTCGTGGAGGCCTCGCTCCTGCGTGCAGCGAACTACGCGCTCGCCTCCGACATGGCGATCACGCACGCCTTCGGAAAGATCGCCTCGACCCGCCCGCGTCCGCAGTCAGTCCAGCCGTTGGGAAATTTCTTCCAGTCGCGCGACGGCAAATGGTTCGTACTCGTGCCGCGCCAGGGCGAGGCGGACTGGGCGCCGATCTGCCGCGCGCTCGGGCTTGATCACCTCATCGCCGATGAGCGCTTCACGCGCTCCAGGGCCCGGCGGCAGAACGGCCCCGCGCTCGTCGCGCTTGTCGATGAAGCGTTTTCGAAATGGACGTTCGACGAAATAGCCGAACGCCTCGATGCGGAAAGCCTCGCATGGGCGCCTGCGCAGACCGCGGTCGAGGCGGCGCGCGATCCCCAGCTCATCGCGGCGGGGGGCGTGGTCGACATTCCACAGGCGGACGGCGGGACAAAGAAGGCGCCGGGATCGCCGCTGCGCTTTCCGGGCGCCGACGATGGCCCGAAAGGTCCCCCGCCGCGTCCCGGCGAACACACGCGCAACGTCCTCGCTCAAGCGGGCTACAGCAGCGACGACATCGAGAAGATGATCGCGAGCGGCGCAGCGCGCGAGGGAATCTAGTCGGTGCGCTGGGCTTTCGCGTAAGCGGCCGCCGCGCGCAGCGGGTCGTCCGGCGCCCGCCTGTCGGGCGTCAGGAGATCGTGCGCGACGGCTTCGAACAGCGCGTCGAAGAATGCGGCGATGGCCGGTCCGTGCTCGGGATTCATGACGAAGCGGGCGCCGTTCGCGTCGGACTCCGGCGCCACTGTTCCGGCGGCGTCCACGTCGAGACGCGCCAACAGTTGCGCGGCAGACCGCGGCGCGCCGCCAGTGTAGAAGAGCCCCTTGTTCGCCGCCGCCTCGCGCGGGAACAGCGCCGCCGCATTCGGCGCGCCCCGTCCGGCGGCTTCGATGAGGCGCGTGGCGCCGCCGGGGCCTAGCACGTGCGCGGCGTACAATTCTCCCGCCGACGGTTTGCGACCGAGATTGTCTTCGAGCGTCGCCGCATTCTCGCGCGCGAGTTCGCCGGCCATGCGCGCGCTCAGTTCGGGATCGAAACGCAGGTCGAGGATCGCCTTGCGCGTCTGCGCATCGCGCACGCGCGGCTGTCCGCCCACCATGTCGATGCGCTCCGCGAGACCGCCAACGCCGTGCGCGCCGCCGTGCTTGCGCACCATGTCGAGCCAGGTGGACTCGATGAACTGGAAGAGGCCCGTCGCCGAGGACGTCGGCGCCTTTGCGCCGGCGTTGAAGCCGCTCTCGCGGCGCGCGGTCTCCGCGAGCATGCCGAAATCGACGCCCGTCGAAGCCGCCGCCCGCTGCAGCGCCTCGCGCACGCCCTGCGGGATGGAGACGGGGTTGATGGTCATGACACCGCCATGCACCGAGTCGGCCCGATCCCGCGAAACCGTCAGGCGAAGCGGTCGGATGTGAAATCACGCCAGACGGGCGCCGGATCGGCGCCTGACGCGATCGCCGCCACCGCCACGCCGGTCACCGGCGCGAGAAGCCAGCCGTTGCGCCCGTGGCCGACGGCCACAATGAGCCCGTCCAGCCCGTCGCGCCCGACCAGCGGCGCGCCGTCCGGCGACAGCGGGCGCACGCCGACCGACAGGACCGAGGTTGCAAGATCGAAACGCGCGCCGGGCAGAGTGCGGCGCACCTCAAGATGCAGAGCGGCGATCGCATCGGGATCCGCATCGAGATCGGCGCGACCGGGCTCCGACGTCGCGCCGAAGAAAATCCGGTCGCCTTCGCGCCCGAAGTAGATCCTCGGCGTGCGCACCGTTTCCGACAGATCGAACGCCGTCGGCGCCAACGCTCCGCCGAGCATGCCCTTGGCCGGCGTCAGGCGCTGGAGCGCGCCATGCGCCGCCACGAACAATTCAGGCGCCAGCGCGCCCGTGGCGAGGACGACAACGTCGGCCGGCAACGCGCCGCCGTCGTCGAGACGTACGCCGCTCACCCGGCCGTTCGTCGCGACGACCTCGACGACAGCGCGTTCGCGCACGATCGAGGCGCCAAGCGCCAGCGCCGTCTCCGCAAGGCGCGCCAGCGTCGGCTCGACCGCCACCGCGCCTTCACCCGGCAACCGCACCGACAGCCTCACCTTGGCGCCGTAAAGGCGCGCATCGAGACCGGGCGGCAAACCGTCGAACATTTCGTACGGCGCGCCGTGCCGTTTCGCACGATCGGCGGCGCGATTGACGCGCGCGGCGTCCGCGTCATCGTGTGCGAGCAGGAGTGCGCCATTGAACGTCACGAACCCCGCAAGCGCGGGATCGGACACAACGAGCGCGCGCCACGCCTTGAGCCCTTCCCAGCATAGATCGCTGAGCCTTCGGTGAGTTCCCGGCCCTTCATGCAGCGCCTCTGAAAACGCGCCCAGCATGCCCGCCGCCGCAAGCGACGCTGCGCGCGGCGCGACGCGAAGCCTTGCGGGCGCCGCGTCGGATTCGATGACGGTGACGGCGCCCCCGCCGCGGGTGATTTCCAGAGCGCAGCACAACCCGATGACGCCCGCGCCGACGACGACGACGCGCGGGCCGCTGGTGCGGCGAGGTGCGGGAAAGACCATGAGGCTCGCGGTCTACGCGCGCGGGAGACGGGGCTCAAGCGTGGCGTCACGCCGCGAGACGCATCGCCTCAGGTTGCGCGCCGGGCCGGAACACCGCGGCGAGGCTACGGTGGAACGCCGCGCGCCAGGAGCCCTTCCGGGCCGCGCGCATGGGCGCGATGAGCCGCGGCGGCTTGCGCGCTTCGACCGGAATCCAGAGCACCGGCTTGCCCATCTGCAGCGCCCGCGCGGCGACATCCGCGGTGCCGCCCGTCCCCTTCGGCGGCGCGCCGTTCCAGAGCGCGATCAGCACATCGGCGCGCTCGAGGATCATCATGCCGACGGCAAGATAGCTGCCGCGCCCGTCCGGCTCGACCGGCGTCGACTGCGCGAGAAGCGCGCGAAACTCGGCCTTCGACTCCGGCGTCTCGAAATCCTTCAGATAGCGCCCCTTCCGGAAGGGGAGAGGCGCCACGAGCCGCCAGTCGCGCGCGAGCGCGGCGTGGGCGGCGAAGCGGTCGGTGCCCTCGGCGAGGGCCGAAACCATCGTCATACGCACCGCTTCCCGGCGCGCGGCGGCCATGGCGGCGGCCTCGATGCGATCCATCGCGCGCGCGAGCGCCCGCTCCAGCCGCGGCCGGTCCGGCTCGGGCAGCTGGTTCAGCCGGTGGCCGGTGACGCCGACGGCGAGCCGGCGCGTCACGCAGACCAGCCGGGCAAGTTGAATCGCGGATCGGGGTACGTCGCGTCCACGAACCGTTTGCCTGCCGCAAGGCCGATATAGAGCAGGAGGTTCATGTTCTTCGGCGTTCCGTTCGCGAGTTCATCGACGCCGAGAAGCTCCTTCGCCGTGAGGTCACGGTCGATCAGCTCTTCCAGCGCGGTCCGCGCGAGCGGCTGGCCGCGCTGTTTCTTCGGCTTGCGGTCGAGCATGACATCGATGCGTTGATAATCCAGCAACGGCCCCTGTCCGAGCACGACGCCGGCCATGTCGCCGACTTCAGAGTTGACGGGCCATGGACGCTTCGGATCGCTCAGCGCCTGCAGCATCATCACGCCCTGGATCTGCGTGTCGTAGATCATCGAGCGCAACGCCTGGATGCCGCGGAAGCCCGGCGCCATGCCCTGGAACTTGTTTCCATCGATCTCCGGACGCCGCTGACCCGTGCCGATGGAGGTCATCATCAGGTTGTCGGCGCCGCCGCGCCACTTGAAGCCATAGGCCGGCACGAGCGCGAGCAGCAGCAGCTGCATGCCGGGATTGTTGTTGGCGCCCACCGCGCCGTCGACGAAATAACCCTTCTGGATCACGCGGTCCTTGTCGTCGCGGGCGATGTTGATGACCACCTCGTCGAAGAAAGTCGGCGCCGCCGCGCTCGCCATCACGAGATCGATGAGGCGGTACTTGCGATTGGCGACCGTGCCCTTGTCGGAGTCCTCGATCTCGTAGAACGGATTTAACGGGTTGTTGGTGAGCACCCAGGCCGAGCCGGTGTCGATGCGCTTCATGTGCACGGCGAGCCCGGTCTTCAGGTCCGGCGAGCCGAGCGTGCGGCGCCCGAGCGTCGGCTCGAGGGCGGCGCGCAGGTCGCGGGGATCGTATTTCGACCGGAAAAAGTTGCCGTCCCCCACACGGCGGCCGAACACCTTGGGGCCAAGGCCCAGATAAAGCTCGATCATGGCGTCGACGGTGAGCCCGAGCGCGAGGCCCGTGGCGACGATGGCGCCCGTCGAGGTGCCGCCGATGAGGTCGTAATAGTCCGACAGGACGAGCCCTGGATCACCCGAGCGACGCCGCAGTTCCGTCTCCACGGCCTTGGCCATGCCCAGAGAGAGCACGCCCTTCACGCCGCCGCCGTCGAGGGCGAGGACGCGCTTGGGGCCGGTCGAGGGGGCGAAATGGTCGGAAAGCTGGCGCGCCATGGGGTCCTCCGCTGGAGGAAAACCCTAGCCGTGCCGAGGTTTGGCGGGAAGCTTCCGAAACAATGGTACCGCCTCCCGGGCTCGAACCGGGGACCCCTGGTTCCACAAACCAGTGCTCTAACCAACTGAGCTAAGGCGGCATGTTTTCGAGGGGGCGGACCCTAGTGCGGAGCCCCCGCCGACGCAAGGCGGGGGACGATCGACACCGGAACCGTACGCGACTTTTTCCCGCTTCCGCGCGCGCCGGCTGGCGTCGACGCGCGCGAAGCGGCGTCGCGCCTAGAATGGGATCTCGTCGTCGAGATCGGCGCTGAAACTCTCGCGCGGGCCTTCCGCCACGCGCTTCTTGCCGCCGCCGCCAGACATGGCCGGCGCGTCGTCATAGCCGCCGCCGAACTCGCTACGGCCGCCGCCTTCGCCCTTGCCATCGAGCATCTGCAGTTCGCCGCGGAACTTCTGAAGCACGACTTCGGTGGAATACTTCTCGGCGCCGTCCTTGTCGGTCCACTTCCGGGTCTGGAGCTGGCCCTCGACGTACACCTTCATGCCCTTCTTCAGGTATTGCTCGGCGACCTTGGCGATCTGGTCGTTGAAGATGACCACGCGATGCCATTCGGTCTTCTCCCGGCGCTCGCCGGTCTGCTTGTCGCGCCAGCTTTCCGACGTCGCCACGCTCAGATTGACGACGGGGTCGCCCGATCCCATGCGGCGGATTTCCGGGTCCTTCCCCAGATTGCCGATCAGGATCACCTTGTTGAGACTGCCCGCCATCTTCTTCGCTCCTTGAACCTGGCCCGGCGCACACGGCCGGACCCCTTCCGAAAACTCTCCCTGCCGTAAGTTGACGGCGGGATTTTGTTCCACTTATGTTCTTTCTCGTGGAATCAGTCAAGAACGTTAACGCGCTCGCTGGATGGGAGAAAGCGAGGATGGGAGGTCGAGGCGTCGCGGCCCGCTTTCCTCCTCCATGGAGCGTAGCGGAACGGGGGAGGTGGATCGCGGCGTCAGCCGCGAGACGGAGGGGGCACAGGTCGAACGATAGAGCCCGCCCCCATCCCCCGGCTCGCGCCGGGTACTTCCCCCGCAGGCGGGGGAAGAAAAACACACGCCATCATGTCAGCAGGCCCACGACGCCCCCTTCCTCATCCCTCTCACGAACACTAGTTAACGGGGTCGTCCCCCAGCGATCCAGAACCGCAAAACCGCAAGGCGCTCCATGTCCGACGGCCTCACCCATATCCGCGTGCGCGGCGCCCGCGAGCACAACCTCAAGGGCGTGAACATCGACATTCCGCGCGGGCGTCTCGTGGTGATCACGGGGCTTTCCGGCTCGGGAAAATCCTCGCTCGCGTTCGACACGATCTACGCCGAGGGACAGCGACGCTACGTCGAGAGTCTCTCCGCCTATGCGCGCCAGTTCCTCGAACTGATGCAAAAGCCGGACGTGGATTCCATCGAAGGTCTCTCGCCGGCGATTTCGATCGAGCAGAAGACCACGTCGCGCAATCCGCGCTCCACGGTCGGCACCGTCACCGAGATCTACGACTACATGCGCCTGCTCTGGGCGCGCGTCGGCGTGCCCTATTCGCCGGCCACCGGCCTGCCCATCGAGGCGATGCAACCCGCGCAGATGGTCGACCAGATCATGGCGCTTCCGGAAGGCACGCGGCTCTTCCTGCTCGCGCCCATCGTGCGCGACCGCAAGGGCGAATACAGAAAGGAACTCGCCGAGCTTCTGAAGAAGGGCTTCCAGCGCGCCAAGATCGACGGCGAATACTACACACTCGAAGATGCGCCGACGCTGGACAAGAAACTGAAACACGACATCGACGTCGTCGTGGACCGCATCGCGGTGAAAGCCGGCATGGAGACGCGGCTCGCCGATTCCATCGAGCAGGCCCTGCGTCTCGCCGACGGCATCGCGGTGGCGGAATACGCCGACAAGAAGGATGCGAAGGGCGAGGCCGAGCGCATCATCTTCTCCTCGAAATTCGCGTGCCCCGTCTCAGGTTTCACGATTCCGGAGATCGAGCCCCGGCTCTTTTCGTTCAACAATCCCGCGGGCGCGTGCCCGACCTGCGACGGTCTCGGCGACAAGCTCGAGTTCGATGCGGACATGGTGGTGCCCGACAAGGACAAGACCTTGCAGGACGGCGCCATCGCGCCATGGTCGCGCGGGCAATCGCCGCTCTACACGCAGACGCTGATGGCGCTCGCCAAACACTTCAAGGCGCCCATGCAGAAGCCGTGGCATACGATTTCGGCGGAAGCGCAAAAAGCGATCCTCTACGGCACCAAGGACATCATCAATTTCGTCTACGACGACGGGCTGCGCCGCTACGAGACGAAAAAGCCCTTCGAAGGCGTCATCCCGAACCTGCAACGACGCTGGAAGGAAACCGACAGCGCGTGGGTGCGCGAAGAACTCGGCCGCTACCAGTCCGCCGCGCCGTGCCCCGTCTGCCATGGCAAGCGCCTGAAGCCGGAAGCGCTTTCGGTAAAGGTCGGCGGCTTCGACATTTCTCAAGGCTCCGAGCTTTCGATCCGTCACGCGCGCGACTGGTTCGCCGCGCTCGATTCAAAGCTGAAGAAAAAGGACAAGGAGATCGCGGCGCGGATCCTGAAGGAGATCAACGACCGCCTGCGCTTCCTCGTCGATGTGGGCCTAGAGTATCTCTCGCTCGGGCGCTCTTCCGGCACCCTCTCGGGAGGGGAGAGCCAGCGCATCCGGCTGGCCTCGCAGATCGGATCGGGCCTCACGGGCGTTCTGTACGTGCTCGATGAACCGTCGATCGGCCTGCATCAACGCGACAACACCCGCCTGCTTGAAACGCTGAAGCGCCTGCGCGATCTCGGCAATTCGGTGCTCGTGGTGGAGCACGACGAGGAAGCCATCCTCACCGCCGATCACGTCATCGACATGGGCCCCGCCGCCGGCATTCACGGCGGTCGCGTGATCGCGCAAGGCAAGCCGCACGAGATTCTCGACGCCGAAGAGAGCATCACCGGCGCCTATCTGCGCGGGTCGAAGGAAATCCGCATTCCCGAAAAGCGCCGCACGGCGAAGCAGAAGAAGTTCCTCAAGGTCGTCGGCGCCGCCGGCAACAATCTGAAGAACGTCACCGCGGAAATTCCGGTCGGCACGTTCACCTGCGTCACCGGCGTGTCGGGCGGGGGAAAATCCACGCTCACCATCGAGACGCTCTACAAGGCCGCCGCGCGGCGGCTCAACGGCGCATCGGACGTACCCGCGCCGCACCAGTCGCTCGAGGGTCTGGAGAATTTCGACAAGGTCATCGACATCGACCAGTCGCCCATCGGGCGCACGCCGCGTTCCAATCCCGCGACCTATACCGGCGCGTTCACGCCGATCCGCGACTGGTTTGCAGGGCTCCCCGAGGCGAAAGCGCGCGGCTACGGCCCGGGGCGCTTCTCGTTCAACGTGAAAGGCGGGCGCTGCGAGGCGTGCCAGGGCGACGGCGTCATCAAGATCGAGATGCACTTCCTGCCGGACGTGTACGTCACCTGCGATACCTGCCGCGGCAAACGCTACAACCGCGAGACGCTGGAAATCCTGTTCAAGGGCAAATCCATCGCCGACGTGCTCGACATGACGGTGGAAGAAGCCGGCCGCCTGTTCAACGCGGTGCCGGGCATCCGCGACAAGATGGAGACGCTCGCGCGCGTCGGCCTCGACTACATCAAGGTCGGCCAGCAGGCGACGACGCTTTCGGGCGGTGAAGCGCAGCGCGTGAAACTTTCGAAGGAGCTGTCGAAGCGCGCCACGGGCCGCACGCTCTACATCCTCGACGAACCGACGACGGGGCTGCATTTCGAGGACACGCGCCGGCTGCTCGACGTGCTCCACGAACTCGTCGACAGCGGCAACACCGTCGTCGTCATCGAGCACAATCTCGACGTCGTGAAGACCGCCGACTGGATTCTCGATCTCGGCCCCGAAGGCGGCGACGGCGGCGGCAAGATCGTCGCGTGCGGCACGCCGGAGGATGTGGCGAAGATCAAGGAAAGCTGGACCGGCCGCTATCTCGCCGAGGCGATGGACCGGCAGAGAAAGCGCAAGGCCGCGCTCCGCGCGCCGGTGAAGACGGCTGAGAAACCGGCCCCCAAAGCATCGGCGAAAGTCGCGACCAAGAAGGCAGCGCCCGCAGAGGATGTGAAGCCGAAGAGGAAGCGCGCCGCGAGCTGACCGCTAAACCTGCGGACGCAGGCCGCGATAGAGGTACGCCGCGGCCGCCGCATAGGCCGGCAGGTAGAACACGTTGGCGAGAAAGCCGTTGGCGAAGGAAAAAAGCCAGTTCGCCGGCGTGCCCGCCGTGTCCAGCGTGCCTTTCCCCAGCGCAAGCTCGATCAGCATGCCGACGGGCTGGCCCGCGATCCATGTCAGCATGAGCGCGCCCGCCGTCACCAGAAAAAGGCACGCGACGAGCGCCGGCGCATGACCTTTCGTCCAGCCCCACGTCGAGAAGACGAGCATGCGCTTCTCCGCCACGGTGGCGGGATAGGCGAGAACCAGCCGCGCGGTCAGCCACAGCAGGAACGCGGCGAACACCGCGAGCAGCCCCACGAACACCAGGACGCCGTCCGCGCCGAGCGCCTTGCTCAGCGTCGCCGCCGCATCTTGCGGCGCGACGTTTTCAAGGCTGTTCGCATCCATCCCCGAGCGCATCAGCAGCGCCGCGAGCGCCATGCCGATGAACAGCGCGCCGATGGTCGCGACGATGACCCCAAGGAACGCCACGGACGCCGTCGCGCCTGCGAGGTTCGCCTCGTCCGCGCCCGCGCGCAATGACAGCGGCGCCTCGCCGCGGCTTACAGCACGCCGGAAGTAGGCCGCCAGGAACGGCACGTTCACGAGACCCGCCAGGAGCGACGCCCCGATCACGCCGCCCATGTCTCCGCGCGCGCCCGCGGACAGCTGCCACACCTGCAACGGCGCCAGCGCCGCCGCGCCGATCAGCGCCAACGGAACGATCCCCCGCCAGTCACGGGCGATGAACGCAAAGCCCTCGCGCACGGTCTCCAGGATCGGCACCTTGCCCGAGGAAGCCGGGGTCATCGTCATCGCAGTCTCCGTCGCAGGCCGTCGTCTTAACGGGTCGTCGTCTTAGCGGGTCGGGCGCCCTGCCGCCACTTGCCGGCGCTCCCGCTTGCGCCCCGGACGGCGGCGGCTAACAAGACGGCATGACACTCAAACCCGTCCACGTCATCGGCGGCGGTCTCGCCGGTTCGGAGGCCGCGTGGGCCCTCGCCAACGCCGGCGTGCCCGTGGTGCTGCACGAGATGCGGCCCGTGCGCATGACGCCGGCGCACAAGACCGAGAGCTTCGCCGAACTCGTCTGTTCGAACTCCTTCCGGTCCGACGACTGGGAGAACAACGCCGTCGGCCTGCTGCATGCGGAAATGCGGCGCGCGGGATCGCTGGTCATGCGCGCGGGCGATGCGCATCAGGTGCCGGCGGGCTCGGCGCTGGCGGTGGATCGCGACGGATTTTCGGCGGCGGTGACGGCGGCGCTGACTGCTCACCCCCTGATAACGATTGCGCGCGAGGAAATCGCGGGGCTGCCGCCCGAGGACTGGGACAGCGTCATCGTCGCCACGGGCCCCCTCACGTCGCCGGCGCTTGCAGAGGCCGTGAAATCGCTGACGGGGGAGGAGGAGCTTGCCTTCTTCGATGCGCTCGCGCCGATCGTGCATCACGAGACGATCGACTTCTCCGTCGCGTGGAAGCAGTCGCGCTACGACAAGGCGGGCCCTGCCGGCGATACCGCCGCCTACGTGAACTGCCCGCTCAACAAGGACGAATACAACGCCTTCATCGATGCACTTCTCGCGGGCGAGAAAACCGAATTCCGCGACTGGGAAAAGGACACCCCCTATTTCGAAGGTTGCCTGCCCATTGAGGTGATGGCCGAACGCGGACGCGAGACGCTGCGCTTCGGGCCGATGAAGCCCGTCGGTCTCGACGATCCGCGCACGGGACGCTGGCCCTACGCGGTCGTGCAGCTGCGGCAGGACAATGCGCTGGGCACCCTGTTCAACATCGTCGGCTTCCAGACGAAGCTGAAACACGGCGCGCAGACCGAGATCTTCCGCATGATCCCCGGCCTGCAGAATGCCCAGTTCGCGCGGCTCGGCGGAATCCACCGCAACACGTTTCTCAACTCGCCGAAGCTGCTCGACGCAACGCTGCGCATGAAGGCGGCCCCCCGCTTGCGCTTCGCCGGCCAGGTCACGGGCGTGGAAGGCTATGTCGAAAGCGCGGCCATCGGGTTGCTCGCGGGAAGGTTTGCGGCGGCAGAACGGCTCGGAGCCCCCCTGCCGGCGCCCCCGGCCACGACGGCGTTCGGCGCCCTTCTGGCGCACGTCACCACAGGCCACCTCCCCGGCGAGAAGGGGAGTTTCCAGCCCATGAATGTGAATTTCGGCCTCTTCCCCCCGCTGGCGGAAGATCCCGTGGTCGACGCGGACGGCAAGCGCCTCAAGGGCGCCGACAAGGGTCGCGCGCGCAAGCAGGTCATGGCGCGCCGTGCGATCGCCGATATCGAAGTCTGGCTGGGGGAAGCCGCGCGGGTCGCGGCGGAATAGGGCTCAGACCTTGCCGGTGGCCGAGGCCAGCAGTAGGCGGATCTGACGGCGCAGCAGCGGCACCCGGGCCACGCCGTCGTAAGGCCGGTCGAGCGCCCGCATGTAGTCCGGCACGAGCGCGACATAGCCGTAAGCCGGGAAAAACTCCTTCGGCGCGCCCCACGAAAGCCGGCTGACCTCGCGGTGCGCGGAGACGGCGCGTTCCAGAACGGCGCGGCAGGCCGCGCTCGTCTCGTGCACCGTGGCCCCGGAGAACAGCGTCTCCTTGCTCAGATGGACGTGGTCGAGCAGCTTCTGCGGGAAAAACGTCCGGCGGCGCTCGTTCCAGACCGGCAGCGCGCGCACGAGACCCGTATACCCCCAGATGCGCCCAGCGTTCCGGAACAGGGCCAGATGCTGGCCCGTCTGCACCAGATCGGGCGCGCAGACCTTCGCCGCGAGACGGATCACGGCGCCGGCGGTGTCGTCCACATAGGCCTCGAATTCGGGCCACTGCTCGAACGGACGCTCCTCGAGATCCTTCTGACGGGCGTCTATGAAGCCGTCGATGAGGCTGCGGTCGAGGCTCGCCCACTCCACGAGGCCGGCAAGGCCTGTCACCACGTCGCCGTCCGCGCCACCGCGTCCGGCGTAGATGCCGTCGACGGCCTCACGCCACCATTGCAGCCGGACGGCGCCCAGCGCGGGATCGCGCACGGACTCCGGAATGCGAGCCACTTCGTAGATGAAGGCATAGAGCGCGCTCAGGCGTTCACGACCCGGCGCATCGGCGAAGCGGGCCGCCAGCCAGCGATCCTCGTCGACCCGGCGCACGAGTTCGTCAGCGGTTTCCGGGCTCGCGTCCGTGTCGGCGGCCTTCTTCTTTTTCGGCGTCAAAGGGCCGCGAAACACAGACGCCACTCCCGGCAAGTCTTTGGGATATCGGTCTAATTCGTCCAGCCGCATACGGATGTCCACCCGAATCTCTTTCGGGGGAGCCCCCAAGGAGAGCCCCGAGGGAGAGAGCCCTCGGGGCCCGGCCCATGACATTAGGGAACCCGACGCAATGCGGGCGGACCTCTCCGGTCCGCCCGCAAGCCATATGCCACTCAGGTCGGTCCGGCGCGGCGACGCCGCCCCGTGACAGGTCGGCCCACTAAGTCGGGCCCGCCGGGTCAGCCCAGCGTCTGCGCGCCGGTCATGGCGACCAGCATCGGCACAGACAGCAGCGTGTTGGTTCGCGAAAACAGCATCGCCGTCCGGGCGTGGCCGGCGCGGGCCTCC
>CAZZFE010000010.1:0-90369 GCA_964653495.1 uncultured Terricaulis sp. | reverse complement strand
TGTTCATGCGCGGGAACGCCATGTCCGGCGCACCGATCATCAGCGGCACGAACCAATTGCCGAAGCCGCCGATCATCGCCGGCATGACCATGAAGAAGATCATGATCAGGCCGTGATAGGTCACGAGTGAATCGTAATGGTGCTTGGCGGCGTCGACGTCATGGATCCACGGCATCTGCGTCAGCACGCCAATGCCCGGCTCCGCCAATTCCCAGCGGATGAGGCCCGACATCGCGCCGCCGATCAAACCGGCGAAGATCGCGAAGATCAGGTACATCGTGCCGATGTCTTTGTGGTTGGTGGAATATACCCACCGCTTCCAATCGTACAGGCTGGGGCGGTGATCGTCGTGTTGCCCCTCGGCGTGCGCGGTCTCGGTCGCCATATTTCCTCGTCCCACAAAGAATCCCGCCGCTCCGCATGGGTATGCGGAACTACTCCTGCCGTATGGCCCGCGCCGCGCGCTCAGCCCATACGGGCGAGGCGCGGCATAACGTCCAAATCGGTTGCGCGCGTGCTAGCATGAGCCGCCCCACCCCTCCAAGCCGGCGGCCCGGCCAAAGACTTCGAGGGCGCCGCGACGAGGCGTCGCCTCCGCCCGACGAGATCGCGCCGTTCAGCGGATCGTGATCGTTCTCATTCGATTGTGAGTTGAGACAAATCGGGCGTGGGCGGAGCCTGCTGGACGTACTGAGGGAGGTCCTAACCCATGCGTAAAACACTGCTCGCCGGCGTCGCCATCGCAGCCGCCGCCATCGCTGCCCCCGCGGGCGCGGTGACAATGTACGCCGTCGGCAGCCCGTCCGGCGCCTGTTACGAGGCCGCCCGCGACCAGCGCGGCGACAATCGTTCGCTGCAGGCCTGCACGGACTCGCTGAGCCAGGAATTGCTCACCGGCCCCGGCCGCGCCTCCACGCTGGTCAATCGCGGCATCGTCTATCTGAACCGCGGCGAGGTTGACCGTGCGCTGATCGATTTCGAAGCGGCGATCCGCGCCGACCCGAGCATGGCCGAGGGCTACACCAATCGCGGCCTCGTGCTGCTGCGCCAGGAAAACTACCAGGGCGCCGTCACTGAGATCAGCCGCGGCCTCGAGCTGAACCCGGTCGAGCCGGAAAAAGCCTATTACAACCGCGCGGTAGCCTACGAAGAGATGCGCAACATCCGCGCCGCCTACAACGATTACCGCCGCGCCTCCGAACTGGCGCCGGCCTGGGTCGCGCCGAGCGAGGAACTCACCCGCTTCCGCGTCCGCTAAGAACGCCGAACACAAAAGCAAACGCGCCGACCGCGAGGCCGGCGCGTTTTTTGTTGCGTGTGCGGATCGCTTAGCGCGTGCGCGTCGGGGCCGCGGCGCCTGCCGGCGCGGCGGGCGCGCCTTCCGGAGCCGGCGTTGCACCAACCGGCGCGGGCGCGGCCGGCGCCGGCTCAGCCGAAGCCACCGTGCCGCCTTGCGAGGCGACCCATTGATCGAACTCAGGCCGGCTCACGACGCGGATTTCGATCGGCATGAAAGCGTGGTCCTTGCCGCACAGCTCCGAGCACTGGCCGTAGAAATATTCCTGGCCATCGATCATGTCGCTTTCGACGCGGAACCAGGTTTCGTTCACACGGCCTTGGATGGCGTCTTCCTTGATGCCGAACGCCGGCACCGCAAACGAGTGGATCACGTCCGACGAGGTCACGAGCACGCGCACCGTCGTATCCACAGGAACGACCAGCGGTTCGGTGGTGCCCAAGAGACGCGGACGGCCAGCAGCGGCGGCTTCTTCCTCGGACAGCATCACCGAAGTGATCTGCACGCCCATGTCCGGATATTCGTAGGTCCAGTTCCACGAATTGCCAGTGACTTTCAGCGTGATTTCAGCGTCCGGCGGAATGCGCTCTTGCGCGTAGATCAGCGGGAACGAGCGCCAGGCGATCACAACCAGGATCAGAACCGGCACCACCGTCCAGATCACTTCGACCAGGATGTTATGCGTAAACTTGCGCGGCGTCGGGTTGGCGCGGCGATTGTAGCGCACCATCACCCACAGCAGGAGCGCCAGAACAAGCACCGAGACGGCGATGATGATCGGCAGCAGGAAGTCATGGAAGCTGGTGATCTCTTCCATGATGCGCGTCGCCGGCGCCATGAAATTGGTGCCGCCGTCCTGCGGGAAGGATGCGGCTTCCGCCGCGCCCGCGCCAAAAGCGGTAATTGCCGCCAAGGCCGCTGCGATTGTCCCTCGCTTCACGCACTCGCCTCCTTCAGACTCAGCCTGCGGTATGGCGCGGCAAGTTCCCGACGCCTATAGTCAGCGGGCGCGGCATTCGACCGCGCCTAGCTGTGTTGTTCATCTGAGTCCGCGCGGGGTGCTAGCATGAGGCGGCTGACGCTTCCAAGGCTGTTTGCGGTCGCGGCAGGCGCGCTGGCGCTGAGTTTTGCAGCGGTCTCGGCGGCAGACGCCCAGCTTGGCAACCCAGTTTCGCGCAACCGCGAAGTCGGCGCCCGCACCACGATCGGCGCGCCAAACGCCGACGCCTGCGGCCAATACGCTGCCGCTGGTGATTCGACCGAGGTCGCCATCGCCGCGTGCGACCGCGCCATCAATTCCGAGCGCCTCAATCGCGCCAACGAGATCGCCACCCGCATCAATCGCGGCGCCATCCACCTGCGCCGCCGCGAAGGCGAGCCGGCTTTGGCCGATTTTGACGCCGTGATCGCGCTCGATCGCCGCCACGCCGAAGCGCACCTGAACCGGGGCGCGGCGCTCGTCATGGTGGGCCGCCCGGGCCCCGCCGTCGCCGCCATCACCGAGGCGCTAACGCTCGGCGTCCGCGAGCCGCATAAGGCCTATTTCAACCGCGGCGCGGCCCGCGAGGCGCTAGGCGACATGCGCGGCGCCTATGAGGATTATACTACCGCATTGGAAATCCAGCCGGACTGGGGTCCGGCCGACGCCGAACTCGCCCGTTTCGTGCGCACCCGCCAGGAACAGCTGGCCAATATGCAAACCCGGCGCGGCACGCCCTGATTTGAAACGTTTCGGCTGCGCTTTCTGGCGCGCGCGGCCGGACTCGGCGCCTATATAGTCTCCGAAGATCGCCCCCGATTTCGTACCGGAGACAGAAGAATGGCCGACGGCCTGCGCGCGAACCCTGATTTCACCCCTGAGAACGGCGCTGAGATGGATTGGGACGCCGCCGCGCGCATCCTCGGCGACGCCGCCAAGGGCGCTGACGATGGCGAGCTGTTCGCGGAATCGAGCCGCTCGGAGAGCTTCTATTGGGATGACGGGCGGCTGAAGTCCGCCTCGTTCGACGCCAGCCAAGGCTTCGGCGTCCGCATCGTCGCCGGCGAGCGCGCCGGCTACGGCCACGCGAGCGCGCTGGAAACCGGCGCTGTCGAACGCGCCGCAGCCGCAGCCGCCAGCGTGAAGATGGGTCACGAAGGCACGCTCGAAGCGAGCCCGGCCAAAGTGAACCGCCAGCTCTATCGCGACTTCGACCCGATCGAAGCGCCGGGCTTCACTGACAAAACCTCCCTGCTCGCCGAGATCGACGCCTATTGCCGCGCGCGTGACCCGAGCGTGGTGCAGGTCGCGGCGACGCTCGCTGGCGCGCACCGCGCGCTGACGATCCTCCGCCCCGACGGCGCGAAGCTCACCGACCACCGCCCGCTCGTACGGATCAACGTGTCCGTCACGGTCGAGCGTGACGGCCGCCGCGAGTCCGGCTCCGCCGGCGCGGGCGGGCGCGAGCCGTACGAGGTGTTCATCCGTCCCGAGAAGTGGAAGGCGCTCGCCGACGAAGCGCTGCGCATCGCGCTCGTGAACCTCGACTCGATCCCCGCCCCTGCGGGCGAGATGGATGTCGTGCTCGGCCCGGGCTGGCCGGGCGTGCTGTTGCACGAAGCTGTCGGTCACGGCCTCGAAGGCGACTTCAACCGCAAAGGCACGAGCGCGTTCGCCGGCATGGTGGGCGAACGCGTCGCCGCGCCTGGCGTGACTGTTGTCGATGACGGAACGATCGAAAATCGTCGCGGCTCTCTAACGATCGACGATGAAGGCACGCCGACATCGCGCACGGTGCTGATCGAAGACGGCATCCTCAAAGGCTATCTGCAGGACCGCATGAACGCGCGCCTCTCCGGCGTCGCGCCAACCGGCAACGGCCGCCGCGAAAGCTACGCGCACCGGCCGATGCCGCGCATGACCAACACCTTCATGACCGCCGGCGACAAAGACCCCGGCGAAATTCTCGCATCGCTGAAAAACGGCGTTTATGCAGTGAATTTCGGCGGTGGGCAGGTCGACATCACCTCCGGCAAGTTCGTGTTCCAATGCACCGAGGCGTATCTCGTCGAGAACGGAAAGATCAAAGCGCCGATCAAAGGCGCGACTTTGATCGGCGATGGTCCGAGCGCGCTGACGCGCGTGACGATGGTCGGCAACGATCTCAAACTTGATGAGGGCGTAGGCACGTGCGGCAAAGCTGGGCAGAGCGTGCCTGTCGGCGTCGGCCAACCCACGCTTTACATCACCGGTCTGACAATCGGCGGCATGTAGACAACGAAGCCCATTAGACAGTTTCACGAATCGAGGCAGAACATTGCGCGTCCACTAGTCTGGGGAGGCCAACATGGCTGCCAAGAAAAAGTCCACTGTCAAAGCCGCGGCGAAGAAGACCAAGGCGAAGAAGACTTCCAAGAAGAAGTAAGCTAGCGCCTAGCGCTAACCGGAACGCCGCCGCGGCTCACGCCTCGGCGGCGTTCTTGCGTTTGGCGAAGCGCATCGTTCTTCGATACGCGCGTCTGTTCTGGCGATTACAGTTCCGCGCTTCTCGTCGCGCACGCATCAAAATCGTCGCGCGCTTTGGCGCCTTCGTCGCAAACGGCGCAAGCCGCCCCGATTTCGCCTGCAAATCCTTCCGAAAGATCAGCCCGTTGCATCCAAGAGGAGCGAGACCGCGCATCCTCAGTGCAACGGCGCCGCTTGGGTGAGCGGCAAAGGGGGAAACATGTTCGGGCGGACGATGGCGTCGATGTTGGCGCTGACAGGGGCAGCCTACGCACAGGAGCAAGGCCCTGCCGCGCCCGGTGCTGCTGATTGCGCGCCATCGCCGACCTGCAGCGGCGCGATCGTGCCGACGCCGAGCCCCTCTGGCCGCCTCGCCTACGACCCTGGCTTCTTCGCCCAGTTCAATCCGCAAAACGCACTCGACATGGTCAACCAGACGCCGGGCTTTTCGCTCGACGGCGGCGACGACCGGCGCGGCTTTTCCGGCGCGGTCGGCAATCTGCTCATCGACGGCCTCCGCCCTTCGACCAAAAGCCAATCGCTCAGCGATATCCTCGCGCGCATCCCAGCCAGCCAAGTCGTGCGCATTGAATTGTTGCGCGGCGCGGAGGTCGCCGGCGACGCCTCGGGCGCGGCTGTGCTGGTGAACGTCGTGCGCGTGCCTTCCGCCGGCAGCGGCCTTTGGCGCATCGGCGGCGAGTACAATCGCAACATCTTCGGCCCGCAGGGCGAGGTCTCGTACAGCGGCCGCAACGGCCAGTTCGAGTACGGCGTCGGCGTGAACTATTACAGCCAGTTTCGCATGCAGCCGGGCCGGCGCACGAACTACGACAGCGTCGGCGCCATCACCTCCACCGCCGACACGCCCTCGCCGCGCGATTTCCGCGAAGGCTTCCTGACCGGCAACGTCGCCTTCCCGCTGTTCGACGGCCGCTTGAGCGCCAACGCGCAGGTGGATGGCAATCGCTTCCACTCGCTCAACGCGTTCTATTTCCTCGACGCCGTGCAAGCGCCGCTGCGCGACGAGATCGGCAATTTCACCGAACACAATGACGGCTACGAACTTGGCCTGAACTGGGATCGCGAAGCGGGGCCGTACTCGATCAGCGTGATCGGTCTCGTGAACCGCAACACGTACGACAGCTTCGAGACCTTCACCTCGCTTGCGCCGAGCGGAGCGCTGAACGCGCGCACGACGCAGGATCTCGAAAGCAAGACCGGCGAAACCATCCTGCGCGGTACGATCGCGCGTGGTTTTGGCGACCACCGCTTCGAAATCGGCCTCGAAGGCGCGTTCAATTCGCTGGATCAGACCGTCGCCTTCACGCGCGACACCGGCGGCGGGCCGACGCCGCTCTTCCTGCCGAACGCCAACGTGCTGGTGGAAGAAGAGCGCGCCGACGCGTTCGCGGTGCATACGTGGCGGCCGAACGATCAATGGTCGGTCGAAACCCGCCTCGCCGGTGAGCAATCGACGCTGACCTTCACCGGCGACAGCAACCAGACGGTCGAACTGGCGTTCTTCAAGCCGTCGGTGCAGGTGTCGCGCAATTTCGAGGGCGGCAATCAGCTGCGCTTCCGCGTTTATCGCGACGTCGACCAACTCGATTTCGGCGATTTCGTCTCCGCCGCCGGCATCAGCGACAATCTGATCAATGGCGGCAACACCGATCTCCGGCCGGAAACCTCCTGGCGCGCCGAAGCGGCGGCGGATTTGCGCCTGCCCGGTAACATCGCCTTCAACGTCTCGGTGACGCGCCTCTGGATCCAGGATGTCGCCGACGTGCTGAAGCTCGAGAGCGACAACGGCACGCCACTCGATCCGAGCGATGACTTCTTCTTCGACGCGCCCGGCAATATCGGCGACGGCGACGCCTGGGACATTCAAACCCAACTCACGCTGCCGATGGCCTGGCTGCTGCCCGGCGCGCGGCTGACGATGTCGACCTCGCACTGGATCACCGAGGTGGAAGACCCGGTGACCGGTCAGCCGCGCCATTTCTCCGGCGACAACGACATCTTCATTGAGGGCGAATTCCGCCAGGACATCAATTCCTGGAAGCTCGCCTGGGGCTTCTTCTTCAACAAGGGCTCCGAGAACCAGACTTGGCGGTTCAACGAGATCGACACCTACGAAGAAGGCCCCTGGGTCGATGCGTTCATCGAAACGACAGCGATCGAGGGCATCCGCGTACGCCTGACGGCCGCCAACGTGCTCGACGGCGACATCCGCCGCCAGCGCCGCTTCTTCGGCGACGGCGTCAGCGGCACGCCGGACGACCGCACCATGCCATTCCTGCGCATGGACGAGCGCCAGCGCGAGTTCGACTACGATCCGTGGTTCATCATCCGCGTGTCCGGCTCCTTTTAGGCCCGCGTTTGGCGCTTCGCGAACGGCGCTGGCGTAGAAACCCGGTGGATTGGCGCAGAGAGCGTGGCGTAGCGCGCAGCGGCGGACATGCTTAGGCTCCACCTCAAGGAGCCCACATGCACATCCGCTTCCTCGCCGCGCCCCTCCTCATCGCGCTCTGCCTCGCCGCTGCGCCGCAATCGGCCCACGCGCAAGCGCCCATCAGCGTCACCGTGACCGGCATCGAAGACGCGCGCGGCACGCTGCAGGTCGGCCTCTATGCCAATGATTGGGAAAGCGGCCCGATCGCCGGCGTGAACGCGCCGGCCAACGGTGCGCGCGTAACAGTGACGCTGCAAGCGCCCCGGCCCGGCCGCTACGCCGTGCGGCTCTATCAGGACAAGAATGACGACAACCGCCTCGCCACCGGCGCCTTCGGCATGCCGACCGAGCCCTACGGCACGTCCAACAACGCGCCCTCCCGCTTCGGCCCGCCAAGCTTCGCCGACGCCGCGTTCGACGTCAGCGCCGCCGGCGCGTCGCAAACCATTGCGCTGCGCTAAATGCACGCCCTTGATGGGCGAGCTGTCATCGCGCGTTAGCGCGGTGACTGAGTGGGTGATTCCTCGGAACTGAGCCGCCACCCACTCCGTCCGCGAACTGCGTTCGCGGCCACCTCGCCCGCACCGAGATCGCGAAGCGATCTCGGACGACTAGAAGGCCGGCCGCGCTGCGGCCGGTGGGGCGAGGACGCGCTAGGCGACCTTCTCCCACGCCAGTTTCAGCAGGCGCTTCAGCTCCGCGTCCACCTCCTTGGGCGAGGACAGCAGCACGATGCCCGTGTGCTTCTCCGCCCAAGGCCGGCCGCCTTTCATCGGGCTGAGGCGTTTGCTTTCGCTGAGCGGCAGCGGCAGGCCGAGTTCGGCTTTGCCGCCCTTCGCCGGCAAAATGCCCGCGAACTGAATGCCGCGCGAGAAACTCACGAACGTTTTGCGCGGGCCGATTATGGCGGTCGGGAATTCCTTGCGCACCATTTTGGCGACGGCCTCATAGATCGCGCGCCCCTCGGGTTCCTTCCACAAGAGATCAAGCAAAGCGTCCGGCTGATCCCATGTCGGGCCGGAGGGAAACGCGACGGAGAAAATCTGCGCCGCTCGGTTCACGCCAAGGCCGTGCTTTTCCTTCAGCCATTGCGCGCGCTTGCGCGGCGCCGTCTCCGGGCAGGTCTTGGCGATCTTCACCCATTGATCGAGGGTCTTGCCGGTATCGCGCTCCAGGCTCGCGGCCACCGCCGCCATCCACGCCGCGGTACGCCCGCTCATCACCTCGGTCGCGGCGACCTTCTTCGCGGGCGCCTTCTTCACCGCCTTTGCAGCCTTGGCCGCCATCGCTACACCCCTTCCCAGGAGACACGTTCATGAGCCTGCACGGAACCTACGACGACGCCAATCTGTTCGCGAAGATTTTGCGCGGCGAGATTCCGGCAGTGAAGGTCACCGAGGATGACGCGACGCTCGCCTTCATGGACCTTTTCCCGCAATCGCGCGGCCATACGCTGATTGTCCCGAAAAACGTCCGCGCGCGGAATTTTCTGGAGCTGGATGCCGACAAAGTCGCGCCGCTGATGGCCAGCGTTCAGCGCATCACCCGCGCCGTCGATAAGGCGCTGAAACCCGACGGCATCGTCGTCACTCAATTCAACGGCGCACCGGCCGGGCAGACGATCTTCCACCTGCACTTCCACATCATCCCGCGCTACGAAGGCGTCGCACTCGCCGGCCACAGCCACGGCAAACGCGCCGAAATCGCGGAGTTGGAAGAAATCGCCAAGCTGATCGCGGCGAATCTCTAGCGCGCGCATAGCCCCGGCGCGATCGCGTCCGGCGCGCGTGTGTCGGCGTATTTTTTCTCGATGATCAGATAGCGCATCGTCTGGACGCCGACGTTCAGCGCCGCATGGCGCACCTCCACATCGCTCACCCAGCTTGATCCCGCCGCGAGCGGGCGCGTCTGCTCTCCGGCAGCTGTGTTGGTTCGCATCACGCTCTCGCCTTCGAGGATGTGGCCGACGTGCGGCGGGTGGTAGTGCGGCTCGTGGCCGACGCCCGGCGCAAACGTGCAGCGCAGCACGCGCACCTGCGCGTCTTCGCTCAGCAGCTCGCACACCCGCTCGCCCTCCCAGCCCGCGCACAGCGCTGGCGGCAGCGGGCCGTCAAACGGCGCCGACGACGCCGCTGACACGCAGCCCGCAAGCGCAAGCAGTGCGGAAAATCTGAACAGCCTCATGAATCGCTTCGCCGCCGCTACTTCGATATGGCACCCATAAACTGCCCACCTATCGCGCCTTGCAGCCCAGGCGAATATTGCTGTAGGTGGTTTTGAAGCACGGAGGACTTGTCGTCAAAGATGCTGTCCGCGCCTTGCAGGCCAAGCGAGTGCTGTTGAACATAGTCCTGGAACGCAGGGAACTTGTCTTCAAAGAGACCATCCGGCAGCGTGGTCACAGTCAGCGGCCCGTCATCGGTCATGTGCGTCTCCGTCACGCCGTGAGTCGAATACAGCGCTTCGAGAAAATCCTCATACACATTGGCATTCGGATTTGGATTGCCGCTCGTGCCGGGCGACCCGCCGACGCCGCCAAGCGGCGCAGCCGCAGGACCATCAACGTCGAACTTGCATTTTTCCGGGTCTGCAAGGTTTGGAATGAAACGCATGCCCGTCGCGCCGCCCATTGCCTGGCATCTGCTGAACCACTCCGCCGATTGGGCTGCCGCCGCCGGCGCGAAGTGCATAAGCGCCGCCAGCGCGATCAACGCACGCCACATCTCCGCCTCCTCAGTTGGGCGCTAGCCCAGTCCACACATCCATCTGGTTCGTGACTTGGTGAGCGATCGTAGTATTTTCGATCATGTAGACGTTTGGCACCTGCAACGCGCCGCGATCATCTTCCTCGTCACAGTATTCCGGCACTGGCCCTTGCACTGGGCGCTCGCCACAGCTTCGAAATGCGTTTGGCAGCACGCCCGCTACAATCACGTGCGTCGGCGTACGCCAAATGAGCCGCAGGAGTTGGTTGCGATTGTCGCGACACAATCGGCTGACGATGATGGAGCGCCGTGACGAGACGTCGGGATGGCCAGAATCAACCTGACACGCATCCGGCATTGGCGGCGGCGGCCCTTCGGTCACTACCACCTGCGGTGCGCTTTCGGCGGGCGGGCTTGGCGGCGCATCGAGCGGCGTTTTGAAAACGAACTCGATGCGCGTGCCGCCGCCCCGCGCGATCGCGCGCGCATCAACGAACGCAGTTTGACGCGCGAGAAAATAGACGAAAGCGAAGCCCACAATCGTACAGACGAGAATCTGCGCCGATCGGGCGACGCCGTAATGGCGCGCGATCAGGAGAAATGGGACCAGCACGCCGATCGTGACACCGACCAGTGGAAGCACGCCGTTTTCGAGATCGACAGCTAATCCGTAGAGCGGGCGAAACGCGTAGTGAATGAACAGCGACGGCGAGACCTGCGCCGCGACCGAACTCAGACCAAAATACTGAAAGTAAGAGCCGACATAGACCCAGCCCGAAAACAGCAAAGCGGCGAGCACGAGCGCCGCCGGCTTGCTGACGATCGCAGCTAGCCAGTCTGCATCCGATCTGGGCTTTTCCGCCTCAGCTGTCATCCACCAACCCCCGCGCCAACATGGCACGCGCTGGGGTTGTGTCAACGCAACTAAGCGTCCAAAAAAACCAAAACGGCGGTCGCTTGCGCGACCGCCGTTTGTTAGCACGAAGCTTGAAGGCTTACGCCTTCTCAGGACGCTTGGCCCCGAACCAGCCACCGCCGCCGCCGGCGGATTTCTGCTCCGGGAAATACTCGAACTTGAGCTTGTCGTTGTCGCTCGGGTCGGTGTCGATCTTGACGATGCCGCCGTTCTTCAGCTTGCCGAACAAGAGTTCGTCGGCCATCGGCTTCTTGACGTGCTCGTTGATCGCCCGCGCCAGCGGACGCGCGCCGAAGCTTTCGTCGTAGCCCTTGGTAGCGAGCCAATCGGCGGCGCGGTCGGTGATCTCGATCTGCACGTTGCGCTCTGAAAGCTGCGCTTCGAGCTGGATGATGAACTTCTGGACGACGTTGCGGACGATCTCCGCCGGCAGGCCGTTGAAGCTGATCACCGCATCGAGACGGTTGCGGAATTCCGGCGTGAAGAGGTTTTTGATCGCCTCGTCGTTCATGTGATCCTTCTTGCCCGCGCCGAAGCCGATGCCCTGCTTCGCAGCATCGGAGGCGCCGGCATTGGTGGTCATAATCAAGATCACGTTCCGGAAATCGACCTTCTTGCCGTTCGCATCCGTCAGCGAGCCATGATCCATGACTTGCAGCAGGATGTTGAACAGGTCCGGGTGCGCCTTCTCGATTTCATCGAGCAGCAGCACCGAGTGCGGGTGCTGATCGACGCCATCGGTGAGCAGGCCGCCCTGGTCGAAGCCGACATAGCCGGGAGGCGCGCCGATCAGGCGGCTCACGGCATGGCGCTCCATGTATTCCGACATGTCGAAGCGCAGGAGCTCGATGCCCATGATGTTGGCGAGCGAACGCGCGACCTCGGTTTTGCCGACGCCGGTCGGGCCCGCGAACAGATAGCAACCGATCGGCTTTTGCGGTTCGCGCAGGCCCGCGCGCGCCATCTTGATGGCGGCGGTGAGCTGGTCGATCGCATTGTCCTGACCGAACACGACACGCTTCAAATCGCTGGTGAGCGACGCGAGCATTTCCGCGTCGTTCTTCGACACCGATTTCGGAGGGATACGCGCCATGCGCGACACCGTCTCTTCGACGTCCGCGATGTCGATCACCTGCTTCCGCTTATCCGGCGTGAGCAGCATCATCGAGGCGCCGGTTTCGTCGATCACGTCGATCGCCTTGTCCGGCAGCTTGCGGTCGCCGATGTGGCGCGCCGAAAGCTCGACGGCGGCTTTGATCGCTTCGTCAGTGTACTTCACCTTGTGATAATCCTCGAAATACGGCTTCAAGCCGTTGAGGATTTTGATCGCATCCGGGATCGACGGCTCGTTGACGTCGATCTTCTGGAAGCGACGCGCAAGCGCACGGTCCTTCTCAAAGTGCTGGCGATACTCCTTGTAGGTGGTCGAGCCCATGCACCGCAGGCCGCCGTTTTGCAGCGCCGGCTTCAGCAGGTTCGATGCATCCATCGCCCCGCCGCTGGTCGCGCCAGCGCCAATGACGGTGTGGATTTCATCGATGAACAGGATCGCCTTGGGGTGGTTCTCCAATTCCTTCATCACGCTCTTCAGGCGCTCTTCGAAATCGCCGCGATAGCGCGTGCCGGCGAGCAGCGCGCCCATGTCGAGCGAGAAGATCGTCGCGTCGGCGAGAACTTCCGGCACCTGCTTTTCGTTGATCTTGCGCGCCAGGCCTTCGGCGATCGCCGTTTTGCCGACGCCCGGATCGCCGACCAGCAGCGGGTTGTTCTTCTGACGGCGGCAAAGAATTTGGATCGAGCGCAGCACCTCGGCTTCGCGGCCGATGAGCGGATCGATCTTTCCTTCCTTGGCCTTCTTGTTGAGGTTCACGCAATAGGCTTGCAGCGCCTCCTGGCCGCTCTTCACGACGCGCTCGCCGCCCTCTTCCTCGCCGGCGCCGCGCACGGGGCGCGCTTGCGATTGGCCGGGGCGCTTGGCGAGGCCGTGGGCGATGTAGTTCACCGCGTCATATCGGGTCATGTCCTGCTCTTGCAGGAAATAAGCGGCGTGGCTTTCGCGTTCGCTGAACAGAGCCACGAGCACGTTGGCTCCGGTGACCTCACGGCCGCCGCTTGAATCAACGTGCAACATCGCCCGCTGCAGCACGCGCTGGAAGCCGGCCGTCGGACGCGCTTCCTCGTGATCGCGGCGCTCCACGATCAGGCTGTCGAGTTCTTCTTCGAGATAGGAGTCGAGGCTCATCCGAAGCTTGTCGAGATCGACCTTGCACGCCTGCATCACTTGCGCGGCGTCATCATCGTCGATCAGCGAGAGCAGCAAGTGCTCGAGCGTCACGTATTCGTGGCGGTGTTCGTTCGCCAGCGAGAGCGCACGGCGGAGCGTTTGTTCGAGCGTGCGCGAGAAAGTCGCCATTCGGCTTTATTCCTTTTCCATGGTGCATTGCAGCGGGTGTTCGCTACGCCGCGCGAGATCCAGAACTTGGGCGACCTTGGTCTCGGCCACCTCGTAGGTAAAAATTCCACAGACGCCGACCCCGTGCTGGTGCACGTGCAGCATGATTTCGGTCGCCTCTTCCCGGTTCTTGTTGAAGAAGCGCTCCAGCACGTACACGACGAATTCCATCGGCGTGTAATCGTCGTTCAGAAGCAGGACACGATAGAGAGCGGGCTTTTTTGTGCGCGTGAGGGTTTTCGTCCCGGAGCGGCTGTCAGCCCCACCGATCCCGTCGCCCTCGCCGTTGTCGTTCCACTCGTCGCTCATCTAGGCCTGCCCGCGTGCGACTCGATTGAGCGTCGCCCCGCGTGGTCAATTATTTATGGAGAAGACGACGAAGGGGAAGACCTTGTTCCCGTTGAGGTCACACACTAGTGCACGCCTCGCGCGTTTTTTGGCGCCTCGCCCGCATTTGGGCCAGCATATGGGCACGAAAAACGGGCCCGGCTTGCGCCAGGCCCGTTCTCGTTTCAGCCCCTCGGGACGTCCCGTCCCGAAGCTTAAGCTCAGCGCGCGACGCCGGCTTGGATCAGGTGACCCATGGCGCTCATGCGCTCATTGATCGGCGCAGCGGCTTCCTTGGTGACGCCCTGCATCAGCTCGGACAGCGAGGTCAGTTCGGCCACATAGGCTTCGAACGAGGACTTCGCGTACTCGGTTTGCTTTTCCATGAATTCCTGGACGCTCTTGGAGGTCATCAGGTTCTTCGTGGCGGCGACGTGGTTCTCAAGCGCTTGCTTGGAGAAGGCCACCGTGCGGGCCGAGATCGTCTCGAAGCCCTTTTGGGTCGCCGTGGCCGACGCGATGAACGCGTCGAGGTTTTCCTTGCCGAAAGCAGACGCTTCCGACATCGCGGCGACGCCGCGGTCAACATTTTCACGCCACGCTTGGGTCGACGCCGTGGTGACGGTGTCGAAAGCTTCGGTCGCCTTACGGGCGGTCTTCGCAGCAGCAGCCATGTTCGCCTCCGATGGGGGCGCGGCAGGGGCGCCCTGTGTTCTGGTTTGGGCCGCGCGAGGCGGCCCGGAATGACCGATATATGTTATGTTGCAGGTGCGAAGTCAAGAGCTTTTTGTTGCAGTGCAACATATACATTTATGCGTTATATTTCAACACATTAACCTTCAATTAGCCATCCTGAAATCACTGCTACACTGCAACGCACCAAACGAATCCGCTGAAAATTGCAGCAGCGATTCCAGTGGGCGTTATCCACATGCCGCAGCGTCGTATGGCTAACCTATCCGCAACTGCATTTGCCGCCTGCGTAACTGCGTTTGCTCACTTCGAATTCAGCACGGGCGCCTTAAACGCAAGCAGACGGAAGTGTTCGAAGGCACGACCCGCGCAGAAAGTGCAGGCCGAGGAAACGCTCGCTTAACCTGCCCTAATCAATCTGTAAGCTGCGCGGCACGCGATTTGCCTGAAAGTACGGGTTAATTGAGCGGGATCGAGACCATGAAGCGAGCGGGTGGTTTGAGCTTCAAGGGCGCTGTAGCAGCCGCCTCCCTGACGCTCGGCATGCTGTTGAGCGTTTCGGCGCCGGCACAAGCTCAGGATCGCTACGCGGCGATCGTCGTCGACGCACGTACCAACGAAGTCCTCCTGGAGGATCAGGCCGACGAGAACCGGTATCCGGCCTCGCTGACCAAGATGATGACCCTCTACATGCTGTTCGAAGCCATCGAGCGTGGCGACGTCAGCCTGGACACGCGCTGGACCGCCTCTCGCAACGCCTCGCGCCAACCCCCGTCGCGGCTGGGCCTGCGGTGCACGCGCCGCGGCGTTTGCGATTCCATCACCGTCGACCAAGCCATCCGCGCCCTGGTCGTCCAATCCGCCAACGACGTCGCCACCATGGTGGCCGAGCGTCTGGGCGGCACCGAAGCGCGCTTCGCGGCCTCGATGAGCGCGCGCGCACGTGAACTCGGCATGACCAACACCCGCTTCGCCAACGCCAGCGGCCTGCCCTCCACGCGCCACGCCACGACGGCGCGCGACATGGCCACGTTGAGCCAAGCGCTGTGGCGCGACTTCCCGGAATATTATCACTACTTCACGACGCCGAGCTTCAACTGGCGCCGTGGCGGCGCACGCAGCCACAACCGCCTAATCGGCCAAGTCGATGGCGTTGACGGCATCAAGACCGGCTACACCCGCGCTTCGGGCTTCAACCTCGCCACCATGGCCGAACGTGGCGGCCGCCGCGTGATCGTCGTCGTGCTGGGCGGTGAAACCTCCGCCGCGCGCGATGCGCAAGTCGCGTATCTGGTGGAAGGCGCCTACGAAGAATATGCGCGCCGCGGCGACAACGTCACCTACGCCAGCCTGCCGAACCCGCGTCTCGACCTGCAATTCGCGCCGAACGCCGCAACCGGCGGCACCGTCACCCAAGCCGGCCGCGTCACCGCGCCGACGCCGTACCAGACCTATCAAGGCATGGTGCTCGAAACGCTCGCGCCGCAAGCAGTCACCGAGACCAATGTCGGCCAAGGCGACGAAGGCGAGATGGAAGCCGAGCCCGAGTTCTCGGCCGAAGAAACCACCGACGAATAAGTCGGCTACCTTTTTCTAAGCAATCGATCCCGCGCGGCCGCAAGCCGCGCGGCTTCGTTATGTGAGCCACCGCGATCGGGGTGAGCAGCGCGCATTTTGGTGCGATAGGCGGCGCGGATTTCGCTAGGCCCCGCTCCGCGCGCGACGCCCAAGACAGCGCGCGCAGAAGCGTCCTCCGCATCCTCTGGTCCTGTTTGCGGCGGTGGCGTCGGCGCGATCAAGCGCGGTTCCAAGACCCACGCCAAGGCCGCCAAAGCGCCAAACGCGACCGCAGGCCAAATCTGCCCACGCATCAACAGAAACACGGCCGCCACGCCCATGACCAAAGCCGGCCAGCGTTTCACCAGGACGCTCCGCTGCGCGCCGCCGAGGCGGCCGACCAGCAGCAGCACGAACACAAAACCAATGGCGATCAGAAGCGGCAGCACTATTGAGCGCTAGAACCGCAAGGGCTCGCCGTCCAGCCCAGGCAATTTCAGGGTGATGAACAGGTCACGCAACTCCTGGCGGGCGGCGAGGTGCGTCATCCGCATTTCCCCATCCACGCCCTCGCTGTCGAGATCGAGCAGCGTCAGCCCTTGCGGGAACAATTCGCGGAAGATCACCCGCTCCGACAGCCCCGGCGCGAGACGGAAACCGATGCGGCTCGACAACGTCTTCAGCGCATCGCCAACCTTCTGCTTGTTCTTGGCCTCGATGCGGCTAGCGGACGTCCGGTTGCGCATGACGATCCAATCGATCGGCTGACGCAGCTCCTGAGCTTTGCGCTTGCGGCTATCCCAGACCATTTCGCTGTAGATCGACGGGCGCACGATCTCGGCATTGTGCGGGTCGATATCGCCGAGCAGATCGAAGTCCACGAAGCTGTCGTTCAGCGGCGTGATCAAAGTATCGGCCTGCGCATGCGCGAGGCGGGCCAGATGCGTATCGCCGCCGGGGCTATCGACGACGATGAAATCGCAGGTCTGCGACAAGCGCCGCAGCGCGGTGCGGAAGCTCGCTTCCTCCTCCGCCTCAGCTTCGTCCATCTGCCGCTGGCGGCTCTCATAGAGCTCCACCACCTGCGGCGCCGGCAGCGCCACGCGGCGATCGGAGATCCAGCGCGTGCGGTTCTCGATGTAGCGCGTCAGCGAACGCTGGCGGACATCCAAATCAAGCGCGCCCGTCCTGCGACCCATGCGCATCAGAGCGACGATCACATGCATGGCGACGGTCGATTTGCCGGCCCCGCCCTTCTGGTTGCCGACCACGATCACGTGCGCGCGGCGGAGGCCCGTTTCAGCGTCGATTGCGTAAGCGAGGCTCATGACGCGGCCCCCAAGCGGGAAGCCGCGGCGATCCCTACATTGGAATGCGCGTACCTCGACATAGTTGAGATGTCGCCAATGTCGGTTAAGGCGCTCTTAAACGCCTTGACTCTAGCGGGTTCCCGTAGGGATTCGGTGCGAGATGAACGCCACGCCATTAACCATTGTCCGCGACGTGCCCAGCTTGCGCGCCGCTTTGGGCGCCTGGCGTTCGGCCGGCGAACGCATCGGCCTGGTGCCGACCATGGGCGCTTTGCACGAAGGCCACCTCTCGCTCGTGCGCACGGCGAAGGCGCGCGGCGGCAAAGTCGCGGCGACTTTGTTCGTGAACCCGCGCCAGTTTGCGCCGCACGAGGATTTTGAGCGCTACCCCCGCGACGAAGCGAAGGATGCGGCTTTGCTGGCGAGCGCCGGCTGCGACCTGCTGTTCGCGCCGGAACGTTCGGTGATGTACCCCGAGGGCTTCGCGACCAACGTGATCGTCACCAACGTCTCGACGCCGCTTGAAGGCCAGATGCGTCCGCACTTTTTCGGCGGCGTCGCCACCGTGGTGACGAAGCTTCTGGTGCAGGCCCTGCCCGACGCGGCCTTCTTCGGTGAGAAGGATTACCAGCAGCTCCTCGTCATCAAGCAGCTGACGCGCGATTTGGATATTCCGAGCGAGATCGTCGGCTGCCCGACCGTGCGCGAACACGATGGCTTGGCGATGTCCTCACGCAACGCGTATCTCGATGAAGATCAGCGCCGCATCGCCGGGCGCCTGAACCACATCATGCACGACGCCATCCGCGCTCTGCATCGCGGCGAAGCCATCGCCGAAGTGGAAGCCGAAGCCACACGACACGTCCACGCGGCCGGGTTCGTCGATGTCGACTACGTCGCGGTGCGCGATGCGCTGACCTTGGACGTGATCCAAAACTTGGATCGACCCGCCCGGATCTTGGCGGCGGCGTGGTTGGGCAAGACGCGCCTGATCGACAATATGGCCGTGTAACAAGCGCGGGCGCCCGCGCGGGATAACCCTGCGCGGCGTTTTTCTTTCTTGGACCGCCGGCGCCTCGCCGGCGTTCATTCCGTCAATGTGAACCGTGCCGGCGAGGGCGCCGGCGGTCCAAGGGACAGAGTTCCACTTACGACGTATCGAGCGCGGCTGCGCTCAGGGCGCGCGGCGCGCACAGCGCTTCAACCACAAACGCCGACGCATACACGCGCACGCGCTTGGTGAAATTGCGCATGATGCGCTTGGCGATCACGCGGGCGTATTTCTCGGGATTGCGCAGCGCGTCGTTGAGCTTGGCGATGCGGGCGAGCAAGCTCGGCGCGCGGAATGCGCGGCGCAGCACCGCGCCGATGTGCGCGCGACGGCTATGGATGCGCCGATACGCGTTCGGGCCGTACGCGCGCGGGGCGCTCTTGATGTGGGTCACGTAGTGAGTCGCGTGGACAAACAGCGTCGCGAGCACGAAGCGCGTCATGAGCGCGATTTGCCGGCGCGGGCGATCGAGTTTGCGCGATTTGCGGAAGCCGCAGCTGAAGCCGGAAAGCGCCGCGCCCGCCCACACAAGCCAAAGCCCCGCCCAAGCAAAGAGCCGGGTGAGGCGGTGATTTATCACAATGGGGGCGATCGCCGGGTTCATGTTTCGCACGCAGTGTAAGGGCGTGGGAGTTCGGTCGGATTGATTTGCGCGCGGTGGTGCAGTTTCAACGTGTTGCGCGGGGAATTGCGGGGATAGGCGTGCGCTAGCTCCGCAATTTGCAGGTTGGAGCGCGCGCCTTCAGGCGCGCATGCGGGCCTGAAGGCCCGCGCTCCAACCTGTTGGCCTCGCGCTATCGCCGGCGAGGGCGCCGGCATTGCCAAGGCGCCGCGCTGCGATGTTAGCTCAGCCCATGAGCTGGGAAAAAGACATTGAGGAATTGCGCGCGCGTGAGGCGCTGGCCGAGCAGATGGGCGGCGAGGAGCGCGTGGCGCGGCAGAAATCGTCCGGCAAGTTGACCGTACGTGAACGTGTCGATGCGCTGCTCGATGCGGGTTCGTTCCATGAAACAGGCAAAATCGCCGGCGCGGCGAGCTATGGCGCGGATAATTCATTGGCGTCGTTTCGCGCATCGCCTTTCGTGGTTGGACGCGGTGAGATCGAGGGGCGGCCTGTTGTCGTGCAAGCGGATGATTTCTCCGTGCGCGGCGGCGCGGGCGATGCTGCGATTTGGCAGAAGCTTTTGTTCGCCGAACAACTCGCCAACGAGTATCGCCTGCCGCTCATTCGCCTGATCGACGGCACTGGCGGCGGCGGTTCGGTGAAAATGCTGGAGAAAGATCCGCGCACCTACATTCCGCAAACGCCGGGCTGGGAATGGGTGGTGGCGAACATGAGCGCCGTGCCTGTCGTGTCGCTGGCGCTTGGGCCGTGCGCGGGCTTGGGCGCGGGGCGCGTGGCGGCGAGCCATTACAGCGTAATGGTTCAAGGCCTGAGCCAAGTGTTTGTCGCCGGCCCGCCGGTTGCGAAAGCGATTGGCGAGGATGTCGACAAGGAAGGCCTCGGCGGCGCGGAGATCAACGGCAAGAACGGCGTCGTCGATGAGATCGTGTCCAGCGAAGCCGAGGCGTTCGCGGCGGCGCGGAAGTTTCTCTCCTACCTGCCCTCCTCCATCCACGAGACCGCCGCGCGCAAGTCGAACGGCGATCCACCAACGCGGCGTGATGCGACGTTGATCGACGTCGTGCCGCGCGATCGGCGTGTGCCGTACAAGATGCGGCGCATCGTTGAAGCGTGCGTCGATGCCGGCACGTTCTACGAAACCGGCCGGCAATGGGGGCGCGGCATCATCACCGGGCTCGCGCGCATCGACGGCTACAGCGTGGCGGTGATCGCCGGCGATCCAATGTTCCTCGCCGGCGCGTGGACGGCGGACGTGTGCCGCAAAGTGATCAAGCATGTTGATCTGGCGCAGACGTTCCATCTGCCGGTGGTGCATTTCGTCGATTGCCCAGGCTTCGCGGTTGGCGTGAAGCATGAGCGCGCGGGCGTGGTGAAGCTGGGCGTGCAGGCGATGGCGGCGGTGTATCAGGCGCGTGTGCCCTGGTGCTCGATCGTCGTGCGGCAGGCGTTCGGGCTCGCGGGCTCGGCGATGATGAACCCGACGCGCACGAAATATCGCTATTGCTGGCCGAGCGGCGATTGGGGCTCGCTGCCAATGGAGGGCGGTATCGAAGCTGCGTACAAGCGCGACATCGAAGCGAGCGCCGATCCAGCGAAGCGCTTGGCCGAAATCCGCGCTTGGGCGGAAGCGTTGCGCTCGCCGTTCCGCACGGCGGAGGCGTTCTACGCTGAAGAGATCATCGATCCGCGCGATACGCGCCCGCTGCTGTGCGAATGGGCCGAACTGGCGCAGCGCACGCTGGAGACGGGCCCGAGCGCGTTTGGGATGCGGCCTTAGCGACGGAGCAAGCGCCGCCCTTCGACAAGCTCAGGGAGGCGCCTCTGTGCAATAGCGCAACATTATGAAGTGCGCCTTCCTGAGCTTGTCGAAGGCTGGCGCACGCGCAAACAAAAAGGCCGCGACTTGCGCCGCGGCCTTTCCGTTTTGCTTTTCAGCTGACGCTTACGGCGTCGCCGGAGCTGGCGTCGGCGCGGAAGCTGGCGCTTCCGGCGTGGCCGGCTGCTCAGCCGTAGGCGCAGCGGCCGGGGCTTCCGCTGGCGTCGCAGCAGCAGGCGCGGCGGCCGGCGGCGCGAGTTGCGCGAGACGCGCGGTGTCGCCTTCCACGAGATAGTAGATCTCGCGGTTGACCGAGCCCTGCGCCTGCGTGGCGTCGTCGTTGTAGATTTCGAACGAGCGGCCCTGCGTCAGACGCGCGGCGGCGATGAGCGCTTCCATGCGGTCATAGGTCGGGATCACGTCCTCTTCCGTGCCGGTGTAGGCGACGCGGATGGCTTGGCCGGCCGGCGTTTGGCCAGCGGCGCCGACAGCGAGCACGCGCGGCGGCGTGCCGGTGTACGGCAGGCCGATTTGGAAGCAATATTGGTTGTTGGCTTCGTCCCACGACGTCTCAACCGCGACCGGCGGGCCGGCTTCACGCAGATTGTGACGCGCCATGATCGGGCGCAGCGCCAAGAGCGATTGCGCGACGACTTCCTTGATCGCGGCGGCGTCCTGCGGGCTGCAGTTTTGCACGTAGAAGAACGGACGCGCTTCCACGGTTTCGATCGTGTAGGCGAGGCCGACGAAGCTCGCGGCCGGCAGCGCCGTCAGATCGGCGGTGACGGTCGTGGCGGCGGCTTCCGCCAGCGGGCCGACGCCCGCGCCGGTGATGGCGCCGAAACGGTTGAGCGGGTTGGAGCCGAGGTCCTTCGCGAGCGCGAGTTGGACGCTGGCGCCTTCGCCTTCTTCGGCGACGGTGTAGGTCACGTCGCCCGTGCCGCCGTCAGCGAACGTCACGTCGCCCTGGACGACGTTGTTTTCAGCCGACGTGATCGAAGCGAGCGTCACGCCTTCGGCGATGACAGTGCCGGCCGGCGTCGAGGCCAAGCGCGCGAACACGCTCGAAGCCGGACGTTCAACCGTGAAAGTTTCGGTGCGCGTCGCTTGGTTCGGCAGCAGGAAGAACGCCGCGCCGACGGCCACCAAGACGATGACCAACAGAATACCTAGAATACGTCCCACCGCGCCCATCGCATGTCCCTCCATGGCTTCTGCCGAGCGCCGTCGTCCTAGCAGGTCAGCCCCTGCCCGCAAAACCCCAAAAGCGGATGGCGCAGGGCGCGATTTGCCGGGGTGTGGAGCAAAATCCAACCCTTTCAGTAACTTTCGCTTGCGGGCGAGGGTCAGTTTATGATCGCCCAGCGGCCAAGGAGGCGCGTGCGCCCATGAGCTCCGAAACGACCATCACCTATGGCGGCTATCTCCGATTGCCGGAATTGCTCGCCTGCCAGCAGCCGACCAGCGGACGCCATGACGAAATGCTGTTCGTCATTCTCCATCAGACGATGGAGCTGTGGATGAAACAGACGCTCCACGAGATCGACGCCGCCCAGGCCGAGATCGCGCGCGGCGAATTGGTGCCGGCCTATAAGAGCTTGGCGCGCGTCTCGCGCATTCAGGCGGTGATGACCCAAGCCTGGGACATCCTGGCGACCATGACGCCGGCGGATTACCTCGCCTTCCGCGACGTGCTGGGCACGAGTTCGGGCTTTCAGTCCGCGCAATTCCGTACGCTCGAATATCGGCTCGGGCTGAAGGACGAGATGTTCCTGAAATTCCAGGAGCCCGGCTCCGCCGAACGCGTGGCGATGGAAGCCGCGCTCGATGCGCCAAGCTTGTACGATGAAACCATCGCGCAAGTTGCGAAGGCGGGCTTTTCGATTCCGGATGCGGTGCTGAACCGGCCGCGCCGCGCGCGCTATGAGCCGAACGCAGCGGTCGAAGATGCGTGGGTCGCAGTCTATCGCGACACGCAGAAATACTGGCCGCTCTATCAGCTGGCGGAAAAGCTGCTCGATTTGGACGACGCGCTGCTCACATGGCGGCACAAGCACGTGACGACAGTTGAGCGCGTGATCGGCATGAAACGCGGCACCGGCGGCACGGACGGCGTCGCGTATTTGCAGAAAACATTGCTGCGCCGCGCGTTCCCGGAAATCTGGTCGATGCGGACGAAGCTATGAAGAGCTACAAGCACCTCTTCTCGCGTGCGCTTGCCGCAGCACCCGGCCGCCTCCATTTCGCGGCGCATTCGCATCACCTTTGGCCGGACGCGTCCTATGAAGGTCACATGGCGGCGTGGGACGACGCGGCGCGGCTCGCAGATCGCAAATGGGAGAAAATATTCGGCGAGGTGATCCCCGACGCGCGCGCGCATATCGCGAGCGAGCTGAAGCTGCCTGATCCGACGACGATCGCGTTCGCGCCAAACACGCACGAGCTTGTCGTGCGCCTCTTCTCCGCGCGGCAATCGCGTCCACCGCTCGACGTGCTCACGAGCGATGGCGAGTATCACGCCTTCCGCCGCCAAGCGGCGCGCTGGGAAGAGCAAGGCATGGTGCGCCGGCGCATCGTGCCGTGCGAACCGTTCGAAACGTTCACCGAGCGCTATCTCGCGGCGATGAAGGAGAAAGCGCCGGACATCGCGTTTGTGAGCCACGTGATGTTCAAAACCGGCTTGCGCTTTGACGGCATCGAGGAAGCCGCTTCGTTTGCGTCACCTGACGGCACATGGGTGGTGATCGACGGCTATCACGGCTTCATGGCGCTGCCGTGCGATCTCTCGCGCGTTGCGGATCGCGTGTTCTATGTCGGCGGCGGCTACAAATACGCGATGGCCGGCGAAGGCGCGGGCTATTTGCATGCGCCTCCAGGCTTCGGCCCGCGCCCCGCGAACACCGGCTGGTTCGCCGAGTTCGGCCACATGGAAGCCAAGCCCACCGGCGTCCCCTATTCCACCGACGGCATGCGCTTCATGGGCGCGACCTTCGACGCGACGGCGCTTTATCGCTTGAACCATGTGCGCGAGATGTTGGCGCGCGAGGGCTTGGATACGGCTGCGATCTGCACGCGGGTTGAGGGTTTGCGCGATCAGCTTGAGGCGGCGATCGGCGCGGGCGAAGCCGGCGTGTTGCGCGAGGCGGAGCTGTTGCGGCCAAACGCGAGAAGGCCACGCGCGCGATTTATCTCACTGCGCGATCCTCGTGCGACGGAATGGAAAGCGAAGCTGTTTGAGAGCGACGTTATCACGGACGCGCGCGATGATGTGCTGCGGATTGGGCTCGCTGTGTATCACGATGTGGACGATGTGGAGGCGCTGTGCGTGCGGGTGGCGCAGGCACTCAACGGCTAGCGTTCCTTCTCATGAGAGAAGGAACGCTAGTGCGCTGAAGAATTTATCGGACAGACAGGAGGCGGGCCTCTCGTTCTCCACCGACGGTCACCAACCACCTATTCTCAATCCACTGCACCAAACGCTTCTTTTCTAGCGAGTGGATTGTGCGACGAGTGTCACCACGCGCAAACTCACTGTAGGTGCCAGTCGGACCGTGACTCCAAATCATCAACAAGCAGCGCTGTTGTCGATCAGTCAGTCTCGGGCGAGTTTCATTTCGCATCTGAATGTACTCCGTTTCCTTTCACGGCGACCTCGCTGACGCGAGTTCCCTACATTCAAGTCTAAGCCCGCACCCCGCTCCCAGCGCTCGGTGCGAACTCGCGATGAGGATCGGATCGCGCCACATCTCTTTCAAGGCCACTCGACCAGACGTGGAACAAGGTGTGTTGTGGACAACACAATCGCAGCTCGCGTATCTACCGAGAATATTGGTGCTCAGTCATTCCGGGATCGCGGAGCGATGTCCGGAATCCAGGCCAACGACCTGCGTGTTCGCCCCTGGATTCCAAATCGCGCTCCGCGCGTTTGGAATGACTGAGGGCAAGGGAGTGGACGCTTCAGCGCCTACCAGGCGCCCAATTCCACCAGCTGTCGCCGTAAGTGCTCAGGCAAATCCGCACCGCCGCCGGCGGCTTTCAGGTCAGCTGGCGCGTCCTTGGGTTCTAGATAGCGCCAGCCTTGAAACGCGCGGCGCGGCTGCGGCACGGTGCGCACCAATTGCGGATCGAGATACAAGCCGCAGCGTTGGCCGTGATCGTCGGTCACGTCGGCGATTTCGACAATGCGTTGGCGCACCAACACCACGCCTTTGATCACCCAATAGAGCGAGCCGCCGGCGAGCACGTCGTCAACGCGCTTGGGCCACATGCGCGTGCCGCAGACGGGGCGCTTGCGCGCCTTGATCTGTTGCTTCTGCCAGACCGCCAAATCCTCGACATTGTCGGCGCCGACGCAGAGTTTGACGATGTGGAGAGCCATGAACGCAGTTTGCGCGACTCTGGGAGAGTCGCGCAATTGTTTCGACTGCGATTGCTGTCTTTTGCTTTGCGCATTTTCGGACGCAAAACCGCAAGCACACTTTTGCTGAAAATGCGCTTAGGTCGCGTACTTCACCGAGCAGCCATACGGCGTGCTTTCGGGCGTTGCGACGGCGCGGCCGGCGGCGACATCCGCCAACGCCGCACGCACGTAATTGGTGGCGCCTTCGAGCGAAGCCGGGCGGGCGCTGGGGCGATCATCGATCGCGCCCTGATACACGAGCCGGCCCTGGCCATTGATGACATACATGTGCGGCGTCGTGCGTGCGCCGTAAGCGCGGCCGACGGCGCCGGATGCATCGAGCAGAGTCGCGGTCGGCGCCGCGTTGTCGGTGCGCAAGCGCGCGGCAACGCCAGCGCCATCGAGATGGCCCTGCTCGCCCGGCGCTGAGGAAATCACTTGCAGCCAGACGACGCCCGCGGCGATCGCTTCGCGCTGCAGCGTCTGCATGTTGCCCGAGTCATAGTGCTTCCTCACGTATGGGCAGCCATGGTTCGTCCATTCGAGCACGATTGTGCGGCCTTGGAACTCGGCGAGCGTGCGCGTGGCGCCGCTGGCGTCGCGCACGGAGAAAGCCGGCGCCTGCGCGCCGGTTTCGACGGCGGCTTCAGCGTCGCGCGTGAAAATCGCAACGCCCGCGCCAGCGGCAAGCGCCACGCCGGCCGCGCCGACAAACAATGTGCGTTTTGTCATCGTCATGATGCGTCTCCCACGATTGTGTTGTTGATCAATTCCTTGCTCAGAAGCTGCGGCAAGACAACCGGCGGCCCACCATCGGCAGGGTAAAAGAGATAAAGCGGCACGCCGGCCCGGCCGTGCTCGGCCAAAGCTGCCGCAATGGTTTCGTCACGATTTGTCCAATCGGCTTCGAGATATGTCACGCCCTCTTCTTCGAACGCCCGCGCGACGGCGGGATCGGAGAACACGGTCGCTTCGTTGACCTTGCAGGTGACGCACCAGGCGGCGGTGAAGTTCACGAAAATGGCGCGACCCTGGCTGCGCAATTCGGTGACGCGCGCGGGGCTCCATTCTTCCTTCGGGATCACCGCGACTTGTTCTTGGCCGACGAGCGGGCGGTAGAACGCAGCGCCGGTGAGCGCGAGCGTGACGAGGCCAATGGCAAGCCACACGCGGCCCCAGCGGGCGACGTAGATCGCGAACGCCAGCGCGAGCGTCAGCGAGAGCAGCGCGAGCGCGCCCATGGCGCCGGCTTGTTCGGTGAGCACCCATGCCATCCAGACAGCGGCGGCGAACATCGGGAACGCCAGCACGTGCTTCACGCGCTCCATCCACGGGCCGGGCTTGGGGATCAGTTTTTGCAGGCCAGGCGCGAACGAGAGCAGCACCAACGGTAGCGCGAAGCCGAGCGCGAGCATGGCGAACACGAGCAGCGTCACCGCCGCCGATTGCGTCAGCACCGCGCCGATCGCGCCGGCCATGAACGGCGCGGTGCATGGCGTTGCGGCGATGACGGCAAGTGCGCCGGTGAAGAATGCGCCGGCGTCGCCGCCGCTTTGGGTGAGCCCGCCGCCGACGTTTTGCAGCGAGCCGCCGATCTCGAACACGGAGAGCAGATTGAGGCCGATGACGAAGAAGAGGAGCGCGAGCCCCGCCGTCACCCATGGCGCTTGCAGCTGGAAGCCCCAGCCCACCGCCTCGCCTGCCCCGCGCAGCGCGATCAGCACGCCAGCAAGCGCGAGGAACGTCACCAGCACGCCGCCGAGATAGAAAAGCCCGTGGCGCTTGGCTTCGCCGCTATGCGCGCCGCCGGCGAGCGAGAGCGCTTTGATCGACAGCACCGGCAGCACGCACGGCATGATGTTGAGGATCAGGCCGCCGAGAAACGCGAAGGCGAGCGCGGCGAGCAGAGCGGGCAGTGCGAGCGGTTCGGCTGGCGCGACGCCGACGATGGCGCCGCTCGTGCCGGGCAATGGCTCACCCGGTTCGGCGTTGATTTCGTAGGCGCGGCGGCCGCTGGCTGTTTCGACGACGACGACGCCTTCGAGTGGAACTTGGCCGAGATTGTCGGCGACGCCGCTTTTCAGCGTGAAGCTCAGGCCGGCTTCGCCGACGCTGGGCAGCTGTGGCGCAGCGTGATCGAGCGCGTCGCGGCTCACCGGAAAGAAGTGCGCGTTGCGGACATCGCTCAAGCCAGCAATGCCGACGCTGAGGCGTGGCGGCGTTCCGGGAGAGACGCGAGCGCTGACGTTGGCGTCGCGCTGCGGCAGCGCGGCGATGGCCTCAGCGATGCGCGGCCCCCAAGTGGGATCGTCGCGGCCTTGAGCTTCGACGGGTAGCGTGAGGCTGAGGTCCGCCTCCTCCGGGATGCAAATGTCGGAGCAGACGAGCATGTAGATGTTGGCGGTGAGCGTAACGCTTTCGCCAGGGCGCGCGTTCGCGGGCGCGGTGAGCGTGACCGGGAACAGCACCTCGCCCGAATAGCCATAGTTCACCAGCACATCGAACGGGATCGCTTTCGGCGCCGGCCATTGGATTTCGCCCGCGCTCCAGCCGGCGGGCAGCGTCCAGGTGATCTCCGTCGGCTCGCCGCTATCGCCGGGATTGCGCCAGTAGGTGTGCCAGCCCTCGTTGATGTTCTGGCGCAGTGCGATGGTGAAGGTTTCGCCCGGCGCGATGGCGGCGCGGGTGGAGTGGAACTCGATCTCGACGTTGCCAGTGTTGACGGGCTGGGCGAGCGCTGGCGCCGCGAGCGCAATGAGCGCCGCAATCGCCGCGAGGAACGTCCGCAATCCCATCAACACTCCCAAAACACACAGGCCGCACCGGTGACGGCGCGGCCTGCTAGATAGGTCATACGGACGAGACGCAACAGCGGTTGCATCCCGGTTTGCGATTAGCTGAGCGGGGTCGACGCCTGGATGCGGGCCGCCCGGCTCAGGATCTTCGGCCAGAGGCCGAGCGAGAGCAGGTGGGCATGCATCACGGCGGTGACGCCGCGATCGCGCAGTTCGAGGAAGGTTTCCTTCGGCAGCGCGTTCAGCTTGGCTTCCGATATCCGCAGATACTCGCCGATCTTTTGCGGCTCGTCCGGGGTGCCGTCATTCTTCATGCGCGGCAGCGCCAGCGGCGTCAGCTCGAACAGGCCGTGCTGATCCATCAGCTTCACGAATTCCTGCGTGCGGCGGCCGAGCAGATCGAACTCGCGGCAGAACTGGATCGCCTCTTGCGTGAATCGCGAGGGCTGATCGCCGTCGAAGAACGGCTGTTCCGGCTTGTCCGACAGCATCTTGGCGGAGCGATCGATGCAGACGAGCAGACGTTCCGTGTCCTTCTCAGCCGGCGTCGGCTGGTTCGGCGCGGCCGGCGCGATCACCGGCAGGAACGGATAGCGGCGCGCGAACGCCGGCAGATAAACTTCCGGGTCCAGCGAGCCATCGCCGCCCAGGAACACGTTCATGCCCGGACGCAGGCCCATCACCGCGAGCGGCGTCTTCGACTGCGTGTCGAAAATGATCGGATAGCAAACAGCCGCAAGGCCGAACTCATCGACCGTCAACGGCACCAGATGCGTATCGGCCAGAAACGAGAAGGGGTTCGCCACCTGACGAACGCCGAGCCCTTTGTGCTTATCGACCGAAAGCGGCTCGAGCTGGCGATAGAACAGAATCTGGCCAAGGGTCTGGCCGCCGGTCGTCATGGGTTTCTCCGCGAGTTCCCTACCACAGGGGTGGCTCTCAACCACGAAAGCGCCCCTTTCGCAACAGTCCAGCGCAAATCCCGCTCAGCCCTTCGGCATTTTCTCACATCGCCGTCATGCTATGACGCCCGCGCCCGTGATTTGTTCGCGGCTGAGCGGGAGGGGCCATGCGGCTCGGACATTTGGCTTTTCTCGGTTTTGCGTTGGCGCTTACCGCCTGCGGACCGCGCAATTCACAGCCAATCAGCGCATTCGAGGGACGGATCGCCGATTGGACCCGCGAAATCCTCCAGGACAGCCCGGAACTCGCAAGCCAAGCCGGCGTCACGCCCGACATCGCCGGCGGCCCGTTCGCGGCACGCCTCGATGACCGAACGGCAATCGCCGTTGAAGCACGCCGCAGCGCAGCAATACGCCGCTACGCCGAATTGATGGCCGTCGATGCTTCGGATTTGAGCGCCGAGGAACAGCTGACGCTTTCAGTGCTGCGGGTGAGCTTCGAGAACGCCGCCAGCGGCGCTGGCTTCACGTTCGGCGATTTCTCGCCGCTGGGCGACATGCGCCCCTACGTGCTCGACCAATTGTCGAGCGCTTATATCAGCCTGCCCGATTTCATGGATCACCGCACGCCGATCGCCAACGCGGCGGACGCGGACAATTACATCGCCCGCTTGCGGCAAGTGGCGACGGCGATTGATGCCGAAACAGCGCGCTCGCGTGCCGACGCTGAAGCCGGCGTGCGTCCGCCCGCCTTCATCATCGATGGCGCGATCCAACAGATCGACGCGCTCTCAACTACATCGCTCGCGCAACAGCCTTACCTCGTCAGCCTGCGCAGCAAGCTCGACGCATGGGTCGCGGCCACCGACGCGGCGCAACGCGAAGCGACACAGACACGCGCCAATTCCGTGCTCGCGCAAGCCGAACAGATCGTGCGCGACCAGATCGTGCCTGCGCACCAGCGCGCGTCGCAATGGCTGCGCGCCGCGCGCGTGAGCGCGACGGACGACGCCGGCGTTTGGCGCCTGCCGCGGGGCGATGAATATTATCGCGCGGCGTTGAAGATGTGGACGACCACCGATCTCACGCCGGATCAGATACACCAGATCGGCGTTGCCCGCGTCGCCCTGCTCACGCGCGAACTTGATGTTGCGCTGCGCCGCATCGGCCAGACCGAAGGCCCGGTCGGCCAGCGCCTCGCCGTGATCACCGCCGATCCGCGCTACCAATACCCCGACAGCGAAGAAGGCCGCGCGCAATTGCTGGCTGATATCCGCGCGCGCACGGCGCGCGTGCTGGAGCGTGCGCCGGAATGGTTCGGCACGCTGCCGCGTGCGGGCTTCGAGGTGCAGCGCGTGCCAGCGTTCGCGGAAGCGAGCCAGCCCGGCGCCTCCTATTCGGCGCCCTCGCTCGATGGCTCAACGCCCGGCATCTATCACATCAATCTGCGCAATCTCGGCGAGATGACGAAGATCGATGTGCCGACGCAGGATTTCCACGAAGCCGTCCCCGGCCACCATTTCCAGGTTGCGCTGGCGCAAGAGCAAACCGACACACCCCTGCTCCGCCGGCTGACGACGTTCGGCGCGTACGGCGAAGGCTGGGGGCTCTACGCCGAAGAACTGGCTGACGAACTCGGCTTCCACGAAGGCGATCCTGTGGGCCGCATCGGCTTCCTGCGCTGGCAGCTTTGGCGCGCGGCGCGGCTCGTGGTTGATACCGGCATCCATTCCAAACGTTGGACCCGCCAGCAGGCGATCGATTATCTGCGCGGCGTCACCGGCGACGCGCCCGGCATGATCGTCACCGAGGTGGATCGCTACATCGCCTGGCCGGGCCAAGCCTGCAGCTACGAAATTGGGCGCCGCGAAATCATGTCGCTCCGTGAGGAAGCGCGCTCAACGCTCGGGCCGGACTTTGATCTCAAAGGCTTTCACGACACCGTGCTGCTGCACGGCGAAATGCCTCTGAGCGTGCTCGACCAATTGGTGCGCGCTTGGATTCCGGAGCAGCAACGCCTCGCCGCGCGCCGCCGGCGCAACTGACGCAAACGCGACACAAGTTCGTGAGTTCACACATCCGCCCGGCGGTATCGAAAGACGCCGCGAGCTTGCCGCATCTCCGCCGCGATCGGGGCGCTCGCTCGCTGCGCTGAGCCGTTGACTCTTTGTCCGGCTCTCGTGCGGGAGGGAAACATGCATACCAAGCCGTGGCGGCGCGCTGGCTTAGCGATCTGCGCGCTGATGCTCGTCGCGTGCGCGTCGCAGACGCCGAGCGACGATGGAAACTTGCGTAGCGATCCATCAGCCAACGAAACGCCGGCGCCCTATCCGCCGCCACCGCCTCCCCCGCCGCCACCGCCCTCGATGGTGGCGCAGGACCAGATGGCGCTCGGATCACGCGGTCGCGCCGAAGCGCGCATTGGCGGCGTCGTTGCGCCAACCACGGCGCCTTACGCGCAAACCGCGCCGCAGCCTCTGCCGGGCACGGTCGATCGCGAGCGCTACGAAGATGTCGAGGTCAATCCGGTGCGCGTCGTCGCCACCGATCCGGTATCGACCTTCTCGATCGATGTGGACACAGCGTCCTATTCGAACGTGCGCCGCTTCCTCGGCGAAGGCCGCTTGCCGCCGCGCGACGCCGTGCGGATCGAAGAACTCATCAATTATTTCCGCTACGATTATCCGCTGCCGCAAAACCGCGCGCAGCCCTTCTCCACCAACGTGACCGTCGCGCCCTCGCCTTGGGCGGAGGGCCGTCAACTCGTGCATATCGGCCTGCAAGGCTACAATATCGTGCCGCGCGAACGCCCGCCTCTGAACCTCGTCATGCTGCTCGACGTGTCGGGCTCGATGGGCGAGCCGAACAAGCTGCCGCTGGTGCAGCAAAGCTTCCGCATGCTGGTTGACCAGCTGACAGCGCGCGATCGCGTGTCGATCGTTGTGTACGCCGGCGCGGCGGGCGCGGTGCTTGAACCGACGCCAGGCAACGAGCGCGCGCGCATCCTGGCGGCGCTGGACAATCTGAGCGCCGGCGGCTCGACCGCGGGCGGCGAAGGCTTGCGCCTCGCCTATTCACTGGCGGAGCAGAACTTCAACCGCAACGCCGTCAACCGCATCATCATCGCCACCGATGGCGACTTTAACGTCGGCATCAACGATCCGCAGCAGCTTCAGGATTTCGTCTTGCGCAAGCGCGAAACGGGTGTGTACCTGTCGGTGTTCGGCTTCGGCGGCGGCAATTACAACGACGCGCTGATGCAGCGTCTGGCGCAGAACGGCAACGGCGTGGCGACCTATATCGACACGCTCAACGAAGCCCGCCGCGTGCTGCGCGACGAGATGGCGTCGAACATGTTCTCGATCGCCAATGACGTGAAAATCCAGGTCGAGTTCAATCCGAACCGCGTCGCTGAATATCGTCTCATCGGCTACGAGACGCGCATGCTGCGCCGCGAGGATTTTAACAATGACGCGGTCGACGCCGGCGAAATCGGCGCGGGCCATTCGGTGACGGCGATTTATGAGATCGTGCCGGTCGGCGGGCGCACCTTCAACGATCCGCTGCGCTATCAGTCAGCCGCTGAGCGCGCGCCGACAACCGCCAGCGAACTCGCCTTCCTGCGCATCCGCTACAAACTGCCGGGGCAAGATCAGTCGCGACTGATCGAACGGCCGATCACGCAGGCCGACGCAGTGGCGAACATCTCGCAGGCGAATGAGTCCGCGCGCTGGGCGACAGCTGTGGCGGGCTACGGCCAGCTGCTGCGCGGCGACGCGTTTCTCTCGCAGACGTACGGCTGGGATGACGTGATCAATCTGGCGCAAGGCGCGCGTGGGCGTGACGAGTTCGGCTGGCGCGCCGAGTTCGTGCAACTGGCCCGCAACGCACAAACCGCCGCCGCCCTGCCAACCGCGCAAAACGCGCCGCGGCCGGAGCCAAGGCGGCGCTAGAGTTCATAAGCACCCAATCAACTCACGGGGACGCTTGCGCGTCCCCGTTTTGTTTGCGGGCCATGCGCGCTATCTGGACGCGATGAGTGAAGTGACGATCTCGGTTGAAGATGCGGGCTCGCCCGACGCGCAGGCTTGCATCACCCGCTACTTCGCTGACCTGCAGGCGCGGTTCGATGCCGGTTACGATCCAGCGAAGGGCTTGCCCGCGGGCGCGGAGCTGCTGAACCCGCCGCATGGCTTCTTTCTGATCGCGCGATTGGACGGCGCGCCCGTGGGCTGCGTGGGCTTGAAGCGCACCAACGCGGATTTTTCCGAGGTGAAGCGCATGTGGGTGTCACCCGATGCGCGCGGGCTTGGGCTTGGGCGGCGTTTGCTGGAAGAGCTGGAGCGTCTGGCGAAACAGGAGCGCATCAAACGCCTCCGCCTCGACACAAACAAAACCCTCACCGAAGCCCGCGCTCTCTATGCCGCGTGCGGCTACCGCGAAATCCCGGATTTCAACGGCGAGCCATACGCGGACTTTTGGTTCGAGAAGGAATTGCGCAATTAGCCCCCTCCCCCTTGTGGGGAGGGTTGGGGTGGGGGTACGGGCAGCGCCCTTACAGAACAATCACAACCAGGAACGAATGCGTACACGCGCCGCAGCTTCCGTGAAAACTTCCTGCGCCACCGCGCTTGCATTCGCGATCACGCGCGCGCTCGTAAAGCGCATCACACGATAACCGCGCACTTCAAGCCACTGTTGGCGTTCCGCATCACGCAGCGCCACGTCAGGCGCTTTGTGTGCGCCGCCATCGACTTCGACGACCAGACGCGCGCCGTGACAGATGAAATCGACGATGAAAGGCCCGAACGGCGATTGACGCCGGAAATGCGTGCGCTCGAGCGGGAGACGGCGAAGCTCATACCAGAGACGTTGCTCTGACGGCGTCATCGATTTGCGCAGACGTCGCGCGGTCACCACCGCGCGATCGGACTTGAGGTGCGCAGATGAGTCTTGGCTTGTGAGATCGGTGCGCACGATTTGCGTCTCCGACTGAGCGACAAAATTTGGGGCTGCCGCCCGTACCCCCACCCCTGCCCCTCCCCGCAAGGGGGAGGGGTGCGACGGTGCTACGCCGCGCGGATGAGGTGAACCACGCCGTTCGTTTCGGCTTCGGCTTCCAGCATTGGGCCGTTCATGGCGGGGCGGAGGGCGGCGGCGAGGTCGGCTTCGACGAATTCGCGGACGTCGCGCTCATCGCGCTGGTGGATCAGGATATGGGTCGCGCCGAGGAGCTGGGCTTCCGGCCATTGTTCGTGATTGGCCAGACGCTTCTGCAAATTGGCGGTGCGCGAAAGGAACAGAGGCGTCCAGCCACGGCCGCCGGGGCCCGGGCGGGCGAAGCAATAAACCGCAGCGGAATCAGCGAATTGCTCAGTCGGGCGATGCGCGCTGAAGCGATGCAGACGGCCAGATTCGCCACGGAAAATCACTTCGTTCATCGCTTCATCCCCTCAGCATGTTCGGTGTATGTTCCATGGATAACAAAGGGCGATGTTCTTGTAAAGTTCCAATCGTTCTGCGCTGAAAGATTGCCCTTCGCTCCCCATCTTTCGCGCAACCGTCACACCTGCGATCATGGCCGCATATGCCTCACGACCATTCACACGCCCACGCCCCGGCGCTGAGCCGCCCGGAGCAGCTCCGCGAAGCCGAAACACGCTGCACCGCAGCGGGGGAAAGCTTTACGCCGCTGCGCCGGCGTGTGTTTGAACTGCTGATGGACCATCGCGGGCCCGCGAAAGCCTACGACCTCTTGCCCGAGCTCGGCGGCGACCAAGGGCCCGCGAAACCACCCACCGTCTATCGCGCACTGGATTTTCTGGTGCGCATGGGCCTCGCGCATCGCATCGAGAGCCTGAACGCGTTCGTGGCGTGCGATATCGGCGCCTGCGAGCGCTCAACGATTTTCCTGATCTGCGAGAAATGCGGCGGCGCGGAGGAGTTCGACGCTGGCCACGCGCTCGTCGATCTCGCTGAGGCGGCAAGCAAGGACGGCTTCAAGATCCGCCGCACCATGATCGAGGTTTCCGGCCTCTGCAGCGAATGCCAGGCGGCGGCGTGAGCCAGCAACCGCCCCTGCCCGCAGCGCTCTACCAAGGCAGCGTCAACACCTGGGAATGCGATGACGGCGGGCATTTGAATGTCCGCTTTCATCTCGAGCGCGCGATGTCCGGCCTTGCGTTCATGGCGAACCGCTTGGCTATGCCGCACGCGATGAGCGCGGGCGGCGCCGGCACGATCGTCCCGCTTGAGCTGCACGCGAAATTTCTGAAGGAAGCGCGGCCTGGTGCGCCGCTGATCATGCATGGCGGCGTGCTGGAGATCGGCGAGAGCGATGCGCGCATCTGCCTCGACATGCGCCACGCTGACGGCGCGCCTGCTTCCGCGTTCACGATTAAAGCCGCGCACGTCGACCCGCGCTGGCTGAAGCCGTTTCCGTGGTCCTCGCGCACACGCGCGGCGGCGAACGCACTGTCCTGCGCGCAGCCGGCGCATGCGCAAGCGCGCTCCATCGACCTCGCGAAGGCGCCAAGCGAAGCGAGCGCGTCGCGCGCGGATGCGCTGGGGCTCGCGCGCATTGGCGGCGCGTATGTGACGCCGGATCAGTGCGATGCGTTCGGGCGCTTCCGCGGCGAACAATTTTTTGGCCGCGTTTCGGATTCAGTGCCGAACCTGCTCAATGCCTGGCGGCGCGCGGCGGCGGAAGCAAACGGCGGCGCGGTTGAACCCGCGGGCGCGGTTGTCGAGGCGCGGCTCGTGTTCCGACGCTGGCCGCGTGCAGGCGATTTGCTTGAGGTGCGCTCCGGCGTCGCCGAGGTTGGCGATAAAACGCTGCGGCTGGTGCATTGGGTCGTCGATCCCGCGAGCGGCGCGGCGTGGGCGAGCTTGGAAGCCGTCGCGCTGACGTTCGACATCGCCACGCGCAAAGCGATCGCGCCATCGGATGAAGCGCGCAAGGCGATGAATGCGCGGGTTGTGGCGGGGTTGGCGGTTTAGGATAGCGTTTCGCCTCCCCTCGATGGGGAGGCGCCGCGAAGCGGCGGAGGGGTGCGCCCGCGAGCCGTGACTAGCGAGCCTCCGGAGGCACAATCTTCAACAACGAGGGCGCACCTCCTCAGTCGCGCTACGCGCGACAGCTCCTCCATCGAGGAGGAGCAAGAGCTACTTCGTCAGATCCCGCAGCGCATCTTTCCCAACCCAACGCCGCGTCTTGTCTTCGCTCTCGGACAATTCACGCGCCAGCACGATCGCCGCGACGCGTACTTTCGGCCCGCCGCGTTTCATCGCGCGCAACGCCCAGTTCACGCCCTTCTTCACGAAATTGCGCTCGTCCGTGGACGCCGCTTCGATCAGCGGCAAGCGCTTTAAGAAATCCGCCTCGGTTCCGCGCTTGTGCAGCGCCATCGTCGCCAGCAGCGCAAAGGCCGCGCGCTTTTCGAACTCAGCTTTGCGCTTGGCCCACGCATCGATCTTCGCCCACGCATGCGGCGAGCGATCAAACAGATTGAAGCAGAGCGTGTCGCAGACGCCCCAATTGTCGAAAGTCTTGCACCAGCGGTCCATCTCGGCGGCGGTCAGTTCGTCCGGATCGCCCACCATCGACGCGAGAATGCGCGCTTCATAGATTTCCGTAGCCCACAGCTCGCGGGCGAAGGATTGGTTCTTGTCGATCGGTTTGGCGATGGCTTTGATCTTGGCCATCGGCGTGCCGTAGGTTTCGTCGTCGGTGACGATGCCGTAGCGGCGCACCATGTCGATGCGGAATTGCGGCGAGCCGTTGCGCTTTAGATCGGCGATGACGGATTTGAGATCCGGCGGCGAAGCCGGCGCTTTGGCCGGCTTCGCTTTCGCCACCTTCGATTTGCTCGCCGCCTTCGCCATCAGCTTTTCGCGTTGAGCTGGTGCAGCAGGATCGGATTGCCTTCGCTATCGACGCACACGGCCATGCGGCAGCGCGGCCCGTGAATCATGTCCGATTTGAACGCGACGTTCTTGGACTTGAGATCGGCGATCAGAGCGTCGAGGTCTTCAACCTCGAACGCCACCGTGCCGCCGCCACCGCCCGGCTTGTCTTGCGTCGTGTTGCTGATCGCAAAACAGCCGCCGCCGGGCAGATCGTATTCGACCCACCACATGTCGCCATGATTGCCGTGCGAACCCACTTTGAGGCCGAACACCTCTTCGTAGAATTTGCGCGCACGCGGCACGTCCGTCGCCGGGTACATGGTGAAAGCAACTTTCTTGAACATCGCGCCCTCCTCTTGGTGCTGACGCTTAGCCGAGAATGCCATCGAGCCTTTGATAGCTCAGCTCCATGCCGTCCGTCATACCGGTTGCAACGGCGCCGTCGCGGGCTTCCTTGCTGCCGAAATCCATGTTGAGCGTCATGATGGTTTTGCCGTTCACTTCGCGGAGCGTGAGCGTGTTGATCGCTTCGCCGGCGAAGCCTTCCATGCGCTCGCTGGTGACGATGCGTTGGTGGTGCACGATTTCCTTGTGCACGCCGGAGGAGCCGAACTCGCTGCCATCGGCGTCAGAGCGCCAACGATAGCGATAGGCGCCGCCGACGCTGAGATCGATCTCGCACACCGGCATCGTCCAGCCGTCCGGGCCGGTGAGCCAGCGCTTCACAAGCTCAGGCTTGGTGTGCGCGTCCCACACGAGCGACGCAGGCGCCTTAAATTCGCGCGTGACAAGCACTTCGCGATCGGAGGGAAGCTCGACTTTGAGCTGGCTGTTCTTGAGTTGCAGGCTGCTGGCTGACATTCTCGTTTCTCCTTGGTTTTGTTGACTTGATCCCACTCATTCGGTGTTCGTCCGAAGGACGAAAGGCGGCGGCGCATCCCGACAGCGCCGCTCATTTTTTCTTCTTGCGCGGCTTCTTTGGTTGCGCCGCTTGCAGTTCTTCCAACAGCGCATCGAGGCGCGCGTAGTTCGCTTCGAAGATCGCGCGATGACGCTCGATCCAAGCTTCGGCTTGCTGCAATGGCGCAGGCTCCAAGCGGCGCGGACGCCGCTGGCCATCCACCGCGATCGACACGAGGCCCGCGCGCTCCAGCACTTTGAGGTGCTTGGAAATCGCCGGCTGGCTCATGTCGAACGGCGCGTTCAGTTCGTTGACCGAAGCCTCCCCTTCCGCGAGCCGCGCAAGGATCGCGCGGCGGGTTGGGTCGGCGAGGGCCAGGAACGTGGCGTCGAGGCGTTGGGCTGCGTTCATGCATCGCTCTTTGGTTATATAGCGATATAGTTATGGATATGGGCGCATGTCAACACAAATATGGACCGCCGGCGCCTCGCCGGCCGGCGCGCTGTCGCGGGATGGATCTTGGAGGACCGCCGGCTTCCAGCCGGCATTTGCGCCAATGCTTGTAGGTTGGAGCGCGGACTTCCAAGCCCGCATGCGCGCTCGGAGGCGCGCGCTCCAACCTGTACACAGTGCGCCCCTTCGAAACATGCCGGCTGGAAGCCGGCGGTCCTCGGAGCGCTAGCTTGAAGCGATCGTGCAGGCCGGCGAGGGCGCCGGCGGTCCATATCACCCGATCAGCTTCAGCCAATCGTCTTCGCTGATCACTTTCACGCCGAGCTTCTCAGCCTCCGCCAGCTTCGAGCCCGCGCCTGGCCCAGCGACGACGAGGCTCGTGTTCTTCGACACGCTGCCGGAGACTTTCGCGCCGAGCGCAATCGCGCGCGCTTTCGCTTCGTCGCGCGTCATCTGCTCGAGCGAGCCGGTGAACACCACCGTCATGCCGACGACAGGGCTCGACGTGGCGACGCGGGCTTCATCTTTCGGCGTCACTTCTTTCAGCAAACGCTTCATGGCGTCGCGATTGTGTTTCTCGGCGAAGAAATCGCAGAGGTGACGCGCAGCGACCGGGCCCACGCCATCGGTGCGGGCGAGGTCGAAATAATCGTCGCCAGGCGCCTCCTTCGCCGCCGCCTTAATGGCTCGCACGACATCGCCCCAGGCGCCGAATGCTGTGCGCAGGCCTTCCCAAGTGCGCGAGGTGACGCCCTTGATCTTGGGCGGCGCGCCATCATCGAAGAGACCGCCAGAAGCTTTCAGTTCAGGCGCGGCGGCGATCAGTGACGCGAGCGCACCAGCGCCGACGCCGGGCACGCGCTCCAGTGCTTTGAACGCTTCGCCGGGCTGTGCGTCGATGGCGGCCTTCACGGCGGTCTCGAACGCGTCCCAGCTTTCATAGCGGCGCGCGAGCACACCGGCTGTCGTTTCGCCAATGTCGCGTATGCCGAGCGCGAACAGGAAGCGCGAGAGATCTGGATTGCGGCGCGCGTCGATCGACTCGAACAGCTTGCTGACGCTCTTTTCGCCGTAGCCTTCGCGTTCGGAAAGCTCGGCGCGGTGTTGCTTGAGCTTGAAGATGTCCGCTGGCTCTTTGACCCATTCGAGTTCGTGGAATTCCTCGATCTGCTTGGAGCCGAGGCCTTCGATGTCCATCGCGCGGCGGGCGACGAAATGGATCAGCCGCTCCACCACTTGCGCCGGGCAATTGAGGCCGCCGGTGCAGCGCGCGACGACGCCCTCCTCTCCCGGCTCTAGTTCGCGCGCGACGTGCGAGCCGCAGCGCGGGCAGGTTTCGGGGAATTGGTATTTGCGCGCGCTCTTCGGGCGCTTGTCGAGGATGAGATCAACGATCTGCGGGATCACGTCGCCGGCGCGCTGCACGATCACCGTGTCGCCGATGCGCAGATCCTTGCCATCGCGGATCGGCAGTCCGTCGGCGCCGACGCCGGCGATGTAATCGGCATTGTGCAAAGTCACGTTGGTGACGGTGACGCCGCCGACGAAGACGGGTGACAAGCGTCCCACCGGCGTCAACGCGCCAGTGCGGCCGACTTGGATATCGATGCCGTCGAGCGTGGTCTGCGCTTGCTCCGCCGCGAATTTGTGCGCGACCGCCCAACGGGGCGAGCGCGAGACGAAACCAAGCCGCTGCTGCAGCGCCAGGCTATCGACTTTGTAGACAACGCCATCGATTTCGTACGCGAGCTTCGGTCGGCGCTCGCCGATCTTGTTGTAGATCGCCAGCAATTCTTCGGCGTTCTTCGCGCGCTTCAGCGCTTCGTTTATCGGCAAACCGAAACCACCGATGCGCTGCATCGAGTCAAAGTACGTTTCCGCCAGCGGCTCCGAAAGCTCGCCCCAGCCGTGCGCGAAGAAGCGCAGTGGTCGCGTGGCGGTGATTTTCGGATCGAGTTGGCGCAGCGCGCCAGCGGCGGAATTGCGCGGATTGACGTAGGTCTGCTTGCCCTCTTTCTCGAGGCCCACGTTCATCGCCTTGAACGCGTCCTTCTCCATGTACACCTCGCCGCGCACTTCGAGCACGGCGGGCGCGCCTTTGATGGTGTGCGGGATGTCCTTGATGGTGCGGAGATTGGCGGTGACGTCCTCGCCCTCGCGGCCATCGCCGCGCGTGGCGCCTTGCACGAACTTGCCGTTCTCGTAGCGCAGCGAAGCGGAGAGCCCGTCGATCTTCGGCTCGGCGGTGAACATCGGCGGCGTGTCGAGGTTCAGAAAGCGCTGCACCTTTTGCACGAAGGCCTGCGCATCTTCGGGATCGAAGGCGTTGTCGAGCGAGAGCATCGCCACCGCATGGCGCACCTTGCCGAACTTCTCCGCCGGCGCCGCGCCGACGCGCAATGTCGGGCTGTCCTCGCGCACGAGCGTCGGGAAGCGCACTTCGATCGCCGCGTTGCGGATGCGGAGCTGATCGTAGTCGGCATCGGAGATGGTTGGCGCGTCTTTTTGGTAATAGCGCGCGTCGTGGGCCGCGATTTCTGTCGCCAACCGCTCAAGCTCAGCCTCGGCCTCCTGGGCCGTCAGCGCGTCGACCGATTTTGACGAGGCCTTTGTCATGCCCCCCTCCTCTTGAGAGGAGGGGGTAAGGGGGTGGGGTGAACCTCAATGTCAAAAGGCATGCGTAGAATCTCGGCCGCGTTTTGCGTCGCGCCAAGCTTACTCAATCACGGCGCTTCACCCCACCCCCTGCCCCCTCCTCTCAAGAGGAGGGGGATGAGCGCGCACGCCAAAGCAGCCGTTTCCGGCGGCCCTCTTTCGATTTTGCGTAGCAGGCTGTTCCTAGAACACCGCGCCGAACGTCCGCGAGAACCAGCCGCGGCGTTGGGCTTCTTCGGCGGCGACTTGCTGGATGCCCGCCTGTTCCATCAGCGCATACGAGCGCGGGTACCATTCGCCGCCCGGATAATTGTGCCCGAGGATGGCGCCCATGCGCTGGGCTTCCTCGCGCATGCCGACGGCGACGTACGCCTCGACCAGGCGATGCAGCGCTTCCTCGACGTGCGTGGAGCGCTGATAGTTCGGGTTCTCGACCACGTTGCGGAAGCGGTTGATGGCGGCGAGATGCTGGTCGCGCGTCAGGTAGAAGCGGCCGATCTCCATCTCCTTGCCGGCGAGCTGGTCATAGACCATGTCCATCTTCAGACGCGCGTCGCGGGCGTAATCGCTTTCCGGATAGCGGCGCACGACATCCTGCAGCGCGGCCAGCGCGCGTTCCGTCGTCGCTTGGTCGCGGCCGACATCGAGGATGCGTTCGAACTGGCACACCGAGATCAAATAGTACGCGTAAGGCGCATTCTCGTTGCCCGGGTGCAGCGAGAGGAAGCGTTGCGCATCCTCGATCGCCGCGTCGTAATCGTTGGCTTGGTATTGGACGTAAGCTTCCATCAGCATCGCCCGGCGCGCCCAGGACGAATACGGGTGCTGACGTTCAACCTCTTCGAAGCCGGCGAGCGCTTCGGTGTAGCGGCCGCGATCCATGTAATCGGCGGCGCGGCTGTAGAGCTGGGCCACAGGCTCATCGACGAACTGCACGGATTCCCGCGCCCGGTTGCCGCCGCACGCCGCGAGGCTCGCGGCCATGAGCGTCAGGCCCAGGACTTTCACGTGCATGTTCCGGAGCTTCATTCTGGCCGGCCTCTTCCCTGCTTATTCCCCCGCCCGAAGCGTCCCCGCCCCGAACCGGCGCTCGGGTGATACAGGACAAAACACGCCCCGCAAAGCGGCAGCGGCTGTTGGCGAGCTTGTGGAAAATCAGACCGCGGCGGAGAGCGGCAAATCGGCCTCAGCCGGGGAATAGGCGGCTTCTTCGCCTTCCCAGCGCCAGGCTTCCGGGGTGTCGAGCAGCGCCCGCACCAGACGCGCATTGAGCGCGTGGCCCGGCTGGTCGGCCACAAAGCGGCCACAAATCGGCGCGCCCGCGAGCGACAGATCGCCAATGGCGTCGAGCAGCTTGTGACGGACAAATTCGTCGTCGAAGCGCAGGCCTTCCGGGTTCACGACCTTGCCGCCATCGATGACGACGGCGTTGGCCATCGACGCGCCGCCGGCGAGGCCAGCCGCGCGCAGACGCTCGGCATCGGCCAGGAAGCCGAAAGTGCGCGCGTCGGCGATATCGTTCAGGAAGGAGTCGCTGGTGAGTTCGACACGGCGGCGCTGGACGCCGATCGCCGGATCGGCGAAGCGGATCGTGACGTCGAGATCGAGGCCGTCAAAGCCTTTGCTCGGCAGCAGAGCCGCGCTCTTGGCGCCCATGCGCACTTCGATCGGCTCGATGATGCGGATCACACGCTGGCGGGCGCTTTGCTCACGCAGGCCGGCATTCAGCAGCACTTGCACGAACGGCGCGGACGAACCGTCGAGGATCGGCACCTCGGCGCCGTCCACCTCAACCACGAGATTGTCGATGCCCAGGCCGACGCAGGCCGACATCAAATGCTCGACCGTGGCGATCTCAACGCCGGACGCATTGCCAATCGTGGTGGCGTTCTTGGTGGCGCCGACGCTATCAGCATGAGCGCGAATGATGTTGTCGGCGTCGCGGACGTCGGTACGGACGAACACGATGCCGGTATTCACAGGCGCTGGGAGCAGCACCATGCGCACGTGCGCGCCGGAGTGGACACCCACACCCGCGCACATAGCCGGACCAGCGATAGTACGTTGACGACGCACTTGAACCACCTGATGTCCCCCGCCCGAAACCCAATTGGGCCCCCCGACCCATGGGTGATCTAAGCGGGGCGCTTGGGCGCCTCAACACAAGTTCGGTTACGGTTTGTGACGGTTAACCTTTGGGCGAGAATTCGCGCCGCGAGAGAATAGAGTGCCGCCAAAATCGCCTGAAACGAGTAATTTCACGGACTTAGACCGGTTGTTCGCCCTGGCGGAAGCCGGCGGTCCGGACGCGGCCAAGGCGGCGCGGCGGGCGGCGGCGCTGGCTGAAACACGCGATCCCGTGCGCGCACGACACGCCCTGGCGCTGGCGGCCAAGCTCGAACCGCTCGATCCGGCGCCCCGCTTGGCTCTGGCGCGGCTGAAAGCGGAGGCCGGGGAAATCGCCGAAGCGCGGGCCGAGGCGGAGAAAGTGCTGGCCGAGGCGATCGACCAGGCGGCGCGGGCGCGGGCCTCGTTCATGCTCGGCGAACTGGCGCGGGTCGAGGGCGATGGCGTCGCAGCGCGGCGGGCCTATCAGACCACGCTCAAGATCGAAGACGCCCTGCTCGCGGCCAACCGTACCGACGCGGCGGCGGCGCGCTGGTACGCTCGTGCGCGCGGGCGGGTGGCGGAATTGGACCTGGCCGAAGGCCAAGTCGAGCGCGCGCGCACCGGCGCCGAAGGCGCGCTGGCGATGTTGCGGGCCTGCGCGGCGCAAGGCGGCGAGCCGCCAGTGCTGGCGGCGGACATCGCGGACGCGGAACTGCGGCTTGGCGCGCTCGATCTCGATGGCGGCGACGCACCGGCCGCGCGGCGGCGTTTTGGCGAAGCGATTGGCCGCTACGAAGCACTCATGCTCACCGAACCGAACGAGCCGCACTGGCGCGCGGTGCTCGCGGATGCGTGGGCGCTGGCCGCCGAAAGCGATCTGATGCGCAACGCGCCAAACGAAGCGCGCGCGGCGATGGACAAGGCGCTGGCGCTGCGCATCAAGCTCGCCAACGCGTTCAAGCATGAACGCTGGGCGCTGGCGGCGACGTGGCGGCTGCGCGCGGCGCTGCTGGCGGCGATCGGCGATGCGTCTGGCGCCGCGGATAGCCTGAACCAGGCGCGCGTGCTGGCGGAGCATTTTTGCAACGAGCGCCCAGGCGAAGAAGCGCCGGCGCGCTTCCTGCTGCACACCACGCTCGATGAAGCCGACCACGCGCTGCGCAACGGCGATCTTGAGCGCGCGCACGAAGCGGCGAACGCAGCGCGCTTGCGGGCTGACGCGTTCGCGCGGGCTGAAGGCGCATCGCGCGTGTGGCTAAGCGAAGTCGGCGCCTGCTGGGATCGCTTGGGCGAAGCGGCGCGGCTGGCGAAAGCGAGTTCGCTCGACGCGTTCGCGCGCGCGGCGGAGTTTCGGCGCTTGGCGTGCGAGGCTGAGCCCGAAGATGCGGAGCTGAAGCGCAGGCTCGCGGCGGCTTTGATCAAATATGGCGTGGCGTGTTTGGACGCCGGCGAGGTGAACACGGCGCGGCGCGTGCTTGAAGATGGCGCGAACTTGCGGCTGGCGTTCGCGGAGGCACGCCCTGGCGATGCGGCTGTGGCGTACGAGCTTGCGGTGGCGCTCGATCATCTGGGCTATGCGGCGCAAGCGTTGGGCGATCGCGAGACAGCGCGTCACATCTGGGAAGATGAATTGGCGCTGGCGGAGCGCCTGTTTCCGGATGAGCACGATGACGAGGGCCAGCGCTTCCGCGCCGTGATCGAAGCGCATCTCGCCGGCCTCGGCGGCGTGCACGCGCACGATTATCGCGCCAGCGCCCTGCGCCGGCTTGATGCGCTCGCGCAAAGCGGCGCGCTCACCGAGCGCGATGCGATGCTGCGCAAGCGGCTGTGGCGGCCCTGAGCTTCGGTTGCGGAAGGTTCGCGCCCCGCTCCTCCTCGATGGAGGAGCTGTCATCGCGCAGCGATGACTGAGGAGGTGCGCCCACCGATCGTAACGAGCGAGCCTCCGCAGGCTCATCCGTAGATAGCGAGGGCGCACCTCCTCCGCCGCTTCGCGGCGCCTCCTCCATCGAGGAGGAGGCTGGCTTACCTTCAAGACTCCGCGCTATTCCAGCTGACGCCACTCATAGTTCGCGGAGATGCCTCTGAACGCGGCGTCCCAGGCGTTGCGGATTTCGGCTTCGGGCACGTTGGCGTCGTGGCCGTGGGCGACGAAATAGACGTCGTACGACACGGTACGCCCTGAAGGGCCGAACTCCTCCTCCACCACGCGCGCGAGATTGGCCTCGCCCGGATCGTCATAGACGCTGATGCGCGGCGAGTTCTGACGCATGTCCGAGATCAGGATCATGCGGCGGTTCGGGACGGTTTCGTTGAAATCGTCACGCCCCAGCCAGCGATGCGCGTATTCGACGATCGGACTCGTGCTCGCTTCAGCCGGCGCGCTGATCGAGGCCAGCACAGTCTCCGCGGCGCCGACGAACTTCTCGTCGAAATCACGCTGCGTGAAGCGACGACCGCGATAGAGGTCGGTCATGAAGGTCGGTTCGCCGGGATTGCAGACGGAGAAAATCGGCCGCGTCGTCATGCTGGAATCGAGCGCGACGATAGAGAATTTCTCGTAGCGCTGCGTGTTGCGTTGCGCCGCTTCGATCAACTCACCCAGCGTTTCGCCGACGGTCGGGTTCCAGCGATCGGTGCGGTCAACGATGACGAGCGTGTGCCCCGCGAGCGGCAAGTTCGTTGGGCACAATGTCTCCGGATCGGGCAGCGGCGGGCGGAAATACCAGACCCCGAAGCTCACCAGCGCGACGGTGGCGAGGACGCCGGCGGTCATCGACGCGTAGAGACGATTTGCTTTTGCCTTGTCTCGCATCATGCGGCGCCTCGCTTGAAGCGGACGACCTCGGGGTCGATGTCCTGCTCGCGGCGCGCGCGCTTGTCTTCCAACGGCACGTCGCCGAACTCGTCCTTCACCTTGGCTGCGGCGGAATCGGCGACGCCGCGCAGGAACGGCGACAATTCGTCGTCGTAGAAGGAATGATATTCCGACTCCAATTGCGCGCGGATGCCGGCCAGCTGGCTCTTGCATTGCGTGATGCCCGTTGTTGACCGCGACAGCGCGGATTCAAGCGCACCGACCATCGCCGCGCCGGAATCCACCTCGAAATCCTCGAACGGATCCTTGGAGAAATGCTTGGGCTCAGCAGTGCTGCGCGCTTGGCTGTTGGCTTCGCGATAGAGATCGAGCGCGTCGCGGCCGACATCCATGATCGCGGCGGCTTCGACGTCCCATTGCGCCGCGTTGTCCTGCGCCTTCGAAAGCGCTTGGCGGATCTTGTTGATCTGACGCTGGCTGTTGTTGGCGACTTGCGCGAGCGCTTCATCAGCCTCGTCCTTGGCCTCGTCGATATCCGCCGCGAGTTTCACCGCCAGTTCCTGCGTGCGGTCGCGCGCTTGCATCATGCGGCGATGGCGCGGGCCGTAGCCGGGATACGGATCGTCCCAATACGCGGCGCGGCCGATCGACATGATGCCGATCACCAAGGCGATCACGAACAGAGCAAGCGATTCAATCTGCTCGAACGGCGCAAACGGCGCACTGCCCATCGAGGACAAGATGTTGTCCGCAGCAGGCGCGTCGAGCGGCGCGTTGGCGACTGCGGCGCGATAATGCGCGACGTAGAACGCGAAGAACACCAGCGCGATCGCGCCGAGCACCATGGTCGGTATCGCCCATATGCGATGCACGTACCCTCGCCCGTCCTCGCCGCGATAATTCATGTAGCGATACGGGCCAATGCCCAGCAGCGATCCGGTGAGCACGACCAGCAAGCCGATCAGCAGCGCCGTCGTCCAGCCTTGCACTAGGCCGCCGGAGCTGGCTTGGCCGATCACCCAACCATTGGCGACGACCTCGACCACGAACAACAGCGCCAGCCAGAAGACTTTGCGCCAGAACACGTCGTCGTAGTGGGGCTCGCCATCGGTAATGCCGTGTTGGCGGCGGAAATTGCGGTAGCCGTGATAGGCGCGCTCGAAATCGGCCTGCGCGTTGCTGAGTTCAAGCTGCGCGGAACTTTGTGCGCGGGCCTTCTTGCCGCGGAATTGGGTGAGCACCGTTTGCGGCTCGGTGGCGAGGCTTTCGAGCTCCTCTGGCAAGCTGCGGAACTCTTCCGCCGACGCCACGCCGAGCAATTCGCGCGAGCGCTGCGCCAGAGCGCCCTCGATGCGCTCAACGATAGTGATTTCTGTTTCCGATGGATGCGCCGCATCCGTACTTGGTTTCTCGGCGCGCCCGTCGCGTGCGCCTCGTTCCGTCAGCCTCAACTCCTTATCGAGTTGATCCACCGTGAGATTTTGCATGAGCCCTCGCGTTAAACGATGGCGAAAGCGCGCGAGATCTCTCCCAAGCCGCGCACACTACGCCTGCGAGCATCGTGCAAGCCGATTGCGGCGAGCGATGTGACCAAGGTTACACCGCAGCATTAGCTTTCAGTCATGTGCGAACGTACAGCCGGCTTCCAGCCGGCATTCGAGTGTGCGCCAGCCTTCGACAGGCTCGGGCAGCGCATGGATGGAGTTGCGCCGTTGCATAGAGGCGCCTCCCTGAGCTTGTCGAAGGGCGGCGCTTGCGCTGAACCAAGATGCCGGCCGGAAGCCGGCGGTACGCGCCTTAGCGCGGACCCATCTGACGTCGCAGGAAGGCTGGGATTTCCAACTCTTCATCGAGCGCGGGATCGCGCACGACGTCTTCGTGCGCGCGCGGGCGTGGCGCTTCGGGCTCGCGTTCACGTTCACGTGGCGCCGGCGCTGCTTCGTCGGTCGAGCCGGGCTTCATCCACCCGAACAGGCTGAAACCACCGCCGCGCTTATCGGGTGCGGCTTCCGGCTCGGCGTCGTTGGCGAAGCTGGGGCGCGGCTCGTCGTAGTTCGGCGCGTCATCGAGATTGATGCGCTCATGCGAGGGGCGCGTGACCGGCTCGTCGCGCATCGGCGCGCGATTGCGGGCAATCGGCGCATCAGCGGCGCGGCGCGCCGGCTGGACGATGGTTTGCTGGGCGACGATGTGCTCGTCGTCGATGCCTGTGGCGACAACGCTCACGCGCATGCGGCCTTCGAGGCTTTCGTCGAACGTCGAGCCCAGGATGATGTTGGCGTTGGGATCGACCTCGGCGCGGATCTCGTTCGCGGCCTGATCGACCTCATACAGCGTCATATCGAAGCCGCCGGTGATGTTGATCAGCACGCCCTTGGCGCCGCGCATCGAGACGATGTCGAGCAGCGGGTTGGCGATCGCGCCATGGGCGGCGTCGAGCGCGCGGTTGGGACCATCGCCTTCGCCCGTGCCCATCATCGCCGTGCCCATCTCGGCCATCACAGTGCGGACGTCTGCGAAATCGAGATTGATGAGGCCGGGCATCACCATCAGATCGGTGACGCCGCGGACGCCCGAGTACAGCACCTGGTCCGCCAACTGGAACGCTTCGGCGAACGTCGTGCGCTCATTGGCGACGCGGAAAAGGTTCTGGTTTGGGATGACGATCAAAGTATCGACGTGCTTGCGCAGCTCCTGCACGCCCTGCTCGGCGAGCTGCATGCGGCGCTGGCCTTCGAAGTGGAACGGCTTCGTCACCACGGCGATCGTCAGGATGCCGCGCTCGCGCGCGGTGCGGGCGATGACGGGCGCGGCGCCGGTGCCGGTGCCGCCGCCCATGCCGGCGGCGACGAACACCATGTGCGCGCCTTCCAACATTTCGAGAATTTCCGGCTGGCTCTCCTGAGCCGCCGCTTGGCCGACCTCCGGACGCGCGCCGGCGCCGAGGCCCTCGGTGATCGAATGACCGAGCTGGATGCGGTTCGGTGTTTTCGCGCGCGTCAAAGCTTGCGCGTCGGTGTTGGCGACGACGAATTCGACGCCCTGCAGCCGGGCGTCGATCATGTTATTGACCGCGTTGCCGCCAGCCCCGCCCACGCCGAACACGACGATGCGCGGCTTCAGCTCATGCAATGACGGCGCATTCGAATAAGACATCTACTTCCCGCTTCCCGGAGCGCTTTCCGAATCGCACGATTCGGCACGCACTTGGCGGCACAATCCACATTTGGCGACGCCAAGCGTTAGCCGTTCGTTAAGCCTCTGAAACGGTCGCGGCGGATTTGGGGCTAAAGCACGTTGGGTTGTGGACGGGTTTTGCGCCTGTGACGCGAGCTACATGCCTGGGGGCATTGTCGGGAAGGACGGCAATCCAGCGCCCGGCTTGTCCCAACTGGCGCCACGCGAGGCGTAAACGAGCATCTGCGGTTTGAAGATTTCTGGATCGTCCAGGCTCGACGCGCGCAAGAACATCATCGGCATCGCGTCGTTGGTCGAAAATACCGCCGAGCCGCATGTGGGGCAAAAGTGGCGGGTGATCATGTGTCCGCTGTCAGCGGCGCGAGCGTAGCCCTTGGTCTTGCCGCTGAACGTCACGCTGCCTGGGGGCACAGCCACATGCGCGCAATGACCAGCGCCGCTGGAACGACGACAATCCTCGCACTGACAAAAGCCAGCCATCGCCGGTTCAGCGTCGCACACGTAACGAACCGCGCCGCACAAACACCCGCCCGTGAAAGACATTCCCCTGCTCCCCTTGCGCACGGGCGCCTTCACAACGCCGGCTTTCGGTGGATATTAACTCCTAACTTGCAAGTTGCAAGTGAATTGAGGAGACGGATGGCGGAGAAGGAGTTTCGGTCGGGCTGCCCCATTGCCTCGACGCTCGATCTTGTCGGCGATCGCTGGTCGCTGGTGATCTTGCGCGACCTCGTGAACGGCAAGACCCGCTTCGCGCACTTCCTCGATAGCCCGGAGAAGATCGCCACCAACACGCTGACCGCGCGCCTGGCGCAATTGGAGGCGGACGGCCTTGTGGCCTCCAAGCTCTACCAGAAGCGGCCGAAGCGCTTTGAGTATCGGCTGACGACGAAGGGTGCCGCTTTGATGCCGGTGCTGCAGGCGATCTGCACTTTCGGCAGCACGACGCTCCCCAATCGCTGGGTCGCGCCGGACAAGTTCATGAAGCTGAAACCGAGCGACTTGGCCTAACGCGGTCAGAAATTCTCGCGCAGCCAGGTCCAGGCGCCTTTGGCGCTGTCGCGCATGGCGCGGGCGATTTCGCGGAGATTGGGGACGAAGCTGTCACCGACATCTTCGAGCGCCGGCGTGTCCATGCGGTAGCGCAACAGGCCAGCGGGCGCGGCGAAGGCCGGGCCGACCTCGCCGTGGTCAAAGCCGCAGAGCTCAAACGGGCGGCCAATGCGCACCGGCATCGCGAGCGCCTTAGCGGCGACCTCACGGACACCGGCCATCATGGCGCCGCCGCCGACAATGATCGCGCGCGGCGGCATGGTGTCGTTGGCGAAGCCGGCGCGGGAGAGGCGGTCGCGCGCGGTGAGCAGCATTTCGGTGAGGCGCGGCGTCAGCGTGTCGGCGATCACGCCTTTGAGCGTGGTGGAGGCTTCAAGCCGGCCATCGCGGCCAAGCTTCGGCGCTTGTACGGCTTCGCGCGGATCGCAGGCCTGCCCTACAGCGCCAAACGCGAGCTTCACGCGCTCGGCGGCGGCGAAGGTGGTTTCGAGCTTCGTCGCGAGATCGCGGGTGAGGCGGACGCCGCCGCAAGAAATCGTCTCCGCGTGCACGAGCCCGTCGGCCGTGAACACGGAGACGCCAAGGGAGCCCGCGCCAAGATCAATGACCAACGCGCCAGCGGCGCGTTCTTCCGGCGTTAGCGCCGAAAGCGCGGCCGCGTACGGGGCCGCCATGATTTCTTCGACTTCAGCGCCGGCCTGCTGCACGCAAGCCTTCAGCGCGTTCAAAGCTTCGGTCGGCGCGGTGACGACGCAGGCTTCGACCGCGAGCATCTTGCCCGGCTGGCCGACCGGATCGAGCACCGGCTCATTGTCGTCGATCACGTAACGCAGCGGCTCGACGTGCAGGAACGAAAGCTGCGGCGTCGGCATGGATTGCATGGCGGCGTTGATGGCGGCGTCGAGATCCCGCTCGCGGATGATCTGGCCACGCACGCGCGCGGCGCCGCGGACGATGCGGGAACTGAGGCCGGGGCCGGAATAGGTGGCGACAACGCGCTTGATCGGCGCGCCGGCCATTTCGGCGGCGTCCTCGATCGCCACGCGGATCGCGCGTGCGCAGGCGTCAAAATCGGCGGGCTTTCCGCTGGCGACGGCGGGCGCGGATTGCACGCCGACGCCAAGCACGCGCAGCGGGCGCTCAGGATGAAGATCAAGCACCGGATCGCGGCGCGCGGCGAGGCACACGGTTTTCGACACGCCAACGTCGAGCGCCGCAATCAGAGGCGCGGAAGCGCTCGGCGCTTCGAATTCTTCTTCGCGATGACGGGCGTCGAGCAGCGCCATGGCCTACACGCCCTCCGCCAGCGGAGAAGCGTGGTTGCGGCCGGCGAGTTCTTGGCGCACGCGCACCGACATGCGGCCGGGCGCGCGCATGTCGATCGAGGCGATCGGGCGGTCGAGCAATCGATGCTCGCTTTGCAGGCCTTCGAGGCGCGAGAGCGCGATGGCTGGCTCAAGCTCGGGCAGCGAGATGGTGATGCCGTTGTCGAGTTCGACGTCCCAACGGCGGTCGCGCACGCGCACGAGTGAGGACACGCGCTCGCGCACCTCCGGCAGCTCTTCAAGCGCCAGCAGCAAAGGTTCGGCGGTCGGGCCGGCATTGGCGCCGATGACGAGCGGCAGTTCGGGATGATCCGAGGCGTTCTCGGCCAGCAAGCGATCACCGTTGGAATCGATCACGGTGATTTCGTCGCCTTCCTGCCAACGCGCATAGGCCTGGCGGCGCTCAACGCGCACTTCCAAAGTCGACGGCCATAGACGACGGACGCTGGCGGTCGCGACCCAATCGAGCGCTTCGATGCGCTCTTTCACGTCGATCGGATCGAGCGAGAGGATCGATTGACGCCCTTCCGGGATGATCTGTTCGCGCACTTCTTCCGCGCGCGCACCGGCGACGCCGAGAATGGTCACGTCATCGATAGCGAAACCGACATCAGCAGCGGCGACATCCACCGCGCGCGCGCTAGCTTCGCGCACGTCAAACAAGGAATCGCCCATCCACGCAGCGCCAGCGATTGCCGCGCCGGCGATGATCAGCATCCCCGCGAAGGCGATGCCGAGGCTTTTGCCGGTGACTTGCACATCATCAGGCGCCAAGCCGCCGGACAGCTTGATGCGCGCGAGACGCGGCATGCTCTCGCCGGCCGGCGGAGGCGGCGGGCCGCGACGGCCACGGCCCTTGCGCGGCGGTTCAGCGGCGGGCTGACGGCCAGGGCGGCGGGCTCTTACCGTTGGCATGACGCGTCCTCCAGGATCCACGCCACGAGTTGATCGTAGGACATGCCCAGGTGCTGAGCCTGCTCTGGCGCGAGCGAGGTCGGCGTCATGCCGGGCTGCGTGTTGACCTCCAGCAGCGCGATCTTGCCGCGCGTGGGGTCGTACATGAAATCGCTGCGCGTCAGGCCACGGCAGCCGAGCGCGTCATGCGCATCCTCGGCGGCGCGCATCATCTTCTTGGCGATGTCGGCAGGGATTTTCGCGGGCAGTTCGTGACGCGAACCGCCTTCGGAATATTTGGCGTTGAAATCGTACCATTCGCCGGCGGGCAGGATCTCGGTGACGGCGAGCGCGCGCGCGCCGGTTTTCTCACCCAGCACCGCGACCGTGCATTCGCGTGGGCCGATAAATTCCTCGACCAGCACCTCTTCACCGAACGTCCAATCCGGATCGAGCAATTGCTCCGGCGGGCGGTTGGCGCCTTCACGCACGATGAACACGCCGACCGACGAGCCTTGCGCGTTCGGCTTCACGACATAAGGCGGCGCCATCGGGTGCACCTTGGCCGCTTCGTGGCGGTTCATCAGCTTGCCATCGGCCAGCGGCAGGCCGGCTTGCGCGAACACGGCTTTCGCCTTCGCCTTATCCATGGCGAGCGCGGACGCGAGCACGCCGGAGTGCGTGTAAGGAATTCTTAAATACTCGAGCACGCCTTGGACCGCGCCGTCTTCGCCCCAGGGCCCATGCAGCGAGTTGAACGCGGCGCTGACATTGGCGGCCTTCAGCCGCTCCATCCAATCGGAATCCTGTGGGTCGATTTCGATCGCGTCATGGCCCAAGCGCCGGAGCGCCGCGGCGCAGCCAGCCCCGGTCGAAAGGCTCACAGGCCTCTCAGGGCTTAGACCGCCCAAAAGCACCGCCACCCGCGCCATTTTTTGCGCCTTCAATCTCTGATCGGACACGCCCCAACATCGCGCGTCCGTGGTCTCACAATGAAACGCTTCAGGGTTAAGGCAAGGTGAGGATGCAGCGCCTTAAGTGCTGATTTTTATAGTGAATTTTCGGTTGATCCGGTGTCCACCGAAAATTCATTCCGGTTATCAAAGAATTGCGTTTCGCGGCTTGGCGACGCGCTCGCGAGCATGGCTCACGTTTTCACCATCAAGCCTTAAATTCGGGCGCCGCTTGAATAGCTCACACGCGCGCCCGCGCGCGGTCTTGGCGCCGTGCGTGGCGCTCGCGAGCGTGCCGGCCTTATGGCTCCGAACCCCCAGCTTCTCGTCATTCTCGCGCACGCGCCGGGCGCGGATGCGCACGCCGATGAAATCGCCGCGCAGCTCGCCGCGCTTGGCTATCAGATCGACCGCGACGTCACCGCGCCTGGTACGGCGGCGGCACGCACGCGGGCGCGGCGGATTGCGTCGGCGCATCGTTACATCGTGCTCTGGTCCCGCGAGGCGGCGAAGGCGCCGGCTTTGCGCGCGGCGGCCAAGCACGCCCTGCGCGCCGGCAAGCTCGCCAGCGTGCGCCTCGACAAGACCCCCCCGCCCGTTGGCGCGGCCTCCGCCATCGCACTGCCACGCGGACGCACACAAGCGCATGCGTGGCGACGTCTATTGGAGCAGACCGAGATGCCCGCCGCCGCGATCTCCGAAACCCGCACGCGCCAACCTACGTCACGCATCACCGGCTTGGTGATGGTGTTGCTGATGGGCTTGGTGACGGCGACTGCTGGTTATTACACGAACGCCGGCTTTGCCGCGCAGGTCGACGGCGCTGCCGCGAAGGTGCAGGCGATGGTGTCCGGCGGGGCTGGGTAGCGCTTGCTTGGACCGCCGGCGCCCTCGCCGGCGTTTTCGCACGATGTTAGAAAGTTGGAGCGCGGACCTTCAGGTCCGCATGCGCGCCTGAAGGCGCGCGGTCCAACCTGCAAACACTTGAACTTGTGTCTACGAAACGCCGGCGAGGGCACCGGCGGTCCAAGAGATCAGCTGCGCCCCACGCGCTTGATTTCCCATTGCAGCTCAACACCGCTTTTCGCCTTCACGGCGGCGCGGACGTCTTCGCCGAGACCTTCGATGTCGGCGGCGGTGGCTTCGCCGGTGTTGATCAGGAAATTCGCGTGCAATTCGCTCACTTGCGCGCCGCCGCGCTTGTAGCCGCGCATGCCGGCTTCATCGACGCACATCCAGGCGGAGAGCTTGTCGCCGTTTGGTGCGAGCGGGTTCTTGAACGTTGAGCCGCCGGTTTTTTCGCGGATCGGCTGCGAACCTTCGCGCTTCGAGGTGATCTCGGTCATCCGTGCGCTGACGGCTTCGGGTGCGTCTGGCGTTCCTTGGAATGTCGCGTCGAGGAAGATGAGGCCGTCCGGCAACGCGTTGTGGCGATAGGTGAAGCCGAACTCGGCGGCGGGAATGGTGATGCGCTCGCCGGCGCGGTTCATCGCCGTCGCTTCAACGAGAACGTCCTTCGTCTCGCGGCCATAGCAGCCGGCGTTCATCGTCAGCGCGCCGCCGATGGTGCCGGGCACGCCGACATAAAACTCCAGGCCAGCAATTCCCGCTTTCGCGGCCGCTTTCGCGACCATGGAATCGAGCGCGCCCGCGCCAGCCTTGATGCGCGCATCGCCGAGCGCCTCGATCTGCGCCCAGGCGCGGCCAGCGAGGCGGATCACAATTCCTTCGACGCCGCCATCGCGCACGATCAGGTTGGAGCCGACGCCAATCGGCAGCACGGCGATATCATTTGGAAGCGCGCGCAAGAATGCGCTGAGGTCATCGGCGTCCGCCGGCAAAAACACCGCGTCCGCCGGCCCGCCTACGCGGAACCAGGTGAAGGGCGCGAGCTTTTCCTTACGGAGAAGTTGGCCGCGCACCGGCGGCAGATCGAGATCACGCATTGTTGAGGGCAATAAGCGTGACCGCGGTCCCCGTCAAAGTGTCGCGCCGCTCGTAGCGTTACCGGCGCGGCGCCATATTAGAGCCAAGCGCCTCCACAGGAGATTGACCCCCATGAAACGCTTCCTCCTCGCCGCCTGCACGGCCCTGGCCTTGGCCGCCTGCGCCACCGCTGAAACCGACGCCTCCGCCAACGCGGCGCCGGGCGACCGCGATTGCTTCTCGGCGTCCTCGATCAATGGCTACAACGTCGTCGACGACCACAACGTGTCCGTGCGCGTCGGCGCCAACCGCAACTACAATCTCAACCTCGATTGGAACGCGCGCGACCTCGACTGGTCGAACGCCATCGCCATCCGCTCGACCACGAGCTTCATCTGCACCGGCAGCGGCCTCGGCACGCGGATATACGGTGGCGACCCACCGCGCGACTATTTCGTGCGGGAGATCACGCGCCTGCCCGATCGCCAGACGCCGGCTGAACAACCGCAGGGCAGCTGAATCACGGAAACTTGACGCGGCTTACGCTGACGTGACCGGCCTGCCTCTCGCGGGGCGGGCCGGTCTGCGCGCATAGTGACGCCATCGATTGATGGAGTTTTCCCATGTTGCGCCCGTTGCTGTTTGCAAGCTTGGCTTTCGCGCTCTCCGCATGCGCGGCAGCGGGAACGACTACACACGCCGCCGCTGAAGCGCCGGCGAACCGCGATTGCTTTCGCAACGAGGACATCAACGGCTTCCGCGTGATTGAGGACAATCTCGTCCGCGTGCGCGTCGGCGTCAGCAAGACGTACGACATGACGACGGATTGGAATGCGCGCCAGCTCAGCTGGGATCACGTGCTGGCGATCCGCTCCACCAATGGCTGGATCTGCACGGGCTCGCCCTTGGATGTGCGCATCGTCGGCAGCCAGCCAGTGCGCTCGTTCTACATCACCAACATCGAACGCGGCCCGGATCGCGGCCAGGAACAGGCGCAGCAAGGCAGCTGAACTCCGCTCTAGACGTTAGACAGCGATCTTCTTGCCCGCGCGCAGCGCGATGCGGCCGAGTGCGCCTTTGACGATCACGTCGAGCTGACTCTTCGGCTGATAATCCGCCGGCGCGACATAGTTCACGCGATCCTCGGCGATCAAGCGGCTGATTTTGTCCAGGCTGCGCGGCTCAGTCCATTGATAGGGATCGAGCACGGCGATAGCGCAGCCGCCCTGGCTGGTGACGAGCTTCATCGCCGGAATATCGGTGTCGCCGTCGCCGATGAAGATCATGCGCTCAAACGGCAGTTCGCGATCGTCATCGTGCATCCAGCGGTTCACCGCTTCGGTGTCCCACACATTGTCGATGCTCTTGTTGATGCGGAACAGGAACTGCGTCTTGGTCGTGTAATTGATCGCAACGCTCGGCCATTTCGCTTCGCCGGATTTCTTGTCGTAGAGAAAGCGTGACGCGAACACTTGGCGGAAACGCGTGAACAGCGAACAGCCTTCGATCATCTCGTAGATGCCGGACGAGACGACGTAATGGTCGAGCTGCAGACCGAGATCGTCGCCGAACGCATCGATGCGTTCGAACCAATGATCGAGGCCGTCGAAGAAATCCGGGTCGCCGCCGCTTTGCTTCAGCTGTGCACGCGTCACCGGCTTGCCGGCGGCGCGGGCGCGATCGAGCATCAGGTGCATGTAGACGAGGATTTCGTCGGCATCCTCGGCCTTCGCCAAACGCTTCACCTCCATCCAGAAATCGCCATGGCTCATGCCGGCGATGTCGGGGATGAAACTACGCTCCTGCAGATTGCCGCGCGCCAACGTGCCGTCGAAATCATAGACGATCGCAGCGCGCAGCGGAGCGGGCTTCTTCGGCCCGCGCGTGTGGGTGTCAGCCATGGTTCCGGGCTGCGGAGAGTCGCGGGCCGGGTCAAATCGTTTCGGGTGCGTCAGCCGCCCAATTTACCTGGCAACGCATTCGCGTACGCGGTGATATCCCCTGCGCCCAGACACACGACGATATCGCCCGGTTGCGCCTCGGCGCGCACTAAGGCGGGCAGATCGTCCAGCGAGACGCGGCGTGCGTCGCGGTGACCGTGGCTTTTGAGGCTGGCGACGAGTGCGTCGGAATCCGTGCCGGGGATTGGCGCTTCGCCGGCGGCGTACACATCGGCGACGCCAACGACGTCAGCGTCGTTGAAGCAGGTGGAGAAATCCTGGAACAGGTCGCGCAGGCGCGTGTAGCGGTGCGGCTGCACCACGGCGAGGATGCGGCCTGACGTCATCTCGCGCGCGGCGGCGAGCACGGCGGCGATCTCCACGGGATGGTGGCCATAATCATCGACGATGCGGATTTCGTTCCATACGCCGGTTGTGGTGAAGCGACGCTTCACGCCGGCGAATTTCTTCAAGCCCTTGCGGATGCCGTCGTCCGTCACGCCGAGCTCACGCGCCACCGCGATCGCCGCGACCGCGTTCTGCACATTGTGACGGCCAGCGACCGGCAGGAAGAGATCGTGCAACGTCACGCCCGGCCCTTCGCCACGGCGGCGCGCCACCACGTCGAACGTCGAGCCCTCGCGCGACGGGCGCACATTCATGGCGCAAACGTCCGCTTGCGGATTGAAGCCGTACGAGATCACGCGACGGTCGCGCACGAGCGAGGCGAGCGCCTGCACTTGCGGGTGATCGAGGCACATCACGGCGAATCCGTAGAAAGGGATGTTCTCCACGAAGGTGCGATAGGCCGCGTTCATGGCCTCGACCGAGCCGTAATGATCTAAGTGCTCGGGATCCATGTTGGTGACGACGACGGCCGTCGCGCGCAGGCGCGTGAAGGTGCCGTCGCTTTCGTCGGCCTCCACCACCATCCACTCGCCCTCGCCCATGCGGGCGTTGGCGCCATAGGCGTTGATGATGCCGCCATTGATGACGGTGGGATCTTTCTGGCCGGCGTCGAGGAGCGCTGCGATCATCGAGGTGGTGGTCGTCTTGCCGTGAGTGCCGCCGATAGCGACGGTCCACTTCAAGCGCATGATCTCGGCCAGCATCTCGGCGCGGCGGACGATCGGCGTGCCGCGCGCGCGCGGTGTCGACTTCCGGGTTGCCGGCTTTGATGGCGGAGGAGATCACCACGACACCGGCATGCGCGGCGCTTTCGGCCTTGTGGCCGATATTGATCGGGATGCCCTGCGCGCGCAGACGCTCGATATTGGCGCCGTCCTTCGCGTCGGAGCCCGACACCTCGTAGCCGAGGTTTTTCATCACCGCGGCAATGCCGGACATGCCGATGCCGCCAATGCCGACGAAATGAATGGGCCCGGTATCGAACGGAATGGCGCGTCGCAGCATCTGATCCCCTGAGGAAGAGCGCCCTTATAGGCGGGCAAGGCGGCGCATCAAAGGCGGTGTTTAGCGGGCGAACCGCAACGACCCCGCCCGCGCCAGCACGGCGCGCGGACCTTGAATGGAAACCGCCGCGAACAGGAAGGCCGCGCCGAGAGCGGCGGCGGCCACGAGGATCGGTTGCGCCGTCTCCCAGCTGAGCCCAGCCGCTTGGATCGCGGCGCAGCCGAGGCCGATGGCGGTCATGGTGCCGAAGCTCCGCGCGGCGCGACGCAGCGAGGCTTCGCGGCGGCCGCTTTGGGCTACGCGCGCGAACACGTCGTAGCGGAAGCCAGGATCGGGCGTTGCGGGCGTCTCGCCCAAGAGATCAGCGATCAAGCGTTCGTCTTCGGTCATCTCAGCGATCCTTTCCTGGATCAGCGCCTAGCGCAATCTTGAGCCGCTGCAGTCCGCGCGCGACATGCGACTTCACGGTGCCGAGCGGCATGTTCAAAGCTTCCGCCGCTTCGGCGTGCGTAAACTCGCCACCGATGCAAAGCGCGAGCGCGGCGCGCTGCGGCTCCGGCAGTTCTTCCATCGCCCGACGCAATGCGAGCTTGGCTTCCGCGTTCGGCGCAATCTCGCCCTGTAACTCGGACGCCGAGTGATAAGCTTCCTCGCGCGCCGTGCGGCGGATGTTCGAGCGGCGGCCACGCCGCCAATATTGAAACGCGACACCGCAGATGAAGGTGCGCAGGCTTGAGGTTCCGTTGTAGCGGTGCAGCACTTGCCAGGTGCGCGCGAACGCTTCCTGCGCCAGATCGTCCGCGTCGGCGTAATTGCCGACGAGGCGTCGCAGGAACGCGCGAACCGCACTCTGATGCGCGTCGACCAGCCGCCCGTACGCGCGCAAATCGCCGGCGCGTGCAGCAGCAAGGACGGCCGCCTCCTCGGCCGTGTCCATGGATCAGCTCTTGTTGCGCGTGACGAGCAAGAAGAGCGAACCGAGCGCCATGATGCCCATGGTCACCGCGCCGATCAGGAACACGAACGACCAATCCTCGACTTGGATGAAATAATAGCCGACGCTGAGACCCACGGTGAGCGCGGCGAAGACGATGAACGTCCAGACGCGATTGTCTTGAGGGGTTGAAGAAGAACTTGCGTTGTCGCCCTCGGCGGCGAGCTTCAGCAATTCCGCGGGCGGCTCCTTGCCTTGGTCGATGTAGGATTTGATCAAATCCATCGCTTTGTTGGCGCGGCGCTCCGTCTGGAACATGCCCATGACGCCCATGAACATTCCGAAGATCGGAAACATGAGCCACCAAAAGGCGGCGAAGAATTCGGTGAAGCTCATTTACCGGCGCTCCAATCTGTCGCGGGCGTCGCGCAGGATGCGGTCTTCGCGTCCGTTATCACGCGCCACGCCGAGAACGGCCATCAGCATCCCGAAAACCGGGAACATCAGCCACCAGAAATCACGAAACAGCTCTTCGCTCACGATCAACCTCCGAGGGGCGGAAGGCCCCGTCTTGAAGCTGAACCGCCGCCGGTGGGCGATCTGGATGCAGACCTACGAGCGGCGGAGCGTCATGCGCGCTAGTGCCAAAAGGCGGCGCGGGCCGGGGCTGGCTAGGGCGCGCAGCAAGATCGCGGCGGCCAAGGCCGAAACGAAAACGATAACCGGCAGGATATTCGCCAGCGCACCACCGTTGGCCGCCAGATACCAGGCGCCGAGGCCAAGAGCGGCGAGCACGATGAAGCGCAACGCCGCGCGACGCGCGCTGGAGGGCCGCCGCCAAGGCGCGGAGAGCCGACCCGGGATGGTTTCGGCCTTCACAGGCCTCAGGCCTTCTTCAGCGCCGGGATTTTGTCTTTCACCAGCACCCAGAGCGCGCCGGCGGCGAGCACACCGACCGCGACGGCCACAGCCATGAACACCCAGGCCCATTGCTCGGTCTTGGTCATCGACCAAGCCGTAGCGAAGCCGGCGGTGAGCGCCAGGAACACGATGAACGTCCAGAGGCTGGCGTTCTGGTCCTTGTCGCCGCCGAGGCTGGCGCCGCCGAATTCGTCCATGCTCTGACGGGCGAGCTGCACCAGCTCAGCCGGCGGCTCCTTGCCCTGCTCGGCATAGGCGCGGAGCATGGAAATGGTTGATTTCGCACGGCCCTCGCTCTGAGCCATGCCCCACAAGGCCATCACCATCCCGAACACCGGGAAGATCAGCCACCAGAATTCGCGCACCAGGTCCGCCATGGCGGTCTCCGTTTGCCTTAACGGGCCGCGCGCGTGTCACGGCGACACGCTCGGACAGGCCCCGAGAGGGATTTGGAGCCGCCGCTGCAAGAGCGCCGCCAACAGAGCTAATCGCCGGTTAGCCATGAACGCGCATATTTTGATGCAACCTTCGGTTTTACCTCTCGGAAACCGACGCAGGCCGATACTCCGCGAAATTTTGCGGAGGGCGGCGATGCGAGTGCTGGGTTTGATGGCGAGCGTTTCGGCGCTCTGCGCCGCCGCAGGCGCATGCGCGACGAGCGAAGATGTGCGGGCGCTGCGGCGGCCAGCGCTGCCGCCGACACAAGTCGCGCTGGCCGATCGCCATGAGGAATTGTTCGAGAATGTCGCGCTCTACGAAATCGTCGGCGCGCCGGAGTTTCGATTGTTCGATGGCGGCGATCTCTACACCACGCGACCGACGCGCGCGGACGTGGCGCGGCACATGCGAACTTGGCTCAATGACACGCGCCTGCTCGCGCAGGACATCGCGCATGCCGACTACCTTCTGACGGTGGAGTTCATCGACGTGCGTGGACCGAACGTCATCTGGTTCACGGACAAGAACGCACGAGCGACAGTGCGCTATCAGTTGATCAACCGCCGCACGCGCGAAACGCGCTTCGTGCGCGAAGTCGATGCGCAATTGCAGGCACGGATGCCAGGCGTGACGGAAGAGATGGTGCGCGCCGCGATCACCGGCGGTCTAATCGGCGCGGCGCTCGGGCCGGTTTACGACGATGCGACAGATCCAGTTGCGGCGGGCGCCGTGGGGACGGCAGCCATCGGCGCCGACAGCGCGGCGTGGGCGTCCTGGCATCAAACATTGCTGTGGGATTGGCCAGTGGCGATGCTCGACATGGAGGAGCGTATCAGCGAAGGCCTAGCGATCGGCGCCGTACTCGGCACGACAGCCGCCGACAGCAGCGGGTTGGCCGGCGCGGCGACCGGCTTCTTCGCAGCGGCGCCATCAGGCCGACCGGTCGAGCGCTGGAACAGCGCCGAACACATCGGCTCGTTCGACGGCACAGAACGTCGCGAGCAGGCCGTGCGCGGTATGCTGCGGCAGAGCTTCAATGGTTTCCTATTCGGGCTAGACGAAGCGCAGCTCATCGAAATCCGCGAAGCGGTGACGTGCGACGTTCTCAATCCGTACGGCTATCGCACCGCATTGCGGACAACGACACGCACGCAGGTTGCGTATGATTGCCCGATCGGCCGCACGCGCGTCGTGCGGCCCGCGAGCTAAAGCGCCAGCCCTTCCGCCAAATCCGCCAGCGTTTGCGCGGCTTCCGGTTTGCCGGTGGCGCGGGCGGCTGCGGCGCGGACGCTGAGGCCGTGGGCGTCGGAGAGGCGCTGTTGCAGCAAATACGCGACGGCTTCGGGCGTGGCTTGCGCTTCGCTCAGCACGTCCGCGGCGCCGACGCTGGTGAGGCCTTCGGCGTTGCCGGTTTGGTGATCGTCGGTCGCGGCGGCGAACGGGACAAGGATCGCCGGGCGGCCGGCGGCTTGGAGTTCGGTGACCGACGATGCGCCGGCGCGCGAGATGACGAGATGCGCGCGGGCCAGACGTTCGCCCATGTCGGAGAAGAACGGCGCGATGTCGGCGTTGATGTTGGCGCTTTGATAAATCTCGCGCACAGCGGCCACCTGCTCTTCGCGCGCTTGCTGCGACACATCGAGACGTGCGCGCAGCTCCGCGGGCAACATCTCCATCGCGACGGGGATCACTTCGCCGAAAATGCGCGCGCCTTGGCTGCCGCCGATGACGAGCACATTGAGCCGACCACCAGCGGCTGGCGACGGATAGGGCTTTTCGCGCACGGCGAGGATCGGCAGGCGCACTGGATTGCCGACGACATGCTTCCGCGTCGCAGCGCTCGGCGGCAGGCGATCGAGACGCTCAAAACCGCAAGCGATCGCGGCGGCGCTTGGGGCCATGGCGCGGTTGACGCGGCCGAGCACGGAATTCTGTTCGTGGATGAGGATCGGGATTTTCTGTCCGCGTGCGGCCATCAGCGCCGGGAACGACGGGTAGCCGCCGAAGCCGGCGACGATCGCGGGCTTCAATTCGCGGAAGCGCTTGTTGGCGGCGTTGATGCCGCGCGAAATTTTCAGAAGCGCGGGAATGGCTTTGAACGGATTGGCGGTGAGGCTCGCGGCGGGCACATCTTCCACGCGCTCCGCTGGAAAACTCTCGGCGTAGCGGCGACCGCGCGCGTCCGTCATCAGCACCACGCGCCAATCGCGGCGTCGCATCTCTTCCGCGAATGCGGCGGCGGGGAACAAGTGTCCGCCCGTGCCGCCGGCGGCGATGACCACAACCTTCTTGCTCATGCGACTTGCGCCCTTCCGGCGTAGAGAAACGCGCCGGGCCGATCACGCAGCAGCGACATGCAGAAGCCAAGCGCCAATGCGGAACCCACCATCGACGAACCGCCGAACGAGATGAACGGCAGCGTCATGCCCTTAGCCGGCAGAAGCGACAAATTCACGGCGATATGGATCGCCGATTGCGCGACAAGCAACGTGATGAGGCCAGCGGCGGCGATCTGTTCGAACGGATCGTTCAGGCGACTGGCGCGCGAGAGCCCGCGGAACGCGAGCGCGCCGAACACGGCGATGAGGCCGATCGAGGCCAGCAAGCCGAACTCTTCCGCCGCCACCGCGTACACAAAATCCGCGTGCGCATCCGGCAGCGAGCGTTTGATCACACCCTCGCCCGGCCCCCGACCGAACGCACCGCCAGCGGCGATGGCGTCGAGCGCGCGGTTGACCTGATAGCCCGCCGGGCCTTCGGGATTGAGGAACGCGTCAACGCGATCGCGCGCGTGCGGATAGAAGGTGTAGATCGCCCACGCGGCGATGCCGGCGAACACAGCGCCGCCGAGTATCCAGCGCAACGCCATGCCCGAGAGCAACAACATCGGCCCGAGCACAAGACCAAGCAAAGCGGTTTGGCCGATGTCGGGCTGCGACAACAGAGCGGCGGCGGCGAGCGCGTAGATTGCGATTGTCACCGTACGGCCAGGAAAGCCGGGACGTTTGATGCTCTCGCTCAGCATCCAAGCCCAAACGACGATGATCGTCGGCTTCAGAATCTCGGACGGCTGCAGCGACGCAAAGCCGAAATCGAACCAACGCTGCGCGCCTTTGATCTCTTCGCCAAAAAGCCCAGCGAGCGCGCAGAGCGGCAGCATGATCGCAGCGGTGAGCGTGGCGAGCCGGCGCAGCATGCGTGTGTCGAGCGAGGCAGCGGCGAACATGACGATGACGCCCACGAGCGCGTAAATGGCTTGGCGGCCAGCGAGGTAGAACGCTTCCTCGATGCCGATGCGCGCTGTCGCGGCGGGGCTGGCGGCCATCGAGAACAGAATGCCGAGCGAGAACAGGATCGCCGCGATCAGCAGCAATGGGCGATCATAGGTGCGCGCGCGGTCGATCGCCGCGCCGAAGCGCTCGGCGATCGCGCTCATTTCTTGCTCCCGTTTTTCTTGGCGTCAGGCTGCTCAGCGGCGAGCTTGGCGACGATCGCCTTGAATTGGTTGCCACGATCTTCGTAGTCACGGAACTGATCGTAGGAGGCGCACGCTGGCGAGAGCAGCACCACGGGATGGGGCTCCTGCGCTTTCTTCGCGTCCTCGAACGCGAGCTTCACCGCGTTTTCGAGATCGCCCGCCATCGTCACCGGCGCCTTGTTGCGCAGCGTGTCGGAAAACTCACCGGCTGCTTGGCCGATGAGGTACGCGCGGCTGATGCGCGGGAAGAAGTTCGCGAGTTCGTCGATGCCGCCATCCTTGGCGACGCCGCCGGCGATCCAGTGCACGCGCGGGTACACCGCGAGCGCCTGCGCCGCGGCGTTGGCGTTGGTGGCTTTGCTATCGTTGATGAAGCGCACGCCGGAGATGGTGGCGGCGCGTTCGAGGCGGTGCGGCAAGCCGCCAAATGTCGTAAGCGCGTTGGCGATGATGCGCGGATCGATGCCGAGCGCGCGCGTCGCGGCGTAGGCGGCGCAGGCGTTCTGCGCGTTGTGCTTGCCAGCGAGCGACGGCGCTTGCGCGAGATCCGCCACCGGTTCGGTGCGGCCGTGCAAGGCGTCGAACAATTTGGGGCCGAGCGAGTAAACACCACGGCCGAGCGCTTGGCCGGCGGAGATCGTCGCAACGTGCTGCGCGCCACCGCGCGTGAGTTCGGTGCAGACCTGCGCGCAATACGGATCGTCAACGCCGATCACCGCCCAATCCTGCGCGCCTTGGTTTGCGAAAATGCGGCGCTTGGCAGCAACATAGCCGGCCATGTCGCCGTGCCGGTCGAGGTGGTCCGGCGTGGTGTTGAGCCAAAGCGCCACGTCGAGACGCAGCGATGATGTGAGATCGAGCTGGAACGAGCTCAGCTCGATCACGTAATAGGCGCCGGCGTGCAAGTCCGCGAGCTCCAGCACCGCTTCGCCGATATTGCCGCCGAGGCGCACGTCCTTGCCCGCCTCTTTCAGGATGTGTGCGATCAAAGCCGACGTCGTCGACTTGCCGTTGGTGCCGGTGATGCCGATCAGCTTCGGGCGCTGCGTCGCCGGCAGCGCGTTCACGGCGCGCGCGAACAGTTCGATGTCGCCCATCACCGGCACGCCGGTGGCTTCGGCCAGCGTCACCATGCGGTGCGGCTGCGGGAATGTGAGTGGAATGCCCGGCGACAGGATGAGTGCGGCGAAGCTGCGCCAGTCGCGGCTGTTGATGTCGCTGGTCGGCACGCCCGCGGCTTCGGCCTTGGCGCGCGAGACGTCGTTATCGTCCCACGCATGCACGCGTGCGCCGCCCGCGGTGAGCGCACGCGCCGCCGCGAGGCCCGTGCGCGCAAGCCCGAACACCGCGACATCGCGGCCTTTGAATTCGGTGATCGGAATCATGTGGCTGATTTGCGGGAGTGGGCAGTCGGCAGTCGGCAGTCGGATTCAGCGCCCCGATTGCCGATTGCCGATTGCCGATTGCCTATTCCGAACACGCATCGCCCTCCACTGAGCGACCATCCCTGCGCTGCTTCGCGGCGTTAACGCAAGATTACCGCGCGCGCATCAGCGGAGCTTGAGCGTCGCCAAGCCGGCCAGCGCGAAAATCACCGAGATGATCCAAAAGCGGATGACGATGGTGGGCTCTTGCCAGCCGAGCTTTTCGAAATGGTGGTGCACCGGCGCCATCAGGAAGAGCCGCTTGCCAGTGCGCTTGAACACCGCGACTTGCAGCATCACCGACAGTGTTTCGAGCACGAAAAGACCGCCAACGATCGCCAGCACGATCTCGTGCTTGGTCGCCACAGCCACCGCGCCGAGCAAGCCGCCGAGCGCGAGCGAGCCGGTGTCGCCCATGAACACGCGCGCGGGCGGTGCGTTGTACCAGAGGAAGCCGAGCGAGGCGCCAAGCAGCGCGCCAAGGATCGTCGCGAGTTCGCCAACACCGGCGACGTGCGGGATGCCGAGGTACGACGAATAGTCCACGCGGCCAACGAGATAGCAGATCATGCCGAACGTGCCGGCGGCGATCATCACCGGAACGATCGCCAGGCCATCGAGGCCGTCCGTGAGGTTCACGGCGTTGCCGAAGCCGGCGATCACCACCATCGCGAAGATCAGATAGAAGCCGAGCAGCTGAATGCCCCAGCCGTTCACGAACGGCAGCGCAACGGCTGTGAGCGCGTCGCCGGACATAAGCGCGTTGATGAAGCCCATGGCGTCGTGCGTTTGGCCGGGCGTCGTGGCGATCCATTCGGCGATCAGCATGGCGAGCGAAGCGCCAAGCGCGATCGTGAACTCGGACGCCAAGCGCACCTTCGCGGACAAGCCGCCATGGTGCTGCTTCGTCACCTTCGCGAAATCGTCGATGAAGCCGATCGTTCCGAAGCCGAGCGTGACGATCAAAACCGCCCAGACATAGACGTTCTCAAGGTCCGCCCAGAGCAGAGATGAAATCGTCAGCGGGATCAAAATAATGAGCCCGCCCATGGTCGGCGTGCCCTTCTTCGTCAGCAGATGGCCTTCCGGGCCGTCTGCGCGGATCGGTTGGCCTTTGCCCTGCTTTTGCCGGAGCCAATTGATGAACGGCGCGCCGAAGGCGAACGCAAAGATCATCGCGGTGAACATCGCCCCGCCGGTGCGGAAGGTGATGTAGTTGAACAAATTGAAGAATTGCGAGCGCTCTTCAAATTGTCCAAGCCATTCGAGCATTAAGTCTCTCCCGCGCCGAGCCCCGCCAAGGCCGTAACGACCTTGCCCATGCGTGACCCGTTCGATCCCTTCACGAGAACAATGTCCCCGGCGCGCAACGAATTCGTCAGCGTCGGAATCAGGCCCTCACTATTCTCGGCATAGCCGCCGCGAAGCGCGGGCGGAAGCGCCTCCATGAGTGCGGCCATGCGCGGACCAGCGGCAAACACCAGATCGATCCCGGCTTGTTCCAATTGTGGAGCAAGACCAGCGTGATAGGCGCGCTCGTCCGGGCCTAATTCCAACATATCCCCAAGCGCCGCGATGCGGCGGCCGCCAGCTGAAAGCTTACGCGCAGCTAATGTGGAAAACGCGGCGGCCATGGAGGCCGGGTTGGCGTTGTAGGCGTCATCCACAAGCAGGAACGGACCGAACGCGGCGTCGATGGTTTTGGCGGCGCCGCGCCCATCCACAGCGCGCAGGTGCGAGAGCGCGTCAGCGGCGGCTTCGACGTCGGCGCCGACCACATCGCATGCGGCCAGCGCGGCGACGGAATTGAGCGCCCAGTGAGCGCCTTCCGCGCCTATACGATAGCGGATCACGCGGCCGAGAATGTCAGCTTCGGCAAGCGAGCCTTGATCGTCCATCACGAACGAGAGCAAACGCGCTTCGCACTCTTCGCCGCGACCGAAACGAATGATGTTGGCGCCATTGCGTTCGGCGGCGTCGATCAAGCGGCTTGCGTGCGGCGCTTCGGCGGGAATGAGCGCGCTGCCGCCGGGTTCAAGGCCGGCGTACACATCGCCCTTCTCATCCGCGACATTTTCGAGCGAGCCGAGATTTTCCACGTGCGCCGGCGCGATGGTGGTGACGAGCGCGGCATGCGGCTTCACGAGATTGGTCAGCGGCAGAATTTCGCCGCGATGGTTCATACCGATCTCGAACACAGCGAAGCGCGCGTCCGCCGGCATACGCGCCAGAGTAAGCGGCACGCCCCAATGATTGTTGTAGCTCTTCACCGAACGATGCGTCGGTCCGCTGGCGGCGAGGCAATGCGCGAGCGCTTCCTTGGTTGAGGTCTTGCCGACCGAGCCGGTGACGGCGATGCGCTTGGCGTCAGAGCGATTGCGCGCACCGTGCGCCAGCTTGCGGAGGCCGTCGAGCACGTCGCCGACGACAAGCACCGGCCCGAGGCCATCGGCTTTCTCAGGATCGGACACGAGCGCCGCGCTGGCGCCGCTGACGAAGGCTTGGGCGAGGAAGTCGTGGCCGTCGCGTGCGTCTTTCAGCGCAACGAACAGATCGCCGGGCTCAAGCGTGCGCGTGTCGATGGAGATGCCGCTCGCGCTCCAGCCTTCGCCGTGCAGAAGCTTGCCGCCAGTTGCGCTGGCGGCTTCTTGCGCGTTCCAGATTTGCTGTTTCATGCCAACCCCAACGCGCTGCGCGCCACATCCTGATCCGCGAACGGATGCACCACGCCCTTGATGATCTGCCCGGTTTCGTGGCCTTTGCCAGCGATTAGGAGCGCATCGCCAGCGCGCAACATCGCAACACCGGCGCGGATTGCTTCGGCGCGATCGCCGATCTCGGTGGCGCCCGGTGCGCCGGCGATGACTTGCGCGCGGATCGCGGCCGGTTCTTCGCTGCGCGGATTGTCGTCGGTGACGATCACCACGTCCGCATGGCGCGCGGCGATGGCTCCCATCTTCGGCCGCTTGCCGGCATCGCGATCACCGCCGCAGCCGAACACGACAATCACGCGCCCCGGCGCGTGCGGCCGCGCGGCGCGGAGGAGAACATCGAGGCCGTCTGGCGTGTGCGCGTAATCCACGAACACATGCGCCCCTTCTTCGGTGGCGCCGACATGCTCGATGCGGCCCTTCACCGGCTTGAGCTTCGCCATGCCGGCCCACACCGCTTCTGGCTTCTCGCCAAGAGAAAGCGCCAACGCGGCAGCGCAAACGGCGTTGAGCGCTTGGAACTCGCCGATCAGCGGCAGCTCCACTTGCGCTTCGTGCTCGGTCCAGCTCAGCGTCAAGGATTGCGCGTTCGGGCGCGGCGCGATCTCGACAATCTTCAGCGAATTCGCACGCGGCGCGCGCCAACCGCAGAGCACGAGCTGCAGGCCGCGCTGCGTCGCGGCTTTCTCAAACGCGGGCGCTTCGGCGGCGTCTGCGTTGATCACGGCGACACCACCAGCCTTCACGCGCGCCCAGAGCTTTTGCTTGGCTTCGCGATAGCCGGCCATGTCGACGTGATAATCGAGATGGTCCTGCGTGAGATTGGTGAAGGCGCCGGCGTCGAAGGTGAGGCCGTCGACGCGATGTTGTTCGAGGCCATGGCTCGAAGCTTCCATCGCCGCGTGCGTGACGCCTTGGTCCGCGAGCGTTTGCAGCGTTTCGTGGATGGCGACTGGGTCGGGCGTGGTGTGGCCGAGATCGACAACGCCGCGCGATGTGATCGAACCCAGCGTGCCGAGGCTAGCTGCTTCCTTGCCGGCATGCATCCAGATCTGGCGGAGGAAATCCACGGTCGAGCTTTTGCCGTTGGTGCCCGTCACCGCGACGATCGTGCCCGGCCGGCGCGGATAGAACGCCGACGCCGCCAACGCGAACGCCGCGCGCGGCTCCTGCGCGATCACGTGCGGCACGCCCGGATCGAAACCGAGATCGCCGGCGCTCAGCACCGCGACCGCGCCGCTGGCTTTCGCTTTCTCGACAAAGTCGCGCCCGTGCGCGGCGACGCCCTTGAGGGCGGCAAACAAAAAGCCGGGCCTCACCCGGCGCGAGTCAGCAGTCAGCCCCGTGATTTCCACATCGGCGGCCGCTTCTGGAAACAAGTCACGCAAACGCATTGCGCTCAATTACTCTCCCGCGACGGCGGCGTCACCGTCATTCGGACGCCATTATGCCGAGGCTCGGCGCGATGCGCATAATCATGGCCTTCGCGGCCGGAGCGGAGACTTCGGCGCTGCTATCGCCTTGCACCTCGTCCAACGCGACGGCAATCACAAAACGCGGCTCCCGCGCAGGGAACACGCCTGCAAACGAGGAAAAAATACGACCGTCGTGACCCATGCGGCCATCGAGCATGCCGGCGACGGGGATATCTAACGCCCCCACTGGCGCTGCAGCCCGGCTGCCCGCCGACTGACGCAAGTAGGAAAGGACCTCATTTCGGACGGCGCCGGAAAACACGGGCGTAACGTCGTTCGGCGCTTCGTTCCTCCGCAACAGCGTGAGATTGGTTCGCGATCCTGCATTCACGAAGGCCGTGTACGCGCCAGCGATCGCCAACAAGGTGACGGCAACCCCGTGCCCCGCTCCCGTGGACGCGACTTGCTCTTGCTGTTCCGAGATTGGCGCAAGCGCGGGTTGATTTCGTCCGACCTCGGTTGCCGCGCTCTGAAGGAAGCCCATCCGCCACAAATAGTCCCGCTGCGCCACGCCGCCGACCCTGAGAGCCAACGCCGCCGCGCCTGCCGCCGAGTCTTGCGCCACCACATCGGCGGGACGAACCGAGGCGTCCCGTCCGCTCCACGTCCTTGGCAGCTGCGACAGATCGAGCGTTTCGCTCGGATAAGAAGCCTCGCGATCAAGCGCCATCGCTGTTGTGAACGGATACATGAGAGCGCCTGGTTCCCGCACGTCGCCAGATGCACGATCACGCATCCGCTCTTGGTCATCGCGAGGGCCGTTGGCGTCGAATGTCGGCCACGACGCGTGTGCGAGAATTTCGCCGGTTTGGCCATCGAGCACGATCGCAGCACCGCCCTGTGCGCCTGCGGCCAGCGCCGCAGCCTCAAGCTCAGCTTCGACCACTTCTTGAACCCGAATATCCAGAGAAAGCACGACCGCGCGCCCTTCCGCGCCAGCTGCAAGAATCTGCTCGTCCAGACCAAGCTCCGCGCCTGCCAGTGGATCGAGGTCGACACTAGTGAAGCCGATTACGTGCGCGGCACGCGGCGCGTACGTGTACACACGCCGCCATTCGGTCTCGAAACCGATACCACGCAAATCAAGCGCTTGAATCTGGTTTCGTTGCGTGGGCGTGAGACCACGCCGCAAGAATACCAATCGCCGCTCGGTGTTCAACATCCTGCGCTCGGTTGTTATCGCGCTCATATCAGGAAGAACGGCTAGCAGTCGCGACGTGGTGCGCGCTGCATCGTCGATGCGCGAAGGCTCTGCCGTGAGAACATAAGAACGCACCGTGGTCGCGAGCAGCACGCCATTGCGATCGACCAATTCCGCGCGCTCGGTCGGGTTGGCCACCGCAGCAATCGCTGGAGTGTCGAGAAAACGTTCAGAAAAAAAGGTGATCTGCACCACTCTCGCCGAGAGCAGTACCAGCACCGCCGCCAAGCCAAGCGCCAACCACCGCGCACGGCCCTCAATGAGTCTAGGCTTCGGACCGTCCGTCGGCGCTGCGATCATTTCGACCGGCGCTGAAGAAACGTCCGAGCGCATACCGCGCTCGATGGCGCCTGTAAGCCGGCGCGCGTCATCGTGAAAATCAGGGTCGCGGCGGATGGTTGCCGCATTGAGGCGCGACAATGGCCGAAGCGATTCCGGCAAATCCTCGGCGCGCGGCATGTTTGCGCCGTTGATAAGGACAGGCACCACTTCGAGCCGCTTCGTCGCAAGCGCGGTCTCGATTTCCAGGCGCACCCAATCATTTGGGTTGTCCAATCGACGCGCACCGTCTTCATCGCGCGCACCAAGCCAATGAGGCCCGATAAGTACGAGAAACGAGCGGCAAGTCGGCAATACCTTTTGGATGTAGTTGCCAAAGTCAGCGCCCGGCGGGATCGCATCCACGTCCTTAAACACGCGCCGGGCGCCGAATTTTCGCGCTAGCGCGTCATAGACCCGCCCAGCCACGTCGGCGGTGTCATCCCGCCTGTAGCAAATGAAAATTGCATGTTCCCGCATGCGGCCCCACGTCCCGTGCTGCGGAGCTAGCAGAAGCGCGGCGGCGCGTCATGCGCGATCAGAGGTGTCACGGAACGGAGTCGTCAGCGGCGCCGCGACGCGCCGTCAGCCACGCGACTTCGGCGCGCATCGCGGCCAGGTCGGCGTCCTTGTCCGCTAACTGCCCCTCTAGAGCTCGGATTTGGGCGGAAAGCGCCGCATTTTCGTACTTCGTCACGTAGAGGTCAGCCACCAATGCGACGAAGGCCGCCGCCACAGCAAATCCGAATGCCCACTTTAGAAACCTCACCGTCAGCCCCCGAGCCCGACCTGTTGTGGACTAGCCCGCGCGCGGTCCAACTTCCAGACCGAGCATCGGCGCGATGCGGCGGAGCGTGCGCGCGACCACCGGGGCGGCCGCCACGCCGCCCGCCTCGCCCGCGCCGACATCGTCGAGCGAGACGACGATGACATAACGCGGGTCTTGCGCCGGAAATACGCCCGCGAACGAGGAGAAATTGCGGCTATCGTCGTATTCGGCGTCCTCGCCCAGCTTTTCGGCGGTTCCGGTCTTGCCGGCGACGGCAAGGCCGGGCACGTCCGCAGCCCGGCCGGTGCCGGATGTCACCGCGGCGCGCATGTAGGAGAGCACCTGGCGCGTGACCGGGGCGGAGAACACTTGCGTCTGTTCCGGCGCGTCGCCGCTCTCGCTGTGCAACAGCGTCGGCTGAACGCGCGCGCCATTGTTTGCGAAGATCGTGTAGGCGCCGGCGAGTGCGGCGGGGGTTGTGGCGAGGCCATAGCCGAAGCCGACGCCGGCCACATCGCGGCGCGAGCGCGGCGCTGGTGCGATCGGCGCCTGGTTGCGGCCGGTTTGCAACGACGACGGCGCAAGCAAGCCGAGCTGATTGAGGTAATTGCGCTGGCGTTCCCCGCCCAAACGCAGAGCGAGCCGCGCGGCGCCGATGTTCGAGGAGTGCGTCATGATCTCGCGCAAGCCGGCGAGGCCGCGCACGGCAGGCTCGTGATCGCGGATGGCGTTCCCATCGATCGCGAACGGTTGCGAGAAATCGAACACCTCGGCGCCGCTTGTCATTTGCGCTTCAAGCGCCATCGCCACGGTGAACGGCTTGACGGTGGAGCCGAGTTCGTGGACGTCACCGGAGATACGGTCACGCCGCGCATTCTCTTGCGCGCGGCCGGCTTCGTTCGGATCGAACGCAGGCCACGACGCCAGCGCGAGCGTTTCGCCACTGCGCCCATCGAGCAAGATCGCCGCGGCGCCCGTCGCGCCCATGGCGCGGGCGGAGGCTTCGAGTTCGGTCTCGAGCGCGTATTGCATGCGCACGTCGAGCGAGAGCGCCAGCGGATGGCCCGCGGCGCCCGCTTCGCGGATCGCAGCGTCAAGCCCGCGTTCCGCGCCGGCGAGCGGGTTGAGGTCAACGTCGGTAAAGCCGAGCGCATGCGCGGCGAGCGTGCCGTGCGGATAGACGCGCTTGTCTTGGGTTTCGAAGCTGATGCCGCGGAGGTTCAGCGCTTCGACGGCCGTGCGTTCTTCTGGCGTGAGGCCGCGCGTGAGGTAGATGGCGCGGCGCGAGGTGTCGGTGAGCCGGCGCATCGTGTCGTCGCGATTGAGGCGCGGCAGCAGCGCGATCAAAGCGTTGGCCGTTGCTTCAGCATTCTCGATGTTTTGCGGCGCGGCGATCAAAGTGTAGGCGCGCACCGTGGTGGCGAGCAGGATGCCGTTGCGATCGACAATATCGGCGCGCAGCACACGCTGCGCCGCCGCAGCTTGGCGCGCGATCGGATCACCCGAAAACGCAAGCTGCACGGCGCGGCCCGTGAGCAGCAGCAACACCGCGAGAATGCCGATCGCCAGGAAACGCACGCGATTGCGCGCCGGCGCTGCCTCGGCGATCGGCGCATCGAATTGCGCCGCGATCGCGGTGGCGGAGAACGGCCTCAATTCTCAGTGCTCTCGCGCGGCGCGGGCAGGCGCCGGTCGATCGCGTCTTCCGGCAGCGCGCGACCTTCGGAGCCGACACGCATGCCAAGCTCCTCCTCGGCGAGTTCCTCGACACGCTCCGGCGTCTCAAGCCCGGCGACCTCGGCTCGCAGACGGCGCATGTCGGCTTCGGTGTCGCCGATCTCGCGCGTCAGTTCGTTGACATGCGCCTGCGTGCGCTGGGCGTCGCTCTTGGCTTTGTAGAGCCCGACGACGAGCGCGACGATCAGCAACGCGGCGACGATGTGCAGCGTGCGTCTTAGTTGAGCTTTTGCCATTCGGCCTCCGCAACGGGCGCAAGTGACGGCGGATCAAGATCGTCCCAAGCTGGCGCATCGGTGCGCGTGGCCCAGCGCAAGCTGGCCGAGCGCGCGCGCGGATTGGCGGCGACCTCTTCGTCGCTCGGCGCTGTTGAGCGCTTGCGCTCCAACGTGAAGCTCGGCGCACGCTCCGGCGGCGCATCCGGCGCGTAGCGCGAGCCGCGACCGCCGGCGTCAGCGCGCTCCACCAGGAAGCGCTTTACCATGCGGTCTTCGAGCGAGTGAAACGACACGACGACAAGCCGGCCGCCGGGCGCGAGCTTTTGCTCGGCGGCGCAGAGCCCGCGCGCGAGTTCGCCGAGTTCATCGTTCACGAGAATGCGCAAAGCTTGGAATGTCTTGGTCGCCGGATGAATACGCGCGCCTTTGCGGCCGCCGACGGCGCGCTCAACGATGTCGGCGAATTGCGTGGTGCGCGTGATCGGCGCGGCGGCGCGGGCCTGGACGATGCCGCGGGCGATGCGGCGGCTGTCGTCATCTTCGCCATAGGCGTAGATCAGCTGCGCGAGCGCCTGCTCGGAGAGCTTGTTCACGGCGTCCGCCGCGCTCGGTCCGGCTGCTTCCATACGCATGTCGAGATCGCCGTCCGCCTGAAACGAAAAACCGCGCTCGCCCTCATCGAACTGGAAGGACGAGACGCCGAGATCGAACACGGCCCCCGCTAAGGCTTCGTTGACGTGATCGCCCAGTTCGGAAAAGCGGGCGTGAACAAGCGTAAACCGATCTGGAAAGGCGGCCTTAAGATACGCGCCACGCTCGATGGCGGCGGGGTCGCGGTCGAATGCGATGACGCGCGCGCCCCGCTCCAAAAGCACCCGCGAATAGCCGCCGCCGCCAAAAGTGCCGTCGAGGATCAACGCGCCCGGCCGCGGCGCGAGCGCCTCAACCGCTTCATTCAGGAGGACCGGCGCGTGGCTCATCGCACCACCGAAACAACACTCACCCATCCCCGGGGCGACGCGTAGCGTCGAGCACGGGGCCCATAAACGCGAACGTTCGGGGTTATGGGCCCCGGACTGGCGGCTTCGCCGTCATCCGGGGATGGGTGGAATGAGTTTTTCACGCGGACGACTCTGCCGGAGTCGCGGCGCGTGGAGAAAAGAAAAAGCCAGTCGGCCTGTAAGCCGGGTTCTGTTCCCCGTTGCCGGGGCGACGACCATTCCTCTGGACCGGCCATTGCTGGACGGTTCTCGCGACCAACCCGGACGCGGTTCGCGGATGAACCTGGGGCCGAAACCCCGCGCGTCCCTATTCGGTCTTGCTCCCGACGGGGCTTGCCGTGCCCGCTTCCTTACGGTCGCGGCGGTGGGCTCTTACCCCACCGTTTCACCCTTACCTTCGAGCCGAGGCCCTCAGGCGGTCTGTTCTCTGTGGCGCTATCCCTAAGATTGCTCTCGGCGGGCGTTACCCGCCGTCGCATCCGCGTGGAGCCCGGACTTTCCTCGGATGCCGAAGCACCCGCGGCCGTCCGGCCGACTGGCTGGCATAGACATAGCCCTCGGCGCCGCGACTTACCACCCCAACGCCTGGCGGAGCGACTTGATCGCGCGCAAGCGAACTAGCTGCGGTGAGGTGCATGGTTCCGGGAGCCAATGGAGGACCCTGCATGAAAGCTCGATGGATTGGGGCAGCCGCCATGGCGCTCGCTGCCTGTACGCCGCCGGAGCCGCCGCCGCAGGAGCTCACTGGGCGATGGGACGTTCAGCAGATTGCTGGCGCGCCTCTGGGCGAAGGCGTCGATATCTGGATCGAAATCGATCAGGCGACGGGCGCCGTCTCCGGCTTCACCGGCTGCAACACCTTCACTTCGACACTGGCGTCTTACGGCGTCGGCGCAACGTTCGCACCGCCGCAGGAAGCCGACGGCGCTTGCGCCAGCGATGCGGCCGCGACAGACGAGACACGCTTCGTGATGGTGTTGCCGTCAGTGCGACGCTTCATCCGCAACGGCCGCTCGCTCGAACTGCTGCCTGACCAAGAAGGCGCGGAGGCGTTGTTGCGGCTTCGTCTGACGGACGGCGCTTGATCGCACTCAGCCCGACGTCGCCACCGCAACCACCAACTGCCCGTCGCCCGTCGCGTCCGCCGCCGCTGCGCCGCGTGGCCGGAACGCGTCGGCGCGGGCGCGGGCTTGGCGGGCGTCGTCGGGGGTGAGCATGGATTCGATCTCGGTGACGCGGGCTGTCGCTTGCGCATCGCCTTGGCGGGCGGCGAGCAAGAACCAGAATAGGGCTTCCGCCTTGTCCTCACTCACGCCGCGGCCGCGCTGATAGAGGATGCCGAGATTGTATTGGCTATCGGGCACGCCGAATTCGGCGGCTTGGCGGAACCAGCGGAACGCGGCGGCTTCATCGCGCGCCGCGCCTTCGCCGCGTGCGTTGTAGACGCCGAGATTGTGCATCGCCATCGCCACGCCGCTGGCGGCGGCGCGCTCGGTCCAGATCCGCGCAGCGGCGAGATCAATTTCCACGCCCTCGCCGCGCTCGTAGGCGAGCGCCATGCGATATTGCGCCATTGCGTGGCCGGCCTCGGCGGCGCGCTGCATTTCAGCAGCGCCCGCTTCGGCCTGGCCGCTCTGCATCAACTCAACCGCGTCTGCATAAATCGCCGCCGGATCGGCAGCGATGGGTGCGGGCAGTGGCGCGGGCTGAGCCTCGACAGTGGAGTAAGACGTGGGTTCGACGAACGGACGCTGCGCCTCAGCGGCGACGCGCGCGGTTTCAACGTGCAGCGCCGAGGCGATCAGCGCGAGCGACAGCACGAGCGATGCGGCGCGGTTCTCGCGCGCGTCGCGGCGTTGCGGGGCGGCGTCCGTCAGCACGGCGTCGCGGGCTTTGTCGATATAGTCCAGCGACGGCGCTTCGATCGCCTGGTCGAGCGTCAGCGGCAGCAATTCGAGCTTTTGCTCCGGCGCGGCGGCAAGCGGTTGATCGGCGTTCTCGACGCGCGGCACCGGCGGCACCGGCATCGGCTGTGGCGCGGGCTTCGGCGCTTCGGCGCCGGGTTGTGGCGCGCTTCGCGGCACGCTCGGCTTGCGCACGTTGAACTCGGGCGCCTGCATGCGCTGGATGGCGTCGGCGCCCTTCGGCGTTGCGCGACGCGTCGGCTTTTTCGCGCTGACGGCCGGACGGCCGGTGAGCGAGGTGGCGAGTTCGTCCATCTGCAGCGCGGCTTTGGAATCCGGCGCGGCATCGCCGAGCATCTTGCCGCTAATCGCGGCCATACCAAACAACGCCGGCTCGAACGCGAAGCTCGCGACAGGCGTCGCATCGAGCGATTGCGCGAAATCCTTGGCGAGGATTTCCGGGCGCTTCGGCATGCCGGTCATCGACAGCACCACGCTCGGCGCATGCGCGCGCGGGCGGAGGTGCTTGAATTGCTCGAGCATGTTCTTGGTGTTGCGCAGGCTTGCGAGATCCGGCGCGGAGACGACGACAACGTCATCAGCGCTGGCGAGCGTCTGCTTCACCCAGCTGCTCCAGACGTGCGGCAGATCGAGCACCACGAACGGGCTCAAGCGGCGGGCGCGGACGAGCAATTGCTCAAGCGCGGGCACATCGAGTTGCACGCCCGGCTCAAGCGCCGCGGGCGCGGGCAGCACGCGCAGGCGCTTCGAAGGCTTCACCGCCGCGTGTTCGATGAACGTATCGTCGGCGTTCTCATCGCTGAGAACATCGGCGACGGTTTTCGCCGCCTCGTCCTTGAAGCTGAAATTGGCGGTGCCGAAGCTGAGATCGAGGTCGATCAAAGTCGCGCCGCATTCCTGGCGCTCAGCGATCGACCAAGCGATGTTGTGCGCGATCGTTGATGCGCCGACGCCGCCGCTGGCCCCGATCACGGCGATGACGCGCGAATTGTGTTCGCCCGTATAGAGCGCGCAGATGGCGCGGACGAGGTCGTCGCGACGCATCGGCGCGACCATGTAGTCGCTGATGCCACGCGCCGCGAGATCACGCAGCAGGCCGATATCGTTCACCGCGCCGATGACGATCAGCTTCGCGCCCTGCTCCAGCACGTGCGCCAGGCGATCAAGGCAAGCGAGCATCTCGCTGGCGTTCAGCGTGGTGTCCAGCACCAGGAGGTCGGGGCTGGTTTGATCACGGAAACGCTCGATGGCGCGTTCGATCCCGCCGCGCTCGACCTCGAAATCGGCGCGCGACATGCGCGGGTCAGCGACGAGACGTTCGAACATCTCGTTGACGTTGTCGCGCTCCCACGCGGCATAGATCTTGATCGCCGGCACGGGTTGCTCGGCGGCGCGCTGGCCTTCGCTGCGCTCGGCAGCGATCGCGGAGCGGCGATCGCTTGAGCCTTCCGGCAGCCATTCCTGCGGCTCTTGCTGCTCTTCGGCGTCAACGCGCTGCAGCGTGCCGCTGGTGAAGATGTGATCGTCAGCGTCCGGCGCATCGAACGGCGGCTCTTCGTCATCGGCCGGTGCGCTGTGCAGGCCGATCATGACATCGTCGTCTTCGAGGCGGGGCTCAGGTTCGACGTCGGGCGCGTCGAACGGCGGCTCCTCGTCGTCAACCGACGCACTCAGCACACCTTCTTCGCTCGCGAACGCGAATTCGACTTGCGTTTCCTCTTGTGGCGCTTCTGGCGGCGCTTCGGCGACGAAGGCATCGTCCTCCGCCGCTTCATCGAGCAACAGAGGTTCAACCGCAGGCTCGGTCGGTTCGACGAAAACTTCTTCTACAACGACTTCTTCAGCCGGCGCCTCTTCTACGATCGCCGCCGCGAGCGCTTCGTATGGACCAGCATCGCTGACCGGCGCGGGCGCGGCCTCGCACTCGGTCTCTTCGACACCGAAAATGTCGTCATTGTCCGGCGGATCGAACGGTGGCTCGTCGTCGGTCGCGACGTCGAGCGTGACCACGTTCGACGCCTCGACACGCTGATCCAGCGTGAGCGGTTCTTCGTCTTCCATTTCGTCCGCCGTCACGGCGACGAGACGATTGCGACGCGAACGGCTCACCAAGAGCCGCAGGCGCTTGCGCCGCGACGTTGGCGCCGCAGTGCGCATTTGAACAATATTCAGCACGGCCCCGCCGCCCTCGTGCGTTTTCCCCCGGCAGCGAAACAGCGCCGCGCACAGGAGCACTTTGTCGCAGATTTCTTGAAAAGGAATGAGCAAGCATTGCTAATCGGCGTTTACTTTCAGGCGCCGCATGGTGAATGAAAGATGAAGCGCGTTGCGTTCGAGTCGGGGGAAAGCATGAAGCGATTGTTGCTTGCGGCAGCGTTGGCTTTGAGCGCGTGCAACGCACAAGAGCCGGCGCAACCGGCGCGGCTCGAAGCTTTGGCGCCCGACACGACGAACCCGGCGCGCTTCTGCACAAGCGATGGATTGTGGTGCGTTGAAGCCAGCGAAGGCGCGCCAGCCGTGGCGCAGCACGTTGCAGAGGATGATTTGCAGACGTTCGTGACGTTGCCGGCCGAAGAAGGCCGCGGCGTTTGGCCGAGCATCATCCGCTACACCAACATCGAAGGCGGCGAAGGCGTGATCGTTGGCTTCACCGACACGCAATCAACGGCCTATTCCGGCGGCGGCGCGCAAGCGACGCATGTCGCGCTTTACGTGCTCGGCACGATGCCGACGACGGCGCCCTCGCCCGCGTTCGTCGCGCCGCTTTCTTCCGCGCTCAACATCCGCGCCTGCTTCAGCGAAGCGGACGTGTTGGCGCGACGCGAGGCATGCTCGGACGATTATAGCTTCGAAGGCGTGATCGCGCTTGGCGAAGCAAGCGCGAGCGGCCCGCCGCCGCTGACGCTGACGACACAGGCATCGACGTTTCCGGGGCAACGCTCGCGCTCTGTGGATTCGACGCAAGCGCCGCCGCTGACGGAAGCGGATCTCGTGCGCTGGAGCGACCCGACCTGCTCTTATACACGCACGCTCACCTTCGATGCCGCGACCGGCGTGTACACACCGAACGAGCCGCTGCCGCCGTGCAGCGATTATCTTGAGCCCTGAGCCGGCAGATTGAGCGGCGCGAGCGTTGGGTACAAGTGCGCGAATGTGCCGTCGAACGTACCGCGCGCGGCGTGGCAGACGGCGCATTCATTGCCGGGAGGAAGTGGCGACGCGCTAGCTTGGCCGGCATTGAACACGTAGAAGCGCCGCCCGTCCGGATGCGCTCGATCGATCACCTCCATCGCCAAAGCTTGCTCACGCTGCGCGAAATAGAGCGATGGCGTGTGCGTCGTGTCGTGCTGCACGCCGTAGAACAACACCGCGAACGTATCGCCGTCAGACAGGCGCAGCGTTTCAACGAGCCGGCGATAGGCGCTTGCCTCCATCTGCACTTGGCGCAACTGGCGCGGCATCGCCGCTGGCGTGCCATCAGTGCGCATGGTTGAGCCGAGCGTTGGCCAATAGGCGATGTCGGTGGGGCGCGTGAGGGTGTGCGCGTCCGTTGCAGGTTGCGCGGCGCTGTTTGAGAGAGCGCTGACGCTCAGCACGCACGCAGCAAGAAAAGCCCAATGAAATTGCATATTCGCCTCCGCCAATGCGGAGCGCGACTAGCACGAAGCGATGCGCAACCGAAACTCAATTCGACGTGACGCGCTCACCATGCGATCATCTTGCCGTCGCCGCCGAACGCTTCCGGCGACGTTGCGAATTTCGGCAGATCGTCACGCACAGGCGCGAGCGCGCTTTCGCAATTGATGTGAAGCTCGGCTTTGAACGCCGGCATCAGCACGCCGTTCACGCCACGCAGCTTTGCTTCCGGCAGATCGGAATAAAGTCGCGTGCCGCATCTGGCGCAAGAAACTCTTGGCGTTGTTTTCAATGTCAGCGAAATCGTCTCGCCGATCACCTCAACGTCACGCGCTTTGTAGAGCGCCTCCAGCGTGTAGGCCGCGCCGAACACGAGCCGGCAATCCTTGCAGTGACAGAAAAATTGCGACACCGGCGCGCCGCTGACCTTCATGGTCGCCGCGCCACACGGGCATTTGGTTTCAAAACTCATCCGCTCACCAATCCGGCTAGCAGCGCGCGGGTTTCATCATCCGCGACGCCATCGATCTGCGATACGCGAAAGCGGCGCTGGAAAGCCATTACCGCCGACTTCGTCTGCGCATCCATGATGCCGGACATCTTCACGTCATAGCCAAAAGCGGCGAGCTGCTGCTGCAGACTGCCAACTTTGTCGTCACTTGTTTGTGTAAACGGTACGGCCTTAGGCCAAAGCGCGACGCCCGCGTCGGCCAAGCGCTTCCACGGAAATTTCTCGCCGGGGTCGAGCTTGCGATCGGGCGCAATGTCGGAATGGCCGATGACGCTCGCGCGCGTCAGCGTGCGGCGTTCGATGATATCGCGCACCAGCAAGATAACCGCATCGATTTGCGCATCGGGAAAATCCGGCAGCCCGAAATCGTGGCCGCCATTGACGATCTCGATGCCAATGGCGCGCGAGTTCACATCGCCCTCGCCCTTCCAACTCGACGCGCCAGCGTGCCAAGCGCGCTGTTCCTCCGGCACGATTCGATAGATCTCGCCGCCTTCGCCGACGACATAGTGCGTGCTGACGCGGCCGAGCGGCGCGTCGGGCGCGGCCGTCGCTTCCTGCCAGGGGCCTGGATATTTGCCGGCGACGGGCGCGGCATCGGTGAGCCGTGCGATCGCCGTCTCGCCATCCTGCATGCCGGTGTAGTGCAGGACCACAAGCTCGACGCCGCGCGTGCGTGCGTCGAAGTTTGGAGATGGGCGATCGATAAAGGTCAGCGCGCTCATGGGCGCGGAGTGTCAGCCGTTCGCGGCTTAGCGCAAGCGCGTCTCAACCACCCAACCATCCGGCGTGCGGCGCGCGTTGAGGGTTTCGGGGCCGGCGGCAGCGCGTGCACGCTTCGGCGCAAAGCGCATGGCGATCGCCGCGCCCAACACCAGGAGACCAGCGACCATCGCCGCGGCGAACGCGAACACGACGCCAAGCGCCGCGCCAACCAGTAAGAACGTGAACGCGAGCGCGCGGCCCAAAGCGTTCATGACAACGGTGGCGGGATCGAGTGCGGCGGTCTGCGGCATGGTTAGCGAAAGCCCTCCTGGCCTTAACGCATATTGGAACGCAAGCATCAGGCCGCAATGCGGCGCCGGTTAGGCGTTACATCCGCCAGCGCGTGCTATTCCGCCGAAACGGCGAGTTCTTCGCGGATTTGCGCGTAAGCGGCGTTGATCGCTGCGGTTTTTTCCCGGGCGATTTCCACAAATTCCGCCGGCGCGCCGCGCTGGGTCATGCGGTCGGGGTGGTTTTCAGCCGCCAGACGCCGCCAGGAGCCCCGCACCTCTTCCATGCTTGCGCCGGGCAGCAAGCCAAGCACAGCGTAAGGATCGCCGGCCTCCGGTCCGAGATTGGTCGCCTTGATCCGGCGGAATTCCATCTCGCTGAAGCCGAAATGGACGGCGACCTGCTCGAGGTAATCGATCTCCGCCGGGCCGATGCGGCCATCGGCGAGGGCGATGTGGAAGAGGCCGTCGAGCACGTCCTCCAGCAGGCACGGGCGCGCGCGGTATTTGCGGCCGATCTGCTTAGCGTAGGAATCAAATCCTAGAACCGTTTGCTGCGCCAGGCAGAAGGCGCGCTTGAAATGCTCCTCCTCGCCAGGCGGCGGACGGAAGACCTGAGCGGCGGCCTGCATCTCGGCTTCGGAGGTGTGGCCGTCGGCGCGCGCCATCTTGGCGGCGAGGCCGATCACGGCGGCGGTGAAACCCACATCGTTCGGGCGCGGCGCGCACTCTTCCGCGAATTCCGGAGGATCAGCCTCCGGATCGAACGCGCGCTGCGCGAGTTCAACAATGCGGGCCCAAACCGACGTCATGAGCGCCATTCTTGCCGATACCGCGGCGCGGCGCCAGCGGCTGAGCGATCATACAAATGTGACGCGTGCGGCTAAATTAGGTTCACGACCAGAGCTGCGGCGCCAAGCGCCCAGCACGCCGCCAGAAGCATGAAGAGCTTCTGCTCAGCATTAAGCTTGAGCTTCATCATGTCGGCTCCCATTCGACATTCCGTCCCAGGCGCAACTTTGCACGCGTGAGGCGACCAGAGTGTGACGGCGGTCACGGAACAAGCAGCGTTGACCATGACAAAGCAGCCAGAATTGGAAACCTGGGCCGCTCCGATCCGTTCTCGCTGCATGACAATACGCACCGCCCTCCTCGCCGCCGCTCTCATCGCGATGCCGACGATCGCCGCGGGAGCGCCTGATCCGTTCTTCGTCGAAATCAGCGACGCCACCGACCCGCGCGCCGAAGGGGACGTACTCGACGCCGCCGCGGCGACGGGACAATTCACATTATTTCTGCGCGCCGTCGAAGCGTCCGGCATGGAAGAGACATTGCGCGGCGAAGGGCCGTTTACGCTGTTCGCGCCGACCGATGCCGCGTTCCGCGAAATGGACCCGCGCGCGTATCAGCGCCTGATGGATCCGCTACGTCACGACGATCTCGTGGCCTTCGTGAGCTATCACGTTGTGCCGGAGCGCGTGACGACAGACAGCGCCTCCAACGCGAATGCGCGCGAAGAATCCACCAGCGGCGATTTCGTTCAGATCGACGGCCGCGACGGCCTGCGCGTGAATGACGAACTTGTCGTGATGCAAGATATCGAAGCCCGCAACGGCGTCGTGCAGGGCATCAACAACGTGCTTGCGCCGCCTGTGCTGGTCGCGGCCGGCAGTTAAGCCGGCGGCGGCGCGGCGCGTAGAGCGGCGACCTCAGCGCGCAGTGCGCGGACTTCATCCAGGATGCGCTGCTGCACGATCGCTGCGTCTTCTTGGGCTTCGGCGACGTCGGCCACCTCTTCCTGAACTTCTTCGAGTTCTTCCTTGAGCTCTTCTTGCGGCGCGGCTTGCACGGCTTCGACGATAACGCCGACGAAGAGGTTCAGCACCGCAAACGCGGCGATGATGGTGAAGCCCATGATGAAGGCCCACGCCCACGGATAGTTCGGCTGCAACTGCGTGATGGTATCGCCCCAGCCGTCGAACTGGGTGAGCGCGAAGAGCTTGAGCGCGCTTTCGCCGAGATCACGGAAGCCAACCTCGTTGTGGAACAAGGTCGTCGCCATCACGGCGCCGATATAGAAGACGATCGAGAGGATCGCGAACGTCGCCAGAATGCCCGGCAGCGCGCTGAACAGCGCCTCCACCACGCGGCGCATTTGCGGCACGGCGCTGATCAGGCGGAACACGCGCATGACGCGCAGCGTCCGCAACGCGCTGATCGCTGGATTGGTGGCGACGTAGCACACGCCGACGACCAGCATGTCGAACCAATTCCAGCCATTGCGGAAATAGGCGCGCGGGCCTTGCGCCCAGAATTCAAGAACGAGTTCGGCAGTGAAGATGTAGAGGAAGTAGTTGTTCCAGAGCTCGATCTCATCGTGGAACGGACCGGCCTCGCCGTAATGCGCATCCCAGCCCAAGATCGCCGCGTTGGCGATGATGCAGAGCAGGATGAACGTATCCCAGATCGGGTTCTTGGTGAGCCAGCGGAAGAAGGCGATGCCGCCTTCCTTCTTGCGCTTCGGTTTCACCGCAGCGGCGACATTCTGATCGCCGACCGTCGCTGTTGCGCCGTTCCCCATCGTACCCGCCTCGTTCGCACTGACGCCGGGGCCCTCACCCCGGCGCGGATGACCTTACGCGTCTCTCACGACGGAGAAAACCGCGCGGAACGGGTGGTCGGGCTTAAACCGCTCGGGGTGCGACGCGAAAGCGGCAGGTCAGGCCGAGGTCGTTCGATTCAAAGCTCAGATCGCCGTTCAATTGGGCAGCGAGCTTACGGGTCAGCCGCATGCCGAAGCTGTTGGCGGCGCCGGGGTTGAAGCCTTCGGGAAAGCCCACGCCATCGTCGGCCACGATCATGGTGATGGTTCCGTCGGGATCGGCGACACAGCTCACATCGATCACGCCGCCGGCGCGGGCTGGATGGGCGTGCTTCAGCGCATTCATGATCAGTTCGTGCATCAGCAGGCCGATGCTACGGAGGCGATCGATCTCAACATGGGCGTGGAGGTCGGCGCGGCAGCGCACCTCAATACCGCGCCCGGCGGCGAGACGCCCGGCGTCGGCGCAGATGTCCTCAATGAAGGTGGTGGGCGTTTCGCCGTTGAGGTTGGCGCAGAGAGCGCGGTGCAGGCGGCTGACCGCATCGATGCGCCCGGCGATCTCAGCAAGCAATTGCCGGCCATCAGCAGGCAACAGCAGCGGCCCGCCATCTTCCATCGCTTGCGCTTGCAGGCGCACCAAGGTCGACAACACAGCCAGATCGTTGGCGATGCGATGGTGCGCTTCGCGGACTCGCAGCTCCTCTGGACTGAGTTCTTCCTCCAACGAAATCATCGATTCCGCCGGAACATCGAGGCGTTCCATAATACTATTCCCGGCCAAACCCGAGCAGGAACCTTAGTCCTCGATCATCCATTTTAAAATAAACAATAGCTGCTCGTCCGGTGAATATTTGAACATGTCCAATTTTTCAGCTTGTAACTATTCAACACACTCAGGGGATCAACAGTAAGTGGCTATCTTTACCACACAGGAACCTAATGAGTAAGCGGCGCATTTTACTCACGGAGCGCCGCCTTCCCGGCGCGCAACTGAGTTTGACGATGAACGATCTGACCCGAGGCGAGCGCCTTCAAATTATGCTCACGCCGGAGGAATTGAGCGCTCTGGATGATTGGCGTTTCCAGAAGCGAATGCCGAGCCGCGCAGCGGCCGTACGCGAATTGCTGAAGCGCGGCTTGGCGGCCGAAGGCTTCGCCACCGCTGCGAACGGCCAGCATTCCCGCGACTTTGGCGTGTTCAGCTCAGGCCAAAGCGGCGAAACGGCGCACGACAGCGCGCCGCTTCCAGCGTCGAATGGCCATGACGACGAACCTGAGAGCTGATTAGCCGACGAGCGCCGCTTCTGCCGGCGCTCGTTCCGTGGCGACTTGGTCGCGCACGTCTTGCACCAGATCCTGGATGAAGCCCTGGACGTTGTACGTCCGCGAGCCCCAGTGCTGCCCCGGCACGTGCCAGACCTGCACCTGGCTCCAATCATTGTTCGCCGACACATCGCGCACCGGCACGTTGCGGGTGATCTCGCCGCCGTTCAGCCAATTGGCGTGATCGACGATGATCAAAGTCGGGGACACGATTTCGCGAACAACGGCAACGTGACCGCGCGCATCGGTGGCGTAGCCGCGCAGCACCATCACGGATTCTTCTTCCGGCGCTTCAGCGCGCTCGTACTTGCCGCGCGCTTGCTGCCACCAGGTGTTGGCGTCGCCGTAGATTTCGACACCGGATTCTTCGCGCGCGAACGGCACGCATTGTTTGCCGGCGCGCGCGTTAGCGACGTAAGCGGTCGGCTCGTAAGCGACGTCAGGCAGGCGCTCAAACGTTTGCGGGGCGAGCAGCGCATAGGGAGACGCTTCCTCGATCGACGGATCGATCGATGTCTCGAACGCGAGCGGCGTCAGTGCTTCCGCTTCGGAAGCAGTGAAACCGGCCGCGGTGCAAGCCGCGAGAAGAATTGCGCGAGGCGACATGACCAACATGTTCCAGGCGAGGCGATTAACCCCAGTCTGGTGAACAAAACGCCCGATCGAGCTTAAAGAAGACTTAAAAGCGCGGATGAAGAACACGTAGTGTAGTCCCGATATGGTAAACATCGGCGGGAAAACACATGATGTTGTGCTGTTGGCAACACCGCGAATGGTTAATGAGTGAAGTGTAATACTGGGCAATACTTCTTAACGGCGAAAAGTTCAGCTGGAACTCGCCAAAAGGAAGTTGTGGATGAACCCCTCCGCCCGATAGATCCGGCCACCCCAATGGCCGCCGGGAATGTGCCAGACGCGCACCTCGGACCAGTCATTATTGGGGGAAACGTCGAGAACCGGGACGTTTAGGCTGATCTCGCCGCCGTTCAGCCAATTGGCCTGGTCGACCCGGATAACCCGCTGCGAGACGATATTGGTCACCACCGCGACGTGGCCGCGGGATGCGTCATTGTATCCCTCGAGAACCAATACCGACCCGGGTGCTGGGAGATTTGATCTGGGGTACCGCCCAGCCGCCTGCTCCCACCAGGTGACCGCGTCACCATAGATCTCGATGCCGGAAGCCGACCGCGCGAAGGGCACGCATTGGAGCGGCGCGGTGTCGGCCAGCACGCGCGGCAGGCCGTAAGCGGCCAGGCCAGCATCGCTATCGTCCCACGGCGCCGGCGGCCGGTGCGAACCGGGCCAGCGTGAGGTCACAGGAGCCGGCGTGCTCGCGCACCCAGCCAAAACCAAAATGACAAGGCCGAGCCCCGCGGCCCGCCCACTCAAATTCAATCCCGCCATAGCAAACGCAGATTAGCCATTCCGGGTGAGGATCAAATGAATGGCGGATTTGTAAGGCAGTAAGGATTGGGGATTGGGGATTGGGGATTGGGGATTGGGGATTGGGGATTGGGGATTGGAATGGTGCGGCGCTCATTCCTTCTCTAATCCCTAATCCCCAGCCCCTAATCCCCAATCCCGATGACACCGCCGCCCCTGATCGTCCGCCCCTGCTTTCAGCAAGACCTGGAAATGGTCCAGCTGATCTACGCGCATCATGTTTTGACCGGCACAGGCACGTTCGAAATGGAGCCGCCGAGCCTCGACGAGATGACGACGCGCTGGGCGCGCATCGTTGAGAAGGGCTGGCCGTTTCTGGTCGCGGTGCCGACGCATGATCTCAGCCGCGTGCTGGGTTTTGCGTATGCCGGCCAATTCCGCGATCGCGCGGCCTACGCCAAGACCTTCGAGGTCTCGATCTACGTTGCGCCCTCTTCGCAGCGCCAGGGCGCGGGCTTTCAGCTGATCGCCGAGCTCTTGAATATGTTGCGTAGCGATGGCGTGCGCGAAGCGCTCGCATTCATTGGCGACAGCGAAAACACGGCCTCTATCGGCCTCCACACCAAAGCCAAGTTCAAGCACGCCGGCGTGCTGAAGGGCGTGGGCGAAAAGTTCGGCCGCGCGCTCGATGTCGTGGTGATGCAGCGGCGCATTCCTCCGCCCGCAACGACCTAGAACTGAGTCATAGCCGATCTCGTCAATGTTTCATTAATCACGATTACCGCATCCTCATGCTCACAAACGGAGGATCGCGATGCGCAAACGCAATTTCGTGGTCGTTGGTTTGGTGGGTCTTGCTAGCCTGGCCTTCAACGTCGCAACCGCCGAAGATGCGGTCGGCCCTATGCCAGCCTACGCCGTCAGCGGCGTGAGCTTTGCCGATCCAGCTGAAGAGCGCAGCTTCGGCGAAGGCGGACGCCTCGACATCAGCTTCTTTGAAAACGGCGCAGCCCGCTTCACGGCGCTGAGCAATGAGTCACAATCAACACCCGCTGACGCCACAGACCGGCGCGGCTACGAGGTTTCGGTGACGGCCTCCACGGGCATCGCCGACGTTTCGTTCGCACAACGCGGCGCGCTCGCGGTCGATGAGAACGGCGACATCTCCGGACGCAGTCAAGGTTCGGAATTGCGCTTGGGCCGCGGCCTCAAGAATCTGCGCCGCGATCAGCCGTCGCGCACGCCGGTCTGGTATTTCTTCGCGGCGTCCGATGACGAAGCGCTCGTGTGGCGCCCCGGCTCCAACCGCGCGCTCGGCGGCCAGCCTTCAGGCTTTGCGCTCCAGGACCGCGTCGAGATCGGCGACATCCAGGCCGGAATCACCTACGAGCGCGGACGCATGCAGGCTTCGCTCGCTTATGTTGAACGTGAGATCTCGGTTCGGACGGCCGGCTCTCACACGATTTCCAGCGATGAGAGCTTTGCGGGGTTGACGCTCACGATGCGGCATTGAAACTGCATCTGACGGACTGACCAAGGCGTTGCAGAAGGGATTCATCGTCAATTTTCGCGCACCGGGAACCTGTTACGTACGGCATGGTTATCGCGGTGAGTGGGCGTTGGTGGTGAACTAGAGGCTGGCCAAAATGTCCAAGGCTATGAAGTCAGGCGCGTTCATCGGCGCTTTGCTCGGGGCTACGGCCCTGGCCGCAACCGCGTTCGCGCAGTCGAGTGGCGTAGCGTTCTCTGACCCTGCGGCCGCCCCAGGCGAAAGCCCCGCCCCCGCTTTCAACCTCGATATCCGTGGCACCTCGGAGGAGCGTTTCGAGCAGCTCGGCATGAACCCGGCCGCGCCCGACCAACGCGCCGTTCAGCTCGAGCTTTCCGCCAATGGCGAGCGCACCGGCGCGCCGGTGGACGTGGCGATCGCGCCGCGCGCCTCGATTGGCGTCAATGAACACGGCGATCTCGCCCGCGAAGGCCGCGGCGCGGAAGTCCGCGTCGGCAACCTCGCGGAGCGCGATAATAACGGCCAAAGCCGTGAACCCCGCTGGTACGTGTTTGCGGCCTCGGACGACGAAGCGCTGACCTGGCAGCCCGGCACGCGCAGTGAGTTCGGCGGTCGAGGCGCGTCGCTCTCGCTACAAGAACAGGTCGAAGTGGGCGATATGTCCGCGGGCGTCACTTACGAGCGTAGCGGCGTCCAGGCCTCACTGGCCTATGTCGAGCGGGAAGTTTCCGGCACGGTCGGCCACCAGACCTTCAGCCGCGACGAAAGCTTTACCGGCCTCACGCTGACGATGAAGCGCTGAACCAAGGGCCCTCCCGGGCCCTTTATCGCACCGATTTGGGCCCCTCCCGCTCTGGGACGTCCCTTTTCCACACCCTGGCCCCGCGCACCCGGCTTTCCAGCCGGATGAATCGCTCCATGGTGCTCGGCTGGTAACCATTCTTAAACGAGACTCGCCCGGTAATACCCTAGATATGGTGGCCACCGCGCCCCGTTATCCCTAAATATGGTATTGTACCGGTTCGAGAGTGGAGACGTGTCGATGGGTGCGACGAACGGCAAACTGACGGGGCTCCGCACCCCATCGATTGGCTACAAGCCGTTCCGCTATCCTTGGGCGTACGAATTCTGGCGCCGCCAGCAGCAGGTTCACTGGGTGCCGGAAGAAGTCCCGCTTGGCGAGGACGTGAAGGATTGGGCCTCGAAGCTCAACGACCAGGAGCGCAACCTCCTCACCCAGATCTTCCGCTTCTTCACGCAAGCGGACGTCGAGGTGAACGACAATTACATGGAGCGCTACGCGCGCGTGTTTAAGCCGACCGAGATCAAGATGATGCTCGCGTCGTTCTCAAACATCGAGACGGTTCACATTGCCGCCTACGCGCTTCTACTCGAAACCATCGGCATGCCGGAAACAGAGTTTCAGGCGTTCATGGATTACCAGGCGCTGCGCGACAAACACGATTACATGCAGAAATTTGGCGTCGAGACCGACGCGGACATTCTGCGCACCGTCGCGATGTTCG
>CAZZFE010000009.1:0-101863 GCA_964653495.1 uncultured Terricaulis sp. | reverse complement strand
ACCGTCCTGCGTCGACCGCAAATTCGGGCGCGGCCGCTGCCAATTCCTGATCAGCCGCCGCGCCGATCCACCGCCGCAATTCGCCGCGCGCGCGCACACGCGCCGCTGCAAGCTCGGCAAGCCGGTCAGCCAGGCGCGCAGCTTCGATCTCAGCGGCGATCGTCTCATCCACCGTGCCCGCTCCGGCAGCTAGGCGGCCGCGGGCCGCGCCTGCCGCCGCGACCGCTTCCTCCGCGAGCGCCTGCAGCGCCTCGGCGCGGCGTTCGACGTAATGAAGACTGATCCAAGCCTGTGCGGCGCCTAAACGCGCTTCCAGTTCCGCCAGCGCCAAATCCGCGCCGGCGCGATCGGCTTCGGCTTCAGCCATAGACCGGCGAGCGCCCAAGCCGCTTGGCATTTCCTGCATAATGCCGATGCGCTGCATCGTCATCTCATCGCGGTCGAGACGATAGCGATCCACGCCCGAGAGCGGGACGTTTTCTAGCCCGAGCACAAGTTCGGGATCAGGCAACTGGCCGGCGGGGCCGATCGCGAGTTGGGCTGCACGCACGGAGGCGCGCCCGGCCTCGACGCGAGGACCATCACTGGCGCGCGCTAGCGCGTCATTGAAGCTGAGATCTTGCGCATGTGCGATCGGCGTCCAGCCGAGTGCGCAGCATGCGAGCCATGCAACACGCATTAAATGACTCCGGAGAAACGATCGAGCCAGGGCGCAGCCGCGCGCCAACGCGCACGCAAAGCGCTCAATGTTCTGATGTCAGACGGCTCGCGGAGGGCGCCAAAACGCGTCAGGCGACCGCGAGCCGAACACCGGATCCAACTCAAACACGAGCTTGGCCCCCAAGCCGGGCGCAATCGCCGGAAGCGGGCCCGCATCGGGCGCAAGAGCGGTCGCGGTCCGGCACGCTTGACCGACAAAACAGCCGGTCATCTTGGCCGGGGCTTCATCGCCGGGCGCTGCTGGGGCGCGATCTGGACAGCAATCGTGCTGACCATCCAATGCGGAGGCGCCCATTTGGGCCGACCCCACCTGGGCCGACGCCATCGGGCAATCGGCAGCGCTCATGGCGTTCGCCACGCCGCTGGCGGCGAGCGCGATAACCATAAGCAGCGAGAGCCCGAGCTTGCGCATTGCCCCATCATATTCGACCTTGATCACCAATTGGTCAAAGGCCCTCGCCTGCTATTACGCATCGGGTGGGCCTGCCCCCTCCGCCAAACCTGCGTCGCGACGACACACCACCGAAGGCGGCTCGCACCGAATTGCCTCATACCCCGTCGAGCTGCGGCAGCCCGCTCAAGCGCTTGCAAACCGCGGCCTCCACCTGGACCGCAGAGTTGGCGATGAGCCGCCCATCGGGGTCAAGACGCTGCAACAGCGCCGGCCAAGCGCTCGCGTCCGGCGCCACCACTCTCAGGAGATAATCGACGCGTCCCACCAGCTGGCGGGCCTCGGCCACTTCAGGCGCGATGGTTAATGCGCGTTCAAGCGAGCGGCGCTGCGAGCGGCCTTCCGGCGTTAAGACGAGTTCCCCCCACAGCGTGAGCCAGGGGCCTAATTCAGCTTCTTCGACATCGACCAAGTACCGGCGGATCACGCCTTGCCTTTCGAGCTGCCTCACCCTTTGCAGACACCCGCTCGGCGAGAGCTGCACTTTGGCTGCAAGATCCTGGTTCTGGATGCGAGCGTCGAGCAGCATCGCCTTCAAAATGCGGCGATCGACTTCATCGATGAGCAATCGGGGCGGGCGGAAAGGCTTCAAGGCGCGCGTCCCATCTTTCGGCGATCGCATCGCACAATGATTGGGAGCTGCGGTCGATAGGTCTGATCAGACCTATTGCCGGATCGGCGGCGGACTTCGTAATTCTGGTTGTTGAATTCACCAACTCGCCAATCACGGGAATGGTCGAGGATGACAACCACGGCTGCCTCGCATTGGAGCGAGCATACTTGGAAGCTTCTCGCATGTGTTCGCGGCCGCAAGGGCGAGATGGACTATGCCTATGTCAGCCAGGACGGATTTTCGACCTTGCTGGTCAGATCCTTCCCCTCCCTCACCGTTCGGCGATTGACGCAGACACAGAAGATCCAGTCCGAAGGCGACTTCAGCTGGATCGTGGTTGTCCCGAAAACGGCCAAACATCGCGAGGCTGCACCGGGTGTCGAGGTCCTGGACGAGGCATGTCTACGAGACTTGCTCCGACTAGATCTCTCGCGCGGAAACTAAAGACTCTGAGCGCCGCACCAGGCGCGCGACGCCGAATGAGCGCCATCTGCACAAGTGCCGCCGAGGCCCGGCAGCAGCAGGTGGGCAAGAGCATTGTGGAGGCCAGCCGATGATCATCGGCCCGCTTCTTCTTCTCGTCCTGGTGTCAGCGCTGTGGCTCTATATCGTCGGCAAGTTCACCATTTACGCGCTACCCTGCTCTGTCGGCCTCGGGGTTAGTCAGATCGCAAGCCAGACCGGGGCCGGCGATCTCGCCTCGATTATTGTAGGCGTCGTGGCCGCTTTGGCGTCCTATGCGCTGATGCGCGCGAGCTATCACCGGCTAGGCGGGTCCCCTCTCCGTTGGGTCATCGCGGCGGCGTTCAGCGTGTTTCCCGCCGTGGTGGGTTTCAACCTCGTGTCGGACCTTCTCCGCGCAGACGCGACCGAAGCTTGGCGTCTCGGCCTCTCAGTCCTGGGGGGCGGCCTCGCCGCCTGGCTCGCCTTCAGGAAACTGGCGACCGACTTCCAAGACTGACCACGGGGCAATGTGAGACTTAGCGCCAATGCCACAACGAGAGGGCGATCATCGGCCCGACCGCCCGACCGGCGAAATTAAGCCGAAGGACCAAGCGCTGGCATAGAAGCACCCGTCTCGATTCTAAGTTCCTACGAAAGTTGCGACCGTCTCAACGGCAGATGGGCGTGAAGTTCAATGACGGCCGGCGTTCAGTCCCAGCCGATAAATTGCGCAGGTCACGTAGCCCCGGCGGCCTCAATATGCATCTGAGCGATGCGATCGTAGCAGCGCCCATGTCTCGACCCCAAGCGCCGACGCCAGGCGTTCAATGTTATCAATTGAGACATTTCGCGCCTGCCGCTCAAGGTCGCCCACATAAGTACGGTTGAGGCTGGCCTCGTATGCGAGCACCTCCTGAGTCCACCCCTTTTGTTTCCGGAGGCGGATCAAGTTCAGCGCGAGTATTTCGCGCGCGTTTTTGGGCGACCGAGCCACATCGGTCAAATCCACCCATGATGACTTTAAGTCGACCGACTATAAGTGACTTTCGACCACTACTCTGTAACCAATAAATCTGAACAAGAGACGTCAAGAGCCGACGCCAACTTCTCCAAAGTACTTAAGGTGACGTTGCGCTTCTCACCTTCAATGTCGGTGACGTAGGACCGACTCAACCCCGCCTGATGCGCCAGCGCTTCCTGAGTCCACCCCTTCCGGGTGCGCAGGCGTAACACCTGACGCGACAACAGCCGCTTCGGAGATGGTCTGCGAGCCACCTTTCGAAAGAATTGTGATGATGACTTTAAGTCGACCGGATATAAGTGACATTTTTAAACCAGAGCTTCCGGCAAATGGAACTCGACGCCCTCGCAGCAAGCTGGCGCACCGCACTCGGCGTAAAGGGGTGCAGATGTATTGCTTATGTTCGCGCGTCGATCTCGACACGAGACATGGCGTTTGTGACACCGGGTGGCGCGAACATCTTAGTACGATGCAGCGATGGAGACCTAGACCGAGAAATCGCCGAACTCGTTAGTGTCCTCGCACAACAAACGTTTCAACTCATCGCGCTCATACATTCCCGCGCACACGAACAGCGGACCACGTTGCCTTTCGAGCTATTGGCGCCGCATGAGGTCGAAGCCGCTGCACCCCGGCTCGCGGGCGTTGCGAGGCGCGCTTCATGAGGGGCGCCCAGTTGCGCTGGCTGTTTGAGACAGAGGCTCCACGCCTCCGCCGCTTCTTGCTGCGCTTCTCGCCGCACGATGCTGATGATCTTGCTCAAGAATCGTTTGTAAGACTTTGCGCCGCCGACGCATCCGGGATCGAATCTCCACGTGCATTCCTTTTCAAGACGGCCCGAAATCTTGCGCTCAACGCGGCGCGCCACGACCGCATCGCCGCCACGGATAGCGTTCCCGATGTCGACGCGGCGGGCGCAATCTCCGACGAACCATCGCCGGAGCATCGGGCTGAGATCGCGGCTGACGCCGCGCAGCTGCAACGGGTGCTGGGTGACCTTCCGGCCCACAAGCGCGAGGCGCTCCTCCTCTTCAAGCTCGACGGCTTTTCCCACAAGGAAATCGGCGAGCGCCTGGGTGTCTCCCCGCGAACGGTCGAACGCTACATTTTCGACGCCGTCGCTCATTGCCACCTTGCGTTCAAGGTCCCAGCGGGTGAGGAATGAGCCCAAGTGGCGATCCCATGGGCGAACGACCGGATTTGAGCCAAGCGGAAGAAGAAGCGAGCCGCTGGCTCGTGCGCCTAGAATCCCCCGATGTCAGCCTTGACGACCACAGAAGCTTTCGCGCGTGGCTCGACGCGTCGCCCGACAATCGCCCCGCCTATGAAGCCCTGAGCCGCACCTGGGACCGGCTTGACGCCCTGAGGACCCTGCCGCGCGAGGCGGAGCGTCCCACGACAAGGCGCCGCGCGATTGGCCGGCGTGTCGTGAGCCTTGCAGGCTTAGCCACAATTGCTGTTGTGTTTGCTGCATTTCTGGTTGGGCAGGGACGCGAGCCGAACGTGCCGCCCGCTATCTATGCCACTGGCGCCGGCGAGCGCGAGACTGTGCGGCTGGAGGACGGCTCGACCGTCGAACTCGACGCCGGTACGCGCATTGCCGTGCAGTTGGAGACTGATCGCCGCCAAGTGCGCCTAGAGACGGGGGCCGCGCTCTTCGATGTTGCGCACGATACGACCCGCCCGTTCACGGTGGAAACCGCTTATGGCGCGGTGCGAGTACGCGGCACGTCCTTCTTAGTGAAGCTAGGCCCCGCCAACATGCGCGCCACCATCATTGAAGGACGGGTCGAAGGTGAGGCTGTCCGGCGCGGGCTCCTCTCCGGAATCTCTCCAGTTGAGCCTGCCATCGCGCGCGCAAACCAAGAACTTACTTTCGAATCAGCCAGCGTCACGGTCGCCGATATCGCCCCGCAGACCGCGCAGCGGCGCCTCGCCTGGCGCGACGGCATGCTGGCCTTCGACGGCGAGACGCTGGCGGAAGCCGTGGCCGAAGTCGAGCGCCAGACCGGAACCCGCTTCGCCTTCGCCGATCCCGCGCTCGCCGATCTCCGCGTCGGCGGGTATATTAACGCGCGCGACAACGCTGAGTTCACGCAGTTGCTGCGCGAGAGCCTCGCTGTCGGCGCCGAACCGCGCGCCGATGGCGTCATCGTGTTGCGACGCGTGCGCTGACGCGGCGCACACGCGAATGAACACTCATAAACCCACCGCACGCTGCGGGGTTTTTCTGCCTGAAGTGTCTTCCACCAAGGACCGCCCGCTAGAGGCGGCGTTCAAGGGGGAAGACAATGCACGCGAAAAAAGCCGCCAAGCGAAGCCGCTTCATTCTAAGCGCCTCCACACGCGTGCTCGCGACCGCGCTGGCGGCAAGCGCGGGGGGCTTTGTGGGGCAGGCAAGCGCGCAAGAGTCGGCTCAGTACATATCCGACACGCGGGTGTCGTTTGACATCCCCTCGCAGCCTTTGTCCTCGGCCCTGTCTGAGTTTGCCCGTCAGTCGGGCATGCGCGTGCTGTTTGCCTACGATGATCTCAATGACGCGAGAGCCGCCGCCCTGCACGGCGCCTACACCCGCGAAGAAGCGCTTACGCGCCTTCTCGCAGGCTCCGGCTTTGCCGGCGCCATCGACAACGCCGGTGTTGTGCGCCTGGAGCAACGCCCCCGCCCCCAGCCGATCGGCGCTGAGGCGCCGCTTCAAGACGCTGATCGTAATCAACCCTTAGACGGCCAGTCACAATCCGACACCGACGCTGAGGATCATGACTCCGGCGAGGAGGAAGAGATCATTGTCACCGGCACACGCATTCGCGGCGCGGCGCCGGCAGGATCGAACCTCTTCACATTGGATCGCGAAACGATCGAGGAGACGGGACGCTCAACCATCGCCGATGTTGTCGCGACTTTGCCACAGAATTTTCCGGGATCGCAAGGCGAGGCGACACAACTTGGCGCATCGGATTCACGGCGCAATGTCAGCTTTGGCTCCACTGTCGATCTGCGCGGCCTAGGCTCGGATGCGACGCTCACGCTGGTGAACGGTCGCCGCTTGGCCCCTGCCGGCTTCGGCAATTTCGTCGATGTCAGCGCCATTCCTGTCTCTGCCGTCAAGCGTGTCGAGATTCTGGCCGATGGCGCGTCAGCTACGTATGGCGCTGATGCGGTCGCCGGCGTCGTCAACATCATCCTGCGGGACGACTTCGAGGGCGCTGAAACGGTCCTGCGCTATGGCGGCGCGACGCAAGGCGGGCCTGAAGATGTCGGCGTCTCGCAATTGCTCGGCGCCTCGTGGCGCGGCGGCTCGATCATGGCCGGCTACGAGTATCGTCATCGCAGCGATCTTCTGGCGGCCGATCGGTGGTTTACCTCCGATTCCGATTTGCGCCCTTGGGGCGGGACGAATTTCTCCGGCACGTCTTCTAATCCCGGCAACATCATCCGTATTGGTGCAACCAATGTGGTGCTGGCGATCCCCGAAGGCCAGGACGGCACATCGCTGTCGCAGGCTGATCTCTTGGTCGGCGTGCGCAACTTTCAAAACAGCACCGAGGGCCAATCGCTTCTGCCCGATCAGGAGAGCCATTCTGTGTTCGCAGCGGCGCGCCAGGAGCTTGGCGCGCTGACCTTGAGCGCGGAACTCTTGGCCAGCGAACGCACTGCGTTCGCCTATTCGCGCCAACTCAACGCAAATCTCACGGTGCCCGAGTCCAACTACTATCGTCAGCTCAACGGACTTTTTCCGGGCCAAGGCAATCTCATCATCGCCTACAATCTGGACGCCGACCTCGGACCCACTTGGTACGATACGCGGGCACGCGCCATAAGTTCGGTGCTCGGCGCGCAATACGAATTGCCGAACGATTGGCAGATCGAAGCCAATCTCGGCTATTCCCAACACGCCGACGACAGCGTCCAGGGCAACATCTACGACTCCGGCCGGCTTAATGCGGCACTCGCCAGCTCAAATGTGGCGACCGCATTCAACCCATTTGCAGATGGCTCGAACAGCGCCCCGGGCGTGCTCGACGGCATCACTTATGAATCGCTGAACGGCAGCCGCACCGACATTGCCACGTTCTCAATGCGCGCCGATGGACCGCTCTGGTCGCTCTGGGGCGGCGCTTTGCGCGCCGCTGTCGGGGTTGAGCGCCGCCGCGAGACGTTCGAATATTACAGCCGTCAGCGGCGCCCGGGCGGCATCACGAGCACGGCGCCCTTCCTGCCTGGAGACCGAACGACCGACGCGCTGTTTGCCGAACTCTTCGCGCCGATCGTTGGCGCCGAGAATGGCGTGCCGTTTGTGCATGATTTCACGGTGTCGCTCTCACTCCGTCACGAAGCGCCCAGCGATTTTGAGGCGACGACCGTGCCCAAGATCGGCGTGCGCTGGGGATGGTCGGAAGACTTTGCCTTGCGCGCAACCTGGGGCGAAAGCTTCAAGGCGCCGCAATTCCAGCAAATGCTCGGCAATATTGTCGGCACGCTCTCGACAGCAACGCCCACGCAAGACCCGTTCGCGACGAATGGTTCAACTGGCGTGCTGCTGCTGGGCGGCTCGAACCGCTTTCTCGAACCCGAGCAAGCGACGACGTGGACCGCGGGCTTCGACTATAGTCCTTCCTGGCTTTCCGGCCTTGAGCTCAGCGCCACCTATTTCGACATCGATTTCGTCGATCGCATCGGCAACGCCGGCAGCGTGCTGGCGGCGCTCGCGAATCCTGCTGGCTTTGAGGGCGTCTTCATCCGCAATCCGACGGCGGACCAGATCGCCGCCTATCTGGGCTTCGCCAATCAGGTTGTCGGGGCGATGCCGGTCGACGGCATCGAAGTCATCTGGGACGGCCGATTGGTCAATCTGGCGACCCAACACACCCGCGGGATCGACTTCAACGCCGCCTACACCCACGACACTGCGCTCGGACAATTGCGCTGGTTCGCCAATGCGTCGCTTCTATTGCAGCATGAACGGCGCGCGACGCCTGCGGCGGCGCCGCTCGATCTGCGCGATACGATCTTCAACCCCGTCGATCTACGGGCCCGCGCTGGCGTGTCATGGAGCAATGAGGGTTGGTCGGCGCTCGCGGCCGTGAATTACGTGGATGACTACCGCGACAACATCAGCACGCCCAATCGTGAGATCGATGAATGGGTGACCTGGGACGCGAGGTTTGCGCATACGTGGCGTGAGGACGGCGCGCCTGGGCTGCAGCTCGCGCTCAATGTGCAGAACCTGTTCGATGAAGATCCCCCGTTCGCGAACAACCCGATCGGCTACGCGTTCGATTCTCAAAACGCCTCGGGCATTGGCCGCTTCGTCAGCGTCGAGCTGCGGCGTACGTGGTGAAGCGTCTCGTCCTTGTCGCGGCCCTGTTGGCTTGCGTCTCCCCCGCCAGCCACGCGCAGTCCCCAGGGGTCGTGGCCGGTCCCACGATCGAGGATCTGATCGGTCTCGTCGATTTGGGAACGGTGCATGGAGAATTGGCGCTTTCGCCGGACGGCGCCAACATCGCGGTGTTTGAGCGACGCGCCAATCTTACGCGCAATGATTATGACTACACGCTCGTGCTCGTGCCAACGCCGGGCGGCCAACCGCGCGCGATCGCCGATGGCGGCGGATTCATACGTCACGCTTCTGAAGGACGGCGCACCGGCGGCCCTGCGAACCGAACCCCAGCCTGGTCGCCCGACTCACAATGGGTGGCCTTCATCGCCGAGCGCGAAGGCCGCGCGGAAGTATGGCGGGCGCACATTGATGGAGGGCGCACCGAACGCTTGGCGGCGCTCGATGGCGACGTGTCAGATTTGACGTGGCTCTCCGACGGCCGGCTCATTGTCGATATGGGGCCGCCGCGCGCGGCTTTGATGCAGGAGGCGCAGCTAGACGCCGACTTCGGTTATCGCGCTGATGATCGCTTTTCACCGATCTTCAGTTTGAACCGCATGCCGCGCGGCGATGTGCGGAGCGTGCTGGTCGATGCATCGGGCCAGGTCGAGACGATTGACGCTGCCGCGCGGACCGCGCTCATCGCGGCAGAGAATGCGCATCGGCCGGTGATTGCGCCTCAGCCAGGGGCGCCGGCCGTGCAAGCGCCTCCACGCGAAGTGCGGGTCAATCGAGACGGCCGCATTTGGCGCTGTTCGACGGGTCTATGTGACGGCGATATCCGTAGCCCTATGCTGCTCGCGAATGGCGACGTCGCGTTCTTGCGCTTCTCCGGTTTTGCGCGCGCCGAGACAGGCATCGTCATTTGGACCCCGGAGACGGGTGCGCTGCGCCACTTGCCGCTCGATCAAGACCGGCTTGCCTGTATTGCTCGGCGAGAAATCTATTGCCTGCGCGAATCTACTTGGCGTCCGCGTGAGCTCATCGCCATCGATCCGAGCACTGGCGCGACACGCGTTCTCTATAACGCCAATCCGTCCTGGTCGCGCTTTGCGCGGCCCCGCATCGAGCGCATCGACTTCACCGATCAGCGCGGCCTCGAATCCTATGCCCACCTCGTCTATCCGGCCGGATACCGCCGCGGACGGCGCTACCCCCTCGTCATCGTTCAATATCGATCCCATGGCTTCTTGCGCGGCGGCACTGGCGGCGATTATCCGATCTACCCCTATGCTACGCGCGGCTATTTCGTGTTGAGCGTCGAGCGGCCGGACGACCTCGTCCGTCAAACCCAGGTGGACCCCACAACCTTCTTCGTCGAACAAAATCTAAGCGGCGAAGAGAACCGCATGAAGCTCGACGCGATCGACGCTTTCCTCGCCGAGCTTGAGCAGCGTCGATTGATCGATACGGAACAGATTGCGATCACGGGATTGAGCGACGGATCAGAGACGCTCTACCTTGCGCTCTTGCGCCGACACTTTGCGGCTGCGGTCGTGTCGACACATCCCTCCGAGCGTTCGGCTTGGTGGCTCCAATCCGAAACGGTGCGGGCATCGCTTCGCCGCTACGGCGATGTCGTCCCATGGACCGACGCGAACCCGTGGCGCTCATGGTGGAACACGAACGCCATCAGCGAACAGGCGTCCGCCATCGACACGCCGCTTCTCTTCAATATCGGCCACAGCGAGGCGATGGGCGCAATGGAACTCTATGTTCGCCTGCGCGAACAACGCACGCCCACCGAGATCTATCTCTATCCAGACGCCTATCATCTGAAATGGCGCCCGCTCCAAGTGCTTGCATCGCAAGAACGCGGCATGGCTTGGATCGATTTCTGGCTGCGCGGTGTCGAGGCCGCCGATCCTCGCGACGGCGACCGCATCGCCCGATGGCGTGCGCTCAGACAAGCTCTTCCAGCGGCGCAGGCAGCGCCTTGATGCGCGCGATCCACGACTCAGCGACCAACGCGGCCGACAGACGAAACAAGGCCCGTCCCTCCGGCGCTTTGAGATCGTCCTCCAACACGCAGCGATCGAGAATACCGCGACGCACCAACTCGCCGTCCGGCAAGAACGCGCGGAGGAAGTCGAGGTTTTTGTCGAGGGCGCGGCGAAAGTGGCGCGTCGTGTCACCCTTGCGGGTCCTTCCCAATGTGGCCGGCGGCAACAGGTCGGCAAACGCGGCGCGCGCCAGTGCACGGATCATTCCTCCCTGCTGCATCACGTATGGGGGTATGCGCAGAATTGTCTCCACGATGGGTTGAGACGCGAAAATCGGCGCCGCCAGGCTGTGCGCCGATGCCGGCGTCGGCCGCTGATAGAATGCGAGATCCAATAGATTGAGAGCGCGATAGGTGCGCGCTGGCCCGCGATGATCAATGTCGCAGAGCCAGGGATGCGCGAGCTGATAGGCAAGCGCTGCGCTTTGCTCGCCGTCCTTGGCGTCTCTGTGCGTATTCAAGAGCTCGGTGACGCGGCGGCCTTGGGGTTGCACCAGCCCCAGCCAGGACCTGCTGAGAATCTCTGCGAGCGGTTTGCCGCTGAGGCGCGCCTCTTCCCAAAGGATGCGTCGGACTTCAGCCCAAGATCTGCCATCGCGAATAGCGTCGGCGGCGGCGTCCGTCAGCGGGCGCCGCGAGAACACCTGGTCGCCGCCCTGCCCCGATGTCAGCGCAGAGAGGCGCCCCTCGTCGAACAGGCTGGTAATCTCAGCGCTTGCGAACGCCATGTCGGCCGGCGAAGGCTTCGCGCTCGCCGGCGCGCGCTGGATCGCGCCATAATCGGCGGTAGCAGCGTCAAATGTCAGACCGCACAGTTTAACGCCCACATGCGCCGCCATACGCGACGCGGCGTCGAACTCGTCTCCCTCGGGCACATTGAGGGGGCGCTCATTGACGCAAACAATGTCGCTTGCACCGCATCGCACCAAGCACGCGAGCGCAGCGCTTGAATCGAAGCCGCCAGAGAGCCGGTGCACAATCGGCAGGTCCGCATGCGCCCAGGCGCCGGCAGCCGCCTCCGCACTTCTGCGCAGCCCGGCGCGCGCTTCGTCGAAATTGAAGATTGCCGCGCCTCGCGCCGGCGGCCAGGGCGCCCACACCGTTGTTTCCGCGGGCCCGCTGCGCTCCCAACGATAGAGCACGCCCGGTATCGCTTCGCGGACGCCGCAAAGCCCGGTGCGAGCGCCCTCGATACGGGTGTGACGTAAGAAGAGGGTGATGTAGTCGTCGTCGACCGTGAGTGAACTCAATTGCGCCCAGTCGGCGACGTCCGTGAACATGACATGCACGCCGGGCAGTTCCGCGAAATAGCATGCCCGCGCGCCGAGCGGATCGCGCAATATGAGCACGCGGTCGCGCTCTGTATCGCTAACGACGGCAAGATACGGCCCCCAATACTGCTCGACGAGCGCCTTGCCTTCGCTTGCGCACCAGGCGCTGACCGCGTCGCCATCAACCTCGTATAGACGGCGATCGCCCCCTTCCCGCCGCTCGAAAAGGATGCCGCTCACGACGCCTTTGTCGCTGGGCAACACGATTGCATCGACATCGCGCGCGTCCGTGCGTGTAAGCAGGCGAAGACCGCGATAGTTCACCGCCATCGTCCAAGCCCCGTCGCGCGTCATGATCTCGACGCAGCGCTCCGCGAGCTTGCGGCCATTATAGTCGCCGACCGTGTATTTGAAGGCGATGAGCGCGATCATGGGCCGCGCATCGGCGTGAAGCCCGCGCAATATTCGGGATCATCGTTTATGACGACGCCGCCGATCTCAAGCCAGGCGTGGGCCGAGAACGGTCCGCCGCGCACGGCGTAGACGAGATTGCTTCGAACGCCCGCGCTCCAAAGAAATCGGCCCAATGCCAGCGAGTCGAACAAGCACGACGCCGCGCGCGGATAGAGCGGACGCCATCTTTGAAACCGGGCGACAAGTTCGCGGGCGTCAGAGGCAACGGCGTTATCCGCACCCTGGAGCAACGCCGTCGCGCGATCGAGCGCACGCCGCTTCATGACGTTGCGGGCCCAGAGCGCAGCGCGCCAGAAAGACCAAAGCCCCTTCCCGTTTCGACCGGGCATGCGTCTGAGCGCGGGAAGCGACGGATCGCGTGCAGGTCCAAGCAATCCCCGCGCGTCCAGCTGACGCGCCAAACCTGGCGCCTCCAGCTCCGCCATCGGGACGGAGAGATATGCGTCAGAGCGCAGGTCCAATACGAAGAGCACATCGTTCTCGACCGCCCAGCGCACATGCGCGGCCCAGGGTAAAAGTTCGGGCGCGGTGCGGCGCCCGAACTCGACGGCGTCATGCATCATAGAAGTCGGGATGCACGAAGCCTTCCATGCCGCCCGGCATCCATTCGCCAAGGGTGAGAGCGGTCGCGTCGCCGAGAACGACCAATTCCTCGGTCTCGTTAGGTTCGTTCATGGTGTGATGTCCTGATTGAAGAGGGCACAGTTTTTCGGCGTCGATCACGTCCGGCCGCACTGCCTCGTGCGGCCAGACGGACAACGTCGCTCAGCCCACGTCGTACTTGTCGGGGAATGTGAGCGCTTCGATCGATTGTTCGAGCCGTTCGCCTTTGGTCAGCGCGGTCGCGTCGCCGATCTCAGTGATGGCTTCATCGCGGATTTGGTCTTCACGCATTGCCTTACTCCTTGAATGTTCGGGAAACCGAACGACGAGAGCATGACAGCCGCGTTGCAGATCAGGTGGACTATCTCTGTGAATATCTTGAAGGCTATTCGCCGTTACGCGGCAGAGCGGCCAAGCCGGCGCGCGCGCGAATACGAGCAGCTTCGCGCACACGCGTTTTAAAATGGCGGCGAAGCGCTGCCTGAAGCTTCGCCCTACTCTGTTGCGACGCGCCGATGAGGTCGTTCAGATGCGCGCTGATCCGTTCCAGCACCTCCGGCTCCGCCGCCCGCGCCAAGGTAAGACGCGCATCGGCGGCGGCGATCGCGCGCGCCAATTCGCCGTGGCGGCCTTCCTCAATGTGCGTAAAGACGCCCGCCAGAGCTTCAACATAGGAACGCTTGTTCAGATTGCTTGGTAGTGGACGCACCTCGTACGCGGCGCTCGCCAATGCCGCGAGCTGACCGCGCCACAGATAAAGCACTGAAAGCTCGCGCTCGCTCCAGAACGCGACCGAATAGCCTTTGCCGGGCGTCAGCTTCACCAATCTCTCAACGGTTAGCACAGCGAGCGCGTGCCGCACGGGCGTCGCGCTCGCTTGTAGGCGCGCCGCAAGCATCTCGATGTCCAGATGCTCCCTTGCACGTAACGATCCATTGAGGATGGCTTCTCGCAGCGTCGCATAGACGCGTTCGGTGACCCCCGTTTCCCCCGCCATTAGCCGCCGGCGCTCTCCTGTTCTCGGCAGAGCGTCCGCAATTGCTCGGCGATCTCTGGCGTCAGCGCATCGACATGCGGCGCTGGCGTGCGATCATCATCGAGATATCGAATGGGATCCTGGCCCTCCCAGCCGCCCAGATTCGGCCTGTGCATCTGATAGCCAAGGAGACGCTGAAGCCGCTCGGGAAAGCAGCGCGCGACCTCGCGCGGGTAAGCAAGAAACTGGTTCTCGTAGGTCTTCAGCCAACCCAGACAATAGCTGACGATAACCCCCGTGCGCGGCGCGCTGCTGCGATTGGCGCCGGCGCTGTGCGTCAATGAGCCGAGGAAGAGAAGCGCCGAACCGGCGCGCATGACGCCCGGCACGCTGTTGCGGTGATCGGCGTTTCGATTGAGCGCACCATGATGGGACCCGGGCCAAAGCCGCGTCGCGCCATTCTCTTCGGTGAAGTCACTCACCGCCCACATCACGTTCAAGAGCCAATGGCGCCCATCCGTCGGCGAAGGCCACATCTCTTCATCGCGATGCGGCGCCTGAACACGCTCGCCGGGATGCACACGCGTGGCTTGCGTCAGATTGAGCTGAATGCAATCGCAGCTCGGCCTAAGCAATGTCTCGGCAATGGCGAGAATGCGCGGATTGAGCACCATGTGCTGGACCATCGGCGCCTTGGACAATAGCCCGCCGACGCGTGTTGTGTTCCAGCCGTAGAAGTCGCCCTGACAGCGCGGCGTAGTCTTCAGCCACGGTTCGAGTTCATTGGCCAAGGTCGTGTGCTCATGCATGCTCAGCGCATCTTCGATCAAAAGATGGCCCTGGCGTTCGAGCTGCGCGATGTCGGCGCGGCACGCTGCGCCGGGCGCGGCGGAAAATGGGACAGCCGATCCTTTCATGACGCCCTCCTTAAGCGGCTCGGGGGATAAGACCGGGGGTGAAGCGAGTCAGGGGCCCGCTCGTGCCCGCACGGTCGCGCACGCGTTTGAGGCCTGTCGCATCAATCAAAGCGGCAAAAGCGCGAACCTTGTCGCGGCCGCGGCGTTTGGCGGGACCGAGCGCACGCACATCCCAGCCCGCGTTCTCAGCAAGCGGCGCGAGCGCTGCGCTGGCGACGAACGTCACTTGTTCAATGCCGAATAAGAGACCCGTTTCCATGATGGCGCCGATCATGCGCGTCAGCAGCGCCTGACGCGCCTCGCCGCGACCAAGCTCGGGCGAGGGACAAAAGCGGGTGGCTTCCCAAATCTGTGCGCCACGCGGCACGCCCTCTTCGCAAAGGTCAGCGAAAACGTCTTGAAGAAGGTGTCCGCGAACGGTGGGCAGGAGCCGCGCCGAGCCCGCCACACAAGCCCGCGGACCATCTGACTCGATGAGATAGACGACATCCTCTCCATCGTAGGCGTCGATCTCAATCCCTGCCTCCGCCTGAAGCGGCCAACCCAATTCATCAATGAACACCGCTTTGCGCTGTCGGTGCATCTCCATCAACGCATGACGAAAGAGGTGGCGGTTCTCGGCGGTGATGATGTGGATCATGGACGGCGCTCCAACGGATTCGCCGCCGAAGCTGCCGGGAAGGCCGGCACTTCGGAATAGGTCTGATCAGATCAATTGACTCGCCGCCGACTCCTGATTGCCGCACCTAGTGCGCCACATCGTGGAGGAAAATCTCGCCCTCCGCCATGGCGAGGATGACAGCCTGTACGCGCGTGGCGACGCCAAGTTTCTTCATGGCGCGTTGCACGGTGTTATGGGCGGTTGATTCCTGAATACCCATAAGGACCCCGATCGAATAATCGTCCTTGCCGCGCGCAACGTATTCGAGGGCCTCCCGTTCGCGCTCGCTCAACGGTGTCCGCCCAGGCGCCTGTTGTGCGCGCAGCGCGCGCCGCGCAGCTTCATGGGCATAGACAGCACACCAATGCGCGTTGCGGACATCGAGCGGATCGACGCCATCGGGGCCAAACACGAGCGAGCAAGAAGCAGGCAGCGCGCCGGGTGAGTGGAGCGGTATGGTGAAGCCATCGCCGAGTCCCGCCTCGGCGGCCTCGGCCAGAATCTTCAGCTGATCCGGCGCCAGCCCTTTGCGAAACGCGCGGTCCCTCCAACTGAAGGGCAAGAGTTGGCGCTTGGCCGTCATGAACACCGGATCGCGTAAAGCCAGGTTCTCGGTGCTGAAATGGTTCACCCACGCCTGGGGATAATGCAGCATCGTCACCGCATCTGGTGGCGGGCGCAACGGATCGACGTGGCTGGCGCAGGCGACGTAGGCAAAGCCAAGCGCCTCGACTTCGCGAAGGAAGAGCGTCCTAATCTCCTCCATGGAACTGGCCTCATTGCATCTTTCAGCAAATGTCCAAACAAGCGTGTTGTCCATGATCCCTCGACCCGCCTCGTGAACCCCGCCCTTCCCTCGCTCTCACCCCATATTCTCCCATCTGCGGCCGCTGAGCAATCCAAGGTTGATCGCTGGGCACACGCGTTGTCTTTCAATTAACCAACGCGGCTGCACCGGCCAGGCGCGCCGCGACCGGGTGTCAATTCGCTTTTCCGGCGCTTTGCGCGGCGAACGGGATCGTTGCGCCAACCGGCCGCATGCGGCGCAGCGAATACGCAATCAGCCGCCGCGCATCGCACGGGATGCGCACGAGAAGCTGATACCACGCACATAGTCCGCGTTCCGTCGAGGCGCGTCCTTCGACATCACTCTTCTAAACACGCTTGACGCGCGCAACGCGATGCGCCGTTCGCCAACACCGGCAAGCTCTGGGAGACAGGGCGGCGCCAGATGCAACTCGATAAACGGATGAGCGCATTAATCGGAGCGGCGGCGATCGCCCTCATCGGCGCATCCGCCGCCACGCAAATGCTCGCGCACACCTTCGCCCATCAACCCGCGCTCGGTCCGCGTTTGGTTGTCGCCGGAAGCGTCATTTATCCACCGTTCGCCATTGCGCAATGGTCGAAGCGCTGGTCGCGCGTCTACTCACGCGCGTTCGCCGTCCCACAACTCATCTTCATGTTGGCGGTCACCAGCGCAGGATTCGTCGCACTGCTCGCCTTTCGCCCGCTGCGCCCGCATCAACGTCCGTTCGGCGCGGTGGCGTGGGGCGGCGTCGAAGACGCACACGCCGCGGGGCTTTTCGCCGAAGGCGGCGTCATCCTCGGCAAACTCAAGGGCGAAGTGCTCGCCTATGATGGCCCTCACCATTTGCTGCTGACCGGCGGCACGCGTTCGGGCAAAACCCGCGGTGCAGTCGTGCCGACTTTGTTGGCGACGCCGCATTCAGTATTGGCGCTTGATCTCAAGGGCGAACTGCATTCGGGCGATTCGCGTGTGGGCTTTGTCGGCACTGCGGGCTGGCGCGCCAAGCTGGGTCCCGTCATCCGCTTCGATCCGACATCGCCGCATTCGGACCGCTTCAACCTGATCGATACGATCCGCCCTGGCGTGCATGAAGTGCGCGACGTCCAGAACCTGGCCGAGCTGATTGCCGACCCTTATGGCGACCAGCGTTTCCAGGAGTTCTGGGACCGCGCCGCCAAACAGGTTGTCGCTGGCGTCATTCTGCATGTCGCCTATGCCGAACCCGCCGAGCGCAAGACGCTCTATCGTGTGTTCGAGCTCCTAGCGCGGTTTGACGACACGGTGAAACTGATGGAGGCGACGCTTCATCGTTTAGACGCGACCGGCAATCCAGAGACGCACCCAGAAGTACGCCGCGCCGCGCGCTCCTACGCCGCCTATCATGAAAAACTGCGCGCCGGCATTAAGGCGACAGCGGAAAGTTATCTTGGCGTCTTTGCCGATCCGCTCGTCCAGCGGAACACCGCCCAATCGAGTTTTCGAATTTCGGATCTCATGTGTGCGGACAAACCGGTTACGCTCTATCTCTGCTGGCCGCCGAATGATTCCAAGCGGGTGAAACCGCTGATGCGGCTCCTGTTCGGCGCAGTCTTGCGCGACCTCATGGAGCATCAAGAACGCGCCGCCGACGGGCGCGCCAAGAAGCGACCGCTACTTCTGCTGCTCGATGAGTTTCCGCAACTGGGAAAGCTTGATCTTTTCGAGCAATCGATGGGCGCAATGGCCGGCTATGGCGTGCGCGCCTTCATCGTCACCCAGAGCCTGCACCAAGTCACCCAAGCTTATGGGCGCTACCACACGATCCTCGATAATTGCCAGATCGTCACGAGCTTTGCCGCAACCGATGTCGAAACCGCAGAAACCGTCTCCAAGCTTGCCGGCGATATCTACGAGATGCGCCCGCAGGAGACTTGGTCGGGCAAGCGTCAGATCTTTGGCCTTGATCATCGCGCCATCACCTATCGCGAAGAGCGCAGACCCCTCATCCTGCCAGCGGAAGTACGCCGTCTCCCTGAGCGCGACGAACTCGTCTTCGTCACGGGCGCCAAGCCGCTAAAGGCTCAAAAACTCCGTTACGATGAAGAACCAATCTTTGCGTCGCGTCTCTTTCCACTTCCGGAAACCGAACCACGCGCGCCGCTGCCAACGCCCTGGGCGCAGATGCGTTCGCTTGGCCTTCGCGATGCGCCACCACCTACACTGCCTCAGACCGCGCAGCCTCAAACCACGCCTGGCCGAGATGCGGCCATCGCCCACGCCGTTGCGCGCCAAACGCCGCTGCGTTCGCGCCCACGTCCAACTGAACAACAATCCGATCTCTTTGCGCTGATTGCAGGCGATGCGGCGGCGCAATCTTCAGAACCCGAGCCGGCGTCCGCCCCACCACCCCCTGCGCCCGCACGCGCCAGCTTTGACCTGCGCCCGCGTGAGGTCGGAGACAACACTAATGACGCCGCGGAGCCGCCAGCATGACGCGGCGTCCGAAAAAGAAGATCACCATCTATCTTGAGGATGAGCTGGCGCGCGCGCTCGATGTCGATGCCCGCCTCAGAGGTCTGCCGCTCACGCGCGCAGCAGCCGACGCCATGCGTCGGATCTATCTCGACGAGAAGGACGTGGCGGTCGCAGACACGGTCAAAATGCGCCTCGACCGCGTTGAGAAGCGTGACGTCGTGCGCGCCCGCGAGATCGCGATCGTCAAGGAGACCCTCCTCCTCTTCATTCGCGTTTGGCTTGAACATAACCCAGCGCCCGACGAAGACACGCTGCCAGCTGCACACGCAATCGCCGAACGCCGCTTTCAATCATTTCTCGAATTGCTTGCCGAAAGCCTGCAACCGGGCCGTAGCCTGTTTGCCGCTGCGCCGCATGGGCGCAGCGCGCTTCTCGCCAACGGACAAGCCGGCGACGAGGAGGCGCACGCGTGAGCGTCCTCGCCTCTTCCGCGCCGCAGCGCGTCGTCGTTGAACGCCGGCTTCAATCGCTGGCGCGCGTGCTTGGTCCCGCACTCGCGGACGCGCTCGCGGACGAGGCCGTCGTCGAGGTCTTGATCAATGCCGACGGCCGCGTGCGCATCGACCGCGTCGGCGTGGGGCTTGAAGCGACCAATGTCTGGCTGACCGCCGCCGAGCGCGAGACGGCTGTGCGTCTGCTCGCAGCTGAGGCGCGCGTCATCGTCACCGAGGATCAGCCCTATTTATCGGCGACGCTTCCAGGATCGGGCGCGCGCGTGCAGGCCATGATCCCGCCCATCGTGTCGGCGCCCACGCTCGCCATTCGAAAACGTCCCTCTGTCATCTTCACACTCGCTGATTATGTGCGAGACAAGATTGCGACCCCAGCGCAGGCCGAAGAGATGCGGGCCGCCATTCGCGCACGACGCAACATCGTCGTCGCCGGCGGCACGGGCTCTGGCAAAACAACGCTGCTCAATGCGCTGTTGGCCGAACCTGAGTTTGCGGACGCGCGCGCGCTCATCCTTGAGGACACGGCCGAGCTTCAATGCGTGGGCGATGATGTCGTTCATCTCTTGACCAAGCGCGCCGGCTCAGCCGTCGGCATGCGCGAGCTGGTGCAGATGACACTGCGGCTCCGCCCTGACCGCATCGTCGTGGGCGAGGTGCGCGACGGCGCAGCGCTTGAAGTGCTGAAGGCCTGGAATACTGGTCATCCGGGCGGGCTGTTGACGCTCCACGCCAATTCCGCCGCTGACGCGCTAATGCGGCTTGAAGATCTTTGCATCGAGGCAGGTCTCGCGAGCCCGCAGCGCCTTATCCGATCGGCCGTCGATGCGGTCGTGTTCATGACACGGACGCAAGAAGGCCGGCGCATCGAGGAAATCGCGCTGATCGACCGCGAAGCCGAAGGCCGGTGCTGGCAGGCGCGCGCGCCGCCTTGACCCAAGCATCGCACGTGTGAGGCGCATCGCTTGAAGTCTGCGCCGGCTCCGCCAACCGACCTAGAAGAGATCAACGATGTTCAACCGGCCCATTGGCGTCGGACGCACTTTTGCGCTCGTCGCATTCGTCACCATCGTCTGTATCAGTCCCGCCCATGCTTCGGGCTCCGGCATGCCCTGGGAGGGCCCGCTCGAACAGGTGGTCGATTCCATCACCGGACCTGTGGCGCGCGCCGCCGCCGTCATCGCCATTATCGTCTCAGGCATCGGCATCATCTTCGGCGAAGGCGGCGGCGGCATCAGAAAGCTCGCTTTCGTCGGTCTGGGCGTTGCGGTCATGTTCGCGGCGGTTTCCTTCTTCCTCGACTTCTTCGGCTTCGCCGGCGGGGCGGTGCTCTGATGGCTGACACCGACGAACCCGACGGCTACTGGCTGGCGCTGCGCACATCATTGACGCGGCCAATTCTGCTCGCGGGCGTGCCGCGAACGTTCGCCATCCTCAATGCGACAGTGGCGGCGGCGATCGGCTTCGGCTTGCAACAGCCGTTGATCGGGGCGCCGCTCTGGCTCGTCATTCAAGCCGCTGGCGCTTACGCGTCCGCGCGCGATCCGTGGTTCTTGGAAACATGGCCGCGCGCCATGGCCAAGCCTTCATACTTCAGCGTGTGAGGGCGCCCGGATGATGGACCTTCGCCCCTACAAACAAGCCCAAGCGCGTCTCGCTGATTGGCTCCCATGGGCGGGACTCGTCGCGCCGGGCGTCGTCATCAACAAGGACGGCTCGTTTCAGCGCACGCTCAATTTCCGCGGACCTGATCTCGATTCCTCGACGCCGTCGGAATTGATGGGCGCGGCGCAGCGGCTCGACAATGCGCTAAAGCGCTTCGGTTCGGGTTGGTGCCTGCATGTCGAAGCTCGCCGCCAAGCCACCAATGCGTACCCAGAAAGCCAGTGGCCGGAGGCTTTGTCATGGCTGATCGATGCAGAACGGGCGCAAGATTTTGCCGCCGCGGGCGGACGCTATGAGAGCGTCTATTACTTGACGCTGACCTGGCTGCCGCCGAGTGAGGCGAGCGGCGCCCTGGAAGCCGCTTTGTTCGAAGGCGCGGGCGGTGAGCGAAATCGCGGCATCGACTATCGCGTCTGTCTGCAGAGTTTCATCGACGAGACCCAGGCGTTTAAGGCGCTCATCGACCTTATCATGGTCGAAGCGCGGTTTTTGAACGACGACGAAACGCTGACCTATCTCCATTCTTGCGTTTCGGATGCTCCGCACCCGATCGCCGCTCCAGATACGCCGTTCCAACTCGACGAACTGATCGCCGACGCGTCCCTACTCGGCGGCGTCGCGCCAAAGCTCGGTGAGCGCTTCCTCAAAGTGCTCTCGGTGCGCGCCTATGTCAGCGAGACCGAGCCCGGCCTGCTGGACGCGCTCAATCGGTTGGGTATTCCCTATCGCTGGAGCACGCGCGTTATCCCAATGGACCGCGAGGATGCGCGCAAAGAGATTGAAAAAATCCGTAAGCGCTGGTTCTCCAAGCGCAAGGGTATCCTCACCCTGCTGCGCGAGGCGCTCTACCGTGAAGAAGCAACCCTCCTCGACAATGACGCAACCGCGCAAGCGGAAGACGCGGACGCGGCCCTTCAACAGGTCAATGGCGAAGCGGCGGGCGCGGCCTTCGTCACGCTCACCATCATCGTCGCGGATAAGAGCGAAGCGGTCGCGCTCGAACGCATCCGCCAAATTCGCCAGATCACTGACGGACTGGGCTTCGTCACCGTGCTTGAGACGATCAACGCTGTCGAAGCATGGCTGGGCTCGCTTCCTGGTCAGCCCTATGCGGATCTGCGACGGCCCATCCTGCTCACGCCAAACCTCGCCCATCTCTTGCCGCTTTCGGCCGTATGGGCTGGCGACGCGTTCAACGCCCACCTCAAGGGTCCCCCGCTCCTGGTCGCTGCAACCGATGGCGCAACACCCTTCCGCCTCAACCTCCATCACGGCGATGTCGGCCACACCCTGGTGGTCGGCCCCACCGGGGCGGGCAAATCGGTGTTGCTTGGACTGCTGGCCGCACAATGGCGGCGATACCCGCAATCGCAAATCTTTCTCTTCGATTCCGGCCGCTCAAGCCGCGCGCTCGTGCTGGGTCTTGGCGGAGCGTTCGTCGATCTCTTAAGCGAGCAAGAGGACGAAACCAGCCTTGCCCTGCAGCCGCTTGGCGCCATTGCCGATGAAGCGGAACGGGCCTGGGCGCGCGATTGGCTCGCAGCGATCCTTACGCGCGCGAACGTCGCGCTTTATCCTTCGCGCAAGGAAGAGCTCTGGCGCGCGCTGGGCGTACTTGCCGCGCGCCCACCAGTGGAGCGCACGCTTTCGGTCTTCTCGGGCCTCGTGCAGGACGCCGAGATTCGGCTGGCGCTCGAACCCTTCACGCATGCGGGTCCATGGGGTCGGCTTCTCGACGCCGATCAAACGCGTCTTGCCGACCATGAGGTCCAAGCCTTTGAGATGGGCGAGCTCTTGGCGCGCCCCGAGGCGCTCGCTGCGGTGTTGCCGTGCCTTGTGCATGCGCTCGAAGCGCGCTTCGACGGCCGTCCAACCTTGCTCGTGCTCGACGAGGCTTGGGCCTATTTGCGCGACGCTGCCTTCGCCGCCCAAATCCAGGCCTGGCTAAAGACGCTCCGCAAGAAGAACGTCGCGGTCGTGTTCGCGACCCAAGAATTGGCCGATGTCGACCAGAGCGCAATCTCTGCGACCGTCTTCGAAGCCTGCCCAACGCGCATCTATTTGCCCAACGACCGCGCCCGCGAACCCAGAACGCGCGCCTTCTATGAAAGCCTTGGCCTCAATCAGCGCCAGATCGCCATCATCAGCGAGGCCGCGCCCAAGCGCGACTATTACATACAGACCCGCGCGGGCGCGCGCTTAGCCGATCTCGCACTCGGCTCCGCGGCGCTCGCCTTTCTTGGCGCGTCCACGCCTCGCCATCAAACCGCGATCGACAATTTGATTGCCGAAGGCGACGCCGGTGCGTTCGCGAGCGCATGGCTCAAAGCCTCTGGTCTCGCCGCCGCCGCCGAAGCGCTCGCGCGCTTTGACGCCGTCATGCGCGCGCCCCACCCCCCGCCGCGCCGCCAACGCGATTTCGAAGAAGCCCAGAATGGGAGGATTACATGAGACGGAAATCACGCCTGTTCATCACCGCGTGCGTACTCGCTCTGGCGCTCACCAGCGCGCCCGCACGCGCCCAATGGGTGGTCATTGATCCGGCCAATCTCGCCCAGAGCATCACGCAAGTCACCCACATGATTTCGCAGATCAACAATCAGATCGAGCAGATCCGCCAGCAAGCGCAGATGCTGCAAAGTCTTGGCGTTGAACTCTCGCCCGAGCTATCGGCCTCCATCCGTCGCGCGCGCGAGCTGTTGCAGCAAGCCGAGGGCCTGCGTCAGAACGCCGAGACGATTGGCGATGACCTGCGCGAGCTTTACCCAGAAGACACCGCCAGCTTCGATATCGATCGCCTGCTGAGCCAATCGGACCACTGGCTGGCGGAAAGCCGAGATAGCGTTGAAGCGCTGATGACCGTCAGCGCCTCAGCCAGCAGCGACGGGCTCGACGACGCCGACAGCGCCATGCGGCGCGCGCTGCAGGCCAGCGCAAATGCTGAAGGCCAGACCTCTGCGGAACAGGCGACCACGCAAGCGATAGGCGTACTCTCGGCTCAGATCGCGCAATTGCAAGCGCTGCAGGCGGCCCAAGCGCGCGCGCTGGCCACAGAGCGCCTCGAACGGGTCGCGCGCGAAGAGCGGTCGCGCGAACTCCGCCGCCGCGCCTTCCCGACAGATGTCGGTCAATCAACCCAACCGGTCACCCCGCGCTTTTGAGGATTGGCGGCCATGCAAGGCGATAGCGTCAACGAATTTCTGGAGCGCTTTCTAGGTTTGGCCGATCAAGGCTTTGGCCTCATCCAGGGCGATGTCGCGTTCGTCTTGAACACGCTCATTGTCATCTCGGTGACGTTGGCGGGCGCCATGTGGGCGTTGAAGGGCGAAGCCCCGATCGCGCCCTTCTTCCGCAAGGTGCTGTTCGTCGGGCTCTTTGCGTTTCTTGTGAACAATTGGAACGCGATTGCCGGCGCCATCAATCAATCGGGCGCGCTGCTCGGATTGAAAGCGGGCGGGTCGGGCATGAGTCTAGCTGAACTGCACAATCCTGCGAGCGTCGCCGCAGAAGGAAAAGAGCTCTTCGGCCGCACCATGGAATTGGGTGATGGGCTCAACATCTTCACCGACTTCTTAACGCTCGCAACCATTCTGCTGGCTGGCGTCGTCATTCTGATCGGCTTCTTCGTCCTGGCGCTGCAAATATTCGTACAGCTGATCGCGTTCAAACTTGGCTCGCTCGCCGCTTTCATCGCGATACCTTGGGGCGTCTTCTCGGGAACAGCCTGGGTTGCTGAGCGTCCGCTTGGCTGGGTCGCAAGTTCGGCGGTCCGGCTCTTCCTGCTCGCCTTCGTCGCAAGTGTGGCCATCACGTTCGTTGCGACACTGCCGCAAACCATGACGCTCGAAAATGGCGGCGCGCTCGACGTCCTGCTGTTCGGCCTGACGATCCTTGCACTCTCGTTCCTCGCGCCCGCGCTTGCGAGCGAAGTGATGCAAGGCAACCCCAATCTGTCAGCCGCCCAGCCCATCCAGGCCGGACTGGCTGTGGCGGGCGCAGGGCTTGGCGCTGCGGTCACCACGAAGATTTTGACCTCCGGCGGCGGTCGTGCGGGCCGCGGCGCGCGCAATAGCGGCGGTCGCGGCGGACCGCGCGGCGGCGCGCGCCCGAAGCCCAACTATTCCGCCATGCAGCCCAGACCGCAACGCAGACCCTAACGGAGCCGGATCATGACACTCGCCTTCCGCAAGCCGCCACGACCCTACGCGCCAGAACCTGCGGACACCCCTTACATGCGCGCTCAGCAAGCTTGGGACGCCCGCATGGGCACGGCGGTGCAAGCGGCGGTCACGTGGCGCTGGATTGCTGCTGGCCTCGCCGCGCTCGTCTTTGTCCTCATGGTCGCCGCCGCTGCGATCGCGCTCCAGAAGCGCACCTTCGTTCATGTGGTCGAAGTGAGCCCGCAAGGCGCAGTGCTGTCGGTGCGTCCCGCCAGCGGCGAATACACGCCAACCGATGCGCAAGTGAGCTACTTCCTCGGTCATTTCGTGAAACTCATCCGCGGTGTCCCGACCGATGGGGTGGTCCTGCGGGAGAACTGGCTTGAGGCTTATCGCTTCTTGACCCCACAGGCGGCCCAGCACCTCAACGAGATCGCCCGCGAAGAAGATCCTTTCACACTGCTCGGCACGACGGCGCGGAGCGCTGTGATCACCTCGATCGTGCAGCGTTCCGATGAGACCTGGCAGGTCAGCTGGATTGAAGCCACGCATGGCGCCGGTGGCGGCGCACGGCGGGCCTATACTGGCCTCTTCACCATCCGCTTCGAACGTCCACGCAGCGCCGATGCGCTCGCACGCAATCCGCTTGGACTTTTCATCACCGAGTTTTCGTTTTCACCCGAGGCGCCGACGGCCGTGCGTGGAGAAGAGCCATGATACGTTCTCACCTTACGGCCCTTGCCGCGCTCGCTCTGCTCATCGGCTGCGCCACGGCCGCGCCGAGCGAAGCGCCAGGGCTCGCCGCCAACACAGCGCGCGCGATAGCCGACGCGCCGGCGCGCGCCGGCGCGCATGCGGCGGAGGATTTGGCGCCGCCTTCGGCGATTGAGCAGCCGACGCCTCGGCCTCGACAGCGTGAGCGCAGCGTCGCGCCTTTGACTGCTCTCTCCGCCGCCAACGCCGAAGCACGCCGCAGGCCCGATCCCGAAGCCTTTGTCGACGCCGCCCAAGTCTATGATTACGCGCCGGGCGCGCTGTATGAGGTTTATGCGGCGCCTGGTTATCTCTCCACCATCCTACTTGAGCCCGGCGAAGCCATCGTCACTGTCGCCGCCGGCGACACGACGCGCTGGATGGTGGAGGAAACGAGTTCCGGCGACCTCGCAGAGCCGCGCGCGCTTCTGCTGGTAAAGCCTACCCGCGCTGGCATCCGCACCAATATCGTACTCACCACTGATCGGCGAACCTATCTCATTGAGGCGATTGCGGTCGAAGGGCGCACCTATTCAGCGCAAACCGCCTGGCGGTACGCGGACGAGGCGCGCCGCGCGCCGTCAGATATTGGCGGCGTGGGACTCGATAGCCTCAACTTCCGCTATCGCATCGACACGGTCCGCGGGCGGACGCCGCGCTGGCGGCCCCAGCGCGTCTTCGATGACGGCCGCAGGACCTATATCGAATTCCCACTCGACATCGCCACGAGCGAGGCCCCGCCGCTTTTCCTGCGCAATGGCGCCGATGTAGCGCTCGTCAATTATCGCGTGATCGGCAATCGTTACATCATCGATCGGCTCTTCGACGTGGCCGAACTTCGCCTAGGCGCGCAACGCCAAACCATCGTGCGCATCAGCCGCGAGCGGCCGCGCACTCACGCGGGAGGCCGCCGATGAACGCAGACACAGCCGCGCCGGCGCCGGATGACGAACCGCAGCCGCAGCCCACACCGCAACCCAAAGTGCACATCCCGCCAACGACCGCCATTCGCGCAAAGCCGCCAAACCCGAAGCGCCTCTCGCGTAAGACCTTGATCGCGGCCTCGCTTGTCTTGAGCGGCGTTGTCGCTTTCACGCTCGTCACCGGCCTCACGGATCGCGACCGTTCGCGAACGCGCAGCGAAGCATCGCAACCGGTGCAACCTGCATCGCCGCCCGAGAGCGTGCGCATCGCGCGCGGTCAATATGGCGACCAAGATCTGCGGCCCCCGATCGAGGAGGAAGGGCGCGATTACTTTTGGGGCGACCATCGACCTGCGGACGCAGAGATGAGCGAAACCTCTCAAGCGGGCGCGCCTTCTCCGCCGGGGGCCCCCTCGCCGCTCGAACTGGAAGCCGATGCCGCACGCGTTTCGGCCATTCGTTTCGGCGCTGACGCTCGGCGTCCGGGCGTTTCAGAGAGCGCGGACAACACTCTCGCCCCTGGGCCGGGCGCGGCGTTCATGGCGAGCCAACGCGGCCGCGACGATGGCGTGCTCGACGCCGCCTATCGCCCGCCGCTTTCGCCTTATGTCATTCAAGCCGGATCGACGATTTCGGCAGCGCTCATCACCGCCCTCAACTCCGACCAGCCGGGCCGGGTGATCGCGCAGGTGACGGAGGACATCTTCGACAGCGTGAGCGGCAATCATCTGCTTATCCCCCAAGGCGCGCGGCTTCTTGGAACCTATGACGCCGCAACAACACACGGCGATCAGCGTCTGCTTGTCGTCTGGAACCGTCTCATCATGCCAAACGGCTGGTCGATTGCGCTGCGCGGCATGCCAGGCGCAGACGCCGCCGGCGCCGCGGGCGTGCGCGACCGGGTCGATACGCATCTTTCGCGTATTGCCGTCGCCTCGCTTCTGTCCGGCGCACTCTCGGTCGCCGCCAACGAAGCGGAGGGCGATGACAGCAATCGCTTGAGCGAAAGCATCGGCAACGCCGCAGCGCAGGAAGTCGCGCGCGTCGGCGGGCGCATCATCGATCGCGAACTCAATGTGCGCCCCACCTTGCGCATCCGCGCTGGCGCGCCGGTGCGCGTGCTCGTGAGCCAAGACATCGTCTTGAGGCCCTACCGGCGATGAGCAAACGGCCCGGCCAACGGGCGCCCGTCCAAGGGCAAGCCGATCTCTTTGGCGCAATGTCAGCGCCGCCGTCGCAGACCAAGGCGCGCCTGCCGCCCGGCGCTCATCCTCCCTTCGCGCAAAAACGATCTGCACGAGCATCGCCTGCAAACGAACAGGGCGCATCCGCGACCGCCACAAACGGGCTTCTCAATGTGCGGCAGGCAGCTCTGCGTCTTGGGCTTTCCAAATCAACGCTCGATAAGATGCGCTGCGCCGGCAAGGGCCCACGCTTCATCAAGTCGACAGACAGGGCAGTTCGATATGATCCGGCGGACCTAGAGGCCTGGATCGCGAATCGACGACGCACCAGCACTTCGCGAGATTGAGTATAGCGCGAAGGCGATCGCAGCGCGTAGCGACGAGGCGCGAGCGCAGCAAGCGACTTGGTTCGGTAGGACGCGTGCGCGGGCCACGCGCGCGGGGCGCTCCCGCCAAGCTGACCCTCCAAAGCTCTTGCTTGGCGTAACGCGCCGTGCTTCCATTGTTCAACGGGACCGGCGGTCAATTGAGATCGTTCACGTCGAGACATCAGCGCCCCTCAATCTCATCGCACGAAAAGCGCTGTTCGCATGGGTCAGCTTCAGCTCACTGCGCGCGAATCCGAGTCGCGATTGATGAAGCGGGGTGGTCTGCTGCGTACGCGCGCGCCGCAACATCGGAGCGATCGGGAAGCAAAGCGTCTCAAGCGCGCGGCGGACGACAGCCCAGGCGCCACGGCGCCCCATTGCGTAGCCCGCCAATTAAAGCAGCGCGCATGTGTCCCGGAGAGATGAAATGGAAGTGCTTATCATTGTGCTCTTCGCCCTCCTTGCCATAGTGGTGCTCGAAGCGGGATATGGGATCGCGCTCAGTTTGATGCGCTGGGCCCCGGTCATCGCGGCCGGCGCAATGTTAGGTTGGACAGCGGGCATTCTCGGAGCAGCGCCCCTCGAAGCCCTCGGTCTCGGCGTACTCGCGTGCCTCCTCACGCGTCATGTTCTGCGGCGACGCCGACGCCCTGAATACCACGACGAAGTGTATTGATGAGGTGCGCGCCCTCGGGATGGCGCATGAGATGCGGACACATGCGCCAAGAGCGCAACTTTTGAACGAAATCTAGAAAGCGGCAGATGTGTCAGGCGTGACCGCGCCCGATTGTCCCGCCGAAACGGCGCCGGCGCCCAGACTCACATTAAGGTGCGTCTGAGTGCGCCCGGGCGTGCCTTCAAAAATTGCAGCGCGAGGCGCGATGACCCATCTCGATATTTGGAAGGCGGCCTGCCGGGCCATTGAGGAGGTCAGCGCGTATTCTCCAGACCAGCACGCACGCTACATGGAAAGCGCGACACTGCTCCCGCCAATGATCCCGATCGGGGACGGGCGTCATGTCCTGACAACTCAGGCCGGGGTCGAGGCGCTGGCGAAGCTTGGTGAAGCCTGGCGGACGAGCGATCCCGACCGGCGCGCACGCGTGACCCCCGAGCGGATGCGCCAGCTCGCCATCGCCGAGTTCGGAGAGATGCTCGGCGAAAATCATCTTGTTCTTTGGCCGGACTCAAGCCTCGCCTTGAAAGCGTACAAGAAGCGGCTCGCACACCGCCTGGCCAGCGCCTTTCGCGACACGCACCATTACTTCGCGTGCCGCGTTGTCGATGCCGACTCGGTCGCGCCATTTTCGATCGGCCGCGTTCAATTCGTGCGGCCCCAAGCTTGGCTTGATAAGGTTCAAGAAGTAGCAGGGTGCGAATTGGACTGGATCGATGGCGTGCGCGTCCATTGGCGAGACACCACGCCCTTGCCTCAGCTCGGTGGGATAGACCGAATTTTGGCCGAGACGGCGGTCGAAACGATCGGCGTCAGTAAATGGGTCGCCCAGGTCAGCGTCGCGGGCAATGACATTGGCCGTTCAGCCGAGCGCGCCCGGTTTGGCGTGCGGCTGGCGCTCGACGGTCTCGGCCTTGTTATGACCAGCGCACAGGGTCTCAATCTCCGAGGCCCCGGCGATGACACCGACCCGGGCATTACGACCCGTCTGTCACAAGCGCCCGGGGAGAATTTGAGCTTCTCCAGCCATCGCGACCTTCCGCTGTTGTTAACGCATGAGCCGCACGCGAGCCAATTTATGCGCGACAGTGAGGACCTTCGGGCTGCAGTAGGCTGGGCCATTGAGGCCGTGTTCTGTTTGCCAGGCGAAATCACCTTGTTCGATCTACGCCGCCGCTGGTGCGATGCGCTCTATTGGTTTGGCGAAGCGCGCCGTGACGACACAGGAGCGGCGGCGATCGTGCGCTATGGGATGTGCCTCGATGTGCTGGCCAAAGGCGGCGCGGCGCCCGAAATTATCAAAATGGTCGCATCCCTTTTCGGGCGCACGGCAAAGGACGGCCTCTTGTCGGATGGAACCAGCGTCGAGCAAGCAGTCGCGAAGCTCTACAATCGCGGCCGCTCGCAAATTGGACACGGCGGCGCGCCGGCCTTGCTCGAAGACACCCCGATTGAGCGTGGCGCGGCAGACAATATCTGCCGGCGGACGCTGAACCGCTACCTCTACGCGCTCAAAAGTCACGAAGGCGTCGATGATGCGACGACCTTCTTGTCGAACCTTCGACCCGAGGCTGGAGGCGCTTAAGAAAATGGCTTCGTATTGGAGAAAGATCTTCGCTATTGCCTGGCGGGAAACAGCGGCCGAAGCGCGCCTAGACTCGAACGTCCGCCGTTGGCTGACGCTTGGGACGCCGCTGGCCGTACTGGGCGTCGGCTGGCTGGCCACACAAACACTTCTGCTCGCCGCCGCCATTGCGCTGGGCTTCATTGTGACTGTGGTGGCGGCCACATTCTTATGGAAATTCGTTCTCACGCCGCCTCGCCTCGCAGCTCTATCTGACGAATCCATTCGCGCGCTCGAAGCCAAGGTCGGCGCGTTCAGCCGAAGCCAGGTTGATGAGGCTATTGATCATGCGCGAGATATTTATCTTGCGCGGCAGTCACAGCGTTTCATCGGCTTTGCCCCGACGATTATTCGCCAGCCGCAATTTGCCTTGATTATAGCGCCGGTCAGCATGACGAGCGCTCCGCGTATCGACATCCGCAAGATCGATCGTGCGCTCTCCTACTTCTCGCCTCCCGACTACACAGAAGCGGAGCAAGGCAACGACGAGAACGAATGGTGGAAACACGACCCCAAAGTTGTGCCGGAACCGCTGAAGAACGGCGTCTCGCGCTGGAGCACGCGTCTCTTCAACAATGGCGTATTTGAGCACGTGCAAGTCTTGCCAGGAAGCATATCGCCGGATGGTCCCGGCGCCATCGATGGACACGCCCTAGAGCACGCCGTTGTCTCGATGGCCGATCGCCTGTCGCGCGCCTATGGCGAATTGGGTTTTGGCGACAGCGCCCTGATTGGCGTCACATTGTACGGCGTCACCGAGATTAAGCTCTCAGACGGCGCGCCAGGTCCGCGCCCATTTCAGAAACCAAACGTGACGCTCGATCCGATCCTAACGCGACGGATCGGAGATAATGTCGGAGACGATCTCCTTCCGCTTTTCGACACACTCTGGCGCGCTGCGGGATGGAAGACCGGTGCGCCGACGTTCGTGGATGGCAGCTGGCAAGGCTATCGGCAGAATGCTCTAAGCGACTGAGGCGCACGAAAGGCCTAAGCACTCACCGGCGGCTTGCGGCCCAACAAATCCAATGTGGTGGTCCGCGAAAAGAGGACGCGGTGTTCTGGACCGCGCCAGACCGCTCCACCGTTGTCGATGCGAAAGTGCGCGATCCCGGGAAACAACGCCTCGTCGATCGGATGTAGCGCCTTTGGATTATGATACATTTCGAGTTCGTCTTCCCACGCTTCCGAATAGTGAGGGCTCTCGATGTCGATTTCGAACGGGATGGCGTCAAAGGCCCCTGGCTCGGGGTTGTGCCATCCGCCGCGCCGCACAAGGCGTACAAACCTGTCGCCAAAGCCGGCGCGCACGCCCATCCGGTTGAATTTCGAGATTGTGCCGGCGTTCGAGAAAATAACGGCTGAGACGTGTTCTGTGCCGGGCTGTTCGAAGAAGGGTGCGATTGTAACGCCGCCCTTGTCGAATTCAGCAACGAGTTTCTCGGTCCCCTTCTTTTTGCCGTTCTCATCGACCCCAACGATGGCCGAGCGTCCGTAGAGATATATCGACACTGCGGTGTGCGACCACACCATCGAGCCCGGCGCATGGAAATCAGCAACGGCGAGTGCGAACGGTTTACCGGCAACGTGGGCTTGTTCCCAATAGCGCTTCTGCATCTTGGTATGGAGCGGTGAGCCGAACTTGATCGGCATGTCCTTCTCGATGAAGGACCAGAAATCCGCCGGCGGATCAGGCGGCGCCCCTGCGCCGAGCGCGGCGCTCACAGGCTCTGCGGCATTGACCGTGACCGCCTCGACGAACACTTCCGCATCATCCCGGCGCAGGCAGAAGTCCGGCGCCGCGTACTCGTTCGCAATCTCAAGACCGATCGCGCGAAAGGCAAAGCGGAGGTACAATTCCCAGACCCGCGCGCTATAGCCCGTCGTCTGAAAATCGCGGACGAGGTTTCCGTCGAGGTCCGGCGTCCACCTGCCGAGTTCGGCCAACAGCTCCCGCGCCGCACGTTGCGTCGCCCCATCACGCAAGTAGACAAACGCGGGATGACGGTTGGCGACGTTTAGGTCCTCGAACAGGTCGATGCCCGGCGGCTGATCGTCGAGCGTCTTGAACTCGACCTTGGTCGTCAGCGCCGACGCGCCCATCCTGCCTTGAATAGCGTCTTCGGCTGCGCGCCGCGTTGGCAGACGCTTCTGGTGCGCAAACGGTCGGTAGCGGCCCTCCTCATCGCGGGCGATGAGCGCGATGCCGAAATCAGAAAAGTCGTTCGCTGCAAAAACCATCGCGAGCAAACGTTCCTGCTCGGCCGACCAGAATGAGAGCGGCGAGATGGAGGCCAGGAAGTTCGGCGCAAGCCCCCAGAACGCAAGAGCCCAAAACCGCTCGGCGCTCATGCGCGCAAAGCCGCTCGGCGGCTCGGAGCCAAATACGCGCGTTCCCGCCGGCGCGTGCGCCAAAAGCTCCGCCAGTTCAGGAAGCGGATCTTCTTCTTTGGACATCGGCCTTACACAAGCCCGTACGCGCGCCGGAGCCGCGAAATGGCTTCTTCACGGGATACGCCGCCGAATGTTTTGAAATCTCCATCCTCTGAGGCGAGGGCCAAGAATCGATCGAGTTCGCTTGCCACAACCGCCGAAAGCGTGATCGCGGCGTCCGCGGGTAGAAGCTGCGCCAGGCGAAACACATCTGAGCGGTGCTTTTTCACATCCTCGGCGCTAACGCTGTCGCCGGCCTCTTTGCGCGCGCGCAAATCGATATGCGCGCGGGCCTTGAATGGGATGAGCGCCTTCTCGTCGAGGACACTGACGCCATCAACGACCCTCTTCTGCTCTTGCAGCAGCGCGTAGTAATTGTCGTCGAGCAGGATGGCGGAGAGCGACATGATCTCATCCGCCGCCGGCATCGGCGTCAGCACGGCGCCCTCGGGAAAATCGACGCCGTCGGGCTTTCTGGAGAAGAGTTCGAGCATATAGGGATATTCAGCGGTCGCCGGCTTGTGGAAGCGATAGAATTCCTTTTCCCCGCTGGAGCGCTCACGCGCGGTATAGCCGCCCGCTTCGATGAAACGCCAAAGCCGTTCAAAGAACGCATTATCCACCGCTTCGATGCAGAGGACAATGTCGAGGTCCTTGGTGAGGCGGGCATCCAAGCCCACCTCACCTAACACGACGTCGCACGCCGCGCCGCCAATCAGCACGTATTGATGCTCCGCCCCGGCAAAGTGCGCCTTGAACTTGTCGAGTCCTTTCACCAGCGCATCTCCTCAAGCAGGGATTGAAGCGCCAGATTGACGCGTTCGTCTTCGTGTCCACGAAGACTGAGATAAAGCGACAAACGATCAACGATCCGCCCTTCGCTCAGCGCTTCAGGATCGTAGGACCAGGTCTCCACAAGCACGCCTCTTTCGTCCCATTCGTCTGCCGGCTGTCCAAACCGCGCTTCGAAGCGTGGCCACGCGCTGGCCGGCACAGCCACAACAGGCGTCCGCGGCTCCGCAAGCGCGGTCAATTCCGCAAGCGCGCTTTCGCCAGACATGAGCCCCGGCAATTTCACCGAGAGGCGCTTCAAGCGGCGAACCTTGCGCACCGGCGAGCGCAGCGTTGGCAAGGCCAGCCGCCATAAGCGCTCGCCGTGCGCGGCAAGCTGAAGACGCCTCTCGTTGCCTGTTTCTTCTGTTTCCGCGAGACCCGCGTGCCGTAGATCGTCGAAGGCGCGGCTCATGGTCATGGGGCTGTATTTGAACCGGCGCGCCAGCACCGACGCAGAGACACCCTCAACTCGCTGGCCTAGCAGCGCCGCCAGCACCACCTTTTGCGCAGCGGGCGACAAGAGGTCGTCGGCGCGCGCCTCGCGCGCAGCGCGGAACGTCTCGCGTAGATCGACAGCAAGACCGGGCAAGAAAAGCTGATTGCCGGGGATGAGGAACGGCGTGCGCTGCTCCAAGAGCCGCCGCCGGTTGAAGGGGCTGATCGTCTCGGCGAGATACACCACCGGCCGATCGGCGCGCCGATCGGCTTCGCGCCAAAGCCGGGCGATGTTCGCCGGGGTGGCCCGTTTGCCCGCCGGCTGCGCCATGAACAGGAGGCCCGTTTCGAGCAATTGGCCTTCGATGAAGGCGAATTGATCAGTCAGGAAGCGAGGAAAGCTGGGCAAATCTGCCCGCCCCCGTAACTTGAGGCCTACGCCTAGGAGGTCGCGCACATAAGCCTCGGCCTTATCGGCCAAGCGCTCAAGCCATACGGGGGCGTCGTCTTTTAACATCAGAACACCGTCTTAACATTACCACTGTTAAGAAGCAATTTCGATGTTAAATCGGTTCCGTATCAGGTTTCCCGCGCCAGCGCTCACATGGTAAATAGGCCCAATCCGCCTTCGAGCCGCCGATGTCGATCGATGCCTCCGATCCTTTGATCCTTGAAACACTGAAACGGTACGCGGCGCGGCATACCCTGCCGCTGCAGCGCTTCCTAGACGACGGCCGCGCCACGCACGAAGGCACAGCCACCCTGCTGGAGATCGGACACCGCGCCTTTCTCGTCACCGCCGCCCATGTGTTCGATGGTGTGCCGCTCGATGAGTTTGTCGTGCCGCCTTCGCTGGCGGGCGGCCAAGCCGTACCGTTGTCGTTCCAACTGTACCGGCCAAAAGAAGAAGACAAATACGATGTTGCGGTGCTCGAACTGACCGATGCTGACGCGATTATGCGTCTGCGCGCCGGTTGGTCCTCCCTGTCGCTCGATAGCATTTCGAGGCCAAGCGCCGCGTTCGGCGGCATGTTCGCGGTCTGCAGCTATCCGGAGTCGCGCGTGCGCCGCCAAGCGCAGGGTGTGGCTTGCTCTCTCATAGCCGCGTTCACGGAGCGCATGAAAGAACCGCCGACGAATACTAAGTTCGCGGTCGAACCGGGTATCGACATGTTCTTCCACTACGATCCGAAAGCGACCGACACGGCCGGCGAACCCATCGCGACGCCGCAACTCCACGGCGTCAGCGGGGCCAGCGTTTGGGAATATCACCACGCGATCGAAGGCGCTTGGGAAGCCAGCAAGGCGCTCAAGGTCGTCGGCGTGCAGGCCTCGTTTCGTGAAGGCGAGTGGTTTCGTGCAACCACTTGGAACGTCGTCTTGGCCATGCTGCGCATGATCGACACCGAACTTGAGCGGGCGACAGCGCCTGCCATAGAACGGCTCTCTCGCTAACTATTCCATGCTGCAGCGGACGCTGAGCGTCAGCCCTTCCGCGAGCGGCTTTTGCAGCAGATCGCCCGAACTTGCGTTCGGATCGCGCGCATCAATGACAAGCGCGTGGTCGCCGGAGCGCCAGCGTAAATAGCCGCGATAGCCGGCCAGTCCCAAGAAGATGGGTCTGAAGCCATAGCCATGCCGCGAACCCGGCCCGTAACGTGTGCCACCCTCAGAGACAGCGAGGCGAAGCGCATCGCCGTGATTGGAAAGGTGGGCGTAGTCGGGCCAAGATTTGAGACTCGCCAAAACCCCCTGGCCACGATCGGTGACGCCGAACTCGAACCAGCGATGGCCGCCGCAAAAGAACAGGACCCCCGTCTCCGTCGCCATCGAGTGATCGGCGACGTTGCCCTTCAGCTCAAATAGCGCGGCGCCGAATTGCGCCGCTGTGTTGTTGGAGAAGCCCGCCGCTTCCGCGGCTTTGCGGGCGGCCAGGTTAAACGACATGAAAGCGGTGTCGTTGGCGTTGACGAGCGAGAACGCGCCGAGCTTGTCGCCATTGCGCGCCGCCACCGGCTGCACGCGCTCGATGATTGTTCGAATGAGATCGCCGCTGCCGCCTGGACGCACATGATCGGTCAGCAGCCAGGCCGGCAGACGATCGCCCGCGACCAGCGCGGCCAACTCCACCACGGGCCCCAAGTGCTCGGCGCGGAAGTGAGCACCACCCAGCGCCGATTGCTGCAAGGCGCCGTTGGCCGCCTGACGCGCCAGCCCGTCGACATCGCGGAAGCTGAGAGGCGCGCTTGCCGTCAAGCGGCCTGCTCGCGCTGCTGAGCCAGAAAGGACTGGCGCGCAAGCCAATTTTCTTCCCACAAATCGTCCAGCTTCTCGCCGGGCGCGGTCGAAATTGCCCGTTCGAACAATTGGCCGTCCGCGCCGAGCAGCAGCCGCCGGCGCCGCAGAGTTTTCTGAAACGCAGTGGTGTCGACGTAGGTGACGCCCGCAAAGCTCCGGGCCAGCGGCGCGATGACGTCCACCCTGCCCTTCAAAACCAGATGGAGCGGTCGCCCTACTCGCGCCGCCAGCGCCCGAAGATAGTCGAGATGAAAATCCCGGCGCTCCACGCGCGCCGGACCGGTCGAGAAATCGACGGCGACATGCGTGATCTCATCGCGCGGCGCGAGAAAGTCGCCCCAGCGTTCGTAGTCGCGCTCAGTGGAGGCGCCAAGATGCAGCGCAGACGGTACGCGGCCGATGAGAAATTCGTGGTTCGTGAGCGCGATCCGGCTCATGGCGTGCATTTGCGTGGGACGCACTTCGGTCAAGGCGAGCGAGAAGTTGGGCGTCGTCACCATGGCGATGCCGAAATCCGGCATGGCGCGGATAAGCAATCGGCTCTGCACGAGGCCTACGCCCCACCACGCCTCGACATCGTCATCCTGGTCGATGCCGCTGAGCAGAATCGCAGCATCCGCATCGAGGCCGAGAGAGCGCCGCAATTCACCGCCGTCCTTGAAGCGCAACTGTCCGTCACGGGTGAAGAAGGCGGTCAGCTTGAGACAGGCCCAATTGAGAGCGCGAGGCCCACCGACCGAGCCGCGATGATCGATCAAAGCGATCTCGTTCGGCAACATCGGCGGCGCGAGGCGCACGGTGCGCGGGATGATGCGCTCGAACTCGAACGTGCCGCCGATCTCTCGCATCGCCATGACGAGGGCCGCAGGATTCTTTGGGCAGGCGCGCACGCATCCCTCTGGCGCACCGCAGCAATTGCCCAGGCAATCGATATCGCCAGCCGCGACGCACATGCCACCGCACGGATCCTTGAACCGGCAACTGGCGCATCCGAGCGCAGGTGTCAGGTAGGGCCAGTCCCAACGCCCGCGAAGCGCCTGCGGCGTTTCCTCGGTGGCGGCGGCGCGGTTCACGACAGACGCACCTCCAAGCTGCGGCCATCGGTGAAGGGCAGCACGTCGCACACTGTCGCCACAGCGGGCGATTGTGCGAGCGCAGCGGTCTGCTCGGCGCTCGGCGACGTCAGTCGCCCCACCGGCGTGTTGCCGCGATAGAGGCGGACCTGACCGCCTTCCATCGAGGCGACGAGATCGTCGCCGACCGCGGCGCGTGCACCGGCATCCATTTCCGCCGCGGCGACGCGGCCTTCGCAGATCGGCTCCTGCGTGAAGAGCTGGGGCGTCGACAGTTCGAGGCGGGCGCGATCGAGGCGCCGCTTGATGGCCTTCTCGGCTTTGGGGATCCAATCCTGGCCCATGCTTAGTGCTCCATCAGAACGGGGCGATAGCGCTTGAGACGGCCGCGGCTCATCTCCACGACGAGCCCGCGCTCTGCGAGCGCCGCCAAACGGTTGTTCCAAGCGGTGACGGTGACGGTTTCGCTGGGAAAGAGCGCCTGCGCTTCCACCGCGCCGATCTCGCCCTTCTCGATGACCAATTCGAAGGTGCGTTGCTGCACACGCTCCAGGCGGCCTATCGGCTCGACCTTCTGCGCCTGCCCGTGCTGATCGATCCGGCAGGCGAGCATGGCGTCGCCGTGATCGTTCAGGAGCATGGAGAGCTCTTCCATCACGGCATCGCCGGCGTTCGCCACCACGGGGTAGAAGTTCGATCGCCTGCTGCGCAGCATGTCGCGCAAATGCACGACTGCCTCGCGAAGGTAGGACGATGTGGCGACGTCGATTTTGGAGAAATCGAGAAGAATGGCTTCCGGCGCGGCTGGATCCTTGCCGGTCTTTTGCACCATGTGCGCTAGGAAGGCCCGGCCTTCCGCCGAACCCGCCAGCAGGCCCTGCCCTCCGCCGCCTTCCGCATCCATGTCTACGATCATTCTCACGTTCCTTTGGTGTGGCACGTGAGATAGGCAAGATTCGGACTCACGTCAATGAGCCAGCGTGCTCGGATGTTGCTGCGTGTGGCCGTGCGTGGCGCCACGTGGGCAGCCTCGCCGGGCATGGCTGCGCCTTCGCGCGCCAGATTACGCAAGGCACGCACGGTTTGCGTGTCCGATGCTAAGCTATTGATTTTGTTTGGGTGAAACCGATGGCGGTTTGCAGCCTAACTTATTGAAAAATAAGGCTCAGCGGCGTTTTTGGAGACCGATGCTCTACCAGCTGAGCTAAACTCCTCCGCCCGATCGCCCCCAAGCATATAGGAGCGCGCCGGCCGCGACCGGATTTCTTCGCGCCACAATAAGCAGGTTGTTGTCCGGAAGCCCGGCCTTATGCCCCAACCGGGATAGGGCGACAAGGGGGTGACGGCGGTACGGGGCGGGGCCAAGAGCGGCCCCGCAGACGGTTAAGAACCCTCGTGTTGCGGGCGCTGGACCCGGGCGTTGCCGATGGTCACGTCACCGCCGCCGAACACGCGCCGGGTGACCTCGCCAGAGACGCGGCGCACGTACACGTCGCCGTCGCCGACGATCACCGCGTCCAGCGTCTCGGCCGAGCCGTTGTGGGTTACGTCGCCTTCGCCGGCGAGCACCACGGAGAGCACGGTCGCGCGGCCGCTGCGGATGCTGACATCGCCCTCGCCCTGCACGGCGATGTTGGTGGGGCCGTCGACGCGCGCGGCGGTGAGGTCGCCCTCGCCCGCCAAAGATGCGGCCAGGCCTTCGCGCACGACGCCGAGCGTCACTTCACCAGTGCCTGCGACGCGCACGCTGACTTCGCCCACATCATAGGCGCGCAAGCTCATGTCGCCGGAAACGGTGAGGCTCGCGGTTTCTTCGACGCTTTCGAGATCGGCCTCGCCGCAGCCCTCAATGCGGATCACCGCATTTTCCGCGCGGCCCACATGCATGCGCACCGCGCCATTGCCGTTGACGACAACCGTCTGCGGCGTGCGCACCTCGATCACCGGCAAGCGCGTTTGCGGCAGCCGGCCATAACGCTCAAGCGCCACGCTGAAATCATTGCCATCGACCGAACAGGACTCGATCTGACGGCGCAGCTTGCCGTCGATGGTCACGCGACGCCCGGCGCCACGCACCTCCGGCGACGGCAACGGGCCGGCATTGATGACCGAGACCGAGATGTCGGTGCGGTTCTCGGGGCGGATGATGATGCGGCCAACGACGTCGCGCAGGCGCAGCTCCGTGCCCTGGACGCGGACTGTCTGCTGGTGCGGGGTGCGCGGCGGCGGCGTCACCGCCACGCGCGGCGTGCGCGGTGTCGCCGGAATGGCGGGGGGCGCTGCCTGCTCGGCCTGGTGGGCCGTCTGCGCGGCCGCGGCGGCGGGCCAGGCGCAGACCAAGGCGCCAGCCACGGCCGCCCAGCGAATAGTTGAAACTCGTATGGTCAAAAAACGCCCTTCCGGCCGCACCTATCCCTCTGTGTAAGGGGATGCGCCGGCCCACGCCAATGGATGCATGTTCGCCTGCTGCGCGCAGCTTCTGGGTAAGCTTTCCCCAGACAGGCGAGATTGTGGCAACCCCTTGTCACTGTGTGTGATTTCGGCGCATCGCCCATGCGCAATGCGGCCAGCGGCGGGCAAGTTCGATTGCAGGGCGCCAGGCCCTACCCCATGTCACGGCCTTCGGCCCAGAAGGGTCAATCACCAAGGGTGGACTTAACTACATGCGTTCCTTCCTCATCAGCGCGGCAGCTCTGCTGGCCGTCGCGGCGCCGGGCGTCGCCTCGGCTCAGTCGGGCTATGTCGGCGCGGCTTACAACAATTCTGAAGTCGATCTCGGCGGCCCGTCGAACGACATCGACGGCTTCGGCCTCGAAGGCGTCGTGGCGTTTGACGCCAACGCCCTCGGCGTCCAGCTCGGCGCCCGCTACGCCAATTACGAAGGCAGCGGCGACGATGTCGACGGCTACGGCTTCGACGGCCACGTCTTCACGCGTAACGACAAGTGGCAGCTTGGCGCTGGCGCCAACTACACGACGCTCGACGCCGCCGGCTCTGACGCCGACGAATGGGCCGTCGCTGTTGAAGGCCTGTACTTCCTCGACCGCACCACCCTCGGCGCGGCTCTGAGCTACGGCCAAACCGACGACCTCGACCTCGACACGACGGCGATCGATTTCGAAGCCCGTCACTTCGTCACCGACAACTTCCGCATCGACGGCACGGTTGGCTTCGGCCAAGTCGACGCTGGCGGCGGTTCGGACGGCGACCTGACGACGTTTGGCGTCGGCGCTGAGTACCAACTCTCGGCCACCCCGGTCAGCTTCTTCGGCGGCTACACCAGCTCGAACCTCGACGTTGGCGGCGGCGATCTCGACGCTGACTCGTTCTCGGTCGGCGCGCGCTGGAACTTCGGCGGCAAGAGCCTCATCGAGCGCGACCGTTCGGGTGCGAACCTGCGTTCGCTCCGTGGCGGCTTCTCGCGTCTGTTCGGTCTCTAAGCCGAACCTTCTACTTTTGCTTTCTTCACCTCAAACGCCTCGGCTTCGGCCGGGGCGTTTTTCTTTGCGCCACACGAGACGTTGCTCACAACACGCGCGGCGCGAGACCTTTCCAACACCTAAACAGATCGCGCGCGCGGCGCGGCTGAATTGCGGCGCGATTGTGCGAAGCGTGTCTTCGCGGTTTCAGTCCGCTGTGAGCAAGTGCGCGCGCTGCGCGGCGCAATTGAAGAAGCGCGCGAACGTGACGACCTCGTGACGACGCCACACGCGGTGACGTTTCCGCGATCGTGAGCGAGCACAGGGGACTCCCAAGCATGCGTAAACTCTTCCTCGGCGCCGCAGCAGCCGTCGCCATGATGACGCCGGCTGTCGCGCACGCGGCCGATGGCTATCTCGAACTCGGCTACAACAACGCCGACGTCACAATTGACGATGTCGACACCGTGAATTTCGGCGGCGCGGTGAACTTCGATCTCGGCGGCCTCGAAGCACAAGCCAACGCTGGTTACGGCCGCATCGATGTCGGCGGCACGAACTACACGCTCAATACCGGCGGGCTGCACCTGTTCAAGCGCAACGACAACTACCTGATCGGCGGTTTCGTGCAGGTCGAAGACGGCTTCGCCATCCTCGGCTCGGTGTACGACGTCGGCGTTGAAGGCCAAGTCTACATCGATCGCCTGACGCTCGACGCCGGCCTCTCCTACACGGACTTCGACACGTTCGAGGAAAGCGGCAGCACCGTGCGCGCGGGCGCGACGTATTTCTTCACCGACAATCTCTCGCTCGGCGCCAATGGCCGCATGGTCGACATCGATGGCGATGACGTGACGACGTATGGCGTGAACGCCGAATGGCGTCCGGTGTCGAGCGGCTTCAGCTTCTTTGGCGGGTATCGCCAGACCGACGAGAGCTTCGTGTTCGGCGGCGACGAAATCGACACCTGGTCGCTCGGCTTCCGCTTCAATCTCGGCAATGACTCGCTGATCGAGCGCAACCGCTCGGGCGCCAGCCTGCCGACCGGCGGCACGCTCGTGAACGGCATCTTCTAAGCAACGCTACAGCTTGGAAACGCAAACGCCCCGGCTTCGGCCGGGGCGTTTTTGTTTACGAGCACCAGCTTCGTCTTGCGCAATTTGCGCTCTATCGAACTTCGCTTGCTCAAAACCCCTCCGCCCACAGGCTTGGGCCCTTAGCGTTCATGCGGAGGGATCGATGAGCGGACAAACCACGCGTAGGTCGCTGCTGCGGCAGGCTGCGGCGCTGGGCGCGGCCCTCGCCTTCGGCCAAAGCTGCGCGCACACAAGCTCCGGCCCTCGCGCTGAGCGGCGCGATCTCTACCCGCAGGGCGTTGCCTCCGGCGATCCCGCGGCCGACAGCGTCATCCTCTGGACGCGCCGCGCGCCCGATGAAGGCGCCAGCGTGCATCGTCTGATGGTGGAGGTCGCCGGCGACGAAGGATTCGCGCGCATCGTTGCGCGTGGCGACGTTGAGGTGAGCGCGGCGACGGACTGGACGTGTCGCTTCCTCGCAGCGGGTCTCCGGCCCGCGCGCGAGTATTGGTATCGCTTCGTCGATGAAGCGGGAAACATGAGCCGCGTCGGCCGCACGCTCACGGCGCCGGCGGCGAATGATGACCGCCCGGTGCGCTTCGCGTTCGTCAGCTGCCAGGACGTCACCATCGGCGCGCTCAACGCCTATCGGCGCATGATGTACGAAGACGCGCGCCGCCCGCGCGCCGAGCAGATAAGCTTCGTGCTGCACCTCGGCGATTTCATCTACGAGATCGTGAAATACCCGGAGGACGGACGCGATGGACGCGATCGCGGCCGCCGCCTGCGCGAGGTGTTCCGTTATCCGAACGGCAAGAAGCTGCGCAACTTCCACTTCCCCGTCGATCTCGGCGATTATCGCGCCATTTATCAGGGCTATTTGACCGATCCGGATTTACAGGATGCGCGCGCCCGCTGGCCGTTCGTGTGCGTGTGGGACAATCACGAATTCGCGTGGAAAGGCTTCCAAAGCCAATCTTGGCTGTTCAACGATCCGCCAGAGCCAGCCCAGACGTTGAAAATCGCAGCCAGCCAAGCGTGGTACGAATATCAGCCCGCGCGCGTCGTAAAGCCGGGCGCCGGAGATGCGTTCGAAGCGCCGAACGTAAGCAATGGGCCTATCGGCGAGAGAGATGCGCGTGGCGTTGGCCAGAACCCGGACAACCTCACGGCCATCAACGCGCTCAAGATTCAGCGTGCGTTTCGCTTCGGCAAAAACGTCGACATGATCTTGACCGACAATCGGTCGTACCACTCGCCGCCTATCAAAGCCGACGGTGTGCCGGGCCTCGATTTCGGCGCCTTTCCAGAAATGGCGAACGATATTCTGGAAGAAGGGCGCGAGTGGCCTGGCGGCGCGCCGGCCACCATTCGCATCGGCGAGAGCGAAGTCCCCAACCCGCAAATCAACGAGCCGCCACAAGCGTATCTCGGCATCGCGCAAATGGCTTGGTTCAAGGAGCGCCTGCGCGCGGCCGAAGCGCCTTGGAAGATCTGGGGCCATTCGTTTGGCACGCTTTCTCTGCGCGTCGATCCACAAAATCTGCCGCCGGAGTTTGCGGATACGTGGCCGAGCACCGAGTATGGCTATCTGCATCGCTCCTACACGCTGGAGCATCGCGAGATCTTCTCGATGGTGCGCGACGAAGGCATCACCGGCCTCACCATCTGCGTCGGCGACAAGCATTCATTCTGGGCCGGCTATCCCAGCGCGACGCTGCCGCCGCGCGCCTTCGAGCCAGCGGGCGTCGAATTCGTCACCGGCTCAATCACGGCGCAGAACGCAGGCGAAGTGCAGGCGTTGACCTTCCCGCGCGATAACCGCCTGCGTCCGTTCTATGTGCACGACCGGCCCGACGGCTCCATGCAGTGCTCTTACAACACCATGCTGCTGCACGGCGTGCGCACGGCGCTGGTGCTGCGCGATACGGACGACGTCGCCCAGGCACGCGCGGCGCGGAATCCGGAAAACGCGCCGCATCTCAAGTTCATGGACCAGGGCGGCTACGGCTATTCCACGGTGCGCGCGTCGGCGGACGAACTGGAAACCGAGTTCGTCTGCATCCCGCCGCCGATGGAGCGCTCAGAGACCGAAGACGGCGGCCCGCTGCGCTATCGCGTAGTCCACCGCGTGTCGCGCTGGGCGCCAGGCGCGCGGCCCGAGATGCGGCAAGAGATCGCAGAAGGCGACGTCGGCACCGCGATCTGAACGCAACTAAGCGCCACGCTTACGGCGCCAACTCGTAGAGGTGCAAAAACGGCAGCGCAGCAACAACCAAGCGCGAACCATCCGCCGAGGCCGCGCATGCGGTCGGCGAACGCCATCGCTGCTTCGCTAGAACAAAGCTTCCCTCACCCACCCGCACAGTCAGTGTCGGCTCCATACTTCCGTCACCTTGGAAAAGGCCAAGCTGCGACCGCGCGCATTGCATCTGACCAGCCAGTGACGGCGCCTGCTCGGCTGGACCGCTCCAGACGACACGCGAGGTGTCGAGATCAATGAGTGCGGCATGCCGAAGGCTCGCGGTGGCGCCACGATTCTCAGCGCGCTCTCGCTGCTGCGCTGCACGCCATTCTTCGACACTAGCGTAGGACTCGACCCCGGTATCGGCGCTTGGCGGCGGCAAAGCCGGGCGGAATTCGACAAAGGCCTGATGCGCGCCGTGCGCCCGGATCGAGGCGGTCGCGTCCAATCGCTCGAGTGGGATCAGTCGTTCACGGCTGGTGCGTACGTCAATCACCAACACCTGTCCCGGACAAGGCCCTTGCGGGTTGCATTGGAGCGGCGTGCGAAAACCGACGAGTTCCAATTGTCCGCCTCGCTCGGCGAGATAACCAAATTGCTCGCGCGCGGTGCGACCGCCCGCAGCAGGCGGTGGCGGGGCGCGACGGAAGACGATAGCGCCCGTTTCCAAGTCGATGACTTCCACTTCGCTCAAGCGGTGACGCATCGCATAGCGCCCCGATGGCGACACCGCGTTCAATGCGCCGACAAGCCCGCCGGACGGCAAGACTTCGACGCGCCCGCCAGTGCTTACCAAGACGCCTGTCGCTTGGCCTCCCGAGCGAGCATTGAACAGCGCATACGGAGCGCCGTCGCGCACCGCGATCATGCCATCCCAAATCCGATCGGGACTAGCCGTACTCGCAAGCAGGCTCAGGTCGCTTCCGGACAGCCAATTGAGAACACCCTCACCCCGCGAGAATGTCATCGACCGACTGGGCTCACACAATATGACGAAGGCTTGCGGCTCGGATTGCGCAGGCGTAGCCGCGATTTGGCGGGCGATTTCGCCGCACTGGCTTGGCATGCGCGCGCTGCGTATTGGGCGCACGCGCGAGCGCCACGGCTCGGGGATAAAGTCGATCGCTTCCTGTGTAATCGCGCCTTCCTTGATTTGTGCATCGATCGCTGCAAGGTCGGTCTCGCGCTGCTCGGTCACAACAAGCTGCGCTTGCAGGAGTTCGATCGCACGGTCGCGCGCGTTGTTCATCGCCCGATCACTGGGCCAAGCGCCGTCGGCAGACGAAAATACGCCAAGGTATACGCTTCCGTAGAGGCGCGGCGTGCGCCGATCGAGGCGGATCGCTTCCTGGAGGATCTCTCGACGACGAACCGCCGGGAGGTCAATCACTACCGAGCTCAGCATTTCGAGCAAACGGTTCCGCATTTCGAGCGAAGCGTCCGGAGAGAGCGCCATGATGTCGGTGAGAAAACGAAGCTGCCCGAAATATGCCCAACGTTGTGCGTCTTCGACCTGCCCGCGTTCTTGCAGCACCTCAGTCACGGCAAAGAACACGACCGGCGGATGAGCGCCTGGATTTCGCTCAACACGTTCAAGCGCGCGGTCGCGCGTCTCCTCCGACTGCAGCTCCGTTCCCAGAGCGCTCCATTCTTGACCGAACGTTTGCGCAGCAACGGGGCGCCCAAGCGTCAGGGCGAACAGCGCGAGCACACTGATGATAAGGCGCATGCCCGTCTCCATCCACACGGCGTTTGGCTCAGCTCAATGCGCCATTCAACCCAAGCGCGACGATCGATCAATAGCGCAAACAAAAAGGCCGCGTCTTGCGACGCGGCCTCTTCGCTCATTCGCCTATGGCGAATGATCTTGCCTCGATTAGTCGATGATCTTGGCCACGACGCCCGAACCGACGGTGCGGCCGCCTTCGCGGATGGCGAAGCGGAGGCCTTGGTCCATGGCGATCGGGCTGATCAGCTCGACGGTGATTTTGATGTTGTCGCCCGGCATCACCATTTCGACGCCGTCCGGCAGCTGGCAGATGCCGGTCACGTCGGTGGTGCGGAAATAGAATTGCGGACGATAGTTCGTGAAGAACGGCGTGTGACGGCCGCCTTCTTCCTTGGTCAGAATGTAGACTTCCGACTCGAACTTCTTGTGCGGCGTGATCGAGCCCGGCTTGGCCAGAACCTGGCCGCGCTCGACGCCTTCGCGATCGATGCCGCGCAGCAGCGCGCCGATATTGTCGCCGGCTTGGCCCTGATCGAGCAGCTTGCGGAACATTTCAACGCCGGTGACCGTCGACTTCACGGTCGGACGGATGCCGATGATTTCGATTTCCTCGCCGACCTTGATGATGCCCTTCTCGACGCGGCCAGTGACGACCGTGCCACGGCCCGAGATCGAGAACACGTCTTCGACCGGCATCAGGAACGGCATGTCGAGCGGACGCGCCGGTTGCGGGATGTAGGTGTCGACGGCGGTCATGAGGCTCATGATCGCGTCTTCGCCGATCGGCGCGTCGCGGCCTTCAACGGCGGCCAGGGCCGAGCCCTTGACGATCGGGATTTCGTCGCCCGGGAAATTGTAGGCGCTGAGCAGTTCGCGCACTTCCATTTCCACCAGCTCAAGCAGTTCGGCGTCGTCGACCATGTCGACCTTGTTCATGAACACGACCAGCGCCGGCACGCCGACCTGGCGAGCGAGCAGGATGTGTTCGCGCGTTTGCGGCATCGGGCCGTCAGCGGCCGACACGACGAGGATCGCGCCGTCCATCTGGGCTGCGCCCGTGATCATGTTCTTCACGTAGTCGGCGTGGCCAGGGCAATCGACGTGGGCGTAGTGACGGTCAGCCGTCTCGTACTCGACGTGCGCCGTGTTGATGGTGATGCCGCGGGCTTTCTCTTCCGGCGCCGCGTCGATGTCGGCGTAGCTCATCGCCTTCGCGCCGCCCTTCTTCGCCAGCACCATCGTGATCGCCGCCGTCAGCGTCGTCTTGCCGTGATCGACGTGGCCAATCGTGCCGATGTTGCAGTGCGGCTTCGTCCGCTCAAACTTTTCCTTGGCCATCGTGGTCCTCGTTCGCTCCGGGCGTCGATAAAAGAAAACGCACGCCACGGCGGCCGCCGGGCGCAATAATGTTGGGGTCTTTAGCCCCGCCGACGCGTCCGTCAAGAGCGCAACCCCTTGAACTGCGCGGTTCCCGCGGGCTAAAGCGCCCCCATGCGACGGTCGTCCGAGAGGACGCCAAGAGGGAACGCGGTGCGGGAGGCTTCTCCCTAATCCGCGGCTGTGCCCGCAACTGTCAGCGGTGAGCGCCCCGCCAATACGCCACTTCCCCGGGCTTCCGGGGTGGGAAGGCGGCGGAAGCGCAATGACCCGTGAGCCAGGAGACCTGCCGTCGCGGTCGCTCGTTCCTCGGCCGGGTCCAGCCGAACGAACCGGACGTCTCCGCAGCAGCGACGCGGGCGGCCCCGCGCATTTGCGCCCCGCCAGTCGTTGCAATGGCGCGCCCTTGGGGTCGTGACGCGCCGCATCCGGGGACGCTTTCATGCGCCACACATTGAAGATCGCCGCACTCGCGGCCAGTTCGCTTATCGCTTTGCCGGCCTACGCGGAAGACGACATCGTCGTCACCGCCACACGCACGCCGACGCCGCTGGCCGACGTGCCGGTGCGCGTCGACGTGATCGACCGCACCGAGATCGAGCAACGCTCGATCTCCACGCTCGCCGAAGCGATCGGCGCGAACGCCGTGCAAGGCGGCGGCGCGGGCCAACAAAGCTCGACGTTCCTGCGCGGGACCAACTCCAAGCACGTGCTGGCGCTGTTCGACGGCATTCGCCTCAACGACGCCGCCAGCCCAACATCCGCTTACGATTTCGGCCAAGACACGTTGGGCGGCGTCGAGCGGGTAGAGGTGCTGCGCGGTCCGGCCTCGACAATCTATGGCTCCGACGCGGTTGGCGGTGTCGTCAACATCGTGCCGCGCCGTGGCGGCGAGGAGGCGTTCGCGCCGTTCCTCGAATTGGCGGCGGGTTCGTTCCAAACCGTGCGCGGCTACGCGGGCGCGGCGGGCGATGTCGGTGATTTCGAGTACGGCTTCAGCGGTGAGTTTTATCGCACTGACGGCTTCGACGCGACGCCGGAGCGGTTCGACTTGCACACTGGCGACGAAGACGGCTCCACCATCTCCACCTTCACCGGTAGCGTGCGCCGTGATCTCGGCACGTTCGCGTTCGACGCCTTGGTGCGCGTGCGCGAAGCGGAGGCCGAATACGACACGTTCTCCGGCGGTCCGTTCTTCAGTCAGCGCGCTGACGATCCGAATCTCGAAAACGAATCTTCGCAGCGCCTGTGGCGCCTCGGCGCGGAAATGGAGGCGGGAACCGCGCTCAGTTTCCGGCTTTCGGGCGGGCAAGTGCTGAGCGATCGCTCAGAGACGGACGGCGGTTTCCAGACCAACGCAGCGGATTCCGAGCGCACGTTCGCCGACCTCGTCGCCGACTACGCGCACGGCCCGGCGAAACTCACCGCCGGCCTTTCGTTTGAACGCAACGAGATCGAGACCCAGCCGCAATTCGCTGATCCGCTTAGCGTTGGCGAAGATCAGCTCAGCGGTTTCGTGATCGGCCAGTTTGTCCTGAACGACAACGTGACGCTGTCAGCCTCGGTGCGCTTGGACGATTACGAGCAATTCGGTTCGCAGACCACGTACGGCGCGGGCGTTGTCGCCAATCTCTCGTCGCTGCGTCTGTTTGCGTCCTACGCGACCGCGTTCAAGGCGCCTTCGCTCAGCGAGCGCTTCGAAACGAGCCTGTTCAATGTCGGCAACCCCGATCTCGACGCTGAAGAATCGCAATCTTGGGAAGCAGGCGCGGACTGGACTTTGAACAGCGCGTTCACATTGGGCGCGTCGTACTACCAAACGCGCATCGACAACATGATCGACTACAGTTTCGGCACACTGCAGAACATCAATATCGACGAAGCCGAAATTGACGGCGCTGAGGCTTACATCTCTGCCTCGCCGGCGGAATGGGCGACGCTGCGCCTCGCCTATGCGTGGACCGATGCACGCGATTCCATCGCGGACACGCCGCTGCTGCGCCGGCCGGAGCACGCCTTCACGTTCGACGCACGCGTGACGCCAACCGATCGGCTCGCGTTCGTGCTGGAGTGGACCTATGTCGGCGAGCGCAACGACGTGACCTATGACGACGCCGGCGAGTTCGTCAGCGGCAACGCGCCGGTCGATAGCTACCATGTCGGCGCGCTCGCGGCGACGTTCGCGCTCGACGAGCGCGCGGAGCTGTTTGCCCGCATCGATAATTTCGCCGACGAAGAGTACGAGCAACCGAACGGCTACACGGGCGCGCCACGCGCCACGACCGTAGGCGTCCGCGCGCGCTTCTAAAGCGTTGCAGGCGTCACACGCCGGGCATAGCGTTCCTTCAGTCCCTGACTGGAGGAACGCTTATGACCGTCGCCAAAGTGATCGAAATCACCGCAAGCTCTAAAGCCGGCCTGCAGGCCGCCATCGAAGCCGGCATCACCAAAGCCACCGGCACGCTCGACGATGTCGAAGGCGCCTGGGTTCAGGACATCAAGGTGAAGTGCAAGGACGGCAAGATCACCGAATGGCGCGTGAACATGAAAGTGAGCTTCGTGCTCAAATAGCCGGACAATTCGCGGTTTACCGCCCGCACAACCTGCAATAGCATCCCTCCATTCAAAGGGAGGGGCCAATGATCCCGAGCGTTGACGCCATGGTCGTCGCGGCCAACAAGGAATGGGAGCACTGGGGCAAGAGCACGTGGAATTGCATCACGGGCGCCAAATCCAAAGGCATCCACACCGATGACGAAAACGACTACGCCCAATACGTGATCGATACGTATTGCGCATTGTTCTTCAAAGCGCCGATCAAATGGCCCACGACAGCCACGATCTCCAACGACGATTACGCGTGGTCAGCGGTGACGATCTCATACATCATGCGCCAAGCCGGTTTCGCCGCCGCCGATTTTCCAATCGCGCAAGCCCACGCCGACTACATCCGCTGGGCGATCAAAGCGCGGAAGGACGCCGACAAGGACGCCGCCTATTGGGGCTATCGCGCCGACGAGGCCGGCGCTGTCCCCGCCGTGGGCGATATCGTCGGCTGCGTCCGCGGCGTGAAGAACATCAAGCCTGCCGCCGCGCTCAAATATTTCGACCGCACCAGCTCTTATCAAAGCCATTCCGACATCGTCGTGGCGGTGCGCCCCGGCGAGTGCGATGTGATCGGCGGCAATGTCCGCGATTCCGTCACCAAGAAGACGCTCGCTCTCAACGCCACCGGTCAATTGGCTGACAAGGTTCATCCCTGGTTCGTCGTAATGAAGAAGCGGCTGTAGAGCCTCGAGCGGGTAGAGTGAGCTTCGTGCTCAAATAGCGCGCTTGGCCTTGTGGAGCGCCGCGTCCAGCGCCGAGAGAAAGCGCGATCGGTCCGCGGCGCCGAATGGCGGCGGACCGCCGCCGCCTTCCCCGAACGAACGCAAATGCTCCATGACGGCGCGTTGCGCCAACGCCGCGCCGATCGAGGCCAAATTCCATTCCTTTCCGGTCTGCGCCAACACGATCGCGCCTGCTTTGAGGCTGCGGTCGGCGAGCGGCAGATCGGAGGTGACAACCACATCGCCGCGCGTGGCGCGCTCAGCGATCCAATCATCGGCGACATCCGGGCCGGCATCGACGGCGACCGCCTTGATCAACGGATGCGTGGGCACGCGCAGATAGGAATTGGCGACCACAAACACCGTGACCTCCAGCCGCAGCGCCACCTTGTAGATCTCGTTTTTCACCGCGCAGGCGTCGGCATCGACGTAAATGGTCATATTTTCCACTGTCCGGGCCAGCTTGACCCCACGTCGCAAACCGGCTGTAACCCGCGCCGATGCGGGTATAGCTCAATGGTAGAGCCGTAGCCTTCCAAGCTAAAGACGAGGGTTCGATTCCCTCTACCCGCTCCATGCGCCGCGCCGCTCGTATCGCCTGCGGATCGTTGAGCAACACAACCCCCGCTTTACCCGTCCTTCACCCGCAATTGTTAGTGCGCTGTGATGGGTTGGCAGAATGGCAATGCGCCCGTTCGCAGGCGTCCGGCGCGCAAGGCCGGCGCATAGCATGCTGCCGTTCCGTCATCTCCGCACCAAGCTCACAGTGCTTTACGCGACGCTGTTCGGCGTGACGCTGACGATCGTCGCCACCATTGCTGCGCTTGCGCCGCACGATTTGCTGCTGTGGTTGATCGCCGGTGTCGGCGTGCTCAGCTTGGGCGTGGTGACATTCGGCTCGTGGCTGCTGGCGCGGTCGCTGACACGGCCGATCACGGCTCTGGACGAAGCCGCGCAGCGCCTCGATCGCGGCGAGGAAGCTCACGTCGATATCGTCTCCAACGACGAACTGGCGCGGCTCGCGGCGAGCTTCAACGCCATGGCCGGCGCCATCAAGGAACGCGAGAAGCGCATCCGCCAGCTCGCCATGCACGATCCGGAATCGGCGCTGCCGAACCGGCGCGCATTCGAAGGCGTGATGAACACGCAGGCCAAGAGCGCCTCGGGTTTCGCCATCGCCGCCATCGGCATCGACCGCTTCCACCACGTCCGCAACGCCATTGGCTATCACCTCGCTGGCGATGTGGTGAAGGAACTCGGCGCAAGGCTGAAAAAGCTGCTCGGGCCCACGCGCGTCGCGCGGCTCTCGGCGGACACGCTGGGCGTCATCCTGCCCGCGCGCCCGGATGCGGCTTTGCTGGCGCTAGGGCACGACGTGCTTCGGCGCATCGATGCGCCGATGAAGCTCGGCGGCTTCTCCGTTGACGTGATGGTGACGATCGGGCTCGCGCATCAGCGCAACGCCGCCAACGTGGGCGATCTCATTACCCAAGCGAGCGTCGCCATTGACCAGGCGCGCGCCGCGAGCCGGCGCGTCGGCCTGTTCGACGCCGCCCTCTATGGCGATCCGCGCCGCAACCTCGCGCTGATGAGCGAGCTCTACGCCGGCATGCGGAATGGCGACGCGTTTCTGGCGCACCAGCCGAAATTCGACCTGCGCAATTCTCGCATCAATGGTGTCGAAGCGCTGATGCGCTGGCGCCATCCCCAGCGCGGGCTCATCCCGCCGGAGGTGTTCATCGGCATGGCCGAGGAAACCGGCCACGTCCGCAATGTCACGGAATGGGTGCTGGCGCGCGCGATCGCGGAACAAGCGGTGATGCGCGCGGCGGGCCACGATCTGCCGGTGTCGGTGAACGTCTCCGGGCGCCTCCTCAGCGATCACGCGTTCGCGGACAAGGCGCTGACGATGATCGCCGAAGCGAAAGCGGCGATCTGCTTCGAGATCACCGAAACCGCAATCATCGACAACGCCGAACTCGCGCTCGCCACCATCGCGCGCTGCGGCGAGGCCGGCATCGGTATTTCCATCGACGATTACGGCGCGGGTCTCTCCTCGCTCTCGTATCTGAAACAAATCCGCGCGCAGGAATTGAAGATCGACAAAGCTTTCGTGCTCTCCGCCGCCGATAGCGGTCGCGATGCACTGTTGATCAAGTCGACGATCGATCTCGCCCACAGCTTGGGCATGAAGGTGACCGCCGAGGGCGTTGAGACGCGACAGACGTTGGCGCTGCTGGCGTCGATGGGCTGCGACGTGGCGCAGGGTTTCTTGATCGGAAAGCCAATGCCAGTCGCCGATCTTATCCGCGCGCTGGAAGCGCCAGCGTTGCCCTTCGCGCCGGTGCAGTTCGCGAAGTAGCGCTAGAAGCGCTTCTTCGCGAAGGCACGGCCTGAACCAGATTTGAGGTACTTTTCGAAGAGAGCGGCGCGCTCCTCGTTCGCAAACCCGATCACATTCTTAAGCCGCCAAGGACGAAACTTGGATGTGTGACTGACTGCGCCTGCATTGTGCTTGGCGAGACGCGCATCGACGTCTTCAGTTTGCCCTACGTAAAAGTGCTCGGCATCTGCCAAGCTCTCCAAGATGTAGACGAAGCGCATCGGAAGGCATCCCTCGTGCTGGTTTACCGAGCCGAAGCTGCGCGCGATGCCATGGCGCCCGGCTACGCCTTACAGGCTCCGGCGCGGCAGCCTTCGCTGCTCTGCGCGCAGCGAAGGCTGGTGGACAGGGCTGGATTCGAACCAGCGTACGCTCGCGCGGGCAGATTTACAGTCTGCTGCCATTAACCACTCGGCCACCTGTCCAGCCTTGCTTCCGCGACGTATCAGGAGGCAATAAAGCCACCCGGTCTTTCGCGGAGCGCGTCTTATAGTCAGGTCCCCTCCCCCGCTCAAGCCACGTCATGGCGCTCCCGCAGCGCCTCAAATGCGCACGCCTCGGCGGCAATTTGAGGCTGAAACCGGCGGCCCGTCGTGGGTTTGGGGCATTCATGCGAGCCTTGCCGCTCTGGCCAACCCGGCGCGGCGGATCGAGCGCGTCGTTGCGACGCGGAACTCGGCCGCGCGGCTGCCCGAGGGTCTCGACATACATATCCTCGACCCAGACGCCATCGACGGCATGCTGCCGCCAGGCGCGGTGCACCAGGGCCTCGCGGTGCGTGCAAGCCCGCTTGAGCCATTGTCTCTGGAAGCTGCGTGCGGCCCAGCCGATGGCCGGCCTGTGCTTGTGCTCGATAGCGTCACTGATCCGCAGAATGTCGGCGCCGCATTCCGCTCGGCGGCAGCGTTCGGCGCGCGCGCCATAATCATGCAGGATCGTCGCTCGCCACCGCTGACGGGGGTGCTCGCGAAAGCTTCAGCTGGCGCGATCGAGATCGTGCCGCACGTGCGCGTCGCCAACATCTCGCGCGCCATCAGCGACCTCGGCGCGATGGGCTACGTCACCATCGCGCTGGAAGGCGAAAGCGATGTGTCTCTGGGCGACGCGATCGACACGACGAAGCCAAGCGCGTTCGTGCTCGGCGCTGAAGGCAAGGGCTTACGCGAAGGCGTGGCTGAAGCGTGCGCGAAGCGCGCACGCATTCCGATTGCGCCGAACATGGAAAGCTTGAACGTGTCAGTGGCCGCCGCGATCGCGCTCTACGAAGCGGCGCGCCAGCGTTAGTGGGCTTTGCCACCGCCGGTGAGCATGCGCTTCACGAAGAAGAACACTGCGATCACGATCAGATAGCCGACGAACAGCACGCCGGTGCGCGTCCAGAAGGCTTCGTCCATCAGAGGCGGCAGCGTCACCTCGCCGCCGTCACCCGCCAACACTGGCGCGAGGCGTTCGATGGCGATGTGAACCACGACCGAGACAAGCGCGATCGGAAACCATTGCTTCCACGAGCCCATGAACACCGTCGCCGCGAGGGCGATCAGGAGGCCTTTGGGATCGTTGATCTGCGTGAAACCGTCACGCAACACCTGCACCGCGGAATCGATGAATTCCTGCATCGTCACACCCCTCCCCTTAGGACGCTCCAATACCCCGATGGGCCAGCTTTAGGGGCGCGGGCGCGCGGCGTCCAGCACCGCCAGGGTGGAAGAAGGGCTTCCGTTGGGGAGTGTGCCGTTTAAGCCCGCGCCGCCGGGCGGGAAGAGCGAAACCAGCCGCTGATGGAGTAACGCGGCGCGCCGGCAAACGGCGAAACGACGCTCACGGAATGGGCTTGCGGCACGCGGAAGATGTTGAGCGCGCCCAGACGCGGCGTGAACGCCTCTGCGATGTGGCCATCGTCGGCGATGAACATCAAGAGCCCGCCCCAGTCCGCGCGCCATTGCGGCGAGAGATTGAGCACGTACGCATAAAGCCGTCCCTCAGCGGCGACCTCGTCATTGTGCTGCGTCAGGAAATGTCCAGGCCGGTACCGCGTGGCGATGGCGTCGGCGTAATTGATCCGATCATCGCCGGTGAGCGCGCGCAAGGCAGCGATGCCCTGCTCGGAATTCATGAGCGCGTACCACTCAGCAATCGGGCCTGCACGTGCGACGCCGGATTCGTAGTCCTCCGCGACATGCGAGCATTCGTAGAGAAACTGAAACCGATCGCGCGCATTGCCGTACACGTTCGACAGCATCGCGTTGCGCTGCTCGGGTGTCATCTTCGCCAGATGATCGAACGGCACGTGGAACGATTGCTGACCCTCGTTGAGCAACAGCTTCCAATTGAGCTTCGCGCAATCATCGCTCATCTGGCGCGCAACGCGTTGCGGTAGAAATTCCGGCAAATGCACGCGCGCTTGCGCGCCGTTCAGGCCAGCTTGCGCGCGTGCGGCGATCGATGCATCGCGCGCCGCCTTCAGAAACTCGTCGCCATCGATGCGCACAGGGCCTGCATGTCCGTCCATGCAACGTCTCTAGCTGCGCGCACGCGTAACCACGACTTCGCTCGTCGTGCGGATCACACCATTCGTCCGTGTCTCACAGGGAATTGATGCGCGAGTGAGGTGTGCGCTTAAGCGCCGCCGCCGAAGCGTTCGGCCCACGCGGCGACGTCTGTGTCCTCGATTTTGCGGAACAGAACATCCGGCGGATTGAATTTCATGCCGCGCGGCAGCGCGTCGAAGAGGCCGGCATCGCCAACCTTCGGCCACATGCGGTTCGCCTCGGGCACGCCGATCGCGTCGAGCACCGCTTTCGCGGCGTCGGGCACGAAGGGTTGGGCGAGGATCGCGTAGAGCACCGCGAGGTTGAGCCCGGTGCGCACGCCAACCGCTGCGGCGTCGCGATCGGTTTTGATCGCGGTCCAGGGCGCGGCGACTTGCAGGTATTCGTTGCCCGCCACCCAAAGCGCGCGCAGCTCCGCCGCCGCTTTGCGGAATTCCATCTGCTCGTGGAATTGCGTCAGCGCGGCGAGGCGTTCGTGAAATTCCTTCGCGAGCTTTTCTTCAAGCGGCCCAGGCGCGCCGCCATCCGGCACTTCGCTGTCGAATTTCGACGCCGCAAAGCGCGTGATGCGGTTCACGAAATTGCCGAACACGTTGGCGAGGTCGGCGTTGATGGTCTGCTGGAATTGTTCCAGCGTGAACGCAGCGTCCGAGCTCTCCGGCGCGTTCGCCATCAGATACCAGCGCCAATAATCGCTCGGCAGAAGCTCAAGCGCTTGGTCCATGAAGATGCCGCGCTTCTCGCTCGTGCTGAACTTGCCGCCGTACCAGGTGACCCAGTTGAACGCTTTCAGCTGATCAACAAGCTTCCACGGCTCGCCCGAGCCCATGATGGTGATTGGGAAGCTCACCGTGTGGAAGGCGACGTTGTCCTTGCCCATGAACTCGACATAGGTGACGTCGCTCGCGCCTTTGTCAGTGCGCCACCAGCGCTCCCAATCATTGCCGGTCGCCTCGGACCATTCGACGGTTGAGCCGATGTACTCGATCGGCGCGTCGAACCAGACGTAGAACACCTTGTTCTCAAAGCCCGCGCGTGGTGCGCCGTTCTGTGTGACCTTGATGCCCCAGGAAAGATCGCGCGTGATCGAACGATCGATCAAGCCTTCATCGAGCCATTTGTACGCAATCGAACGCGCCAGAGACGGCCAAGCCTCGGCCTTGTCGACCCAAGCGCGCACGCGCTCCTGCATTTTCGGCTGCAGCAAGAAGAGATGCGCGGTGTCGCGCGGCTCGACGTTGGTGGAGCCGGAAATCTTCGAGCGCGGGTTCTTCAGCTGAATCGGATCGAGCAGCGTCTGGCAATTGTCGCATTGATCGCCGCGCGCGCGTTCGAAGCCGCACACGGGGCATGTGCCCTCAACGTAGCGATCCGGCAGGAAGCGTTTGTCGTCAATCGAATAGATCTGCTTCGAGGTGCGTTCCTCAATCAGGCCGTTTTTTTCCAAAGCTTCGCAGAAATGCTGCGTCAGCTTGTGGTTCGGCGGATTGGAGGAGCGGCCGAAATGATCGAACGACAGACGGAAGCCGTCGCAAGCGTCCTTCTGGATTTTGTATTGCGCGTCGCAATAGGTGCGCACGTCCTGACCGGCTTCAGCGGCGGCGAGTTCCGCCGGCGTGCCGTGCTCGTCGGTGGCGCAGATATAGAGCACCTCGTGCCCCTGCAGGCGACGGAAGCGCGCATGCACGTCCGCCGGCAGCATCGACCCAGCCAGATTGCCGAGGTGCTTGATGCCGTTGATGTACGGAAGCGCGGAGGTGATGAGGTAGCGGGCCATGGGAGGCCGCATGTAGGCGCTCGGGCCGGGCCAAAGCAAGGCGCCGGCCCGGCCTAAACGTCACGCGATCGGATTGCTCTTCAGCCGCTGGTAGGCCGCCGCCATTTTCGTGTCGTACTGGAATTGCGCGTAAGCCGGGCCATTGTAGCGGCTGGCGAAGCCGACCCAGTCCTTGCGCTGCAGCTCGTCGGCCAAGCCATTGGCGCGGACGAAATCGACGAAGCTCTGCAATTGCCCCTGCTCCGAACGCGCCATCGACGACACGAACGCATGCGCGTTCGGGAAACCGCCGTTCGGGAAATTCTGGCCGAGCACTTGGAAGCGGCCATAGCTCGCGCTCTTCAAAGCCGCTTCGGGATCCAGCGCGTAAGCCTCGGTGAGCTGCGCCCAGCGTTCGGCTTGCGTGCGCGGATAGCCGCCGGCGGTGCGGTTGGAGATCGTTGGGTGCGTCGCGTCATAGATGCGGTTGGTGTGGCGCGAAAAGAGATGGCGCTCATAGAGAATGATCGGGCGGCCATCAGCGCCGAACCCGCCAAGCGGACCGGACTCCACTTCCGCAACAGCGGCCACAGCTTCCCACTCGCAATTCAACGCCGCGGCGACCCGTTCGAAATCCGCGCGCACCAGCGGCGTGCGGCTCTCGGCGCGCAGTGTTGAGAGATAATCCGTCGGCTGCACGGGCGGCGCCGGTGGCGCGGGCGGTCTTGGCGGCGGAGGTGGCGATGCATTGCCATGCGCAGGTGGCGGCGGAGGTGGTGGCGGCGGCGCGGGCGGCGGCGCCGGTGGCGCGGGTTTCGGGCCGGGCGGCGGCGACGTGTTGACGGTCGTGCCCTTGCTGCCGCGGCTTCCGAAGATCGCGCGGAACAATGCGTCAAAGATACCCATCGCCCTCTCCCCCAGTTCGTCGCCTTACGCGACGCCCTTCAGCCGCTGATACGCTTCACGCATCAAGCGCCCATAGCGCTCCACCTGACCCGGCCCGTTATAGACGCGCGCAAAGCCTTCCCAATCGAGCCGCTGCAATTCGTCAGCAATGCCGGACGAGCGCACGAAGCCCTCGAACGCCTTCAGCTGCTGCACCTCGTTCTTGGCCATGTCCGCCACAAAATCGGTGGCTTTGGTGAAGCCGCACTTTTCGTAATTCATGCCCATGATCTGGAAGCGGCCCCAGCTCGCCGACGCGACGGCGGCTTCCGCATCGAGCCCATATGCTTCGCGCATCTGCGCCCAGCGCCCAGCCTGATCGCGCGGATAGAGCGTGCGGTCCCACGTCGGATACGAAACCGTTGGATGGCTTGCATCGAAGCGGCGGCTGGTGAGGCGCGAGAAGATGTGCGGCTCGTAGAGAATGATCGGTTTGCCGTTGGTGGCGAAGCCGGAAGCGCCGCTCTCAACCTCGACAACCGCCTGGATCGCTTCACGCTCGCAGCCGAGACGCGCGGCGGCGGCTTCGTAGTCCGCAACGGTCAGGCCAGCGCGCGAAACCGCGACAAGCGTATCGAGGAAATGCGTGCCGCTCGGATTTTCACGCGAGACAGTCGCGTATGCGCTCGCGAGCGCCGTCGCGTAGGGCGCGAAGCCCTGCTCGCCTTCATAAGCGCGCGCAAAGCTTTCCCAATCCTTGCGCTGCAATTCGTCGATCAGGCTTTGGTTGCGCAGATATTGTTCGAACGCCGCAAGCTGGCGCGCTTCCGATTGCGCGATGTCGGCGACGAACGCGAACACGGTTGGATAGCCCGCTTGCGCGAAATAGCGGCCGGGCGTTTGGAACGCGCCCCAGCTCGTCGCGCCAAGCGCGGCGGCGGGATTGAGACCGTAGGCTTCGTTGAGCTTCGCGTAGCGGGCTGCTTGATTGCCGCCGAGATCGGCGCGGCGCACCGTCGGCTGCGAGACGTTCGGGTTCGAGGCATCGAAGCGCCCGCCCGTGGCGACGCTGAACCAATACGGCTCGAACAGAATGAGCGGCTTGCCGTCAGCGCTGAAGCCAGGGCCCGCGCTCTCGACGCGGATCACCGTACGCAACGCATTCGCTTCAACGCCCAAGCGTTGCGCGGCGGCGTCGATGTCGGCGTTGGTGAGCCGCGCCGCGTTTTGCGCGCGCAGACCATCGACCGAGAAGCCCGCGGGCGGATTTGATTGCTGCGGCGCTGCCGGCGGCGGAGGCGGCGCAACAGGCGGCGGCGCGGGCGGCGTTGGCGGCGCATGCGCTGGCGGCGGCGGCGGTGGCGCGGCAGGCGGTGACGCTGGCGGCGCAACCGGTGGCGGCGCGGACGGTGTTGCCGGCGGGCGCGGCGCGGCTGGCGGCGGTGGCGGCGGGGAACGCGGCGGCGGTGGGGGTGGCGGAGAGGTCGTCTTGCTGCTGCGGCTGCCAAACACGGCGCGGAACACGGAATCCCAGAAGCTCATGCTTGTCCCCTTTGTCGCCGCGTCCGGGCGGTCCCCAGCGCCGGAGCTGGCCTTTTGCCGGCTCCGGTTAACCATGCCACGGCGCCCCCCGCAAAGGGAAACCGACCGGGCGCGCTATCCCCTGCGGCGACCGGAGAAGATTTGTCCCATCGCCGCGATCCGAGATTGCGGCGGGCCCGCCGGCGGGCCGGTAAAATTGTCGGGATCGAAGCGTTCCGGAAGGATCGCGCGTTCCCAATCGGGCTCGCTGGGCGTGCGGCGGCGGAAATAATCATCACCGGCCCGGCGGCCGATTTCTTCAAGATGCGCGAGCGTTGTCGTGTCGCCCGTCGCCATGTCCTTCATCTGCTCGAGCGTTTCGCGCGTGTAGTTGAGATCGAGGCGGCGCATCTCGCTCTCATCGTCGAGACGCGCGTCCATGCGTTGGAAGTGCAGCAACGGCACCGGCGACATACGTCCACCGCGCATGTCTTCAAGTTCGCCATTGATGCGCCACGGCCGCGGCGACGCAGAGAGCGATTGCATCGTCACCAGCGTGTTGAGCGAGGCGTCGTGGATCATGCTCGACAGCGCGAACACCGCGCGCGCGGCGACCGGCGCGACGGCGTTGAGCAGATCGTTGTCGAGCGTGTCGTAGCGCAACGCCGGGCGCCAATAGCCGGTGCCGATCGAGAGCATCATCAACCGATCATCACCGGATGGCCAATTGAAGCCGTATTGCTGCAAGGTCGCGACCTTCAGCAATTGCAGGCTCGGATCGTTCAACGCCGCGACACCGCCATCGACGAACTCGCCGACAGCGTCCGCACCGGCTGGCACGGGCTCGCCTTCGGGAATAAGCCGCACATGGCATTCCTCGAAGAAAGTCGGCGCCGCCGCGCTCGCGCGAACCAATTGGCGGATTTGAAAGCGCTTGTTTGGATACCCGCCGGGCGGGCCCTCCCAGAATTTCGAGCGCGGATTGTTGGTCAGCGTCCAGGCCGAACCGGTGTCGATGCGTTTGGCGAAGACCGCGAAGCCGGTCTTCAGCGCCGGCGAACCGAGTTCGTGATCGCCAAGCTCGCGCGCGAGCACGTCGTTGAGTTTATCGGAGTCAAACCGCGCCTTGCGGATGCCGGCATTCGCGCCCTCCGCCGCAAACACCGCCGGCGCGAGTTCGTGATAAAGCGCCGAGACCTCGCCGACGCTTTTACCCATCGCCAACGCCGCGGCGATGATCGAGCCGGTCGACGTGCCGCCGATCAGATCGAAATAATCGCTGAGCCGGAAATTCGGATTGCCGCTGCGGCGCTTCAGCCGCCGCTCGACCTCGCTCAGAATGCCGAGCGCCAACAGCCCGCGCACGCCGCCGCCATCAAGCGACAGAATGCGCTTCGGGCCAGGCCCGAACAATTTTGCATTGAGACCCGTTGATGCGTTCTGAGCCATCGTCCCCACCGGCGCGCTGTCCTATCAAACCGCGCCCAGCCGGGGAAAGCGCCAAGCTGCGAAAGACCGTTGAGGGGGTTCCGATTGCCCTCGCGTGCTGGCAAAAGGGCGCCCGGCGCCGCCATAGCTCAGCTGGTAGAGCACCTGATTTGTAATCAGGGGGTCGGGGGTTCGAGTCCCTCTGGCGGCACCACCACGCGGCGCTCTGCCGCGCCTGGGCTCGATTGCGGTGGAAAACTGGCGCGCGCAGGAATGGCGGCGTCTAATTCGGGGTTCATTATGCGCGCTTCGCTTCTGATCGCTTCGGCTCTCATGCTCACGTTGGCTGCCTGCAGCCCGGCCGAGCGATCCAATGCGCCGAGCACTGAAGCGCCCGCGCCGGCCACGCCCGCCGCTGGTCCGAGCCCGGAAGAAATTCAAACCGCTTTGGCCGCACTGCCCGCGCCGTACAACGCCGCTGATTATGAAGCCGGCCGGCGCGTGTTCGCGCAGTGCCGCTCCTGCCACACAATCGATGCCGGCGGCCCGAACCGCGTCGGCCCGAACCTGCACGGCGTGTTTGGCCGCGAGATCGGCTCGGCCGAGGGCTTCAATTATTCGCAAGCCGTGCAGGACGCGAACTTCGTGTGGGACGGCGCGCAACTGGATCAGTGGTTGCAAAACCCGCAGACATTCTTGCCCGGCAACCGCATGGCGTTCGCGGGCGTGCGTAACGAAACGCAGCGCCGCGATCTGATCGCCTACCTGATGGTCGAAAGCGCGCCCGAGTAAGGCGCGCTATTCCGCCGGACGCGCCAGAGCGTCCTGATGCTCGTACGCTTCGATCTGCTGCGCCGTCGCTTCCGGCGACTTCGTGTACTTGGCCAACAGATCGTAGAACACCGGCACAACGAACAGCGTCAGCAAAGTCGCGACAGACAAGCCGAAGAAGATGACGACGCCGATCGTCATCCGGCTTTCCGCGCCCGCGCCATGGCCGATAATCAGCGGCACGGAGCCGACGACCGTCGCGATCGATGTCATCAGCACTGGGCGGATGCGCAGGTCCGACGCTTCGAGGATGGCGTCGCGGATCGACTTGCCCTCGTCGCGCAGCTGGTTCGCGAACTCGACAATCAGAATGCCGTTCTTGGCCCCTAGCGCGATTAGGATGATGAGGCCGATCTGACTGTAGATGTTGAGCGTGTTGTCGAACAGGAAGAGCCCGAACAATCCCCCCGCAACCGCGAGCGGCACTGCGAGCATGATCACAAGCGGGTGGACGAAGCTCTCGAACTGCGCCGCCAACACCAGGAACACGATCAGCAGCGCGAAGCCGAAAGCAAAGCCAATGGCGCCGGTCGCTTGTTTGTACTGGCGCGCCGCGCCCGTGTAGTCGATTGCGATCGGCTCGTTGCCGATTTCGGCGCGGGCGACTTGCTCAAGCTCTGCGATCGCGTCGCCGATGGCGTAGTCGCCGGGGATGGAGGCGCCAACTGTGACCGCCGCCTGGCGGTTGGTGCGGCGGCGCTCGGAAGCGTCACCGACGGTGCGCGAGGTCACAAGTGTGGAGAGCGGCACGAGTTCGCCCGTGCGGTCTGAGCGCACGAACTTGTTGCCGAGATCGTCGATCGTGGAGCGCTCATCGCGTTCGGCTTGCAGATAGACGTAATATTCCTCACCGCGATCGGTGATCGTGTTCACACGGCGCGACCCCATCGTCGCTTCGAGCGTACGGCCGATGGATTGCACCGACACACCGAGCGCTGCGGCGCGCTCGCGATCGATCTCCACCAGAACGCGCGGCGAGTTCGGCTCGTAATCCATGCGCGGACGTTGGAAGTTCGGATTCTCGCGCAAGCGATCGACGATACGCTGCGCCACGGCCGCGGTTTGCTCATAAGTGGAGCCCAGCAGCACGATGGACGCGCCCTCGCCGCCACCGCCGCCGCGCTGGAACGCGCTCATCGCGCGCACGCGAACCACCGCGCCGGCAATTTGCGAGAAGCGTTGGTTCAGTTCGGTTTCAATGTCAGCCGCGCTGCGATCGCGATCTTCCCAGTTCACGAGCATGATGCGGCCGCCGCCGGAGGAGAAGCGCGCCGTGCCCTGGTCACCGAAGCCCGGCGCCATGATGTTGATCCGGGCGATCTCGCCGGACTCGACGTACTCCATCAAGATCGCTTCGACTTGGAGCGCGATACGTTGCGTGTACTCGAAGCCGGCGCCTTCCGGGGCTGTGATGTTAATGCCCATCATGCCGCGGTCTTCGGTCGGCGTGAGTTCCGATGAAAGCTGCGTGAAGATGAATCCGCCGCCGAGAACCACGAACCCGAACACGGCGAACACGATCGCCTTGGCGTTCATCGCCGCTTCCAGGGACTGGCGATAAGAGGAGCGCAGCTTGTCGAGCACATTGTCGACGAAGCGCGTCAGCCGCGTGCTTTGCTTGGCTGGCTTGACGAGCTTCGAGCACATCATCGGCGACAGCGAGAGCGCGGCGAACGCCGAGATCACGACGACGCCGGCCACGGTTACGGCAAGCTCAACGAACAAGCGCCCGACATAGCCGCCGACGAACAGAAGCGGCGCGAACACCGCCACGAGCACCGCGGACGTCGCGATAACGGCGAAGAACACTTGGCGCGTGCCGCGCTCGGCGGCGACCAGCGGCGGCTCACCCAAAGTATCGACGCGCCGCTGCACGTTTTCGAGCACGACGATCGAGTCATCGACGACAAGACCGATGGCCAGCACGAGCGCCATCAAGGTCAGCAAATTGATCGAGAACCCGAAGATCGCCAGGATCAGGAACGAACCGATCAGACAGACCGGAATCACGGCCGCCGGCACGAACGCGGCCCGCCAGCTGCCCAGGAACAGGAAGATCACGAAAACGACGAGCAGCGTCGATTCGATCAGGGTCGCGCCGACGCGCTCGATGGCGCGGTCGATGAAGAGCGTCGCATCCGTGGTGAGCGCGATATGCACGCCCTCGGGAAGCGAGGCTTCCATGCGCTCAACTTCGGCCTTCACCGCTTCAGCAACATCAAGCGCGTTGGATTGCGATTGCCGGACGACGCCGAAACCGACCTGGTCGGTGCCGTTGCCGCGGAAGGTGCGGCGGGTTTCGTCGGGCGCGATCTCGATGCGGGCGACATCGCCCAGACGCACGACCGCGCCGTCGGCATCGCTGCGCAACGGCAGGCGCTGGAATTGCTCGGGCGTCTCGAACGCACGCGCAACGCGCACCTGATAGTCGCGCTGCTCGCTCTGCACGTAACCGGCCGGCAGTTCGATATTCTGTGAGCGCAGCGCGGTCTCGACGTCCTGCACTGTCAGGCCGCGCGCGGCCATGGCGTTGGTGTCGAGCCAAATGCGCAGCGAGCGCGTCAAACCGCCGAACACGCGCACGCTGGCGACGCCGTTGAGCACGGACAGGCGGTCAACGATGTAGCGTTCGGCGTAGTCCGTCAGCGCGACGCGATCGAGCGTCGTGGACTCAAGGCTGTACCAGAGGATCGGTTCGGAATCGGCGTCGCTCTTCTGCACCACCGGCTCAAGCGCATCGACGGGCAATTGGCCCTGCGCACGGCTGACGGCGTTGCGCACGTCGTTGGTGGCGTCCTCGAGATCGCGGTCGAGCGTGAACTCGATATTGACCGACGAACGCCCGTCACGGCTCGACGAGCGAATGAGATCGATGCCGTCGATGCCGGAGAGCTGGTCTTCGATCGGCCGCGTGATCTGGTTTTCAACCACCTGCGCCGAAGCGCCGGGATACGAGACGCTCACAGAGACGACCGGCTGGTCGACGTCCGGCAACTCACGCAGAGGCAGGTTCGTGAACGAGATCGCGCCGAAGGCGATAATGATCAGCGAGAAAACTGTCGCGAGAACCGGGCGGCGGACCGAAAGGTCTGAAAGCGTCACGGGGTTCTAGCTCCGGCGTTGTGGGGCGTTCTGCGGCGCGGGCGCAGTCGATGCGGCGGGCATGCGGTCACGCAATTGGCCGCCTTCGCTGCCGAGGCGAACAGGCTGCCCAGGACGGACGCTCTGCACGCCTTCGACGATGATCTGATCGCCTTCGCCAATACCTTCGAGGATTTCGGCCATCCCGCCGCTGCGTTGGCCAACCCGCACGCGCACCTGCTCAGCCGAGGCGCCGCCTTCCGCCGTTCGCACACGATAGACGTAGGCGCCGTCGATCTGATCGAGCACGGCGATTTCCGGCACGGCGAGCGCTTGGCGCGGGTTCGACTGAACCTGCACCGTCATCAGCATCCCAGCGCGAATGATTTCGCCCGGATTCGGCAGCAGCGCGCGTACGCGCACCGTCCGCGTCGTCGGGTCGATGCGGCTGTCGACTTGCGAGATCGTGCCTTCGAAGGTGCGATCCGGGAAGGCGGCGGTGCGCGCGACGATGCGCACGCCGTTGGCAAGTTGTGCGAGGCGCGTTTCGGGAACGTCAAAGTCGAGCTTGATCTCCGAGAGATCGTCGAGCGTGCCGATCTGATCGCCCGGGCGCACATATTGCCCGGGGCTTGCGAGCCGGAGGCCGACGACGCCGGAGAACGGCGCGCGGATGGTGCGATCGTCGATGCGCGACGAGCCGGCGTTCACGCGCGCGGCGGCGGCGTCAGCGGCAGCGCGCACGGTGTCGAGACGCGCCTGCGAAGCAAAGCCGCGATCGAACAGCTCTTGCTCACGACGCAATGCTTCTTGCGCGGCGGCGTTCGAGGCGTTGGCTTCCGCGAGCGAAGCGGATTGCTCGACGCTCGAGAGCTCAACGAGCACTTGGCCGGCGCGAACGCGCGCGCCGCTTTCGAAGCGGATGCGACGGATGGTGTCGGCGACCTTCGGCGTAAGCACGATGCTCTCGCGCGCTTGCGCGGTGCCAAGCGCTTGAATGGCGTCGGAGAAGGTGTGGCGCGCAGCCGCTTGCGCAGCGACCAGTGCGCCGCCGCCCGGGCCACCCGGCCCGCCCTTGCCCTTCATCTGAGACATGCCGGGCGGGCCGCCTTGGCCCGCACCCGCGTCACCACCAGAAAACAGGCTCTTTCCGAGCACGACCAACGTCATCAGGGCGAGCGCGCCTGCGACCACCCCGGCGAAGCCGTAGCGTTTGAATAACCCCAACATTTGTAGCGGTCTCTACAGCAAAGATGTTGCGGAGTTGTGTCGCTTGTACAGTCGTTCGTCGCCTAAGTCAGTCGCCTGGGCGTCCCCAATAGGCGACGACCAAGGCCGGTTCAGTAAATCCATCGTCTATACGAGCGCGGAGGCCGATTTGGATGCCTCGGTCGCCCAGGCCGAAGCGGACAATGCTGATCTGGGCCTTTACCGTCTCGTCGCCCCGGAGCGCGGCGTCATAAAAGACCTGCCCCATCGCCAAGAAGCCTTCGGCTGGGCGGTAGCCGATGGTGAGATCGAGCCGCTCGCCGCCGCAATCGCCCTCAAAAACCCGACGGCCATACTCGGCGTTTGCGAACCCGGTCTCGCCAAACGACTGCCCGGCCAGGAAGCGCAGTTCGGCGCCCGTCTCCGCGCAGCCGAAATTGGGCCAGGAATTCCAGACCACGCCGCCCTGGATCGCCAGCGCCGTGTTCTCGTCACGGAGGATCGCCGTCTTGAGCGCGAGGCCTACTTCGGCGCGCCAGCCTTCTTCGCCAACATCGGCGCCTTGCTCGATCCATGGCGTCGCCACCACCGAGACGCGCTCGTGCAGCGGCTGCTCGTAATAGATCGCGTTTTCCAGAAACAGGATTTCGTCGTCGCCGCGCATGCCCGCGGCGCCGGACCAAATCTGCTGGCCTTCGTCAGGAACGATCCACGCGCCTGCCCAAGCGGGCGCAGGCGCTGCGGACGCGGCGAGGAAGCTTAGGAATCGTAGCCCGGCAGATGACGATCGAGCTTGCGCTTGAGGCCCGGCCACGCGAGGCCCGACACCATGCCGAGACCGCGGCCTTGGCCCGCGGCTTCCGTTTGCGCTGCTTCCGGAGCGATCAGCACGTTCTCCCTGCCCGCACTCAAGGCGTTCACTTGCTGCGCGCATGCCCGCTCCAAGAAGAAGATGCCGATGAACGCTTCCGCCGCCGTTGAACCCACCGCCAGCGTGCCGTGATTGCGCAGAAGCATGAGCTTCTTGTCGCCGATATCCTTCACCAAGCGCTCGCGCTCATCGAGATTGAGCGCCACGCCTTCGTAATCGTGGAACGCCAAGCCGTTGCGCAGCAACAGCGCGTTTTGCGTCAGCGGCAGCAGGCCGTCCTTTTGCGCTGAAACACCGACGCCCGCATCGGTGTGCAGATGGATGACGCAGAGCGCATCTTCGCGCGCGGCATGGATGGCCGAGTGGATCGTGAAGCCCGCCGGATTGATGTAGTAATTCGTCGGCGCGACGATGTTGCCGTCGAGATCGACTTTCACCAGCGACGAGGCGGTGATTTCCTCAAAAAACATCCCGTACGGGTTGATCAGGAAATGGTGCTCAGGGCCGGGCACGCGCATCGAGATGTGCGTGAAGATCATGTCGTCCCAGCCATGGAGCGCCACCAGGCGATAGAGCGCCGCGCAATCCACGCGCGCTTGCCATTCCTCGGCGCTCACCCTTCCCTTAAGTGAAGTACCGGCGTCGTCGGCCATGTGCCTGGCTCCTCATCTTCCCTATGTTAGGGAAGCTTAAGGCCCTCGGCCCGTATAAGCAAAGGTCGCGAATGAAGCTTGCGTTCACCTCTAGCGCGCGCCCCGAAGCGCAAGACGCGCTCCGCCGTTTGCGCCACGCCTATGGCGAGGTTGGCGAGGCCGAGGCTGACGTGATCGTCGCGCTCGGCGGTGATGGCCACATGTTGGACACGCTGCGCCGGCGGCTGAAGGACAAGAAGCCCGTCTACGGCATGAACCGCGGCACCGTCGGCTTCCTCATGAATGACTACAATGAGGAGAATTTGGCTGAGCGGCTGAGCAAGGCCGAGCCGGTCAAGATCCGCCCGCTCGTCGCCAAGGCCGAGACGATGGACGGCCAAACGATCATCGAGCGGGCGTTCAACGAAGTCTCGCTCTGGCGCCAAAGCGCGCAATCGGCCCGCGTGCGTATCATCGTCGACGGCGCCGAGCGCATGCCGGAATTGCTGTGCGATGGCGCCATGGTCGCCACGCCCGCCGGCTCTACCGCCTACAATTTCTCCGCCCACGGGCCGATCCTGCCGATCCATTCGCGGCTCCTGGCGCTGACCCCGATCAGCGCTTTCCGCCCGCGCCGCTGGCGGGGCGCGCTGCTGCCGCAATCGGCGGTCGTGCGCTTCGAGGTGCTTGAGGCTGAACGCCGCCGCGTCAGCTGCTCAGCCGACAACACGGAAATCCGCGATATCGCCGCCGTGGTGATCCGCGAAGAATCCGCCTCCGCCCTAACGCTGCTGTTCGATCCCGGCCACGCCCTCGACGAGCGGGTGCTGCGCGAACAATTCAGCGTCTGAGCCGTCAACGCTCTGTTCACCAGGGCGGGCGACAGTCACGCTGATATGGCGAAAGTCGAACTCATTGATCCGGCCGAGATGGGCAGGCGCGTGCTCGAACTGAAGCGCCCCGTGTTCGACGACGCGGCGCTGGCGCGCGCCGATGAGGCCATGCAATCGCTTTCTGGCGCTTTCCCAGGCTGGCTCGACGCGGAAGTGTCGAAACTGCAAGCGGCGCGCATCGCCGCTGACAGCTTGAATTGGAGCGCCGAATGGCTCGAACCGGTGTTCGGCGCGGCCCATGACCTGAAGGGCGTCGGCACCACGTACGGCTATCCGATCGTCACGCAGATCGCGGCATCGCTTTGCCGCCTGATCGAAACCGACGCGGGCAAAACCGCCGCCGCCGCCAATCCGGCGCTGGCGCGCGCGCATATCGACGCCATCCGCGCGGCGGTGCGCGATAAGATTTCGTCAACGTCTCACCCGGTGGGCGCAGCGCTCGTGAAGACGCTGAGCGCCGAGGTGGAAGCGCTGGGCGTCGCCCCGGTTTAACGCAGCTCTAACCCTGTTCGGCCCCCCGTTTTTTAACGGCGTTTCCGCATAATGCGCGGATTGTGCGAGCCACAAACGTCATCCCCTTCCCGCGCATGCCCGCAGCGGACGCTCTCGCCTTCACGTTGGGCGCGCGTGTCGACCTGCGCGTTGGCGCGCTGGCGGCGGGCGTCGTGCGCCCGCGCGGCGCGGCGAAGGAAGCGTTCGCCTTCACCAACCTCTCGCGCGTTCTGCGCGCTGCGCGCATGCAATGGCGCGAGCGCGGCGCAAACGGCGTGCTGGCGCTTGCTGTCCCCGCTCAGCTCTACGGTTCGCTCGAAGCGGACTTGCTGAGCGAAGCGGCGGTTGAAGCCGGCTGCACGCGCCGCGCGTTGGGGTTTGAACTGTGCGAGCGTGAGATCGTCTCCAAAGGCCCGCAGCTTGCGGAAGAGCTACGCGCGCGCGGCTGGGGCGTGATCCTGCGCGGCGATCCCGATTGCCCGCTGCCGTTCGGCGCCAAGGCGCGTTCGCTCTACAGCGAAGTCGTGCTCGAAGCGCCGGAGACGCCGAACCCCTATCTCGCGCTTGAGGATGGCGACCGTACGCCGCTCGGCCGTCGCCTGCTCGCGGCGAAAGCCGCAGGCCTCGTGATCACGGCGGAAACTGTGCGCAGCGCCAGCCAAGCGAAACTGCTCGCCATCGCCGGTTTTGATCGTGGCGGCGGCCCGTTCGCTGAAGCGGGTTTGCGCTAAACGGCGGCGACGCGCTCGGGCTGCAGGCCGGTGGCGTCGAGCTTTTCCAGCAGATAATCGAGATCGTCTTTCGGGATCGTCTGGAAGAGCGTCAGCGTGCGTTCCAGCATGCGGCGGCGGAAGACGATGCGATCATGCACGCCGCCCTCGCGCTCCATCTGATGATAGACGTCCACCGCGGCGCGGAATGACGGGAAGAGACGCGGCGGCAAACCCGCGCGATCGAACGCGGCTTTGAGGCCAAGCGGACCGCTGTCGTGGATCATCAGCCACGTGCGTTGATGCGTAAGCCCGCCAAGCTCGGCCATGGCGTGCTCGACAAATTCCATGTGCCCCAAGCACAGGCCGCGCATGATCAGCGACGGCGTGAGACGCCCGTTCAAGCTCAGCTGCTGCACGAACGATGCGATATCATTCTGCCTGCCCGCTTGCTCAACGATATCGATCGTCGCCCGCTCGCGTGCGCCCATGGCGAGTTCGATCGCCAGCTGCGGCGGCAATTCGTGATTGTTGACAAGGTGATCGAACAGCTCGCCCGTCACCAACGACACGAGCTTCTCGGTGATCGACACCGGCAGCACGTTGCGATGCACCATCGCCGTCGTGATCTCGGAGAGATCGGCGAAACGCACAAGCGCGGTGTCGAGCCCTTCTTCGTTAAAGATGGCGTTGTCGTTCGCCAGCGCGCGCTCCACCGCTTGCGGCGCACCGAATTGCGCGATCGCACCGGTGACGGTTGTCGAAACACGCTCGCGGCTCGCCACCGCAACCTGCTTCGATGGCGGGCACGTGCGGACGATCTCGACGAGATCGCTATCGGTCAATGTCGGCGAGTTGAGTATCACCGGCAGCGCGACGGACTCGATATCGCGCGCGAGCTTGTTGGCGATGTCACGCGGCAGCTTCGGCGAATTCTTTAGCGCCACCGAAAGCGCGCGGCGCACCAAGATGGCCGCGTCTTGCGCCATGATGGCGATGATGTTTTCCGCGTGCGCGCGATCATCGGCGGCGAGATCGATCTCATCGATGCAGCGGCAGATCTTGTGCGCGGCTTGCGCGCGATCTTCCTCGGTCGGGCCCTTGATCAGGGTCCGGATGTCGCTGTCGGTCAACTTGGAGCGCATGGTGACGATCGACATTTCCCGCAAAGCCTCCGGCCCTGGCGCGACTCGCACCAAGGCAGCGTTGCTCAGCCTTGGCCCCAGCCCTTAACGAACACTTGCCAAAGGCGAGCCGTTACGGCTTCGCAACAGCCTAAATCAGTTTCCGCTGACCCGCGCATAGGCGGCGAGCGCCTGCTGCAGCGGGTTGCGCTGCTCGTTTTGCTCCGAGCCGCGCAGCAGCGGCATCAGCGCCATCTGGAACAGCGCCTGCGCCAGCGCCGGCGAGATCGCGCCGTCACCGCCGCGCGCATAATCCGTGCGCACGCGCGCGCCTGAGTTCATGCTCGCGTCCGCGTCGAGAGAGAGGCGGTCAAGCAAGCCCTGCGCGCTGCGTGGTGCGCCGTCGCTGTAGAAGAGGCCGCGGTTGGCTGCTGCTTCGCGCGGGAAAAGCACGGACGCATCCGGCGCACCTTGCGCCGCCGCTTCGATCAAGCGCCCCGCCCCGCCAACGCCCATCACGTGCGCTGCATACAATTCGCCAGCGCTTGGCGCGCGGCCAAGCTTTTGCTGCAGCGCGTTTGCGTTTTCGCGCGCAAGCTCACCGGCCATACGCGCGGAAAGTTCGGGATCGGTGCGCAGCGCGAGGATTTCGCGGCGCGTTTCCGCGTTCGCGCCTTGCTGCAGCGCCGCTGCATATTGGCCGAGCCCGTGTTCGGCGCCGTGGCGACGCACCATGTCGAACCAAGTGCTCTCGATGAACTGAAACAGCCCCGTCGCCGACGATGTGCCGGCGCGCGCATTCGGATTGAACGCGCTTTCGCGCCGCGCAGTCTCAACGAGCAGCGAGAAATCGACGCCGGTCGCATCCGCCGCGCGGCGGATGGCGCCCTGCACGCCCGTCTCGGGCGCGACCGGCCTGATCGGATCGCTCATGCTTCCGACGTGCGCGGGAATGGTAAATGCGCCGTTAACGTTTCGGTCGCATCCCGAAGCTCAATCGGAACGGAAACAAAATGAAGCCGGCGATCGACACGATGAGCGCCAACACTGATGCGGCGATCAGCAAGCCGGTGTTGAAATTCTCATGGTCGCGCCAATCCATGATGTGAAGCGCCCAAAGCGCATCATAGACACGCCAGAGATCGGAGCGCCGCGCCGTGACGCGGCCGGTGTCCGCGGCGACGTAGACTGCAAGCCCCTCTTCGTCGTCGAAGGCGATCCGCCACGCGGGCAGCGCGCCGCGATATTCGGGGCTTGGCTCCGTCACAAGCAGCGCTTCGCGCACGGCCGGCGCGCCCGCTATCGCCGCACGCGCAATGTCTGTCGCATCCTGCTGGCTCAGCGGGGAGATCACGCGGCGCTCGGCGAGGTCGATCAACGCCGCGCGGCCTTCCGCCAACTCAGCCACCGCAACGACACGCCCGCGCGCATCGCGCTCGAACGTGAGTTTTGCGGGCGCCGTCGGCAGCAAGGCGATAATGTCCGACGTGTTCGGCAGATCGCTCAACGGCGCGGGCGGGACGTGCGCGAGCCGATGTTCGCTGCGCACGCGCTCGATCGGATAGACCGCAAAGAACAGCCCAGACGCGATCCAAAGCAGCATCTGCACGCCGATGATCAGCGCGAGCCATTTGTGAACCGCAGACGCCCATCCCGCCAAACGCATCAATAACTCTTCGGTAGGCCCAGCACGCGTTCGGCGATGTAGTTCAGGATCATTTCGCGGGAGACCGGGGCGATGCGCGCGATCATTGCCTCACGGAAATAACGTTCGACGAAATATTCCTTCGCGTAGCCCATGCCGCCGTGGGCGAGCACCGAGGCTTCGCACGCACGGAAGCCAGCTTCGCCGCCGAGATATTTCGCGGCGTTCGCTTCCGCGCCGCATTCCTTGCCGGCGTCGAACAGCGCCGCGCCTTTGAACGCGAGCAAGTTCGCGGCTTCAAGTTCCGCCCAGCACTTCGCCAGCGGATGCGCGACGCCTTGGTTCTTGCCGATCGGGCGGCCGAACACGACGCGCTCGTTCGCGTACTGCGCCGCACGACGCAAAGCTGCGCGGCCGAGGCCGACGGATTCCGCCGCAAACAGAATGCGCTCCGGGTTGAGGCCGCTGAGCAAAATCTTGAAGCCCGCGCCCTCTTCGCCGACGAGATCGTCCTTCGACACCTCAAGCCCTTCGATGAAGAGCGTGTTGCACTCCACCGCCTTGCGGCCCATTTTTGGAATTGGGTCGGCTTGGATCTTGGTGCGATCGAAATCGACATAGAAAAGCGACAGACCCTCGGTCGCCTTTGTCACCTGATCCTTCGGCGTCGTGCGCGCAATGATCAGCATCTTATTGGCGCGCTGCGCGTTGGTCGTCCAAATCTTGCGGCCAGTGATGCGATAGCCGGAATTGGTGCGCTCGGCTTTGGTCTCTAAGCTCGACGTGTCGAGGCCGGAGTTCGGCTCGGTGACGGCGAGGCAGGCTTTGTCCTTGCCGCTGATGACATCCGGCAAGAAGCGCTCTTGCTGTTCGCGCGTGCCGAATTTTACGATCGGCATCAGGCCGAAAATGTTGAGGTGGATCGCGCTTGCGCCGGAGAAGCCCGCGCCGGATTGCGCCACCGTCTGCATCATCAACGCAGCTTCAGTGAGCCCAAGGCCCGCGCCGCCGACATGCTCCGGCATCGCCACGCCAAGCCAGCCGCCTGCGGCGATGTCGTCAACGAACGCTTCCGGGAATTTCCCGCTCTCGTCGGTCTTCAGCCAATAATGATCGTCGTACTTCGCGCAGATCTTGCCGACGGCGTCCTGGATCGCCGCCTGCGCTTCGGTGAGTTCAATGCCAATGCTCATGATGCAAACCTATCTGGTGAATAGCGTGACCACAAAGCGTCGCGTTCGCCGCCCATGATCTCAGTTGCGATGATTTCCGCGGTGATGGGCGCAAGCAGCCAGCCATTGCGGCCGTGACCGCTCGCCACCCAAACGTCCCCGCTCTTGCCGACGATCGGCGCGCCGTCCGGCGACATCGGCCGCACGCCTGCCCAACCCTTTTCGCGCTGACGCACAAGGCCAGGGAACACTTTCTCTGCTTTCGCGAGCAAGTCCTGCGCAGCGGTCTCGGAGGGTACGCGGTCGCTTCTGCCGGGCTCCATCGTCGCGCCGAGCACGACATCATCGTCCATGCGCCGCGCCAGATAAAAATCCTGCGCGTGAATGTTCGGCCCGAGCGAACCTGGCAATGACGCCGGCACGAGCTGTCCCTTCGCTGGCGTCACGTGCTTCAGCGCCGGCGCCAATTCGCACATCGCCGTGCTGGCCCATGCGCCTGGCGCGAGCAACACCGCGTCGGCCTCATATATTCCAGTATCGAATGACTCGACGCTATTGCCCGTCACCTCGCCCACATCGTTGGCGAACAAGGTCTGCACGCCATGCCGGCGCGCATCCATAGCGATGCCGCTCAGCACGCGGATGGGATCGGCGACGCCTTCGTCTTCGATGAACACGCCCGTATCGATACGCGCATCAATGCCTGTGCGCTTCTTCCATTGCGCGGCATTGAGCGGCGTCAGCTTGCGCGAGCCGGCACGCGCGCGCAGCGCCTCGTCGGGTGAGATTACAACGGCGCCATCGAAGCGCACGCCGTCTTCCCAGAGCGAGCCGGGCGTCAGCCGCTTCCAGATTTCGAAGGATTCAAGCGCGAGCTTGTGTTCGTCGGCATCGCCAGTGGCTTCGCTGATCGGCGCGAGCATCCCGGCGGCGGCGAGCGAGGCGGTTGGACCGTAGACGGAGAAATCCTCGCGCTCGCCTTCGAGCACCACCACTTGCGCGCCGGACTTCGCCAAACGCAGCGCGCAGAAGAGGCCAATCACCCCTGCGCCCACGATGATCACGCGCTTGCTCATGCTGGGCGCATTTCGACCAGAAGCCACAGCCTGTGCAAGTGCGGCAGCCCGTCGCTTGCGCGGCGTCTTATCGCTTCTTGGGTTTCGCCTTGGGCGCGACTGCGCCGGCTATTGCAACGATGGCGTCGAGCCCGGCTGTCAGCAGTGCTTCAGGGGCGACCGTCTGGCCGGTCAGCTTGGACAGCTTCGCGGCGGCGGCTTCGAGGCGCGCCCAGTCCTTGGCGGCGATCCGCACGCTCTTATAGGCAGAGGCCTTTGCTTTCGCCGGCGCCTTCACCTTAGCGCTCTTCCGCACGGCGGCGATCGCCTGCTTCATGCGGTCGACGTGGGCGCGGTCCTTATCCTTCTCGACCTCGGTCAGCTTCGCATAGGGTGTGAACAGCGCCTTATCGAGGCTCTTGTCGTGCTTGTTGCGGGCGATCCAACGTTTGTGGACGTAGTCGGACGCAGCCTCGCGATCGTCCGGATATTTGACGACCGCATCATATGCGTCGCGCGCGGCGCGCTTGTTGTCGTCCTTGGCGGCGACATCGAGCTTCGCCCATGGTTGATTGATATCAACCATCTTGCCGCCACGCAGACGCGTACGCGGCTGGCCGCGCTGCTCCGGATTGGTCTTGAGCAGCGTTTTCCGCCAAGCGTCATGCGAACGCCCAGCAAAATACTCGACCGCAGCCTCCACCGCCGGATCGGGTTTGGTTTGCAATTTCTTACGCACGGCGGCCATCGAGCAATTCTAGCAAAAAGCCGTAAGGGATTGGTTCCTAGCCCGCTCGCCATTCTGCGAGATCAAACTTCGGATCTGGATAGTTTTCGTCAACGAAGGTACGGCCCGCCGCCAAGCCAACCTCCAGCAGAAGATCGAGGTTCTCCTTCTTGCCGTTGGTCATCAGGTCGAGGCCATCGAGTACATCGGGCGCAAGTTCACGGCCGATAATGCGCTCAAGCTGCGTCATCGGCGGCGACGGATCGCGGCTGGATTTGGCTTTGGGCTTGGTGTCGAGCACCACATCGATGCGCTGGAAATCGAGCAACGGCTCGCCAGAGAGGCAAGAGCCGGCCATGTCGCCGATCTCGGAATTGATGCGCCACGGGCGCTTCGGCTCCGAGAACGCCTGCATCATCATCACGCCCTGGACCTGCGTGTCGTAGACCATCGCCCGCAGCGCATGCACGCCGCGCAGGCCCGGCGGCAAACCCTGGAACGACTTGCCGTCAACGCGAGGCCGGCGGCTGCCGGTGCCGCAGGACGTCATCATCAGATTATCGGCGCCGCGCTTCCAGCCGAAGCGATAAGACGGCTCGAGCGCCAGCATGAACAGCTGCATGCTGGGGTTGTTGTTGGCGCTCACCGCGCCATCGACGAAATAGCCGCGCTGCGTCGGCCGGCGCTTCTCGTCGAACTCAACGTCGATGATGATCTCATCAAAGAACGTCGGCGCCGCCGCGCTGGCGAGCACGAGATCGAGCAGCCGATAGCGCTTGTTCGGGAAGATCGAGGAATCCGAGGGCGGATCGTAATACGGATTGAGCGGATGGTTGGTGACCACCCAGGCTGAGCCCGTGTCGATGCGCTTCGCGTGGATGGCGAGGCCGGTCTTCAGTTCCTCCGACCCCATCGTCTTGGTGCTCAGCACCGGCGTGAGCGCGCGGCGCAGACGCTGGCTGTCGAACTTGGCTTGCAGGAACACGCCGTCGCCGGCGGTCTTGCCGAACACGTCCGGCCCCAGGCGCTGATAATGGTCGATCAGTTCACCGACGCTCAGCCCAAGCGCCAGCCCGGTGGCGATGATCGCGCCGGTCGAGGTGCCGCCGATCAGGTCGTAATAATCGCTCAGCCGGAAGCTCGCGGCGCCACCCGCGCGCCGGCGCAGCTCGTCTTCGAGCGGCTTCAGCATGCCCAGGGTCAGCAGCCCTTTTACGCCGCCGCCGTCGAGCGCGAGGATGCGCTTGGCGCCGGTATCGGGCGACAGGTGCTCGAATAATGTCCTCGGCATGGGCCCCCTTCTTACCCGGTTGTAACCGGGTGGCTTCCCTAAAAGAAGGCCAGAGCCGCAGGGTCGCGTCCGAGGTGCACGGCGCGGAACTCAGCCGCCAAAAAGAGGCCGCCGGCGACATAAATCGCGGCGTTCCGGGGTGCGGCGCGGGCCAGAGCGAGCTGATGCGCCTCGGTCACGCTGTCGGCCAGGATGAGCTCCGCCTCCGGATTGGCGGCGTTCGCGGCGGCGGCGATGGCCGCGGCCGGCGCGCCCTTGTGCTGGGCGGCGGCGCAGATGATGGCCTGGAAGCCCGGCGCGAGCGCCGCGACGATCTCGGTCACCTCTTTGTCGGCAGAGACGCCGCAGACCAGGACGCCCTGGCGAACCCCGCGCATCGCCTCGAACCCTGCCAACGCCCGGCGGACACCGTCCGGCGTGTGGCCGACATCGATGACGACGAGCGGATCGCTTTGCAGCACCTCTAGCCGGCCTGGCCAGCGTGTGGCCAATAAACCCTTCGCGATTTGGGCATCGGTGATCGCTGCAACGTCGCGCGCGAGAGCCACCGCCAAAGCCGCGTTGTTGCGTTGATGCTCGCCCGGCAGCGGCGCATCGACGTGGGGCTGCGTGAAGACAGCCCGCACGCCGCGCTCAGCGCAATGTGCTTCGATCGCGCCGCGCTGAGGTTCGCAGCTGGCGCCGACAAACAAAGTCGCGCCTCTCGGCGCCGCGTCGATCTTGTCGCGGGCGATTGCCTCGAGCGTGTCGCCGAGCAACGCGGTGTGTTCGAGATCGAGCGACGTCAGCGCCACACGTTTCGCTTCGATCAAGCGCACCGGATCGAGCCGCCCGCCAATACCGGCCTCCCAAACCGTGTGCGCACAGCCGCGCGCTGCGAACCAATCGGCTGCGATCAGAAACAGAAACTCGAAACCGCCAAGCGCGTCGCGAAACGGCGCGGCCGCGTCAGCAACGCGCCCCCAATGATGGGTGAGTTCGTCATCGCTGATGTCAGCGCCATCGATGGTGAAACGCTCGTTCAGATCGAAGAGATGCGGCGAGGTGAAGAGCCCGACGCTCGCGCCCGTTTCGCGCAGAACCGCCGCGCACATCGCGGCGGTTGAGCCTTTGCCGTTGGAGCCAACGACGACGGCGCCGCTTTCGCCGAACCGCGCGAGATCAATTCCCAATCGTGCGGCGATCGCAGCGACGCGCTCCAAGCCCGGCCCCGCGCCGAACTTCGGATACGGGACGCGCCACGGCCTCATCTGAGCGCCGCGTCGAAATTCGCGCGCCACACCGCTTCGATCAAATCCCAACGGCCATGATCTTCGAGCGTTTTGATCATCGGGTTCGAGTTCACCTCGATGATCTGCAGCGCCGATAGATCGCGCTTTGGCGAGACGTCGAAGATGTCGATACCGGTAAGACCAAGCCCCATCAGCGACGATGCCGCGATCGCGAGTTCGGCAAGCTCACGCGGCGCGCCTTCGCGCACATCCGTCGCGCCGCCGCCCGCGGCCCGATTGGCTGGGCCTTCGAGCGTGACGCTCACGCCGTCTGCCAACACCGTGTCGCGCGGCAACAAATCGCCCGTTTCATCGCACACGCGCCAGTGCACCACAGGCCCACCGTGGTCGCGCGGCGTTGCGTCGATCAATGCGCCAAGCGTCGTGCGGCCATCGCCTGTCACGCTCGGCAATTGCTTGCGATACGAAAACAACGGCCGGCCGTGCAGCACGAACACGCGAAACTCTGGCCCACGCACATAAGGCTGGATCAAAATCGCGAAATGCTCGCGCACGACGCGCGCCAAATAATCCTCGAACGCGGAATAGTCCGCGATGATCTCCGCGTAGAGGCCGTTCGACGCCGAGATCGGCTTGCAAAAGATCGGGTACTCAGCATTGCGCGCAAAGGCGCGTGCGTCTTCGGGCTCACGCCCCGGCCCGCGCATCTCCGCCCATTGTTTGGTGACGAAGAATACCCGCCCCGGCAGCACCGGCAGCCCGCCCGCGCGCAAAGCTTCAGCCGCGAACGCCTTGTCACGCGCCAGCGAGGCCGCGCGCGCATCGTTCATCGCGTACGGGGAGCCAGCGCCACAGGCGAACAGCGCTTTGCGCATGCCGTCGCGCACTTCGAAGAGATAGCCGTCAGCGCCATCGAGTGAGCGAAAGCCATAGCCGCACGCCGCCGCCGTGCGCGCCGCGTAGCGGGCGTGGGTGGAGAGAAGCGCGTCGGTGTCGGAGGGCTTCGTCAACGCCAATGGTACCGCCTCCCGGGCTCGAACCGGGGACCCCTGGTTCCACAAACCAGTGCTCTAACCAACTGAGCTAAGGCGGCCAATTGTTTTCATTGACCTTTTTCGCCTCGCACGAGCCTGCCCGCACGCGACAAAAACAGCGCCGCCCGCAAGTACACAATCCGCCCCCAAAAGTCAGCAGCGAAGTTTCGTCGCTCTGCCGGCCGCCAAAAGAAAGCGCCGCCGCATTGCTGCGACGGCGCGGAAAGTTGGGGAGGAAACGCCCAGACGCAAATCTGGGCGCGGCTCACACGCCACTGCTTCCGACAGCGGCGTGCAATCTCGTCAGAAGCTGAACCGCAGGCCCGCCGTGAAGGTGCGGCCCGAGATGTCATAGAGCTGGCCGACCGTCGGATAGTACGTGCCAGCGGAGCTGCCGGCCGCGGCGATGAACGGCGGTTGCTTGTCGAACAGATTGTTGACCGTGAAGAACGCGTTCCAGCCTTCGAGGCCCGGCAGGCCCTGGCGGATGGTGACGTCCGTGTAGAAGTACGGATCGATCGGATCGACGGCGTAAACTTGCGTCGGGCCGAGTTGCATCTCACCGATCATGCTCTGCTGCAGGATGAGGTCGGTCTCGCCGAGCGAATATTGCGCGGTGAGCGTGCCACGCAGGTTCGGCAGAGCGTAGCTCACGCTGCCGAGCGCGACGTAGCCAGCATAATCGTACGTGCGCGCGATCGAGTTCGTTTGTTGCAGGAACTCGTTCACCCAGTTCACGTAGAGGCGCAGCGTCAGATCGCCTTCGCCAAGGTCGGTGCGATACGACGCGTCGAGGTCGATGCCGCTCGTCTCGATGAACGAGAGGTTCTGGTTGATGACGCGGATCGCCGTCGGCGCGTTGGCCGGCGTACGGTCGCTGAACGGCAGCGGACGCGTGATCAGATCGCAAGTTGGCGACAGGCCGTTCGAGGCTTCGCATTCGTTGAGAATGTCGAGCACGGTCTGTTGGGCGATCGCGCCTTCGATCTTGAGGCTGTACCAATCCGCCGAGATGGCGAAGCCGGGCAGCCATGACGGCCGCGCGACGAAGCCCGCCGTGAACGTATCGCCGACTTCGGGGTCGAGATCCGGATTGCCGCCGGTGCGCACTTGGATGAAGGGCGCAGCGCCCGTGTGCGGATCGGTGAAGGAGGAGTTCACCGTCGTCACGCCGGCAAAGAGTTCGTAGAGGCCCGGCGCACGAATGTCGCGCGAACGGGTGGCGCGGAAGCTGAGACCGTCAACCGGCTCCCAAGTCAGGCCCGCCTTCCACGTCTCGGCGCCGCCGCTGGTGCTGTAGTTCGTGTAGCGCGCCGCGCCATTGAACTCGAGCGAACGCGCGAACGGCGCATCGCTGAGGATCGGCACCGCGACTTCGACGAACGCCTCTTCCACCTGCACCTGGCCATTGGCGATGCCGACGTTCGTGCTGGAGAAGCGATTGGCGGTGATCGGCGCACGCAGGCCGGTGGTGTTGAGCGGAATAGCTGGGTTCGAGTTTGAGGTCAGACTGAGTTCTTGCTCGCGATACTCGCCGCCGACCGCGACCGAAACCGGACCAGCCGGCAGTTCGAACACATCGCCCGACACGCTGGCGCTCAGCGCCGTCATCGTGTTTTCGACTTGGAAGCGCGAGATGCCGGTCGTGTAGTCGAGCGCGGCTTGCGACGCAGCGCCGACGCCGAACGGATTGTAAGCGACGCAGCCCGGATAGAGGCCCGGATTGGTGATCGTCACGCGGCAAACCGTGTTGCCGCTGCCGTCATCAACCGCATCAAGCGCAGCGGCGAGGCGCAGATAGTCAAACTGCTCCTGCTTCACCACCGTGTCGGATTCGCCGTAGGTGAAATCCGTGCGCCAGTTCCAGCCGTCGCCGAAGGCGCCGTTCAAGCCGCCGCCGAAGCTGACGTAATCAGTGACTTCACGCGTCTCCATCGGTCCGTATTGCGGCAAGATTTCTTGGATGACGAAGGAATCCGCCGGCCCCATCTGCGCTTGCACGCTCGGATGCAGGAAGTCGTTGCCGCTGAAGATGCGCGCGCCGAGGATGAAGCGCGCCTGCGACGCGTACTCCGTCACGCTCGAAGCGTAGCTGGATTGCAGATAGCCCGAGAGGTTGTTGGTGAAATCGAAGCTGCCGCGCGCGAAATATTGTTCGGTTTCGAGCGGCGCGATCAGCGTGCCATAGCCCGGCGTATAGAAGCCGTCGCCGCCGATCTTCACCGTCGACGTGCCGGTCGGCGCGCCGTTCACAAACGGACGGATCGTGCCATTCGGCTCAAACACGCGGTTCACGAGGCCAGGCACCGTGCTGCTGGTGATGCGGCCGCCGAAGGTTTGCTGCGTCGAGCTGGCGCCGGTGTAGAACACGAGCGGGTTCGCCGCCGTGCCCGGCGTCGCCGGCGAGCCAACCACGCTGCCGGCCGCGACCGAGCGGCTTTCGCCGAACTCACGCTCGGAGCGAATGATGCCGTCCTGATGGAATTGCTCGGCGCTGGCGATGAAATGGCCGCGCTCGTTCGCGAACGAGCTGCCAAACGCAACGCCAAAGCGGTGGTTGCCGAGATCGCCTTCGCTGGAAATGCCGTATTGGGCGACGCCCTCGATGCCCTCAAAATCGGAATCGAGCACGTAGTTCACGACGCCGCTGACCGCGTCCGAGCCGTACGCGGCAGACGCGCCGGCCGTCACAACATCCACGCGCTCGACCAGCAATTGCGGGAGCACGTTGACGTCGACCGAGCCTTTGTAGGTCGTCGGCGGCACGCGCACGCCGTCGAACATGATCAGCACGCGCGAGGTGCCGACGCCGCGGAGGTTCAGGAGGTTGCCGTGTTCGGCGCTGTTGGCGTTGAGCTGGCTGTTGCCTTCCGGGCTCGACGAGTTCGAGAATTGCGGCAGCTTGTTGAGGCCGTCGGCGAGGTTGCTTGGCGTGGTGGCGATCAGGTTCTCGGTGGTGGCCACCGTGACCGGCGTCGGCGCGGTGTAGCCATCGCGCACGATCCGCGTGCCGGTGACGACAACTTCCGCCTCTTCCTCGATCGGCGCTTCCAGCGCCGGATCGGCCGCCTGCTGCGCAAACGCTGCGGTCGGCAGCGCGGCGAACATCACCAGCGCCGTCGTCGCCAAGACGTCATTCTTCTTCGAGATACCCATCGCGCGTTCTCCTCCTCAGGCAGCGCTTGCGTGGGCAATTGGCCCGCGCGCTCAATTTTGCTCTTGAGTACACTTTTAGAGGCGAGATCGCGTCTGTCAATTTCGATTGTACGCCCTGCTACACAATGTCAGACTCCGTGTCGTTGCTACATTTGTTGTGCGTCCAGTATCTGGACGCCATTCATCACGAATCTGCCCTACAGTATATTTTTGAATTGCTCTCGTAAGGCCGCTCCGGCTAGCTTCCCAGCGCGCCCCAACTTGGCGAAGATCAGGCGGCGGGAGGGAAAAATGCATCGTGCGACGCGAATGAAGACGGCTGTGGCGGTAGCGCGATGAGCAATCCTGACGAAGCGACGGCGTCAAAGGCCGAGCCTTACCCCTCACCGATCGCCGGCTGGGCGGCGGTCATCGTGCTCTTCCTGCTGGTCGTGCTTTCCGTGCTCGACCGCAACATCCTCACGTTGCTGGTCGATCCGATCAAAGAGGATCTGGGCATCACCGACGTGCAGGTGAGCCTGCTCTACGGCTTTGCCTTCTCTCTCTCCTATGGCATCGCCGCCATGCCGGCCGGTTGGGCGATCGATCGCTTTCAGCGCCGCCTCGTCATCTTCTTTGGCGTCATCGTCTGGAGCGTCGCCACGGCGATGACGGGCTTTGCGCGCTCGTTCGAAGCCTTGTTCGCCGCGCGCAGCGCAGTGGGCGCCGGCGAAGCCGTGCTCTCGCCGGGCCAGCAATCCATGCTGGCCGACCTCTTCCCGCGCAATAAACTCGCACTGCCGCTCTCGATCTCAGCGCTTGGGCTGAAAGTCGGCGGCGGCGCCGCGCTGATCATTGGTGGCGCGCTCGCGGCGATCTTCCCTCCAAGTGTGGACATGCATGTGCCCTTCCTCGGCGAGATGGCTGGCTGGCACGTGATCTTCATCATCGTCGGCCTACCGGGCTTGCTGCTCGCGGGCCTGATCTTCCTGATCCCCGAGCCGAAGCGCCGCCTTGTGAAAGGCGCGGAAGGCGCGAAACCGCCGGGCTTTGTCGATTACTTCAAGCTGATGGCGGCGAACGCGCGCTTCTATTTCAGCCACCACATCGGCCAGCTTATTTTCGTCGGCACCATTGTCGGCGTGTCGGCATGGTCGCCGGCGTTTTACTCCCGCGTTCACGGCTGGGACGAAACGCAAATCGGTCTCTGGCTGGGCGCGTTCATGCTCTGGAGCTCCGTGCTGGGGTTGCCGCTGCACGGCTGGATCGTCGATCGCCTGTTCCAGCGCGGCATGCTCGACATCCACATGCGCTACTCGCTGATCTGCGCCTTGATCGGCGCGCCGTTCGGTGTCGCGGCTTTCCTTGTGCAAGACGCCTACTTGTCGTGCTTCTTGCTAGGCGCGTTCTTCTTCATCATCTCCGTCTACGCGAGCCTGCCGACAGTTTCGGTGCAAGGCTCGCTGCCCAGCAACATGCGTGGCAAGGCCGCTTCGATCCTGCTGGTCGTTGTCGGCACCGGCGGCACCATCCTTGGGCCGCTGACGATCGCCTCGCTCACCGATTTCCTGTTCGGCGATCCGCTCATGGTCGGCAAAGCGACGGCCATCGTGATCGGCGTGGCGATGCCATTGGTGGCGATCCTGTTCACGATCGCGCTGAAGCCTACGCGCGAGCGCATGGCGGCCGCGGCGGCGTTGGACTAGGCGGTGGCGGTGGCGGCGTTGCGCGCGTCCGCGTCGCGGATCGCTGGGCCGAAATTCGCCAGCGCGACTTGTAGCGCGATCAACGCGATCACCATGGACGTGATCACCACGGACGCGAGCGACATGCCGAGCATTTGCTCATCGCCGTAGACATAGTCCGTGATCGCGCCGACAAGCGGCGGGCCCACGCCCTGGCCCAGCACTGTGAACGACGCAAAATAGAGCGCCGAGAGCTGCCCGCGCGTCGCGTTGGGCGCGACCATGACGATCACCGCCGCCACGTAGACGAAGAACGGCACCGTTACGAACTGCACGAGCGCGTACATCACCAGTACGATCGCCGGGTTCTGGACGAAGAACAGCAGCAAGAACGCCGGTGAGAAGCCAATGATCAGCCAGCGATAGAAGCGCAGATGAATGTCGCGCACGCCGCGGCGATAGAAATAGTCGATCAGCCAGCCATTCGCGATCAGCGACAGCGCCGAAGCGATGTTGGTGACGCTGAGCCCCGGCCCGTATTGCGCGGGCGACCAGCCGAAATGCCGGTCGAAATAGGTCGGCATCCAGGCGCTGAGTGCGAAGCCGGCGATTGAGATGGCGTTGAAGGCGATGAACATGCCAAGCCAAAGCGGCCAACGCTGCTTGATAAACCCCATCAACTCGGCCGTACTCAGCCGCGCCTTGCCGCCTTCCTGCTTGCGCGCCGGTTCCTTGAACGTGAACAGCAACAGCGCCAGCACGATGCCCGGCGCGCCCACCATCGCCATCACCAAATGCCACGGCTGCGTGACACCGAAAATCGTCCCCTGTTCAGCGAGCAAGCCACCAGCGAACATGATCGCCACGCCGCCCACCGCCATGGCGACGGCCGCGCCAATCTTCGCGGCGGATTGATAGACCGAGAGCGCTGTCGTGACACGTTCCTTGGGAAATGCATCACCGATCAGCGACACCGCCGCAGGCGCGAGCGCGGCTTCACCAACGCCAACGCAGATCCGGAAAAATAGAAGCGCCTCGTACGTGCGCGCAAAGCCGCTCGCGGTCGTCGCCAGCGCCCACAAGGTCACGCCGAAGAAAATGATCCAGCGCCGCGCGTAGCGATCAACCGCCCACCCGAGCGGCACACCGAACAGCGCGTAGAACACTGCGAACGCGGGCCCGAGCACCAGGCTCATCTGGAAATCGCTGATCAGCAATTCCGCTTTGATCGGCCCCACGAGCATCGTCACGATCAACCGATCGAGCATCGACAGCACGTTGAGCACGAACAGTACGCTCACCATCCACCATGCGCCGAACCCTGCTTTTTCGCCGCTTGTGGGGGGAGCCGCCTGTGTCACGCTGCTTTCTCCGCGCTGACGCCGATCACCCGCTTCTCGCGGAGTTCGGCGATGCGCGCGGGACTATAGCCGAGTTCGGCGAGGATTTGCTCGCTATGTTCACCGAGGCGAGCAGCCGATCCCTTGCGCACGCCAGGCGTGCCGTCGAGGTGCGCCAAATGGCCGATGACCTTGATGTGGCCTTTGATCGATTGCTTGTCCTCGAACACGCGGCCTGAGGCTTGCGCCCAGCCCTCGTGCAGAAACTCGTTCATCCAATTCTGCTCGCGCACGATTTCCGCGGGCGCGCCGGCGGCGTCGAGCGCGGCGAACGCGTCGGCCTTGGTGCGTGCGGCGAAGAACGGCTTTAGGATCTCCAGCAACTCGTCATCGTTTTGCGAGCGCGCCACCGGATCGGCGAAGCGAGCATCGCCGGCCAGGTTCGGCTGGCCGATCGCCTTCGCCAGCGCCGCAAAGTTCGCATCATCGCGACAGGCGATGCACACCCAGCCATCCGTGCACTGATAGATACGATCGAGTGCGTTGAAACCGCACTGTTCCGCATCAAGGCGCATGCCGTAAACGCACTTGTCATCGGCATCGAGGAAATGCGCGGCGGTTGTGAAGATGCTTGAGTTGAGCTGCGGGCATTCGAAATAATCGCCACGGCCCTTTCGCGCGCGGCCTTCGAGCGCGGTCAACATGCCAACGGCGCCGAGCAAGCCATTGTAGAGATCCTCGTTGCCAACGGCGGAGGTCGCTGGCGGATTTCCCTCGCCACCGCCCTCGTGCATCACCCCCGTCCAGCAGCTCAGCAGCGGCGCGAAGCTCTTAAGCTTCGATTTTGGCCCGCTGCCGCCATAGCCGGGCATATACGCGTAGATAAGCTTCGGGTTTGCGGCGCGCATTTCGTCAGCGCCGAAGCCAAGCTTCTCGGCATTGCCCGGGCGCAGATTGTGCAGAACGATGTCCGCATCCGCGAGCAGCTTGCGCAGAACCTCCCGGCCCTCCGGCGTTTTTAGATTGAGCGCGATGTTGCGCTTGCCGCGTTGCGAGCCGTCATAGAGGTCCGCGAGCGGGCGCATCTGATCGCCCTCAAGCGTCTCCACCTTGATCACGTCCGCGCCGAGATCGGAGAGAATGCGCGCGCCGAACGAGCAGGCGAAGAACACGCCGATATCGACAACCTTCACGCCTTCGAGTGGGCCGCGTGGCGTCTTTCCACTGGCCGGCGCACGCGCTGCAGCGCGCGAGAGCAGCGCGTCGAGCGCCGCATTGTCGGCGCCCACCGCAGGCGCGGGCGATGGCGTTGAGGCTGTGTCCGTTTGAAAGCGAAACGCCGGGCCGCCTTGCTTGATCTTGCCGAAATCGGGGTCCACTAGCTCAATCGCTTGCTTGGTCTCTACGACTTGCTCGTCCAACAGCACCTCGCCGGGCGGCAGCACCGGCAGCGAGGCAATGTCGGCAGCATGAAACGCGGCAATCCATTCATCGCGTGTGCGCGTCTTAAATGCGTCGAAGATGTCAAACCGCGCCGCCTGGTACTCGTCGTCATTCAGCTGAACGGCAAACTCGGGGCCCTTGATGGCTTGCACGCGATGACCGAGGCCAAGCATGTCCATCGTCTGCTTGAACCCGGTTCCGCCGGTCGTGTTGACGTAGACGTACTTGCCGTCCTTCGCCTCGGCCATGGCGCTGATGATGCGCGTGCGCCCAAAGCGCAGATGCGATCCGCGGTCGCCGCCGGACATGAAGGATTGGCCGCCCTCCTGCCACCAGAACATCACCGAGAGCGCCGCCGCGCCATCGAGCAGAGACGCGTCCACTGTTTGCCCAACGCCAGTCGCGCGCCGTGCGTGTACGGCCGCGAGCACGCCAATCGCGATCACGAACGTCGTGCCGTAATGCACGGCGGGGTGGCCGAGATAGACCGGCCCTTCGCGCCGCGGCGAGGTCAGCGCGTTCATCAGCCCAAGCCGCGCGGCCGCGAGCGCTTCGCCGAATGGCCGTCCGCTGAGCGGGGTGTCGCGCCCATAAGCGGAGATCGCGCATTCGATCAGGCCAGGATTGTCCGCCGCTAGCGAGGCGCGGTCCAAGCCTTTCGCGCGCGCTTCCTCCGGCGAGAGCGCATGCATCAACACATCCGCACGCGCCGCGAGCGAGCGCAACTTCTGCCGATCCGCTTCGTCGTTGAGATCAAGCGTGATGCTCTTCTTGCCCCGATCCCACGATTTGCGCGTGAGATCGTGCGCGAAGGACGCACCACCCGGCGGTTCGATCTTGATGACCTCGGCGCCATGGTCGGCAAGCAGCATGCCGGCGATGGCGCCGGGCATCACATTCGACGCGTCGAGCACGACGAGCCCTTCAAGCGGACCAGCCATACTTCCTCCCTCGCCGCGATCTGACGCGCGGGCTTTGCTTCGCGATTTAGACTTCGGCGTCCAGCGGATAGAATTGATCCGTCCATTCGCGCATCTTGAGGAAGGGCTTGCCTTCATAGCGCGAGTAGGCCGGGCGGCGCATGTAAGCCATGTTGGCCCAGATCGTGAAATCCGCGCTCTGCTGCATGTGCTGCTCTTTCGCGCGCTTCAACGCGCGGCCCACCGGAATGTCGCCATCGCCGCCTTCGGCTTCCTTATCCTGCGCGACGAGCACAGTGCCGAACATGTCGCTCTTTTCGTTGTCGATCGGCGTCGTGCAGGAATACACGACCGCCGGGAAGCGCCATGGGCGATCCACATCAACCGGGAAATCCACCACCAGCACGCCGACGCCATGCGCCGTGCTCGATCCACGCGGCGGCTTCGCCTTTATGTAGCCGATCGGGCCGTCAAGCTCGAGCGTCGGGTAGTCCTCCTCCGCGCGCTGCGGCTTAATGTAGGTGTTGTTGTGCACGTAGATGAAGTGATCGATGTCGACGACGTTCTCGATCACGAATTGCGGTTGCGCGGAAACATCCTTCCAGCCCCACGACGTGTGCTCGGTGACAGGCAGATAGTTGCTGTCGGTGCGACGCTCTTCGGGGGACGGCCACATCGGTTCGCGGTTCTTCGCGTCGTGCCACACCCAGATGATGCCGCTCGATTCAACAGTCGGGTACGTCTTGATGCGGCGCTTCGCCGATGACGGCTTGCCTTCGTGCGGCGCCATCACGTTGCGGCCGTCCGGGCCCCACGTCCAACCATGATACGGGCAGACGATGTTGCAGCCATCGACCTTGCCGCCGAACGCCAGGTGCGCGCCGAAATGCGCGCAGAACGCCGACATCACGACAGCCCTGCCGTCCTCGCCGCGATACATCACCTGCTTTTGCTTGAAATAGTTAAGCGCGCGCACCTCGCCCGGCTTCAGATCATGCGACCAACCGACCTGAAACCAGCCCGTCGGCATCACCGTGTGCGGAAAGCCAAGCGCGTCTGGAATTTCTTCCAATGTCGGGACGTCGTTCTGGATGCTCATGGCCTTCTCCCTCTGCGTGCTCTTGTTTGATTATGAATTGCGCGCCCACAGCGCGCGGATGCCGTCAGCCAGCGCGACGAGGCGCGGGCCGATTTCCTTTTCCAGTTCGCCTTTCCGCAGGCGGAAGCTCAGCACGCCGCAATTGATCGCGAGGTACGAGCCCGTCGCCGGATCGTGCATCAACGGCACAGCGACAGCGTGCACATGCGGCGCCCAATCGCCGAGCGAAACGGCAAAGCCCTTGTCGCCTACATGCGCGACCGCGCCGCGGATCGCCGCCTTCGCGTCAGCGCGCTGGCTGACAAGCTTTGTGCTCATGCTCGCCAATTCCGCCGCCGGCAGCATCGACAGAAGCGCAAAGCCGATCGCCGAACGCGCCAAAGGCAAACGTGCGCCGATCTCGGCGGTGAACGCTTCCGTTTCCTGCGTGCGGACGCATTCGATGTAGACGGAATCCAGTCCGTTCATCACGCCAATCGAAACGTTGGCTTTCACGCTCGCCGCGAATTCCTGCATCAGCGGCCGCGCCACTTGGTGCACGCGCACTTCCGCCAGGAACGGATTGGCCAAACTCAGCACGCCAGCGCCCAAGCGATACTTGGCGCGATCGGGGTCGTAGGTGAGATAGCCGAGCGTCGCGAGCGTGCGCGTGAGCCGCGCCGTCGTCGGTCGCGTGAGCCCGGTGCGCAGCGCGATCTCGGAATTGCCCAACAGCGGCGTCGCCGGTGTGAACACCTCCAACACCGCGAGCCCCTTGATCAAAGTGGTCGCCAGATCGGGCTCGCGGGAGACGGCTTGGGTTTCGGCTTTGAGGGTCATGCCGCAAGGCTAAGCGGAAATTGCACCACAAGTCAATTTTGTCGGACAGATTGGCGCCATAGCGTCCACTATGTTGACACCCGTCCGCAAAAAGAAACGCGGCGCTGGTGGGGCGCCGCGTTTTTGTTCAGGCCTTTGTCAGGCCCTTTGTTCAGGCGATTTCCGAGGCTTAGACCGGTCCCCAGCCCTGCTGGTTGATGTAGCCGCGGATGCGCTCGATGCGCTGGGCCGGGTCTGGGTGCGTCGAAAGGAAGGTCGGCGGGCGATTGCCGCCGCCGGCCGACATCGCCGCCCAAAACGGGATCGCCTGTTTCACGTCATAGCCGGCCTGATGCATGTAATTGATGCCGAGCACATCGGCCTCGCTCTCCTGCTCGCGCGAGAAGGGGAGCGACAAACCAACTTGCGTGCCGAGACCAAGCGCAGCCATCGCGCCGCCGCTCAAGCGCGTGCCGGCCACTTGCAACGCCGTTTGCGTCGCCATTTCGCGGCTATAGCGCTCCGCCGTGTGACGGCCAGTGACGTGACCGACTTCATGACCGAGCACCGTCGCGATGTAGCTGTCGTTCGCGGAAATCTCCATCAAACCGCGATAAAAGCCGACTTGCCCGCCCGGCAGCACGAACGCGTTTTTCTCCGGGCTGTCGAACAGCACGAATTCCCAACGCTGCCCGCCACGCCCCGCGGCTTGCACGATGCGATTGCCGACAGCTTCGAGACGGCGTTGCGCGGCGGCGTTGTTCCATTGCGGCGTTTGCTGGCGCACCTGCGCCCAAGCTTGGAGCGACGCCTGCGTCAGCTGGCTCTCGTCCACGAGGATGAATTGGCTGCGCCCCGTCACCGGATTGGTCGCGCATCCCGCCACCAAAACCAGCGAGCCACCAGCGAGGCCGCGCAGCAGATCGCGACGGTCCATCTTGCTCACATCGACCAATTCCGGGGCTTCAGGGGCGTGAGAATGGGCGTCGCACATGGGAAAGCTCTCCGATTGGGCTGTCTTGGGCGGCTACCATATCGCCTTCCCGGCGAGCCGCCAGCAGGAACCTTCGCGCCAGACGCGCGTCCGCGCGCCAGCGTCAAACCGTTCAGAACATGAAAGAAAAATGATGGTGCCTGGGGCCGGAATCGAACCAGCGACACGCGGATTTTCAATCCGCTGCTCTACCAACTGAGCTACCCAGGCGCCCGGTCGCCAGCCTGACCGGCCAGCGCGGAGCAGCGTCTATAGCGAGGCGCGTGAGCACTGTCCACGGCACTTTCCCGGGCGCTACTGAACCCGCGCGGCGGCGTCGATTTCCTGGATGCGGGGCGCGATTTCGGCCCGCGCCCGGCCGCGCAGGTCGGAATCGTAGGCAAGCGCCGTAAACGGCCCCCGCGCCGAGAACGGCACCACGATCCCGCCGCCCTGCGCCGAGCGCGGCGCCATGCGCAGATCGAGGCGCTTAGCGCCGAGATCGATGACGCCGATGCCAGGGATGGCGAGGTCCGACGTGTTGAAGGAGAGATCGTCGCTCGCCAGCGCGCCATTGGCGACGGCGAACGTCACGCTAAAGCCGTGGAACGGCGTGCGCGCTTCGGGTGCAATCAGTTCGCCGCGCAGCGCATTGCGGATGGTGCGCGAGACGCCGCCGAGATCGACGCCGCGCAGCGTGCCGGACACCACTTCGATATGCACCCGCCCGCGCGCATTGGTGATCAGCTCCGTCTGCGTCGCGCCTTGCGTGCGCAGATTGATCGCCATTTCGCTGCGGCCTTCGATATTGCCGAAGTTCACGGCGTCGCTGAGGAAGCGTTGCGCATCGACGCCATCGAACACGAGGTCCTGCATCGTGCGGACGCCGGCGTCCTGCGCCTGTAATTCGAAGCGCCCACGGCCTGAGCCGCCATAGAGCGTGAGATTGTGCAAGGTGGCGGCCATGAAGCCGTCGTTGAGCACGAGCGAAAGTTGCGCGCGGTCGATGCGCATGTGCTGCACCAGCATCACGTGTGTCGTGAGTTCGAGATCGGCGTTGATGGCGCGCAGCATCGCGAAATCGATCGGCTGCTCGCTGGGCGCGGCGGCGATGTCCACCGTGCGCGGCGGCGCGGCGACGGCGGCGATTTCAGCTGTCGGCGCGGCGGCGGTTTGGGCCGTAGGCGGCGCTTCGGTGGGCGCTTCAACTGGCGTTGTCACAGGCGGCGCGGCTTCGCCGCCAATGTAGGGATTTAAGTCAAAATCGAACAATTCGAGCCGGCCGCTGAGGTACGGCTTGCCGCGCAATTGCGAGAGCACGAAATCGCCACGCCCCTGGATGCGATCAATAGCAAAGCCGGCGTTGGAGAAATCGTAGCGCCCGCCACCGATGGCGATGCGCCCGGTGACGGAGAACGCGTCGAGCCCTGTCCCGCCAACGATCGGCGAGCCACTCCAAGCCGAGAGCTGACGCAAGCTCGGCCCGGAGGCCTGGATCGCCCCGGCCACCTCGCCCGAGAGCGCCGTCGTTACGCCATCGAAGGACGCGTTGAGCAATTCGCTTTCGATCTCGACCTGGATCTCGCTATTGCGGCCAGCTGCGACCGCGCTTGGATCTTTCAGATCGATCTCAAGCTGCACCGCCTGATCGTTGTAGCGCACGCTGCCTGTCAGCCGCACTGGCGCGGACATGCTGGTGATCGCGGTGCTGAGGTCAGCGTCGCCGACCACCCAACCGGCGCCACGGCGCGCATCGAAGAAGCTCACCTCGCCATCGGTGATGCGAATTTCGCGCAGCGACACTTCGCGCTGGCGTGCGGGCGGCGCGTTCGGATCAGGCGCCGGTTGCTGCGGCCCAGGCGCGGTGCGCGGGCGCATGATCCAGTTCGGGCGGCCCTCCGCGTCCACCTCAAGGGCGATACGCGGGCGTTGCAGCACGAGCCGGCGCACGCGCACATCCTGGTTCAGGAGCGGGCGCAGCTCGACGCCGACATCGATCTCGTCCATGGCGATGAAAGCGGGCGCCCTGCCGCCTTCGACGTTGGCGAGCGTCGCCTCCTCGGCCCGCAGGCCGAGCACCGGCCAAAAGCTCACTCCGACATCGCCGGCGATGGTCAGGTCCCGCCCGGTGGCGGTTTCGACCGCCCTTTCCACCTCGGCGCGCACGTCGAGCCGGCTCACCAGATAGAAAAGCACCCCCGCGCCGATCAGGGCGGCCGCCACGAGGCCCCCGAGGATCAGAAACGTCCAGCGCAGCCAGGATTTCATCGCCGCCCCCTCGGGTTTGCCGCCCTATCTAGCCGGCTGGAATGGGCGCCGGAAATAGCTATCTATGCGCCCATGACCTCTTCGATCCCCGTCACCGTCGTCACAGGCTTCCTGGGCGCGGGCAAAACCACACTGCTGAACCGGATACTCACAGAGCAGCACGGCAAGAAATACGCCGTCATCGTCAACGAGTTCGGCGAGATCGGCATCGACAACGACCTCATCGTCGGCGCTGACGAAGAAGTGTTCGAGATGAACAATGGCTGCGTGTGCTGCACCGTGCGCGGCGATCTCATCCGCGTGATCGAAGGCCTGATGAAGCGCAAAGGCCGCTTTGACGCGATCCTGGTGGAGACCACCGGCCTCGCGAAGCCGGCGCCGGTGGCGCAGACGTTCTTCGTCGACGAGGACGTGAAGAAGAAGACGCAGCTCGATGCGATCGTCACGGTCGCTGACGCTTTGAACCTGCCGAAGCGCTTGGAAGACTCAGAGGAAGCGGTCGAGCAAATCGCGTTCGCGGACGTCGTGCTGCTGAATAAGACCGACTTGGTCTCGAAGGACGACCTCGCCGCCATCGAACGCCGCATTCGCGCGCTGAACCCAACCGCCCGCATCCATCGCATGACGCGCGGCGATATCGCGCTCGACAAGATCATGGGTCTCGCCGCGTTCGATTTGAACCGCGTGACGGAGATCGATCCGCATTTCTTGCCGGATCACGATTGCGACACCAGCTGCGATCATCACCACGACCATGATCATCACGACCACCATCATCACCACGACCACGCGCACGATCACGTCGCCGCGGCGGGCATCACCAGCGTCTCGCTGTCCACCGACAAGCCCATCAATCCGGAAAAGCTCCTGCCCTGGCTCAACACCTACACGCAGGAACGCGGACCGGACCTCTTGCGCCTCAAAGGCATCCTGGCGTTTCCGGACGAACCGAAGCGCTTTGTGCTGCAAGGCGTGCACATGATCCTGGAAGGGGATACCCAGCGCGAGTGGCGCGAAGATGAACCGCGCGTCTCGCGCCTTGTGTTCATCGGCAAGAACCTCGATCGCGCCGAACTGGAAGCCAGCTTCGCGGCGTGCGCGGCGTGACGATGCGCGTTTACGAAAAAGGCCGCCGCCTTGCGCTCGGCGCGCCCGCGACAGCTGTGCATTGGTTCGGCCAGACGGCATTGTTCTCGTTGGGCGATGGAATTGTGCTGCGCACGGCGATCGAGGGCGAAGATGCACGCACGCCAGTGCACGGTGGCGCGATCCTCAGCGCCTGCTTCCATCCGGACAAGAAGCGCCTCGTCACCGCTGGTGACGATGGCAGGCTTTGCGCAATCGGCGAGAGCGTTGAGACTTTGCTCGAAACACGCGGCAAGTGGATAGACCATGTCGTCGCCAACGCCGCGACGAACATCATCGTCGCCGCTGTCGGCAAGGAAGCGATCGTTCTCAAAGCCGGCAAAGAAGCGCACCGCTTCGCGCACCCGACGACGATCGGCGGCCTTGCGCTGGACGCCAAGGGCCGCCGGCTCGCGGTGAGCCACTACAATGGAGTCACGCTGCGGTATGCTTTGATGGCCGACGACAAGGGCGTCGCGCTCAATTGGGCGGGCTCACACCTTGCGACGACGATGTCTCCCGACGCGGAATACATCCTCACCGGCATGCAGGAAAATTCGCTGCATGGCTGGCGCATGCCGGAGAAAACCGACATCCGCATGACCGGCTACGCCGCCAAGACCAAGAGCTTCTCCTGGAACAAAAGCGCGCGGCTGCTGGCCACATCAGGCGCCGATTGCGCAGTGATCTGGCCTTTCGTCGGCAAGCTTGGACCGCAAGGCAAGGAGCCGCTGCTGATGGGCCGGCGCGAGCCGCTCGTCACACAAGTCGCGTTCCATCCGAGCGAGGACATCATCGCCATCGGCTACGAAGATGGCGCAGCCGTCGCCATCCGCATCGCTGACGAAGTGATCATCGAACTCGATGAGCCTGGCGAAGGCCCCGTCACCGCGCTCGCATGGAGCGGCGACGGCATGAAGATCGCCATCGGCGACGACGCCGGCCGTGGCGCGATCGTGGATTTGAGCGTCTAGATTGCGCGCGTTTCCCAAGCGAGCCAGAGAGCGATCAAAGCAATCGCAATCGCCGTGACGCGGCGCACCGGTACAGCCCGCCCGCTGGATGCCAGCAGCACGCCCATGCGGGCCGCACCAAGCACGATGCCTGAATGGATCACGAAGCTCACAACGAGATGGACGCTGCCCAACAATAGCGCCTGCACCCAGAACGGCGCGTGGTCAGCGGCGATGAAGCCAGGCAAGAGCGTTACATAAAACACCGCGGCCTTTGGATTGAGCACATTAGCGACGAGGCCGCGCCAGAACGGCGCGTGATCCACGTCAGCCGGGTGACCCGGCGACGTTTCACCAACGCCGCGCCACGCTTCCCAAGCGAGATAGAGGAGGAAGGCAACGCCCGACCAACGTAACAAGCCATAGACGAGCGGCGCAGCTGCGATGAGTTCGGCGACGCCTGCCACCGCCAACAGCATGTAAAACGCCAAACCAGCGGTTACGCCCAACACAGCGCGAAAGCCGGCCACACGCCCTTGCGCAGCCGACAACGCGGCGAGATAGCCCATGTTTGGGCCGGGCGTTATCTCGATCAGCACCACAGCCGCGAGAAACGGCAGCAGCGCGGAGGGATCAACCGGCAATCTGTCTTGCCATTCCATGATCACCGACGCCGCGCCTGCGCGCCGAGCACCTGATCCATCACGCGGACGACGCCAGCGATGTCATCCACGATACGCCGCGCCCGCGCGGGATCGTCGAACGGCTTGAACAGGTCGCCCGGCTCGAACAGATTGCCGCCTTCGACAGCCACGAGCATGTCGCCGCCTTCGAACGCACAGCGCAGGCGCTTGCCCTTCAAGGTCGTCTCCAGATCGAGCAGGCGCTGCATCAGCACGGGATGCAGGATGTAGCGCGCCTCAACCTGATCCGTGCCCCACACCTCGAACGCCTTCTCGAACTTGGGATCTTCGAGCCCGACCTTCTTCAAGTCCTTGCCGCCGCCGAACGCGTTGAAGATGCCGGCGTCGCGGCGGACGATTGTCACGCCGAGAAAGTCGCGCGGGAAATGCATGCGGATCAGTTGACCGCGAAACACGGTCGTGTAGCGCGTGCGGCCTTTTGAATCCGTGTGGCGCTGTTCGAGGTGCGCCTCGTAGAGCTCGAACGAGCAATCCTTATACGTGCCCTTGAAGCAATCCTCGAACTTCGAGCGCGCGAAGCTCGGCACAAGGCGCAATTCCTGAATGCGGCTGAACGCCGGCGGCGCGAAGCCGCTCATGAGGAAGAGCGCGCCCATCGACTCAGCGATGGCCTCGCAATAGCCCTGCTTCACCTTTTGCCCGACATGCGCGAGCGGCTGGTACGCCCACAGCCACACGCCGATGCCCGCCATGAAAGCGATAATCAGGCTCACCATGGGATCGCGCCAGATCAGGAACGCCACGATCGCGACCGCCAGCATGACGCCGGCGCCGATCATCGCGCGCTGCTTGAACGTCGCCACCGCCTTGATGCGCTCGGTCTCATGTTCGCGGAAGCACGGACCGATGCGCTCGGCGTACAAGCGATCGAACATCGCGTCGTCGAGCGCGGCAAGGTCGAGCTTCTCTGGCGCCGTATCGATGCTCACGCAGCCTCCTTCGCCAATGCGGCCCAACCATCTTCAACCGAGATCACTGGCCGATAGCCCATGTCCGCGCGCGCCTTGTCGTCCCGCAACACCGCTTCGCGCGACATGATCATCGCGCCGAACCGCGTCAGCGGCGGCTCGCCTTTAAGCGAGAAGCTCCGCCAAAGAAACTCGCACGTGCCGCCGATGCTGTCGGCAAGCCACGCGGGCAGAGCGCGATCCGGCAGGCTCACGCCACGCGCCGCGGCCATGCCGGAGATCATCTCCTTCATCGTCCGCACGCCGTCATCGAGGATGAAATACGCCTCACCGCCACGGCCTTGCGTCAGCGCGAGTTCAATCGCGTGAACCAGATTGAAGATGTGCGTCGTCGAGGTGCGATTGGAGCCGCCGCCGACCCACGCCCATTGCCCGCTCTTCGCCATATGCTCGATCAGCGGCAGCAACGTCGTATCGCCCGGCCCCCAGATGAAACGCGGGCGCAGCACGATGGTCTCGAAGTTCGGCGCGTTGGCGCCGCGCACCAGAGCTTCCGCCTGCGCTTTGGTGGATGAATACGGATACGGTGATTTGGGCGCGAGGGGATAGGTCTCGTCCACGCCGCGCAAATGCTGGCCGTGGAAGAGCGCGGCCTCGGTGCCGATGTGGATGAATCGTTTGGCATCGCCCTCGCGCGAGACGGCGAGCATGCGCGCCGTTCCGTCGACGTTGAAACGCTTCCACGCGTCCGGAGGCCCCCATTGCTCCACGAACGCAGCGCAATGCAGCACGACGTCAGCGCCGGCGATATGCGCCGCCGTGACATCTTCCAGATCACAGCGCACCGGCGCGCCGCCCAGCGCTTGGATTTTGCGGTCGGAGCTTTCCGAGCGCGACATGGCGCTCACCAGATGCCCTTTCGCCACCAGCGCCTTCGTCGCGGCTCCACCCACGAAACCCGAAGCGCCGGTGACGAAAATGTGCATCAGCCGCCGATCTGTGAGAGCGCGTGTGAAAGCTTCGTCAGCGACGCGCTTTCGCTTTCGCGCCGCTCACGCAATTCCTCAACAACCTCTTCCGGCGCTTTGCGCACGAAATCGGCGTTGCCGAGTTTCGCGTCCATTTTCTTCAGCTCGCCCTCAAGCTTGCCGATTTCTTTCTTCAAGCGCGCGGCTTCGGCCGGCAGATCGACAACGCCTTCCAGCGGCAGCGCCACCGTGGCCCCGTTTAGCACGAACGTGACGGAGCCCTTCGGCGCTTCGCTGGCGCTGGTGGAATACTCCAGGCGCGCCATGCGATCGATCAGGCTTTGGTAGCGCTCAAGCCGCGTTTCGGTCTGCCGATCGGCGCCGATCAGCAGCAGCGGAATCTTCGCGCCGGCAGGCACATTGAGCTCCGAGCGCGTCGAGCGCGTCTCTTCGATCAGGCGCACCATCCAGTCGATCTCGGCCTCAGCTTCTGCATCCACCAGCGACAACGGCAAGTTCGGCCATTCGTGGGTGATCAACATGCCTTGGCGTTTGTGACCGTATTCGCCGGTGCGCGCCCAGATCTCTTCGGTAATGAAGGGCATGAACGGATGCAGCATGATCAGGATCTGATCGAGCACCCAAGCCGCCGTGCGCCGCGTCTCAAGCTTCGCCGCTTCATCTTCACCGTTCAGCAACGGCTTGATGAATTCAAGATACCAATCGCAATAGACATTCCAGACGAATTTGTAGAGCGCGCCCGCCGCTTCATTGAAGCGCCGCGCCTCTAGCTCCTGCGTCACCGCTGCGAGCGTCTTCGCGGTCTCGCCAACGATCCAGCGGTTAACGGTTTGCTCCGGCGTGCGCGGATCGAACTGATCCCACACCGCGCATTCGTTCATCTGCGCGAAACGCGCGGCGTTCCAAAGCTTGGTGCCGAAATTGCGATAGCCCTCGATGCGCTGCTCGCCGAGCTTGATGTTGCGTCCCTGCGCAGCCAACGAAGCCAGCGTAAAGCGCAAGGCATCGGCGCCATACTTATCGATAACCGTTAGCGGATCGACGACGTTGCCCTTGGCCTTCGACTGCTTCTGACCCTTTTCGTCCAAGACAAGCGCGTGGATGTAGACCTCGTGGAACGGCACCTCTTTCATGAAGTGCAGCCCCAGCATCATCATGCGCGCGACCCAGAAGAAGATGATGTCGTGCGCGGTGACGAGGATGCTGGTGGGGTAGAAGCGCTTCAGCTCCGACGTCTTCTGCGGCCAGCCGAGCGTCGAGAACGGCCAGAGGCCTGACGAGAACCAGGTGTCGAGCACGTCCTCGTCCTGGCGAAGTGCGACCTCTTTGCCATAGTGCTTGCGCGCCGCCGCTTTCGCCGCGTCTTCGCTCTCTTCAACGAACGTGTGCCCATCCGGCCCGTACCACGCCGGGATGCGATGACCCCACCAGAGCTGGCGCGAGATGCACCACGGCTCGATGTTGCGCATCCATTGGAAGTACGTCTTCGACCACGCTTCCGGCGTAAACTTCGTCTTGCCGGTTTCCACCGCCGCGATGGCGTTCTTCGCCAGTTCGCCCGCGTTAACGTACCATTGATCCGTGAGCATCGGTTCGATGACGACGTTTGAGCGATCGCCGAACGGTTGCGAGATTTTCTTGTCTTCAACGCGATCCAGCAGGCCGAGCGCCTCGATATCCGCCACGACCTGCTTGCGCGCCTCGAAGCGATCGAGCCCGCGATATTTTGCCGGCACGTGCTCGGCGTCGGCCATGCGGCCTTTGGTGTCCATCAGCACGAACAGCGGAATGTTGTGCGCGCGCGCGACTTTGTAATCGTTGAAATCATGCGCGCCGGTGATCTTCACCGCACCTGAGCCGAACGTCGGATCAGGATATTCATCGGTGATGATCGGAATGTAGCGGTCCGCCAGCGGCAGCAGCACCTTCTTGCCGACGATCGGCGCGTAGCGCGTGTCGCTCGGATGCACCGCCACCGCGCCATCGCCCAGCATCGTCTCGGGGCGCGTCGTCGCGATCGAGATGTAATTCCGCGTTTCCCATTCGGTGGGATTGCCGGCTTCGTCGTGGGCGATCGGGAATTGATACGTCTCGCCATTTTCGAGCGGATACTTGAAGTGCCAGAAATGGCCGGCGACATCGCGGTTCTCGACTTCGAGATCGGAGATCGCCGTCTCGAAATGCGGATCCCAGTTCACAAGGCGCTTGTCTTTGTAGATCAGGCCTTCCTTGTGCAGCTGCACGAACACTTTCAGCACCGCGGCTGACAAGCCTTCGTCCATCGTAAAGCGCTCGCGCGACCAATCGGCGGACGCGCCCAGGCGACGCAGCTGTTCGAAGATGCGGCTCCCGGAGGTTTCCTTCCACGACCAGACGCGCTTGATGAATTCCTCGCGCCCCAGCGAACGGCGGCTCTCATTGCCACCGGCTTCCGCAAGCTGACGCTCCACCACCATCTGCGTGGCGATACCGGCGTGATCCATGCCCGGCTGCCAGAGCACGGCCTTACCGCGCAGGCGCTCGAAACGGACGAGCACGTCCTGCAGCGTGTTGTTGAGCGCATGGCCGATGTGCAGCGACCCCGTCACGTTCGGCGGCGGGATAACGACGCAGAAAGGTTCGGCGTTGGCGTCCTTCTTGGGCTGGAACGCGCCTGACTTTTCCCAAGCCTCGCTCCAGCGCGGCTCGACGTCTTTCGGATTGAAGGTGGTCTCGATCATCGCGCTGGCTATAGCAGGCGGGCGGGCCTAAGCGCGAGGGGCGGCGGCGCGGAGCTGGCGCCCAAAACGAAAGCGCCCCAGCCGAAGCCAGGGCGCCTCCTTGCTTGCCTCGTTAGGCGAACGCTTACCGCGCCATACGCGCGATGCGCTCCAATTCCGCCTCCACCCGGGCCTCGACGATGGCCGGCAGATTGTGGTCGAGCCATTCTTTCAGCATCGGCTTCAAGAGTTCCCGAACCACGCCCTCGACCGTCTGGCCAGGCGTATCCGAAACCCGCAGCGAGCCGGCGAGACGCGAGAGCGCACCAGCGGCGGCGCTGGCGCTCGGCGGCGAAATGATCGGATCGAGCACCACAGGCGCCGCCGCGGCGGCGGCAACGCGGGGCGCGGGCGCTGGCGGCGGTTCGTCGTAGATATCGGCAGCCGGCGCCGGCGCGGAGATCGCTTCCTCCACCGCTTCGAACACGAGGTCATCCTCGCTCTGCGCGGCGGCGGGCGCTGGCGCGGCTTCCTCAGCGTGCTGAGTCAAATCCAGCACCGGCTCGCTCGCCGTCGGCGCTTGCTCTTCCTCGGAGATAATCCGGCGGATCGACGCCAGAATCTCTTCCATGGAAGGCTCGGCCTGCGTTTCTGGGAGCGCCATCTCGAACCCCGCGTCCAAAAAAATGTGAGTCGTTCGACTCGGAATCTAAATTTCGCTGCGAGTCGCGTCCACCCACGCACCATCATGGGCCTGTGGCAGAATCGCTCGCTGCACGCGCGAGCATGCTGTGTGCGAGAAAATAAAGGAATGTTAAGCGCTGCGTTGTTCCGCGCGCGCAACGCGCCTTAGAAGCGGAACGCTGGCGTCGCTTGCAAACCCGGCGCGATCGGCGGCGCAGCGTCAAACGCCACGCGGAACGCAACGGACGCGCCAGAACGCGTATAGATTCGCGCACGGCCCACCGCGCCTTCGCGCACGATCACGCCGAGGCGTCCGCCTTCCGCGAGCTGCGAGAGCCAAGCGTCCGGCACGATTTCGGTGCTGCCGTTCAGGAACATCACGTCATACGGCGCATCGTCGGCCCAGCCGTCGGGCGCGGCCGTCGCCACCGTCTTCACGTTCGTCACGCCCGACGATTCGAGCGCAGCGCGCGCGGCGAAGGAGATGTTCGCGTCAGGATCTTGGCTAAACACCTGTGCGCAGCACGCGCCGAGCACCGCCGCGCCATAGCCCGTCACGCCGGCGATCTCGAGCCCACGCTCGTTCTGCTTCGGCGCCAAAGCCTGGATCAGCTTCGCCAGATCGCGCGGACGCATCAAAGTCCGGCCAGGCGCGGCTTCGAGTTCCAGATCGGCGTAGGCGAGCTGGCGCATGTGCGCCGGCGCGAAGC
>CAZZFE010000008.1:0-102083 GCA_964653495.1 uncultured Terricaulis sp. | reverse complement strand
TCATCTGCGTGTCCGACGACATGGACGGCATGCGCAAGATTCCGGACAACATCCCAAGCCCGGAAGCGCTGATCCCCTACATGCAGCGCCCCCTGACCGACGTGCCGGATCCGTTCGGCACGCACGAGAGCTTCGCGCACCACAACAATGCACGCCTGCGCGCGTTCCTCGACAGCTTCGGTTTCGAGTACGAGTTCAAGTCCGCGACTGAACTCTACAAGTCAGGCGCGTTCGACGCGGCGCTGCTGAACGCATTGAAGGCCTATGACGAGATCATGGCCATCATGCTGCCGACGCTCGGCGAAGAACGGCGCAAGACCTACAGCCCCTTCCTGCCGATCTCGCCGAAGAGCGGACGCGTGCTCTACGTGCCGATGAAGCGCGTCGATGCGGCCGCGGGTACGATCACGTTCGACGATGAAGACGGCGAAGAGATTACGCAGACCGTCACCGGCGGTCGCGCCAAGATGCAATGGAAGCCGGATTTCGGCATGCGCTGGGCGGCGCTCGGCGTCGACTTTGAAATGTTCGGCAAGGATCACCAGCCGAACCAGCCGGTCTATGCGCGCATCTGCAAGGCGCTCGGCGCCGAGCCGCCGGTGAACTACGTCTACGAACTCTTCCTCGATCAGCACGGCGAGAAGATTTCAAAGACCAAGGGCAACGGCATCAGCGTCGAGCAATGGCTCTCTTACGCCGCGCCCGAGAGCCTCGCGCTCTACAATTTCCAGAAGCCACGCACGGCCAAGAAGCTCTATTTCGACGTCATCCCGAAGGCGGTCGATGAATATCTGAGCTTCGTCGAAAGCTATCACGGCCAGAACATCGCCGAGCGGATCGAGAACCCGGCTTGGCACATTCACGCCGGCCACCCGCCGCAGAATTTGACGCCAATCTCGTTCGCGCTGCTGATGAACCTCGTCTCCGCCTCCAACGCCGAGACGAAGGATTTGCTGTGGGCGTTCATCGGCAAGTACGCGCCGGGCACGACGCCGCAGACACACCCCTTCCTCGACAAGCTCACGAATTACGCGATCGCCTATTTCAACGATTTCGTGAAGCCGACGAAGAAATTCCGCGCCGCTACCGACAAGGAACGCGCGGCGTTCGAGGATTTGATCAAGCGCTTCGACGCCCTGCCGGCGGACACCACTGACGGCGAAGTGATCCAGAACGAGGTCTACGCCGTTGGCAAGGAGCACGGCTTCGAGCCGCTGCGCGATTGGTTCAAGGCGCTCTACGAGGTTCTGTTCGGCGTCGAAAGCGGCCCGCGCTTTGGCCAGTTCGCCGCGATCTACGGCGTGCGCGAAACCAGCACGCTGCTGCGCAAAGGTCTGGACGGCGAGTTGCTCAAAGCCGCGTGAGCTTGACATTCGGCGCAGAAGCCCAACGTTAGAGAAATGCGTACCGGCGCGCCCTTCCTGTCGATTTTTGCCCGTGCGGACCGCACGGCCGGCTGCGCTTAACCCCTAGCTCGTCGCATCGCGCGGGTTAGGGGCGCACTTCATCCAACCAAATCAGAAAAAGCCGCGGGGCGCGTTTGCGTCTGAGCGGTCGCATTCCCATGGAACTCAAAATGCCTACCCAAACACGCCCCGACATCATCATCGCCCGCGAAGACCACCAACAGCTCACGGCCCTGGCGCTACGCGCGCTTGGCCGCTCGCCCGGCGCAAACACGCTGCTTGAGGAGGTTGAGCGCGCTGAAATCGTGCCGATCGCCGAATTGCCGGCCAACGTCGTTGGCATGAACGACACGGCGACCTTCGAGTATGACGGTTCGCGCTATCGTAGCTTTCAACTCGTCTACCCGCCGGCCGCGGACTTTACGAACGGGCGTATTTCTGTGCTGACCCCTGTCGGCGCGGCGCTGATCGGGCTGCGCGAAGGCCAGACGATCTGGTGGCCAGACCACAATGGCGGCGTCCATCGGCTGACTTTGATCGAGGTCCAGCCAGCGCGCGTGCATTGAGTTCGCGATGTAAGCGAAGCGTCACGAAAGCGCGCCGCCACGCGCGAAGTTTGACGCTCGGCGGCGCGTTTCTCTCACCACGCTGGCGAAGGTTCACATTCGACGCACTCGCCAGCGTGTCTTGTGACGCGCGGCGTCACACAAGCGCACGCCATGTGACAGCACGCGTCACACAAAATCCCGCTCCGCACGCCACGCGTTGAGGATCGCGTCGGCGCTGGCGTCGATGTCAGCCTCGGTGGTGTTCGCGCCGATCACCGACACGCGCACGATCTGGCGACCGCGCCAGTGCGCGCCGCCGACGAAGCACACGCCCTCGCGCTGGATGCGGGCGATCGCGCGGGTGGTGAGCGCGTCGGATTGGGCGCCGTCCATGTCCGCGCCCAGGCGCACGGCGACCTGATTCAGCACCACCTCGTTCAGCACCTCGACATCATTCGCCGTCGCCAGCCGCGCCGCCATGCGCCGCGCCAACGCGCAATGGCGGCTCACCATGGCGGCGAGCCCCTCGCGACCGAGCGTGCGCAGCATCGCCCAAGTCGGAAAGCCACGCGCGCGGCGCGAGAGTTCGGGTGTGTAATCCGCTGGGCGGCGCACGTCCGCTTCCGGCAGGTAGCTTGCCGAGATCACCATCGCACGCCGGTGTGCTTCCGCGTCGCGCACGATGGCGTAGCCGCAATCGTGCGGCGTCTGCAGCCATTTGTGCCCGTCCGCGCCCCAGGAATCCGCTTGTTTGATGCCCGCCGTGAGATGCGCGAACTCAGGCACGGCGCAGGCCCACAGGCCGATCGCGCCATCCACGTGCAGCCACGCGCCTTTCGCGCGGCTCGCTTCGGCGATCTCGGCGATAGGATCGAAGGCGCCGGAATTGATGTGGCCCGCCTGCGCAATGGCGATCGTCGGCCCGTCGAGCTTGGCGATCGTCTGCGCGAACGCATCAGCGCGCATGCGCCCCTGATCATCCGCCGGCACACTGATCACGCGCTTGGCGCCAAGGCCGAGATAACGCAGCGCCGAAAACACCGTCGAGTGCGCTTCCTCGCCGAGCACGACATTGATCGCCGGCGCGCCGAACAAGCCGTCCGCCTCGACGTCCCAACCCGCGCGGCGCAGCACCTCGTTGCGCGCGGCGGCGAGGCACGTGAAGTTCGCCATCGTGCCGCCAGTGACGAAACCCACCGAACTTTCGCGCGGCAGATCCATCATCTCGACCAGCCAATTGCCGACAGTCTCCTCGCACGCGGACGCGGCGGGTGTTCCCTCGGCGTGCGCCACGTTTTGTCCGTAAGCGCTCGTCAGCCAGTCCGCCGCGACGCCCGCGGGCTCGGTCGCGCCGATCACCCAACCGAAGAAGCGCGGGCCAACCATGTTCGCGAGCCCCTGCTCGGCCAGATCGCCAAGCTCCGCGATCACCTCGCCGATCGGCGCGCCGCGCTCGGGAACCGGTCGATCGAATAGCGCGCGCATCGCTTTGTAGTCATTGGCCGGCCGATGCGGACGCGTCGCCGCGCCGGCCCGGTAGGCCGCCGCGCGTTGCGCCACAGCGATCAACAGTGTGTTGAGGTCCGGCTCGTTCATGGTTCCCTCCGTCACAGCTCAACTAGCAGGAATGGGCGCTTTACGGGACGGACTTTGAGGCTCAGGCTGGTCGAGAAATGTTCACGCGCTTCAGTGACATTCTAAAGATCGCGTTCGTCGCTTTGGCGTTGACGGCGCAGCCGGCCGCGGCAGAGCCGCCGGGCGCGGCCGTGCAGCTTTACGCGCAAGGCCAGTTCCTGGCCGCCGCCGATCGAGCGGAATCGCAAAACTCATCATCGTCCAGCCTCGCCTTCGCGGCGCGCGCGCTGATGGCGGCGTGCATCACTGACCCAGACGCCCGCACGCTGGATGCGTGGCTCGATCGTGCAGAGACAGCCGCGCGCAGCGCGCTTGAGTTGGACCAAAGCTCCGTCGAAGCGCGATTGCAAATCGCGCTGGTGCTTGGCGTACGCGGGCGGCGCGCGGGCGTCGCCGAAGCTGTGTCGCGCAATTACGCGCCGCACGGACGCCGGCTGATCGAACGCGCGATTGCGCTTGAGCCGAACAACGCCTGGGCGCACGCGATGATGGGCGGGTGGCACCTCGAAGTGCTGCGCCGTGGCGGACGCACAGGCGCGCGGCTTTACGGCGCGCGTCTAGCGACGGGACTCGCCGAGTTTGAGCGCGCACGAGACCTCGCGCCCGATGACACGATGATCGCCGTCCAATACGCGATCGCGCTGATCGAGCTTGATCCGCAAACCTACGGCGATCGCGCCCGCGCCCTGCTCGCGGAAACCGAAAGCGCCCGCCCGCGTGATGCGTTCGAAGCACACGCGCTGTCAGCCGCCCGCCGCGTGGCCGTTGCGTATGACGAGCGCGGGCCACAAGCGGCGCGCACGACGGCGCGAAACGCGTTTCTCTAACTCACCCCCTGATTGTATGGCGCAACCTTTGTTTGGCGATATTATACTTGACGTACCCAGCCCCATCCCCTAGATTGGGGTCATGGCAGGCAAGAGCATCCTCGACGCGGATCACTTCAAGGACGAAGCGGCGGCCCATGCGTGGGTTGAGGCCCGCGTGTGGCCGAACGGTCGCGTCTGCCCTCACTGTGGCGAGGTCGATCACTCCAGCCCCATGAAGGGCAAGAGCACTCGCGTCGGGACGTATAAGTGCTACGGCTGTCGGAAGCCGTTCACGGTGAAGATCGGAACGATTTTCGAGGACAGCAAAATCAAGCTGCACATTTGGCTACAGGCCATGTTCCTGATCGCCAGCAGCAAGAAGGGCATTTCCTCCAACCAGCTGCACCGCACGCTTGGCGTCACGCTTAAGAGCGCGTGGTTCATGTCGCATCGTATCCGCGAAGCGATGAAGGACACCGGCGGCATGTTCGGAACCGGCGGCGGAACGGTTGAGGCCGACGAAACTTTTATCGGCCACAAGGCCGGCGAAGGCGTTCGCCAGGGCTACGGCCACAAGATGAAGGTGCTGGCGCTGGTTGACCGCGACACCGGCAAATCCCGCGCATGGGTTGTCGATGGCGAGATCAAGCTTTCGAGCGTGCTCCCCATTCTGCAAGCAAACGTGTCGCCTGACGCCCGCCTCATGACGGACGAAGGCCGCCACTATCAGCCGATGAAAAAGCACTTCGCCGAGCACACGACCGTCAACCACGGCAAAGGCGAATACGTTTCCCGCGATGATCGCGCGATCCACACCAACACGGTGGAAGGCTACTTCTCCGTGTTCAAGCGTGGCATGCGCGGCGTATATCAACACTGCCAAGAACACCACCTGCATCGCTATCTGGCAGAGTTCGACTTCCGGTATTCCAACCGGATCAAATTGGGCGTGGATGACGTCGCCCGTTTCTCCAAGATCGTAGAAGGCGTGAAGGGGAAGCGGCTGACGTACCGACATGCTGATCGGCAAGTCGAAGCGAGCACCTAAGCCGAAGAAGCGGCGGCGCTCGCGTTGGCGCACGCGGCGAAGGAAATAGTTTCGCTAGCGCAAGCGTGATTCAAAGGCGGAGGATAACGGCTGCCGGCAAGGTTTCATTAATCACGAAGCGTGATTCTGAGAGCGCTCAAAAGGGTGATGCGTGCTGGGTGTGTCCCCAGCACGCGAACTTCACCGGTCGGGGCAAAAAGGACGATGCGGTTGCAAACGCATCGGTACTAGCTGGCTACTAGTGCGGGGCCCCCTAGGGGGCCCTTTCTTTTTGCCTGAATCGATCTTGGCGCGACGACGGTTAATGAAAGCTGTACGACTGTGGGCTTCTCGGGCAGATTTGGCCAAATTTGCCATTAGGAGTCAGTTTTGGCCAAATCTGACGCAGAGAAGCCCGACGACGAGCCTGCGCCCGTTGGTGGCGGCCTCGTTCGCTTCACCGCTGGAGCGCCGCTCTGGACTTATCTGAACTGGCTTAGCAAGCACACCGTGCTCGGGAAGAACCCGAACGAGGTCGCGCAGCAGATTTTGGTGCAGCGTCTAAGCGAAATGCGCGCGGAAGAATTCAAGCTCGACAAACTGTAGCGATTGGCTGCGCCGTGAATCCCGCATTAACTCGGCGCGCCTGATTCTTGTCGCTTCACGGGGATAAGGGGCGCTCCATGCTCAGCACTGTTGGCTACGAAGGCGCGGCGTTGGAGGATTTCATTCTCACGCTACAGCGGGCGAATGTTGAGGTGCTGGTTGACGTTCGCGAGCGAGCGCAATCACGGCGCCGCGGATTCTCAAAAACCGCGCTTTCGCACCGTCTCGGCAAAGCTGGCATTGCCTATGTCCATTATCGCGAGCTTGGCGACCCAAAGCCAGGTCGTGAGGCCGCGCGCGCCGGTGATATGAAATTGTTTCGGCGCATATACGGCGCGGTGATTGTCGGAGCCCCCGCCAAGGCGGCCGTTGGCGCAATCATCCAACTCACGCGCACGTCGCATGCTTGTTTGATGTGCTACGAGGCGGACGCTTCTGATTGCCACCGTACGTTGGTCGCCGCTAAGATTGAGCGAGAAACAGGCAAACCGACCACGCACCTGAAGGTGACCGTTGAGCAGGCTTCAAAGCAGCCCGGACGAGTGCGTAATTCTCGTGAAGGCCGTGCCTCATCGCAGCAGCAATTACTTTGAGACTGTTTGCTGCGCCGGCATCGGGCATGACCGAAAATGGCGTCGGCTCTATCCCGTCCCGTTTCGCATTCTTCAGGACGACCAGAAATTCAAGCGGTGGCATTGGGTGAAGTATCGCTTCACCAAGCCAAGCGATGACGACCGAGAAGAGAGTCAGAAGGTTGTGCCTGAATCGATCGACGTCGCAAGCGAGATGAAAAAGGCCGAGCGCTCAAAGCTGGCTTGCGCGATCACGCGTGAAAGCCTTGCGCATGCGGACAGCCTCAAAGAAACGCTCACTCTGATTGAGCCTACGGCGCTCACATTCACTTGGGAGGCTAAAGACGCGCGCGAGTTGGCTGACGAAACCGCCAAGCACGCGGCGCTCGCCAATCAGCTATCTATGCTTGACCAGCCTACGAAGCCGCTTACGCCATGTCCGTTCTCGTTCCGCGTAAAGTGGAAGTCGCTCGCAGGCGATGAGCACGCGCATTCCTGCGATGATTGGGAAACTTCCACAGCCTTCTTTCGTAGGCGCGCAGTGCATGGCGAGGCCGAAGGGCTACGTTCGTTGAAGCGCACTTACGAGGAGGAGTATCTGCAAAAAGGCATGCGGTTCGCGCTTGGAACGCACTCGCGGCGTGATTGGCAGTGGCTCTTAGTTGGAATATTGCGCGTTGACGGACGCGCCGAACCTGAACTCGGAATTTGACCATGCCGAAGAAAAAAGACCCGCCGGAAGATCCAACGAAGCAACACGAGCGTTTCAAAGAGTTGGCGCGCGAAAGCGGCGCCGACAAAAACGCGGGCGCTTTTGACAAGGCATTCGGGAAAGTGGTGCCGCCGGCAAAACCCTCTAAGAAGCCGTGAGTGATCCTGAGTTTGAAAAGGAATGGCGTGGGATCACGCGCTGGGGCTGCTTCTTCGAGGCAATCTTTGTCGGCTTCCTCCTTTTAGTTTTTTTGTTCTCTCTATCGAGCAACTGAACGCGGGGGCGTTGTATGGGCGGGGTGCTGCGGGAATTGCTAGAAATGCTTGCGCGCGCAGCAGGCATTCAAGGGCTTGCGTATTGGTTTCGCGACGCCGACATGGGCGCCGTCGCGCTCGTTGCGGTTCTGATCGTACTCGGCTTTCTCGGCGTCGCTTGGGTTGTTGGCAAAGCCACCCAGCATCCCGATCACTACGCGATAGAGGATGACACCACGCTTCTCGTTCGCGGCGGCTGTTTCTCGATTGTGCTCGGCGGTGTTGGTTTGATCTTCGTCGCGGCCGTAACTTGGGCGTGGCGCTACCTGTTCGACTAGTCGTCCTTCTTCCAATCTGACCAGCCTGCATCGTGCTGCGGCCCGGCTTTGCGGCGGCGCTTCTTGTTGCGGTGGCGCACGACCTCCGTCCCTGGAGGGTGCGGGCTGGGGCGGAATAGGTCTTTGAGCTGGTCGTCGCGCTCTAAGCGGTCGAACAGGCCTTCTGGTTTTTCGTCCGTCATTTGTCGCTCCGTTCTGAGCGACCCCATGCGGAACGAAGTTTAGGACGGCGGACCTAACGGACAAGCTGGCTCAACACGGCAATGAGCGTCGCGGCCCAAATACCGGTGAGCAAAACCCAGACTGGAGAAAGTCTCGGTCCGCGATGCATGCGCTGTTTCTACCGCCGGTAGTTGCAATCTGGAAATGAAGCTTTTGCTACATTTTGCGCTGGGTACGTCAAGTATAACATCGCCCTTTGTTTGGTTGTGGATAGCCCAATTTTCAATCTCCTGTTTAGTCATGGGGCTGGACGGGCGAGGGCCACGCTTCGACGAATTGCGTCCGGCCTCGATCCGCGTCGAGCCGGAGGCGCTGGCGCGCGCCGCCAATGGCTTTCACCAGAATTTCCCGAGACGATCCGCCAAGCGTGTGCTGCACGTCTCGCAACTGATCCTGCTTGGGCTCGTCGGCTACGGCCTCTGGCGCGCGCACGCGTTCGACGCAGGGCTCACGATCCGCGTGCTCTACGGCGTGGCGTTCGGCCTTTTCGCCGCCGCGATCATCTGGCGTCTGATCGCCGCGGCGCGCTTGCGCCCAGTGCTCTCGCGGCTCGCCGCGCCAGCGCAATGGCCGACCTATACGATCCTCTGCCCGCTCTACCGTGAAGCCAATGTCGTCGCCGACCTCATCGCCGCGCTGGAGCGCATCGACTACCCAGCCGACGCGCTCGACATCAAACTCCTCATCGAAGGCGATGACGAAGAGACGTTGAGCAGGGCGCTGGCGATCGTGCGAACATCGAACATTGAAATCATCACTATCCCGCCCACCAAGCCACGCACCAAGCCGAAGGCGTTGAACGTCGGGCTGGACCGCGCGCGCGGCGCGTACGTGGTCGTCTACGACGCCGAAGATCGCCCGCATCCGCAGCAGCTGCGCGCCGCGCTGGCCGCTTTCGAGGACGATGCGAGCCTCGCCTGCGTGCAAGCCCCTTTGGTGGTCGACAACGCCAATGAAAGCTGGATCTCGCGGCAATTCGCGGCGGAGTACGCGATCCAGTTCCGGCAGATGCTGCCGCTGCTGGCGCAATTGAACCTGCCACTGCCCCTGGGAGGCACCAGCAACCATTTCCGCACCGAGGCGCTGCGCAAGGTCGGCGGCTGGGACGCCTACAACGTCACCGAAGATGCTGACCTCGGCTATCGGCTGGCGCGTGAGCGGCTGCGCGCTGGCGTCATCGGCCCGCCGACATACGAAGAAGCGCCGGTGACCTTCAAAGCGTGGTGCGCGCAGCGCAAGCGCTGGATCAAAGGCCACCTGCAGACGTGGCTCGTGCTGATGCGCAATCCCTTCCGCACGGCGAGCGAAATGGGCTTGCGTGCATTCTTCGCGATGCAGCTGGTGCTGGGCTGCGGGCTCGCCGCCGCGTTCGCGCACGGGCCGCTGGCGTTGATCCTGCTGATCGCGGCGCTGTCGCCCTACAATTTGCTCACCACCGCGGACTTCGTGCTCGCGCTGTGCGGCTATTGCGTCGCCGTGCTCTCCGCGCTCAGCGCGACGGCGTTGACCGGCGACATCAACCACACGCGCGCCGCGCCGACGATGCCATTCTATTGGCCGCTCGCGACCATCGCCGCGTACGCGGCTCTGCTTAGCCTGGTCTTGCGGCCGCACCATTGGGCCAAGACCACGCACGGCCTGTCGCCGCGCTCGCGACCTTCGGCGCTGCCGATCTCGCCCGGCGCCGCGCGTGCTTTAGGCGCCGCCAGCACTCAGACCGCTTAGCAGCTTGCACATCGCGTCAACGTCCGCGTCGCTCTGGTTCCATGACACCACGAGCCGCGCCTCGCCCTCGCCCGGCACACCCCAATCGTAGAACTCCGCACCGGCCGCACGGAGCTTCGCCAGCGCGCCTGCGCCCGGCTTGAAGAACACCTGATTACTTTCCACCGGCGCGGATAGAAAACCACGCGCACTCTCGCCCAATCGCGCCGCCAGCGCATTCGTGCGCGCCGCGCGCTTCAGCCAGCGATCGTCTTCAAGGTAAGCCAAGAACTGCGCAGCGGCGTAGAGACCTTTGCAGAGCAAATGCCCGCCGCGCTTGCGCCGGCGTTCGATCTCATGCGCGCGCGCTTGATCGAACACGACGATAGATTCCGCCGCCAGTGCGCCGTTCTTCGTTGCGCCGAACGACAAGAGGTCGACGCCCGCGCGCCAGGTGATGTCCGCCGGTTTGCAGCCAAGCGCGGCGACGGCGTTGGCAAAGCGCGCGCCGTCCATGTGCAGCGCAAGCTTCGCCGCCCGCGCCACTTCCGCCAGCGCGGCGATCTCCGCAGGCGTGTACACCGCGCCACGTTCGGTGGTTTGTGAAATGGAAATGGCGGCGGGCAGCACGGAATGAATGCCTCGCGCCTCGCGCGCCGCGCCGTCACGAACACTCAAGGCATCGATCTTGGCGTATTCACCCTCAAGTAAGAGAAGTTTCGCGCCGCCGCTGAAAAATTCAGGCGCGCCGCATTCATCAACGGAAATGTGCGCTTCGCGATGACACAGCACCGCGCCCCATGGCGGCGTCACGCTTGCGAGCGCGATCGCGTTCGCCGCCGTGCCGCTCGCAACGGTAAACACGCGCGCGTCGCGCTCAAACACTTCGCTCATCTTAACATCGAGCGCGCGCGACCACTCGTCTTCGCCGTAAGCAGGAGATGCACCGACATTAACGCGCGCTAACGCCTCAAGCATTTCCGGCGCGGCAGGCGCGGTGTTGTCGGATCGAAAATTCATCGCGCCTCGCACTGTTCTCTTTGCGTGCGCGTGCACGCTAGACACTTGTTTTACAAACCGCCGGTAAGCTTACGCGAAATTACCCATCGAGGAAGCCCGTGCAAGGTTTCATAAACCGACAGAATGTCGAACGCGCCATGGCCGAGGCTTTCTCAAGCCCGCGTGCGCGCTACTATCTGTTAAGCATGATCGCCGTCGCGATCGCCGCGAGCGCAGGCATTGCGATGGCGACGATCTGGCTTGGCCTCATCCTGCTCGTCGATGAAGCGCGCAAAGCGCTGCTGAAACAGCTCGACGGCAAGCATCACGAAGACACCGCGCGTTTGGCGCTCGATATCGCCGACGCCGCTGCGCTCGCAACCGCGCCGGCGATCATCTGGTTCGCGCGCACGAACTTCTCCGAGCCGCTCGCGTCCGCCGTGATCACGGCGCTGTTTCTCGCCGCTGGCCTCACCGCAAAGCACGGACGCACGCAAGCTGTGCTCACCGCTGCGCCGCTCGGGCTTGTGCTCGGCACGTTCCTCGGCGACGCCGCGCTCACCAATGCGTTCGTTCCGGCGCTCTCATATTGCGTCGTCGCGCTGTTCGCGTTTGCCGCGACGCTGCACGCTACACACCTCGCCTCGCACGCTGAAACACAAAACGGCGCGTTCGTACGCCAGCTCGACATCATGTTCAGCGACGATCATGTCGCCGCGTGGGAGGTCGATTTCGGCCGCGGTCGGCTCGCTGGCGCGGAGAAGCTCGCCGCCGTGCTCGGACGCCCAGTGAGCTACGAGGATATCGTCAGCTCCGCCTGCTTCGCGACGAAGGAAGATAAACCGCTCGTCGAAGCCGCGTTCGCGCCGACGCCAGGCACGATGCGTCGCATTGCGCTTGAGCACGCGGTCGTCGATGGCAATGGCGCCATCGTCCGCATCCGCCACCAGGGCGTCATCCGCACGACGCCCGACGGCGCCGCCGCCCGCCTCACCTGCGTGACGCGCCGCGTTGTGGCGCGCCCCGAGGTCGCCGACACCGATGTGATCGCCGAGGCTGATGCGGGCCTCGCGTCACAAGCGCGCCTGCTGCGCCTGATGGCGAATGAGCTGAAGCGCCCGGCGCTTGCCGCGCTCGCGGAAGAAACGCCGACCGATCTCGCCTCGCGCCGCGCCATGCTGCACGAACGCCGCGCCGCGATCGCCGAAGCGATCGAGGACGTGTTCCGCAAGAGCCACGAATCTGACGCCGCCAATTTGGCGAAATCGCAATTCCTGGCGAACATGAGCCACGAACTGCGGACACCGCTCAACGCCGTTATCGGCTACGCGGAAATTCTGCAGGAAGACGCTGAAGATGAAGGCAACAAGGGCGCGGTGCAGGATCTCAACCGCATCCTGACAGCGGCGAAGCATCTACTCAGCCTGCTCAACGAAATTCTCGATCTCTCGAAGATCGAAGCTGGCCGCATGGACGTTTCCGCTGCCGAATTCTGCCCGCGCGAGCTGCTCGACGAACTGACCGACACGATGCGCCCAGCCGCCGAAGCCAATCGCAACACGCTGCTCATCGCCGGCCCGCGCCCGGAAGGCCTGGCGCACACCGACGCGATGAAGCTGCGCCAGTGCTTGCTCAATTTCCTCTCCAACGCCTGCAAGTTCACGCAGGATGGCGAGGTTGAGATAAGCTATGAGCGCCGTCCGCACGAGGGCGTCGACCATCTGTTCTTCACCGTGCGCGACACCGGCATCGGCATGTCGAGCGAGCAACTCGCGCGCTTGTTCCAGCCATTCGTGCAAGCTGATCCGTCGATCACGCAACGTTACGGCGGCACTGGCCTCGGCCTCACCATCACGCGCCGCCTGGCGCAGCTCTTGGGTGGCGATGTCTCGGTGCGCAGTAAGCAAGGCGTCGGCTCTACGTTTACATTGCGCCTGCCGGCCAACTTCGCCGATGCCTCAGCAGTACTGGGCGCGGCGGCGGAGATTGACGAAGTTCAAGGCGCCGAAGGCGCGCCGCTGGTGATCGTCATTGAGGACGAGCCGGACGCGCGCGAGCTTTCAGCACGTGCGCTGACGCGCGCAGGCTTTGCGGTGCAAGGCGTTGGCGGCGGCGAAGCTGGCCTTTCGCTGGCGCGCACCAAAAAGCCGTCGCTGATCCTGCTCGACATCTTCCTGCCGGACCGCTCCGGCTGGCGCGTGCTGCAATCGCTGAAGAGCGACCCGAAGACGCAAGACATTCCGGTGATCGTGGTGTCCGTGAACGAAGATCGCGCGCATGCGCTGTCTCTCGGCGCGGCGGAACACATCGTCAAGCCAGCCGATCGCGACATGCTTGCAGCCACGGCCATGCGCTTCGCGCGCTTGCCGGCCGCGCCGCGCGCTACGATTTCGCCGCAAGCGCAGAAGCAAGCGGGCTAACGCGCCGCGTGCGCGGCCAGAACGCGCGCAACCGTTTCCGTCACGCGCTTGCCGGTCGGGATGTGCAGAAACTCGTTCGGCCCGTGCGCGTTTGAGTTCGGCCCGAGCACGCCCGTCACAACGAACTGCGCCTTCGGGAATTTCGCGCCCAGCATCGCCATGAACGGGATCGAGCCGCCCTCGCCCATCATCGCCATCTGCTGACCCCACGCAGCCTTGGATGCTCCTTCAAGCGTCTCCATCAACCACGGCGAGGTCTCGGGCGCATTCCAGCCATTGCCCGGTTCTTGCGTCGTGAACGACACGCGCGCGCCATATGGCGGATCGCGCTCGAGCAGCTCTTTCATGCGTGCTGTTGCTTTCACAGCGTCCAAAGTAGGCGGCAAACGCAAGCTGAGCTGCATGGTCGTGAAGGGACGCAGCACGTTGCCCGCATTCGCCGGCGGCGGCGCGCCTTCGAAGCCGGTGACGGATAGAGCCGGCCGCCAAGTGCGGTTCAGGATCAGCTCCGGCAATTCATTGCTCGTCGGCTTTGCGCCGCTGACGAACGGAAATTTTTTCCAGACCTGATCGCCCAACGCCTCAGCGGCCACGCGCGCCTGCGCGACCCGATCGGCCGGCACTTGGACGTGAAAATCCTCTACGACAGCGCCGGTGCCTTCATCATCCAGGCGCGACAGCAATTGCCGCAAGATGCGGAAGCTCGACGGCACAACGCCGGACGCATCGCCGGAGTGCACGCCCTCATCGAGGATATCGATCCGCAGCGTGCCGCCGACGATGCCGCGCAGCGATGTCGTGAGCCACAAGCGATCATAATCGCCGCAACCGGAGTCCAGGCACACGACAAGCGATGGCGAACCGATGCGATCCGCGAGCGCTTCCATGTAGTACGGCAGATCCGGCGAGCCACTTTCTTCCGACGCTTCGATGATGATCACCGCGCGCCCGTGCGCCACGCCCTGCTCGCGCAGCGCCAGGAGCGCAGCGAGCGAACCGAAGATCGCGTAGCCGTCGTCGGCGCCGCCGCGGCCAAACAATTTGTCGCCTTCGAGCACAGGAACCCACGGCCCCTTGCCTTCGGCCCAACCCGTCATCTCAGGCTGCTTATCGAGGTGGCCGTAGAGAAGAACCGTGTCGTCGCTCTGGCCCGGAACCTCGATCAGGATCAGCGGCGTGCGGCCCGGCAGGCGCTCGATGCTCATGGTCGCGCCCGGCAACGCGGCGAGCTTCGACTTGGCCCAACCGCTCAATTGCTGCACCGCCTTCTCCATGTGGCCGTGCTTTTCCCACTCGGGATCGAACATCGGCGACTTGTTAGGAATGCGGATGTAGTCGACGAGCTGCGGGACGATTTCCTCGTCCCAGATTTTCCCGACGAACGCGCTCAGCGGCTGCGCCGCGACCTGGGCCATTGAATTCGCCTCCAAATTCGGCGCGGACACTAGGCGTACCGCCAACCGCGCGCCACTCGCTTGCGCCGTATTTTTTGCACCTGCGAGAAGCGTTTCGCCGGCCTAGGTCGGCGTTCGGGTACTTTTTTGGTGACTTTCATGAAATTGCAGCAACGGGGAACCGCATTTGCGGCAAGTCGTTAAGAATGAGGGCATAGATATGCCCGTCTGAGGAAGAGGAACATGGCGCGCGCGGTTCGACCACGTCTGCACCTGACTCCGCCGCTGGCGCGTATTGAGCACGCGCCAGTCATTCCCGCCGCACGCTTTTCATGGATGAAGACGGGCGTGATCACCGGGATGATCTCGCTGTGCGCTGCGTTTTGGTCAGCGCTTTTCGGCGCAGTGGTGGCGTTCGTCTAGCATCTGAGCGTTGCCTGCGCAGATGCAATTGATCCTGCTCAAAGATTGTCGGCGATGATCGCCGATGCTGACGCCGCCATGTCAACTGAACGCAAAGTGCAGGTCTGGGATCTGCCGACTCGTATCTTCCATTGGAGCTTGCTCGCGCTCGTTCTTGTCGCGTGGTTTACCGGCGAGGACGAAAGCACGGCGCTGATCCACCGCCTCGCGGGCGAGAGCGTCGCCGGGCTGCTCGTGTTTCGCCTGATATGGGGCGTCGTTGGCGGTCAGCATGCGCGATTTTCGGACTTCGCAGCCGGGCCTAACGCCATCGTCGCGCACGTGCGGGACCTTGCCTCAAAGCAACCTACGCGACACCTCGGCCACAATCCGCTTGGCGGATTTGCAGTATTTTTGCTGCTGCTGACGACTGCAGGGATCGTCACCACCGGTCTGTTCTCCAGCGGCCACGACAATGCCGGCCCGTTCGCAGGCATGTGGGGACTAGAACTCGGTGAGGTTCACGAGGCGCTCTTTCGTGTGCTTCAAGCACTCGTCGTCGTCCACGTGCTTGGTGTCATCATTGAAACGGTGAAAGCGAAGGACGCTTTGGTTCCCGCGATGATCACTGGCGTGAAACGGCGGCGCGCTGATGAGAACGGCCAAGACGCGCGGCGCGCCAGCATGGCTTCATTTCTCGTCGCCAGCGCACTAGCGACGATTGTGGCCGGCGCCCTGATGGCGCAGCCGCCGTCAACCCTCGCCAGCGATTCTGAGCGCGGCGAACAAGAACAGGACGACTAGTCTCCGCACTCATGTAACGAGCTTCGCTCTGCCGCTCTTTGGCGCCCGATGGCGCTGGTCTAACGCCAGCGCGCTTCCACGCGCAGTCCGCCCAATTCTGAAACACCAAAATTCAACACGCCGCCGCTCACGATGATCAGATCATGCGCGATCGTGCGTATGGAAGCTGCGCGCGCCTTGCGCGGCCTCGTGGCCGCCATCGACATAGATCACCTGGCCAGTAACCAGCGTGTTCTCGGCGCTCAACAGATACGCCGCGAGCGAAGCCACGTCTTCCGGAGCCCCCATGCCGAGCGATTGGCCAAGTTCTTCGAGACGCTCGGCTTGCCGCGTGGCGTCGATGTGTGCGGTCATCGGCGTGGCGATGAAACCCGGCGCGACGGCGTTGAGCGGGATGCGATCCTTCGCCCAGTCGGCTGCGTTGTTGCGCACCCAATAGGTCAGCGCTCGCTTCGCGGCGGCGTACGCCTCGGCGCCGCTGCGCGACGCGAAAGCAGGCGCGGCTGACGCTTCATCACCATTCAGCAAGCGATCCGAGTCCGCGTCGCCAACGATCATCAGCCCAATTGAGGACACAACGCACGCGCGCGGCGCATCACTGCGCTTCAGCAAGGCACGCGCTTGCTGAAGCGTCGACACCGTCCCGTAATAGTTCAGCCGCACCACGAGTTCGGAGGGCGACGTGCTGCCGCCAACACCGGCGGAGGCGAACACGCTATCGAGCCGATCGCAACCAAGCGCCGCGAGGCGCTCGCCAAGCGTGGCGCGCAAAACCGGATCCGCGAGATCGAGGCAAATCGCCGCGTCCCTCAGATCGACGCCGATAACTTTGTCGCCCCTCGCCTCCAGCAGCGTCCGCGTGGCTTTGCCGATACCGGAGGCCGATCCCGTGACGAGGTGTGTGCGCATCAGCCGATCTTCGCGCTCATGGTGACCTCGCCCGCGCCATTGCGGCACCAGAGATCATCGCCGGAGCGGCAGAGCGTTGCGGCATCGCCCATGAACAGCGGCCGTTGCGCGCGGAACTGGAACGAATTGATCTTCTGATCCGGCGATGTGCGCAGCGCATGATCCATCAGCGCCGTGGCGATGTACGGTCCGTGCACGACGAGGCCGGGGTAACCCTCTTCGTTCTTGGCATAGTCGAGATCATAGTGGATGCGGTGCGCGTTGAAGGTAAGCGCCGAGAAGCGGAACAGCATCGTCGCATCCGGCGCGAAAGCGCGCGTATGTTCCGGCACGCGGGGGTCAGGCTCCGGCGCCTTCGCCGGCTCGCTCTTGCTGGCGCCGCGATAGACGATGTCCTGCTCCTCGGTCACGGCGTCCGCGCCATTGACGCGCAGAACGTGTCGCACGGTGACGAACACCATCTCCCCACTCGCGCCGCTCTTGGCTTTCACGTCGGCAATGGTCGAGACCCGCTCCACGCGCGCGCCGACCGGCAAAGGCGCGTGAAACGTCAAGCGCCCACCCGCCCACATGCGGCGCGGCAATTCCACTGGCGGCAGAAAGCCGCCACGCTTCGGGTGGCCGTCCACGTCGATCAGATGCTGCGCAGCCGTGGGCAGGAAATAGAGCCAATGCGCCAGCAGCGGCGCATTCGCGCCCCAAGGCGGGGCGTCATAGTCCAGCAACGCCGCCAGCCCGCGCAGCGGCGCTTCGGCCAGCACGTCCGTTTGCGTTTCGCTGCGGCCGATCCAGGCGCTGTAGTCCGCGCCGCTCATCAGAACGATTTCGGCAGACCCAGCACGTGCGTGGCGACGTGGCTGAGGATGAGGTTGGTGGAGATCGGGGCCACCTGATAGAGGCGCGTTTCGCGGAACTTGCGCTCGATATCGAACTCCTCGGCGAAGCCGAAGCCGCCATGCGTCTGCACGCACATGTCCGCCGCATACCAGGACGCTTCCGACGCCACCATCTTCGCCATGTTGGCTTCCGTGCCGCACGGCAAGCCAGAATCGAACAGGTTCGCGGCGTGCTGCACCATCATGTTGGCGGCGGTGATCTGCACGTGTGCGCGAGCGATCGGGAATTGCACCGCCTGGTTCGAACCGATCGGCCGGCCGAACACTTCCCGATCCTTGGCGTAAGCGCTGGCGCGATCAATGAAGAAGCGCCCGTCGCCGATGCACTCTGCCGCGATCAGCACGCGCTCGGCGTTCATGCCGTCGAGCACGTATTTGAAGCCGTTGCCTTCCTTGCCGATCAGATTCTCTGCCGGCACGCGGACGTTATCGAGGAAAAGCTCCGTCGTTGCGTGGTTGAGCATCGTGCGGATCGGCCGGATCGTCAGGCCATTGCCAACCGCTTCGCGCATATCGACGATCAGCACGCTCATGCCGTCGCTCGGCTTCTTCGCCTCCTCGCGCGGCGTCGTGCGGCAGAGCAGCACCATGAGGTCCGAGTGCTCGGCGCGGCTGATCCAGATTTTCTGGCCGTTGACGACGTAATGATCGCCCTCGCGCCTCGCGAACGTGCGCAGACGCGTTGTATCAGTGCCGCTGGTGGGCTCGGTGACGCCGAAGGCCTGCAAGCGCAGCTCGCCCGAAGCGATGCCGGGTAGATATTTGCGCTTTTGCGCTTCGCTGCCGTGCCGCAGGATCACGCCCATCGTGTACATCTGCGCGTGGCACGCGCCGCCATTGCTGCCAGAGCGGTGAATCTCTTCAAGCACCGCCGCTGCGGCGGCAACGCCGAGGCCGGAGCCGCCGTACTCTTCCGGGATCAAAACCGAGAGGAAGCCAGCGTCCGTCAGCGCCTTCACGAACTCTTTCGGATAGGCGCGCTCGCGATCGAGTTGCTGCCAATACGAACCGGGAAATTCCGCGCACAGCTTGCGCACGGACTCGCGGATTTCAGGAAAGGTATGGCCGGTCTCTGCTTCGCTCATCGCTGATCGCTCGTATCGGGAGTGAGCCTCGACAGCTATACGCCCGTTTCCGCACGGTCAAAGGGCCAAAAGCTCGCACGCCGATGCGTTCAGCTCAGCACCTCGGCCCGATAGCACGTCCAGGCCGCCGCCAAAATTGCACGATGCGCCGGCGCGGCGACGCCGATCAGCGCCTCAGCGCGCGCATCATGGCTCAAATCACGCAAATCCGCCGCGCCATGTTCCGTGACGACGACGTCAGTCTCAAGCCGCCCAAGCGACACCGGCCCTCGCCCCGCGGCGGGGCCGACGATGCGGCTCGTCTGCCCGCGCTGCGCGTCCGACGGCAGCACCAACACACGCAAACCGCCCGCGAGCTTCGCGCCACATGCGAAATCCGCCGCGCCGCCGGGGCCAGACATGAGGCCTGTCGGACCGCACTCCGAATACGCTTGGCCCAAGAGATCGATTTCGAGTGCAGAATTGATGGTCACGAAACGCTCGAGCTTGCTCATGACGAGCGCCGAATGTGTGTACGAGACAGGCCGAAACTCAAAGCGCGGCGAGCCGATCTCGGCGTAGAGCCGCTCGGAGCCCGCGGCGAGACCGGTGCGGATCGGTGCAATTTTCGAGATCGCGCCAGCGTCCAACAGATCGAGCGCCCAATCGCCGATCAGCCCCGTGTGAATGCGCAGGTCGCGCTTGCCTGCAAGCGCGCGCATGCACGCATTCGGCGCCTTGCCGATGCCAACCTCGAGCGTCGCGCCATCCGGCACGAGCGCCGCAACATGCGCGGCGATCGCGCGGGCGGTATCGTCCTCGGCGTCTGAAACCATGATCAGCGGCGCGGCCGCTTCGAGCACTGCGGTCAACTCCGCGTACGGGATGCCCGGATGGCCATGCGTGCGAGGCAGGTTCGGATTGATGTGGGCGATGCGCACTGGGATCTGCGGCCAGAGTTCCGCGAGAAAATCCACACTCACGCCAAAACTGCATTGCCCCGTCGCGTCCGGCGGCGACACCATGAACAGGGCCGCGTCGATCCGCATCGACGAAAGCCGTGCCAGGATTTCGGTATAGCTCAGCGGCAAGAAGTTCACACCGACGCCGTCGGCCTTCAGCTCAGGCGTTACGAAGAACGTGGTGACGTTCGCGCCCTTGCCAGCGCCATAAGTCCGCCTGTTGATCCCCGGCAGCAGCGCGCCGACATACTCACCCGCGCCCAACGCCTCGACAGCATCCGCCAGCAACAGCGATTCCGCCGCCCCACCTTGCACAAGCGTCACGCCGCCCCGCGGCAAGACGTCGGCAAGATCAGCAGGCTGGATCGTACGCGGCATGCCGCCGCTTCAAGCGCGGCACGCGATGGCTGACAAGCGAGAAATTTGAAGCGGGCGGGGGCGAACCCGCGATATTCAGTTTGGAATTCGATCCAAAGTGACGCCTTTCCGGCCTTGAACGCGAGCTCAATCGCTGAAGCCGACAAACACCGCCGCCTCGTCCACGCGCTTGCGTTCTGAAACCACCGCGTTCGCGGGGAAGGTTTCGTCGGGCCAACCTAGGGCAATGCTTTTCATGATGACTTGATCGTCGGCGACGCCGGCATGTTCTCGCACGACGGGCGATTGCATGATGCCCTGGCTGTTGATGACGGCGCCAAGGCCGCGAGACCACGCAGCGTTGACCAGGGCGTTGGCCACGGCGCCACAATCGAACGGCGTATCGTCGCTGCCGTCGAGAACTCTATCATAAGTGATGATGATGCAGACAGGCGCATCAAACTGACGGAACCCGCGCATCACCCAATCATGACGCTTGGCCTTGTCGTCTCGAGCGATGCCCATCGCGGAAAACAATTGCTTGGCGACGCCGATCTGCCGCTCGCGATGGGCGCCATCAAAGGGCTGACCTGTTCGGAATTCGCGCGAATGCGGAATGCCCGCCAAGTTTCGCTCGGTATTTCCGGCGCGAATTTTGTCCAACGGTTCGCCGGTGACGACGTAGAAATTCCAGGGCTGCGTGTTCATCGAAGATGGCGCGCGCATCGCCAAGGCGATGATCTCTTCGATCAAAGCTTTCGGTACAGGATCCGGCTTGTAGCCGCGGATGCTGCGACGCCCGAGGATCACATCGTCAAACTGCATTTATCGTTCCTCATTTGCCCGGCGCTAGCGCGAAGCTGGGAAGGTCGGGCGGAATACTCACCCAGGGCAGCGCTGAACTCGTCCATATGTGCATCGACGGCGCGAAGCGACCGGGATCGTCGAGCGTTCCGGCCTTCACGGCGATGATCTTCGGAGACGCTTGCGGCAGCGAATAGATGGGCGATCCACAGGCGCCGCAAAATTTCCGCTCGACGGGCTGTCCGCTCGCCGTGTCGGCGTCGACGAACGTCGCAAGCGCGCCGTCCACCTCGATACCGCTCGTACGAACGACGAGATTGACCGAAAACGCCGCGCCCGATTGGCGGCGGCAATTGCTGCAGTGGCAGGCGACAACCGCGAGCGGCGCGCTCGCGAGCTTGTAACGAACGCCGCCGCAATTGCAGCCGCCGCTCAAGACACCCTCGCCGTTGTCCATGCCCGCCTCGCTCATTCAGGACTTGCGCTCTAAACTAATCATATTAGTTTTATCGGCAAGAGCCGATCTCGGCCAATGACGACATAAAGCAGGGATGGAAACAATGGGCGCTTCCGAGACGTGGACACTCATCATCGGCGGCAAGCCGCTATCGACCGCTGCTCAAATCGAGGTGCGCAATCCAGCCACAGGCGAGGTGTTCGCGCACGCTCCCGCCGCTGGCGCGGTTGAGCTGGAAGCTGCGGTCGAAGCCGCAACCAAGGCCTTCGCGGCGTGGAAGAACGTTCCGATCGCCGAGCGCAAAGCGGCGCTCATCAAGGCCGCCGACATCATCGACGCCAACGCCGAGGAATTGGGCGCGCTTTTCACGCAGGAGCACGGCCGCCCCCTGCCCGGCGCGATCATGGAGATTCGCGGCGCGGCGATGTGGCTGAAGGCCGGTTGCCAATTGGACTTGCCGGTAGACGTCACCGAAGATTCCCCCACACGCCGCGTTGAGGTTCACCATGTGCCGCTCGGTGTCGTCTGCGCCATCGTGCCCTGGAACTTTCCGGTATTGCTCGCGGCTTGGAAGATTGGGCCAGCGCTGCTTGCCGGCAACACGATCGTGCTGAAGCCCTCGCCCTTCACCCCGCTCACGACGCTGCGCATCGGCGCGCTGATCGCTTCGTGCTTCCCGGCCGGCGTGCTCAACGTGTTGAGCGGCGGCGATGAACTTGGGCCGCTGATGACCGCACACAAGGGCTTCGCCAAGATCACCTTCACCGGCTCCACCGCGACTGGACGGCGGGTGATGGAAAGCGCAGCCAAGGATCTGAAGCGCATCACGCTTGAACTTGGCGGCAATGATGCAGCGATCGTGATGCCTGACGTCGATGTCGATGCGGTCGCAGCGCAATTGTTCGAGGGCGCCTTTCACAACACCGCGCAAGTGTGCGTCGCCACCAAGCGGCTCTTCATCCACGAAGACATCTACGACAAATTGCGCGATCGCTTGCATCAATTGGCGAAGGACTTGCCCGTGGGCGACGGCGCACAACAAGGCGTGCGCTACGGCCCGGTCCAAAACGAACCCCAGTACCGACGCGTGCTGAGCCTCATCGCCGACGCCCGCGCGAACGGGCTCACGCTGCTCGAGGGCGCGCCTGTGCCTACGCGCGGCTATTTTGTACCACTCACCTTGGTGGACAATCCGCCCGACAACGCCCGCGTCGTTGTGGAGGAGGCCTTTGGGCCTGTGCTTCCCCTGCTCAAGTTCAAGGACGTCGACGACGTCGTCGCCCGCGCCAACGACACGGAATACGGTTTGGCTGGCGCAGTGTGGTCAGCCGATGTCGACAAAGCGCTCGACATCGCTCATCGGCTCGATACCGGCACCGTCTGGATAAATCAGAACCTGCAATCGACGCCGTTCACGCCGCTCGCCGGTGCAAAGCAATCCGGCTTCGGACAGGAAAACGGCCTCGCCGGCCTGCTTGAGTTCACGCGCCCGAAGGCGATCTTCATTCCGAAAACAGGGGCGGCGACCCGCTGAATCTGACGCTTATCCCAGAAGAAGAATAGTTTGTGTGTGCGCGTCGTTCACGCCGCCAAGCCTAGCTTCTGACCGTCACGGAGAATAATGTCCGCGGCGCGCCAGGCCATGGCCATGGTCGGGCCATTGGTGTTGCCGGACGGAATCGACGGCATGATGGACGTGTCCATGACACGAATTCCTTCGACGCCCCGCACCCTGAGCTCTGGATCTACAACCGAAGCGTCGTCTTTGCCCATCCGACACGAGCCGACGGCGTGATAACCGCAGGTGCCGAGCTTGTCGTAGGCTTCGAGGATTTGCGCATCACTCTCGACCGCGGGTCCGGGCAGCGTCTCTTCAATGATCATGTCCTTGATCGGCGATTTCGCCGCCCATTCGCGCACGACGCGGATGGCGCCAATCATGGCTTTGCGGTCTTGGTCGGTCGCACGATAGTTCGGCGAGAATTGTGCGGGCACGTTCGGGTCGAGCGAAGCAATGTGAATGCTTCCGCGTGAGACGGGCCGCAACGGATAGACCACAGCATTCATGCCCGGAAATGGCTCAAGCGCGGTGCGCTGCTTGGACATGTCGAAGCTATAGGGTGCAACAAGCATCTGCGCGTCGGGACGATTCAGTCTTGGATCGGACTTGAACCATCCGCCAATCTCATATGCCGCCGCCGACATCGGCCCGCCGCCCGTCAGATAATAACGCGCGACGCCGCGCAGCAGGCGCCAGCCCGAAAACTCGCGGTTCTGTGACAAGCCAGGGTCGCGGAGCTTCCATTGCATGATCAGGCCGCGATGTTCGATCAATCCTTCGCCCACCTCGGAATTGTGGTGAACGAGGCTGACGCCAAGCGTCTCAAGGCGCGCTGCGTCACCGATGCCCGAGCGCTCCAGAATTGCTGGGCTTGCCATGGCGCCGCCGCACAGGATGATCTCACGCGACGCCTCGATCAGCTCATCGCCTTGAGGCGACGCAACCTCGACGCCGACCGCGCGCTTTGCGCTGAAGACCACACGACGCACAGTTCGATCCGTAAGAATCGAAAGATTGGCGCGGGTTTCGATCGGACGCAGAAACGCGGTCGCCGCGCTTTGCCGCTTGCCCTTAGAAATCGTGCGCGGCGCATAGCCAAAGCGCGGCACGTCATTGGGCGCATTGACGTCAGCGCTGATGTCCCACCCCATCGCCCGCGCAGCCTCGATTTGCGCTTCGCTCAAGCGATCACGCATTGTCGGCATGGAAATCTTGAGAGGGCCTTTGTCGCCACGCGAATCGGCTGCGCCGAGTTCATGGCTTTCCAGCGCCGTGTAGGCTTTGCCGATATGCTCCCAACCCCAATCGTCGCTCGTTCGCTCGGCGATCGCATCAAAGTCCGCCGGCTGGCCGCGCACATACATCATGCCATTCACTGACGAGGAGCCGCCCAATACCCGCCCGCGCACCCAGGCTTCGCTTTGGCCCGCGGTCGATGCCTCGGGCTTGCTCATATGCACCCATAGATGCGCCGGATCGGCCATCACCTTGGCGAGGCCCTTAGGCATGGAGATGAAGGGATGCACGTCGCGTGGCCCCGCCTCGATCAAGGCGACCTTGAGCGCCGGGTTTTCACTCAGCCGATAAGCGAGCACGCAACCTGCAGCCCCCGCGCCGACGATCACGTAGTCGAACCGCGCCATTGCTCACTCCATCGCGCCATTTATCTAACATGCATAGGTACCCGAAAATCAGGCGGTGCGTCCACGCGCTAATCTTCCGGCGCGATCGTCACGCACAATCCTTCAAGCTCCAGCGAGACGAGTATCTGGCACGACAAACGCGAGTTTGGGCGCACGTGCTCAGAACAATCCAGCAAGTCTCGCTCTAGCCCGCCAATAGCAGGCAAACGCGCTTGATCTGGTTCGTCGACGTAGACGTGACATGTGGCGCAGGAGCACGAGCCGCCGCAAAGAGCGAGCACTTCGTAGAACCCCGCGCCGCGCAACGCCTCCATCAGCGAACGACCCGCTTCGACATCAACTTGCCGAGCATTTCCATCGCGTGTCGTGACCGTCAATCGCGGCATAAACTCTAGGTTTCCCGATCAACGTGATGCGAGGGCGACGCGCTACGCCGCCCCCGCATGCACTCAATAGCGCCACGAAAACTCGACAAACACTTCGCGCGGATTGTCGACGAACGCAGACATATCCGCGAGCACGCCTGGGCCTGCTGTGCCAGTCCCGGTGCCGCCGGCGAACGGGATGTCATTGCCCGCCGTCACCACATACTCGTCGGTCAGATTGCGGCCGATGAGCGAGAGCGTCCAACGTTCGTCCGCCGAGATAAGCGCGATCGCGGTGTCGAGCTTCCAGAACTCGTCCTGCACCGCGTCCGGCCGCAACGCGTCGGAGAAATTGTACGACGATGTGTAGCCGGCATCGCCACTCACGCGCAGCAACATACCCGAAGAGCTGATCGGCGTCTCGTAGGTCACACCGAGACGCGCGGCGTATTCGGGGGCTTTGGGCGGACGCAAGCCATCATAGTCTTGACCGTTAAAGACGCCGCCGGACGGCAAGAGATTGCAGCCCTGCGCGATGGTCTGACCCGGATAGCATTGGCCGACATAGTCTTGATACTGGACGTCGTTCCAGCCGAAAGCGCCACGAATGCTCAACCCAGCGACGCTCGGAAGCGAATAGCTGAAATCTGCTTCGATGCCTTGGGTCAGCAACTCGCCCGCATTGCCCGCCGTCAGCGAGACGGTGGTTGGGTCGAAGAACTGAACTTGCAGATCCTCGTAGAGGTAGTGGAACGCGGTGATGTTGAACCGCAAGCTGCGATCGAAGGCGATCGTGCGCAGACCGACCTCGCCGCCGCGCGCGGTTTCCGCGCCGAAGCGGCCAAGTTCAACCGACGCCAGGGGCGACAGCGCCTGCGAGATGTTGAAGCCGCCGGCTTTGAAGCCTTCCTTGAACGCCACATACCACGTCGTGTCGTCGGATGGCTTGAAGCGCAACGTCACTTCCGGCGAGAAGTTCTCGTCGTCATAGCGATCTTGCAGCAGGATGCCGCCTGGAAACGCGCCGGCGAAGGCGACGTGGGCCGGCAAGGAGCGTTGGAAGCTATCACGCGATTCCCAGGAATAGCGCCCGCCAGCGGCCAATTCCCATTGTTCCGAGAGGTTCAGCGTCGCTTGCGCGAACAACGAGGTTGACTCCGTTTCGAACCCATTGTCGCGCTTGAACGTGACATAAGTGTTGGCCAACGCATCGAGCGGCACCGGGAAGATGTAGGCGTCGGTGTTGAACTCAAATTCACCCGTCGCGAAGAAGCCGCCGAACAACACGTTCAACGGACCATCAAAGGTCGATTGAACGCGGACTTCCTGCGAGTATTGCTCGAAATCGGCGAGCTGCGTGAACGTCGCTGGATAGCCTTCGCCCGCCACGTTGTTCAGATCGGTTTGGCGGAAATGGTAGTAGCCAGTGATCGACGTGACATCGAACATGTTCGTGTCGGCGGTCGCGGTGACCACGCCATACTCCGACGCGAAATCGCCGTAGAGCTTGCCATCGCGGGCATAACGATAGTTCGCGTTGGCGACCTCAACCGGCACGCCCGAACTGTCAGAACGACCATTGATGCTGCAATCCGCATTCGGGCTCGGCGGGATTCCGTTTGCCGCGAACGGGACCGTGCGGCCGCCGCCGCAGAGGCGCTCAACAATGTCTGTGGGACCGCCATCTTCAACCGAAGTCGCACCGAGCCGCAGTTGCACGGCGAACGATGGCGTTGGATCCCAATCGAGGCTGAGCCTGCCCGCCTGAGACGACGAGAAGCCGCGCCGCTCAGACGTGCGCTGCATTTCCAATCCTGGGAGCGGGGTCGGATAGGATGCGTCGGCGGTATTGGTGAACGCGCCCTCGCTATCGGACAAGCGCAACGCAAGGCGCGCGCGCAAGGTGTCCGTCAACGCGCCGGAGACGAAGCCTTCGCCGTACCATTCGCGCGCTTCCGTGCCGTAGCCCGTGCGCAGGCCTGCGGAGAATTGTTCCGTTGGATTGTTCGATCGAACGCTGATCAAACCGCCCGTGGTGTTCTTACCGAAGAACAGTGCCTGCGGACCGCGCAACACTTCGACGTTCTGGATGTCAAACTGCGGAAGGCTGATCTCGCGGCCACGGCTCATGGGCAGGCCATCGACAACAAACGAAACCGATTGGTCGAAACCGGCTGAGAGCGCGGTTGAACCGACGCCGCGAAGGAAGATGCTCGCGGAAGATCCGGATGCTGCCTTCCCCGTCACCATCGACGGCACGAGCGTCGCCAAGTCGGCGATGCGCGAGACTGAGTATTCTTCGAGCGTTTCACCACTGAGCGCGGTGACCGCGACGGGCACATCGATCAATCGTTCGTCCCGCCGGCGCGCGGTCACGACGATGTCGTCCTCGGCTTCCGCACTTGCTGTGGGGGCTGCGGCGTCCTGGGCTGCAGCCGGTGTCGCGGCCAAAAACGGCGCCAACGCGATCGCCGCCACGCCTGCGCAAAGCGAACCCTTTGCCCTCATTTTTACCTCCCTAGTGCCGATTTTTCGGCTTATTGAGTTCACCTAATGTCATTAGGCTTTCGCCGTCAACAGATTTCAGCGATTGATTAGGGGAAGGCGTGTTTGGTTATGCGCGCGCGCAGGCGCTCAAGCTTGAGCGAGCGCGTTTTGAATGACAGAACCACCGCTACAGCTGAACGAGGAACGATTTGGCCCGCCCCTCAAAGCCGCTTATTTCCCGCGAAACGGCCGCGAAAGCAGCGCTCGAGGTGATCGATGAGGTCGGCCTCGACAAGCTGAGCCTGGATCGCGTCTCAAAGAAGCTGCGCGTCCAGCCACCCTCGCTCTATCACCATTTCAGCGACAAAGCCGAACTTATGGCCGAAGTCGCGCGCGTGATCCTCACCGACCTGCCGGACCTCAAAACCCACGGCGCGACTTATGAGGAGCGCCTGGTTTCGCTTTGCGTGGCAACGCGCCGCTCGTTGTTGCGTCATCCGAACGCTGCGGTGCTACTTCTGCAATTCTTTCCGCGCCACCTTCTGATCAGCGCGTATGAGCAAGCGGCCACCGAAGATCCCTATCCGCCTGAATTTCACATGGCTGTCATTGAGGGTACGGAGAAGCTGACCTTCGGCTCGGCGCTGTTTGCGGCCGCGGCGCAGTCACAGGGCGTGAAATCGTTCCCCCCGTTCGATGCCGACAAGTATCCAGCTGTCGCGCGCGCCGTCGCATCGAATCCGTATGACGACGAAAAGCTGTTTGAAGCAACGATCCGCATGTTCCTCGCCGGCGTCGCCGAAACGCATCGACAAGCGCTCACCGCCCATGGCGCAACGGAAAAGTCAAAGCCCGCGCCCCAGAAAAACAACGCCCCCCGCGCGCTGCGCGGAGGGCGTCGCAAGGTCGCCGCTGGGGAGTGAAGCGGCGGAAACCCTTTATTTCTGCGCGTCCCATTCGATCGGCAGCGTCTCAAGCGCCATCACCGTGCCGATGCGGAATTTATGCGCCTCGCCCGCTTTCGCACGGAACGCCGGAATGCGCTTCACCCATTCTTCGGTAAGAATGCGCAGTTCGGTACGCCCGAGAATGTGACCGATGCAAAGGTGCGGGCCCGACGAGAACGTCAGGTGCTGCGCGCGCTTGCGGTCCAGATTGAACGCGTTCGGCGCATCAAACTTGCGCGGATCACGGCTGCCTACACACAGCACGTTGAGCACCATTTCGCCGGGCATGAATGATGCATCGCCGATCCGACGCTCCTTCACGACGAGGCGCGGCGTGTTGACGACGCCGTAGAGCCGCACTGCTTCGTCGGCGAAGGCCTGGATGAGCTGAGGCTCCTGCGCTAGGCGCGCCTGCACGTCCGGCATCTGCGCCAATTGCTGATAGGCAAAGCCGGTGACATTGGTCACCGTGTCCATACCGCCGAGAAACAAGACGAAACTCATGGCGAGAATTTCGTTCTCATCCATCTTGCGGCCGTCGATATCGACATTGATGAAATGACTCATCAACTTGTCGTCCGGACGCGCACGTTTCTCAGCGACCAATTGCTTGAGCGTGCCCATGATCAGGCCGGCGATGCGTCCCATCTCGGCTTCATTGTTCTGGTTCTCGAAGAATCCTTCAGCGAGATGACGAAACTCCTGCAGGCGCGAGAGGTCCATGCCCATCAATTCCATGAACACGGTGACGGGGAAGAGCTTCGAGACCTCGCTTTGGAAATCGCATTCGCCTTTTCCGACGACGCGATCGATGATTTCGCGCGCCAATTCGCGAATGCGCGGCTCCAATTCCTTGATCGCCACCGGACCAAACATCGGCATCATCGCCCGCCGATAGGGCAAATTCTCGGGCGGATCGAGGCTGAGAGGAATGAAGAATGGCGGGTTTTCAACGCGCGGAATTTGCATCTCTCGTACCGAGAAATGCTCGGGAGCCATCACCACCTGCGTGATGGCGTCGAAGCCTTTGACGATCCAATGGCCGCCATTGAGGTTGGTCCAGAAGATGTCCGGCGCATGTTCAAGCGCTGCGGCATACGTCCCCTGCACATCCTCGCCGACACGCGCGTCGTTGTAGATGTCGAACTCGAAGACCAGATGATCTGGAACGTGCGCCGGCGTCGGCGATTTCCGCGATGTCGCAGAACTCATCTCTCTCCCCTAACGTACACGCGCAAGCCGCTCGTGCGCGCCGGCATAAGCCTGGCGGACGGCGGGTTTGGAAAGTTTGCCTGTGGCAAGGCGCGGCAGCGGCTCTGGCGAATAGGCGACGTAGCGCGGCACCTTGTAATTCGCGAGATTGATGTCGCAGTGTTTGATCAAAGCGGCGACGTCGATCTCTTTTGGCCCATGATAAACCGCGAGCGGTGTTTCACCGAACTTCGGATCAGGCGCGGCGATAACGAGCGCCTCACTCACGCCCGGAAACTCGCAGACCACGCGCTCCACTTCGGCCGCGGAAATGTTGAGCCCGCCGGAGATGATGAGATCCTTCATCCGGTCGATGAAGGTCAGCAAGCCGCGCTCGTCCAACACACCGATGTCGCCGGAATAAAGCCAGCCATCGCGCAACACCTTGGCGGTCTCTTCCGGATTTCGCCAATAGCCCTTCATGACGCCCGGCGAGCGAATGATGATCTCGCCGTGCTCGCCCGGATCGCAGTCGCGTCCGTCGGGTCGCACGACACGGATATCCATGAACACGCCGCCCCAACCGCATTTCTCCGGCGCTTCAAACGCCAGATGCTCAGGCATGATCGTCGCGTTGCCGCCCGCTTCGGTCTGGCCGTAGATTTGGCGAATGGTGACGCCCTTGGCCCTGTAGGTTTCGAGGAGTTTCGCGGTGACGCGGGCGCCGCCGCAGGTCGCCATCTTGAGCGCGGAGAGATCCGCGCTTGCGAATTCCGGCAGCGCGGCGATCGCCTCGAAGAATACCGGCACGGCGCCAAAGCACGTGATGCGCTGCGATACAATCATGGCCAGCGTGTCCGCCGGCACGAATTGCGGCTGCATGTACACGGTGCACCCCTGCGTCGTGTAGTGCATGAGCTGTACAAATCCCGCCGACGTATTGAGCGGCGCCAAGCTTATGATGCGCGCGCCGGATGCGGAGGCGGTTTCCTCCACCGCCCAATTCGCGGCGTAGGCCGTCATCGAACGATTGGTGAAGACAACACCCTTCGGGCGCGCCGTTGAGCCGGACGTCGCGATGATAACGACGTCCGCGTCGGGCTGCGTTTCGACCGGCACTGAAACCGGAGCGCCCTCGCGGAATTCGGCGATCTCCTCGATCGGCCGCACGCTCAAGCCTGCCGCTTTCACCTTGTCCGCGAAATCTCGCCCCACAAACGTGAGGCGCGGCTCCGTCGTGTCGCACAATTCAGCGATCTCGCGCGTGGTGAAACGGAAATTCACCGGCGCAACGATAGCGCCGGCGCGGATGATCCCCATGATCAGCGCGCAATAGCTGAGGCTGTTCACGTCACAGACGGCAACACGATCGCCGGGCTGAACGCCGAACTCAATCAAGCGCACGGCGATACGGTCAGACCATTCCTTGTATTGCCGATACGTCAGCTGCTCGCCATTGAGTACGATCGCGGGCTGATCGGGGCGCATTCGGGCCCACCACGCGATCGCGCCCGAAAGCGTCTGCGCCATTGTCGTCCTCCCTCTTGCGCGGGCGCCTTGTGCGCCTCTTTTGTGCCCGCTTGGGCTTAGTTGGCCGTCAACAATCGATCGAGCGCTTCGTAGTAGCGAACGATATTGCTCTCCAGACCGCAATAGACGGTCGCCTCGGGCACACCGGCGCCGAGGCCGACCTGACTGATTTCAGCGGCCCTGAAATCTTCGCCGCCGAAGACATTGATGATGAGTTCGTAGGAGCGCGCAAACACCTCTTCGGCCTTTGGCGTCGCCGCCGGCCCCGGCGTCAGCATAAAATAATTGACCGCCGTGTGGCCCACGTCGCGCGGCTTGAGCAACATGAGGCTTGTATAATACTGGCTCGTGACCATGACGCAGTTCGGAAACGCTGTGTAGGCGTGCGTGATCAGCTTGTGGATGTTGCCGCCCGGCTCTTTGTCCAACATCGACGGCTCGTAACCCACACGCCCCGAGAGCTGGCGTACATTCGGACCGAAGAAGTCGACGATGTTTGGTGCGTCAACAAACAAATTGCCGATCGAGGCCGCGTGCAGACGCTGCACGTGATAGCCTTCAAGAAACGGCTCTAGAACGACCTTCCAATTGGCTTTGAGCTCAAAGGTCTTGCGGCCGTAGACATGCGCGTTCGGGATGCTGAGCGACGCAAAATCGGCGGCGACTTGCTCGGAGAGTTGCGACCAATCCGGCTCTGATCCATCCAGCTGCGCATAAATCACGCCGCCCCACTCGCGCGCCGGCAATTGCTTCAAGCCTCGCTTGGACTTGTCCAAATCCTTGAACATGTCCGCGCGCGCAACGCCAATGAGTTTGCCGTCGAGATTGTAAGTCCACGCGTGATACGGACAGGACAAGCGGCCCTGCTTGTGCACGTCGCAATCTTCGATGAGTTTTGAGCCCTTGTGTTGGCAGGCGTTGACGAAGACGCGCACCTCGCCGTCTTTCGCGCGGCTGATCAGTAACGGCGCGCCGTAGCCATCGTCCGCGACGACCATGCCAGGCTCGGGGAGGAGCGCAGAAATCGTCACCGGCACAGGATAGCGGCGGAAAATCTTCTCTTGCTCGAGATCGTAGTGCGCGCGGCTCGTGAACGCCGCATTCGGGCGCGTCGCCGCGATCGCGTCGGTGGTCGCGTCTTTCTCCGCGGGGATGCGTCGGATCGCGGCCTGCAGATTGCTGTTCAGCATCGACAGCGTCGTGACCTTACGTTCCGCTGGCTTTTCTGCAGATGCGGCTTCAGCCATGAGCGCACTCCTCACCTATTAGCCATCGTTTTAGCACAGACAAATCTAATGACAATAGTTTTGTGCGGCTAGCGGCTCTGCTGCGCGTCGTCGACGACAATGCACGCGCCGGTCACGAAATGGGACTTGGGATCGAGCAGATAAAGCAAAGTGCTATCAAGATATTCCGGCTCGCCGATACGGCCGCGCGGGAAGCGCTTCGTAAGCCCCCCACCCGCGCGCTCGATAAAGTCGCCACTCATCTCCGATCGAAAAAAGCCGGGTGCGATGGCGTTCACGTTGATGCGGCTGGCCGCCCATTCAATGGCGAGCGCTTCGGTCAGGCGCACGATACCGGCCTTCACCGCGCAATAGAGCGCCGCCGCACTCTTGGGCGAATAATGGAACGCGCCGACCGATGAGAGATTGATGATATTCCCAGGCTTTCCCGCTTCGATCAGGCGCCGCGCGGCCTCACGCGCCATCAAGAACGGCGCGCGGAAATCGACACCAAGCACACGATCTATGGTTTCGAGCGAAAGACGCGTCGCGTAGCCCCCATCTGGAACCGCGGCGTTGTTGATAACGATGTCGACAATCCCAAAGCGCGCCTCAGCCACGTCAAACGCGGCGGCGATGGCGGAAGCATCTGTCAAATCCAGCGGATGCGCGAGGGCGCTCAGGCCTTCGCTTTCAATCTCGCGCACCAGTTCGGCGAGCAATTCTTCGCGCCGCGCGCAAACCACCACAGCCGCGCCGGCGCGCGCCAAGGTAAACGCAAAACGCCGCCCGAGGCCGGCGCTCGCGCCCGTGACAATGGCGACGCGCCCTTTGAGGTCGACGCCTGGGCTCATGACTCAATTCGGATCAACGGAAAAAATCGCCGAACTGACTGTCGGCGCGCCCGGCCCTCCCGCGACCAAGCAATGGCGCGCGTTTGGAACTGGATTGGCGGAGGTCCCACGCAATTGCTCCACCGCCTCGACCGCGATGCCAATGCCGTGGATGAAGCCCTGCGCCAGATTTCCGCCGCCCGTGTTGATCGGCAGCTTTCCAGTCGGCGCGATCAAATTCTCGTAGCGCAAGACATCCGCCACGTTCTCGTAGCTGCAGAACCCATGATCGATCAGAGATGCAATGCCCTGAGCGCTGAAGTTCTCATAGAGCTGAACAACGTCGATATCGGCCGGCGTTAAGCCGGTCTGCGCCCACAAGCGGCGCGCCACCGATTCAAAGCCAGCCGAGGCGTAATCCTTGTCATTCTGGAGGAGGTCGCCCCAGCCGCGCCCGGCGCCTTGCGCTACGCCTTTGAGATAGATTGGCTTCTGCTTCAGATCTCGCGCGCGCTCGGCGGAGGTCAGAAGCAACACACCGGCGCCGTCGCTTTCGCGGCTGCAATCGTACAGGTGAAACGGTTCCGCGATGACGCGCGCATTGCGATACTCGTCGAGATCGAGCTCTCGGCCATGAGCGACGGCCTTGGGATTGCGCGATCCGTGATAGTAAGAGGCGCGAACCAGATCTTCCATGCACTGGCGCGGCACGCCGTGAAACTCCAGCATACGCTGGGCGCGCATTGCACATTCGACCGCTGGCGCTACCAGGCCGACGCTGGTGATGTGATCGTTCAGATGATGCGCCATCACTGCCGAGGACAAACGGCCGCTATTGTCCTGCACCAAGGCGCGAAACACGGCCACGACCTGCGCTTGGCCACTGATGATCGCCGCCGCCGCCAGTCCGAACGCACCTGCAAGGCCGCCGCCGCCGCCGCCGAGCACCTGCGCGGACCACGTCAGCTCACGCGTTCCGAGATCAGGCATCAGGCGAACGGGCTCGTTCTTGTCATCGCCATAAGAAACGAAGCCGTCGACATCCTCTGGCGCCAAGCCGGCGTCCTCGCATGCGTCGACGATGGCGCGCGTGAGCACGCCTTGCTCGCTCATCGGCGCTGCACCCCGCTTGTACTGGCGAACGCCAACGCCAACGACAGCCGTGCGGGACGCGAGTTTGGCGTTCAAGCGAGCCTCCAGCTTAGTACCGGCAGCTCTGCTCCAAAAGCGCGCGTTGTCCGCGTTTGGCCGACAACGGGCGCGCCGATTTCTGCGTGGTCACCGGGCTCAAGCAGGCCGAACAATCGAATGCCGCCCGCGTGCGGCAACGCGACCGACACAGTCACGTAAGGCCGAGGCAGCGCTTCGGCGCCGGCGAAGGCGTGCCAGGTACGCGTCCAGGAATAAATCTCGCCGCGGATTTCAACGGGGCGCCAGTCAAACGTCCAGCCGCCGCACCCAGCGCAACGAAACGGCGCGGGCCACCGCCACGTCTTGCACGTGGGGCACATCGGCAAGGCAAGCCTGCCCTCTGACAGAGCTTGCCAATACGGCGCGTCGTTGCCGAGCCCCTTCACCCGCGCCTCCCCTCTGCTGTCCGCAGCTTGGGATTAGCCTAACGTCATTAGATTATTACGGCAAGCCCCGTCTTCAGATGCCGGAAGCGAGGGCGCGCCTACCTCGCAGGGGTCAGCGCACGACCGCCTTAGCCATCTCGTACTCGCGCGTCCAGCGCGCGACCATGTCCGCAGTGCTCTCCAGCGCGTTCACGCCACCGACGCCTTGCCCTGCGGCCCAGACGTCGCGCCAGGCTTTGATGCCGCTGTCGACGTCCATCGCGCCAATGCGTGGCGGCAGGTTTTTAGGATCGTATCCAGCGCGCGCGATCGAGCCGCCGAGATAATTGCCGAGGATCCCGCTGAATAGATCGGTGTAGACGATGTCGCCTGCTTCGGATTCGAGGATCATCTGCTTGTAATCGTCCGCCGCATTGGCCTCGGCGGCGGCGATGAACGGCGTGCCGATGTAGGCGAAGTCAGCGCCCATCGCGCGCGCGGCGAGGATGCTGCGTCCATGCGCAATGGCGCCGGACAGTGCGATCGGGCCAGCGAACCATCCGCGCGTCTCTTGCATGAGCGCGAACGGTGAGAGCCGCCCGCCATGCCCGCCCGCACCGGCGCAGACCAGCACCAAACCATCCGCGCCCTTCTCCACCGCCTTGCGCGCATAAGCGCTGGTGGTCACATCGTGAAACACGCGCCCGCCATAGGAATGCACGGCGGCATTCACCTCTTGCTGCGCGCCGAGCGAGGTGATGACCACCGGGACCTTGTGCTTCACCACCAGCGCGAGATCCTGCTCAAGCCGCTTGTTGGTGCCGTGCACGATCAGATTGACGGCGTAAGGCGCATCTTCGTTCGTAAGCGAACCGCGTATCTCGTCGAGCCACTCATTCAATAGCTCAGCCGGGCGCGCATTGAGCGCTGGGAACGATCCCAGCACGCCGGCGCGGCATTGCGCGATCACCAGCGCCGGACCAGACACGATGAACATCGGCGCGCCGAACACCGGCAAACGCAAACGCTGGAGCACGTCTGGCGCGGACATGGCAATTTCCTTAGTAGGCGCTGAGGCCGGTGATGTTCTTGGCGATCAGCAGACGCTGAATGTCTGAGGTGCCGTCAGGCACCGTCATCACGCGCGCATCGCGGAAGAGCCGCGGCATCGGATCGTCCTCGCTGAGGCCGTAAGCGCCCATGACCTCCATCGCCCGGCTGGTCACGCGCGCGCCCATCTCGCTGGCGTAGAGCTTGGCCATCGCAGTCTGCGTGTCGCAACGTTCGCCTTGGTCGAGCAGCGCCAAGCCGCGATAGACGAGCAGCCGCGCCGCGTCGATCTCAACCGCCATCTCTGCGATCTTGATCTGGATCGATTGGTGCGCGCCGATCGGCTTGCCCCATTGGTGACGCTCTTTCGCGTACGCCACCGCGCGTGCGAACGCCGCCTGCGCCACGCCCAAACTGATAATGCCGACAAAGCACCGCGCCCGCTCGAACGCGCGCAATGTCAGCTCAAGCCCGGCGCCGCCGGCGCTCAAGATATTCTCCGCCGGCACGCGCACGTCGGCGAGACTGATCGACCCGGTGGGCCAATGCGAGAGGCCGAGCTTCTTGAAGTTGGAAGTCGTGTATCCGCTCTCTTGCCGATCAACGAGGATCAACGCCAAGCCTGGCGCACCATCGAGTTTGCAAACGATGATGGCGAGATCGGAGATATCGGCGTTGGATATCCAAACTTTCTCGCCGCTCAACACGATGTGATCGCCGTCGCGACGCGCGCGCGTGCGCACCTCACGTGGATTGGAGCCAACCTCTGGCTCGGTGATCGCCATGCAGATCGAAAGCTCGCCCGCCAACAGGCGTGACAGATATTTCTCACGCAACGCGGGCGCCGCCAAACGCGCGAACAGACCGGTCGTACCGTCCTGAATGCTCGCGAGGCCGCCAAGACCGCCATCCGCGCGACAGAGTGCTTCGATCAGGAAGCCAGTGGTGACGTTGTCGGCGCCCTGCCCGCCATGCTCCACAGGCGTGAACAATTTGCCGACGCCGAAATCGGCAAGCGAGCGCAGCAATTTCGTCGTTTGCGCCTTGCTAGGCGGCGCCTCGCCCAAGCTGGCCGCAAGCGGCTTCACCTCGCGCTCAAGCATGCGCTCGAACGCGTCGAGCATGGCTTGTTGTTCAGGCGTCGGCGCGAGCAACATTAGCGGCCGCTCCAAACCGGCGCACGCTTTTGCGCGAACGCCATCAAGCCCTCTTTGAAATCATCCGAAGCGAAAACCGGCCCAGCGACTTCCATCTGCCGCGTCCAACCTTCCGCTGCGGTCCAATTCTCGTCACAGCTGCGTGTGGCGATGCGTTTCGTCGCGACCAGCGCAAGCGGCGCATTCACCGCGATCGTCTCCGCCAAGGCCAACGCCGTCGCCAGCGCCTCGCCCGGCGCGCTGACACGATTGACGACGCCCCAACGCGCCATCGCCTCCGCGCTTTGCGGATCGCCGCTGAGTAGCATCTCCATGGCGATATGGTGCGGTAAACGCTTGGGCAGTCGCAACGCGCCGCCGCCGACGGCGACAAGGCAGCGCTTCACTTCCGGCAAGCCAAACTGCGAAGCGCTTGACGCCACGATGAGATCGCACGACAGCGCGAGCTCAAAGCCCCCCGCAAGCGCAGCGCCCTCCACCGCCGCGATCAGCGGCTTGTTCGGCGGCATCGCCATGATGCCGAAGCCGCCGCGCTTCTCGGTTTGCGCGAAATCGCCACGCGCAGCCGCTTTGAGATCCTGGCCAGCGCTGAACGCGGCGCCCGCGCCGGTGAGCACGCCAACGCGAATATCCGGATCGGCGTCGAACGCATCGAGCGCGGCGTCCAAGGCTTGCGCCGTGGCGCGATCGAACGCGTTGCGGACGTCGGGCCGGTTGATGCGCAGAATTGCGATGGCGCCGCGGCGCTCGAACTCGATCAGGTCGCTCAATGTCTTGTCCTCAGTTGGAGAAGGCGAAGCCGCCATTGACCGGGTAGGTCTGGCCCGTGATCCACGTCGATGCGTCGCTGGCGAGGAACAACACCATGTTGGCGACGTCCGAAGGCTCGCCAAAGCGGCGGATCACGTATTGCGAGAGCATCTTTTTGGCCATGCCCGGATTGTCGAGGAACATGGATGTTGTCGGCGTGCGCGTGCTGGAGATCGCGACGCAATTGGCGCGTACGTTCGCCTTGCCGATGCTACGCGCAATGGCGCGTGTGAACCCGGCCGCGCCTGCCTTGGCGCCGCTGTAGACTTCGAGATTGCGCTCACCCACGCGGCCCGCATCGGAGATGACATTGATCAACGAGCCCGCGCCTTTGGCGACCATGGCGGGCAAGAACACGCGAGAACAATTCAGCACGCCGTAGAGATTCACATCGACCCAAGCGCGCCATTCGCCGGGCTCTTGCTCCCAGAACGGACGTCCCGTGAGCTTCGAGGGATCAGAGCCAAAATTGCCGGCGTTGTTGACGAGAATGTCCGCGCCGCCGAAGGACGCGCCGACCGCTTGCATCGCGGTGAAATCGGTTACGTCACCGGCGAGCGCTTCGGCTTTGCCGCCTTGCGCTTCAATTTCGCCCACCACCGCGGCCGCACGCGCAGCATCGACATCATTGACGCCAACACGCGCGCCGTGCGCGGCAAGGTGAAGGGCGATCTGGCGCCCGACACCTTGCCCCGCCCCGGTCACGAAGGCTGATTTACCAGTCAGATCGAGGAGGTTCATACAAAAGTCCGTTGCTTAGAATTCGGCGCGCAGTTCGACGCCCCAGGTGCGTGGCGGCGCGTAGACCGCCCAGCGGCCGAAGATCGTGCCGGCGCTAAACACGCCGAGCAGAACATCCTCGTCAGTCACGTTGCGGCCAAATGCGCGGACGCTGACGGGCCCTTCCGGATCCCACGTGGCGAAGACATTGTAGGTCGTGTATGCGTCCTGCGCGTCGAGCGGCTGATTGAACTGCCGGAAGAAAACCTCCGCCGAGTGAAACGCTTCGCCGCGCAACGTCAGCGATCCATCGCCAACCGGCGCCGTGAACGTCAGGCCAAGATTGATTGTGTATTCCGGCGCGCGGTTCAGGCGATTGCCGGCGAGGTTCAAGAAGCCCGACGCCGGACGCAGCGGATCGAGATCCCTGTAACTGTCGTATGTCGCGTCCAGCAGCGCGACATTCAGGTCGGCGCTGAAGAAATCATTGGCGCGTAGCAAGGTCTCGAATTCCGCACCGGTGATCGTAGCCGCCGCGGCGTTCTCGATTTGCTGCTGCACGTTGATGATCTGCGAAACCTGCAGATTGGTGTAGTCGTAGTGGAACACCGACGCCGCGAAACGCAGATGGTCGTCGAAGGCGAGGACTTTGTAGCCCGCTTCGATGGCTGTCACCTCTTCCGGCTCATAGGCGTCGCCGCACGCATAGGCGTTGAAGCCGCCGGCTTTGAAGCCTTGCGCCCATTGCAGATAGACATTGCCGACATCGCTATCGATCGAGACGCCCACTTTTCCGGTGGTCGAATCCCATTCGCTCGCGAAGCGCCGGCCATTGCACGCGGCTAAGCCTACATTGCCAGGCAAGCCAGCAAGCCCCGTGGTTTGCAGTATTTCGCGCTCGTCGCGGCTTTGGCGCGCGCCGCCATAAACGCTGAGCCAATCATTGATCGCGAACGTCGCGTCGGCAAAGACCGCCGTTGACGTCGTGTCCTGCTGCATGAAGCCGACAAGATCGGTGCCGGCGGGAATGATGCGACCGGCGACATTCACGTAACCCTGTGGGTTCGCCGCGAGCCAGCGATTGTGGCCTTCGAGCGAAAGCCGCTCATCGTTGTAGAAGACGCCGACGATGCCTTCGAGGCGGCGATCGAAGAGGTTGAACAGCAGGTTGAACTCTTGCTGCCAGGCTGCGGTGTCCTCGATGCGATCGGAATGCACCATCGGGATTTCGGTGCCGTCGCCATCGGCGCCGAGATTAGAGAAGCCGACGCGCGTGTAGGAGCTGATGCTACGCAGCGCCAGATTGGAGTTGAAATCCCAATTCGCGGTGATGTTGCCGCCTTCAAGCGCGCGCTCGCCATCGGCTTGCGCTTCGGCGTTGATGTCACGGGGGTCGGCCGGGCGTGGCGCGGCGGTGTTGAAGATCGGATTGTTGGTCAGCGCCGTCGCGTTGAACGGGCTCAGCCGCGTAAGCTGGATGCCGTTCGTCCAATCCGTGAAGCGATAAATCGAGGCATCGACGCGGAGCGCGTCGGTGAGGTCCAAGCGCGCCGAAAGGCGCCCGCCTTGAGACTCGCGCGCGCCGAACGTGTCGTTGAGGTGGACGTTGTCTGCGAAACCTTCGTCCTGATTGTCGACCATCATCGCCGCACGCACGGCGAAGCGCTCACCAAGCCCGCCGGAGAGAACCCCCTCCACGCGCGTGCGCCCGAACGCGCCATAGAGGCCCGCGAGACGAACGTCGGTTTCCTGCGTCGGGCGGTTGGTGGTGAAATTCACGGTGCCGCCAGTGGCGTTGCGCCCGTAGAGCGTGCCCTGCGGTCCGCGCAGAACCTCAACCGCCGCGACGTCGAACATCAACGCGTCGAGCGAGGCCGGCTGGCTGATGTAGGCGCCGTCCAGGTGGAGCGCGACAGAACCTTCGATGCCGCCGCTGGTGCTGCCGATGCCAATGCCGCGCATCGACACCCAGCTCACGCCCGAGGCCTGCCCCACCACAAGGTTCGGCGCTGAGGCCGCGAGCGATTCAATGCTGGTGATCTCGCGATCGCGCAGCTCGTCGCCGGAAAGCGCGGTGATCGCCGCGGGCGTGTTGATCAAAGTGGTCTCGCGCTTGAGCGCGGTGACGATGATCTCTTCGTCGTCCGCCGTTTGCGCGAACGCCACGCCTTGCACACCCATCGCCGCGGCGAGCGCGCCGGCGGCGACGTGGACCAAGCGGGCCCCCTTGCTGGACTTGACCATATTTTCCTCCCCGCGCGCGGTTGGCGCATGCGCCGGTGGGCGGGCGCTTTGGCGCCCAAAGCCTCGTTTTTGGCCCGGTGCATCTTTACTATGCGCACATACTTGTTGCGTCGTCCACTCAAAATGTTATTTTGATTGAAACCCGGTTGGCCGATGAGCGGCCAAAGCCGCCCCCAACCGCGCAAAATCGGCGAGAGGAAACCCAGTGGGCACACGCATCGAGCACCCGACACTCTACAAAGAAGCTTCCCCCGCGCCGTTGATGCTCGCCTCGCGCTGCGCCGAGTGCGGGCGCGTCAGCTTCCCACGCCAAAGCTTCGGCTGCGAACGGTGCGGCGCGCATGGCGATACGTTGGCGCCAATCGAGATCGCGGCTAGCGGCGCGCTGGTTTCATACGCATTCGTGCGCAAGCACATGGGTTCGGACATCGCCACGCCCTACGCGATTGGCGAGATCCGCTTGGACGCCGGCCCCGTTGTTCGCTGCACGCTGATTGATGGCCTAGACGAAGCAGGGCTGCACACTGGCCAAGCCATGGCCGGCGCGCTGACGCACAATCCCAAGAGCCAGGCCGATGTGTTCGAGCTGCGCTTCGCGCCGGTGAACCGCTAATGGCGCGCGCACTTGCTTCTTTCCGTCCCGTCTTCGTCGCCGGAATCGGGCTTCACCCGTATCAGAAATTCTCCGCCAGCCCTTACGTCGCGCTCGGCCTCGCGGCGGTGCGCGAAGCGCTTACCGACGCGGGCGCGCGATGGGCTGACGTTGAGAGCGCCTATGTCGCGAGCGCTCTGCTCGGCATGGCGCCCGGCCGCCCGATGCTGCGGCACCTCGGCGCCACCGGGCTTTCCATCACGCACGTGGAAAACGCCTCCGCCTCTGGCTCCTCGGCTTTTCGCTTGGCCGCTTACGAGATCGCGTCTGGGCAGTCCGATGTCGTCGTCGCCATTGGCGTCGACAAGCCGGCCATGGTTGAGCTTGGCGCGCGCCAAGCCGGGCTCGATGCGTTGGAGCGCGATCGGGTCGCGGCCTACACCCACTTCGCGCTGCTCGCGCAGCGTTATGCTGATGCCTACGGCGCGACGCCGGAGGATTTTGCACGCGTGGCCGCCAAGAATCTGGCCAATGGCGCGCGCAATCCTTACGCGCAACGCCGCGAGACGCGAAGCACCGAGCAGGTGCTCGCAGCAACGCAACTCGCCGGATTTCTCACCTCGCCGCAATCGTGTCCCGTCGGTGAAGGCGCGGCCGCAATCATTCTTGCTTCAGAAGAAGGCTTGAAGCGGTTGCAGCTCAAGCGCGGCCGCGCAGTGCGCGTGCTAGCCTCCGCTTCACGCTCCGAGCGCCTCTATGACGACGATGGCGGCTTCGATGCAGCGCTCACGGAGGAAACGGTGCGCGAGGTGCTGCGCGACGCAGACATCAAGCCGAGCGCGCTCGACATCGTAGAGTTGCACGATGCGTTCAGCGTCGAGGAGCTGCTCTACGTTGAGCGCATGGGCATTGCCGATCCCGGCGATGCGCCGCGCCGCTTGAAGGCCGGGCATTTCGACATTGGCGGCGAAGTTGCAGTGTCAGCCTCCGGCGGATTGATCGCAATGGGCCATCCGCTCGGCCCCACGGGGCTTGGCCAAATCGCCGAGATCACACGCCAGTTGCGTGGCGAGGCCGAAGGGCGCCAACATCCGAACGCTAAGACCGGCCTTGCGCATATGGTTGGGCTAGGCGCCGTGTGCGTCGCGCACGTTCTGCAACGCGACGCCTGAAGGAGCCGCCATGACGACGCCCTACCCCGGCAGTCCGGAAATGCACGCCGCCATGAACGGCGACACGATCGCGTTGATCGACGGCGAAACGCAGCTCAGCTTCGCGCAATGGAACGCTATCGCCGATCGCGTCGCCGCACGCTTGCTGGCGCTTGGCGTGAAAGCGGGTGACCGCATCGCCGTGCGCACCAACGTGCGCCACGAATGGTTCTTCGTGCACGCCGCCGCAAGCAAGATCGGCGCGGGTATTGTTGGCGTCAATCACCGGCTCGCGGCGGCAGAAGTGGCGTACATGCTGGAGGACAGCGCGCCTTCCGCGTTCATCCTCGATGACGCCGAACCGGCGGCGCTCATCGATATCTATCGGCGCCCAGACAAAGGCCCCGTCATCAGCTTCACGCCAGCATCAGGCGCGGAGACGTTTGACAGCCTGCTCGACGCACCGGACGCGCCGGCGCGCATCGCGCCTGCGCCAGCGCCGCTGGTGCTCTACACCTCAGGCACAACCGGTCGGCCAAAAGGCGTGGCGATCAGGCCTGAGACGCTCGCCGGGCGTGAAAACGTCATGGAGTATCGCCGGCTCATCGCATCCGTCGTCCCCACCGGCCCGCTTTCGCGCTCACTCATCGCGCTGCCGTTTCACCACAGCTCCGGCCCGAACACGGCGCTCTTCTGCCTGATGGGCGGCGGCGCGGCTGTGATGGTGCGCCGCTTCGATGCCGAGGCCACGCTCGATCTCATCGCACGCCACCGCATCACGCACATGATGGCCGTACCTACCATGCTGCATCGCATTCGCGCGCTCGCGCCGGAAGTCATCGCGCGCTACGACGTGAGTTCACTCACCTATCTCAGCACCGGCGCCGCCGCCGTGCCGCACAGCCTTAAGCTCTGGGCGCTCGATTTCTTCGGTCCGCAATGCCAGCTGTATGAAGGCTACGGCATGAGCGAGACGATGATGATCTCGTACCTGATGCCGCACGAGCAACGCGCAAAGCCCGGCTCGAGCGGAAAGGTGCTGCCCTTCGTCGATCTCTCCATCCGCGAAGGCGGCGGCGCGAAGGCGCTGCCGGCGGGCGAGGTTGGCGAGATTTGCGTGCGCACGCCGATGACGATCGACGGCTATCTGAACCGCGGCGCGCTCACTGCAGATGAACTCACACCAGACGGCCTCTTCCGCACCGGCGATGTCGGCTATGTCGATGAAGACGGCTACCTCTATATCACCGACCGCCTGAAGGACATGATCATCGCCGGCGGCTCGAACATCTATCCCGCCGAGATCGAGGCGGTGCTGGTCGAGCACCCCTGCATCATCGACGCCGCGGTGATCGGCGTTCCGAGCGAGGAATATGGCGAACAACCGCTCGCCTTCTGCGAAGCGCGCCCGGGCGCCTCCGCCGAATCGGTGCTGGCGTTCTGCCGCCAACGACTGGCGCGGTACAAGCTGCCGCGCGACGTGATCTTCATGGATGAATTGCCGCGCAATCCGACAGGAAAGGTAACGAAGGCGGTGCTGCGCGCGCCGTATTGGCAGGGACGTGCCCGCCAAGTCTAACGCCCCCTTGCATCATTGCGTGACTGTCCTAACGGTAGCCGCGCAATGACCACGCCCCAGCCTGATAGCCTCGATCGGCGTATCATCGATCAATTGCGCGAAGACGGCCGCAAGCCGGCGAAGTATATCGCCGCCGAGCTCGGCGTTTCCGAAGTCACGATCACCGCCCGCATCCGCGCGCTCGGCGAAAACAAGATCATGCGCGTGCTCGCACAGCGCAACATGAGCCGCCTGCATCACCGTATTGCCTGCTTCATCGAAGTGACGGTGCGCAATCATTCGATCGACGATGTCGCCCGTACACTCGCAAGCATCGACGCCATCGCCGGCGTGAACGTCACCGTCGGATCGCCGGAGATCCTCGTTTACGCTTTCGTCGAAAACAATCTCCAAGTCCTCTCGCTGCTTCAGCACGAGATTGGCCGCGTGCCCGGCGTCGACCGCATCGAGGTGCACATCGCCCTCGACATCCGCACCTATCGCTCCGATTACGGCGACCTCGCCTCCGGCGCGGTTGGCGCGCCCGGCGAAGATCTCGACGACCGCATCATCGCCATGCTGCAGGAAGACGGGCGTCAGAGCACGCGCGAGATCGCCCGCAAGCTCGACACGCCCGCCTCCACCGTGCGCGAGCGCATGAACCGCCTGCTACAGACGGAAGCCATTCGCATCGGCGTGATTTGCGACGCGCGTAGCATGGGGCTTGAGCTTGCCTGCTGCGCCTACATCTCGGTCGAAGCCGCACGCATCGAAGACGCGCTGCAGCATCTCTCGCAATTGGAAGAGCTTGGGCAGGTCTGCTCAATCAGCGGCCGCTACAACATCTTCGTGCTGTTCGGCGCGCGCCACATGGACCATCTGGTCAAGGTGGTGAAAGCCCACCTCGAAACCGCGCCCGGCATGATCGAAGTCCGCGTGCGTCTCATATCCACGGTCGCAAAGCACCGGATCGATCTAATCAGTATCGTTTAAGCGCGCGAGCACTGCCACCGCTTGTTGAGCGATCACTCCGCGCCGCACTGCGGAGCCGGCGCGGGAAGCACGGGCGCGGCGGAACCAGAGCGCCAATTCCAGGATTGGGCGCCGCTTTGCCGGCGTCTGCACATCACCTGCTCATGTAATTCGTACATGCCCGGCATGAATTGGGCTTCGAGGTGCGCACCCTGATTGAAGCGCATGAAGGCGCGATCTTGCGCATACGGCGTCCAAGCGGGCCCATTCGCCGCGACCGGCGCGCCATTGCGTGCGAAGCTCGTCCAATAATCGATCATGGCATCTGACACGCCGCGCTGTTCAGCGTTGTCCGGAATTTGCGGCCAATAGGCCGGCGTTGCGTCGAAGCTGCCGAACACGAACGGGACTTCGCTCGCATGAAAGGCGGTCAAATCCGCGGCTGCGGCCGCCGGATAATCCTGGTCGAAATAATAGAGAAAGGAAGGTTGGCCGATGGCCTGCTGACTACGAACCAAGCGCTCCGAGGCCCAGCCGAACACGACGTCGCGTGAGGCCGCGAGCCGCATCTGTTCGAGATCCGTCGGCGGATAGAGCGTCAAATATTCATCGGCAAGATCGCCGTAGCGCGCTCTGATCTCGGAAACGTAGGCCTCCGCATTGGCGGCGAGTGGCGGCAGCAACAAACGCAGGCCGCGTATCTCGCCACTCGTGAGCCCCGCTATCAGCGGCACAGGCGCCTGCTCACCGCGCTCGAAGGTATCAACGAGCTGGCGCGGCAGGACTCTTCCATCGATTGTGCCAAGCGGCGCATAGCCGGCAGTGGCGGCGCGATCGACCAATTCTCGCGCATCCATCGCCCGCAAGTCCGCGAGGTTCGTTGCTGAGACTTGCGCCGCGACCCATGCGCCGATCGCTTCGGCGGAATGTTCCTCATACCGCGCACTCTTGAGTTCGGGCATGGTGAAGAGATAACCGCTCTGCACGATCGCGCGATCAAACAGGCCACGCGCCGCAGGCGAGGCGAGCAGGAATTCGACGCTTAAAGCACCAGCGGATTCACCGAAGATCGTCACGTTCTCAGGGTCGCCGCCGAAAGCTGCGATGTTGTCGCGCACCCATTGCAGCGCCGCGACCTGATCGAGCAGCCCATAATTTCCCGATACGCCATGAGCGGATTCCGCGCTGAGTTCGGGATGTGCGAGATAACCGAGCACGCCCAGGCGATAGTTGATGGACACGAGCACAACGCCGCGCTCGGCGAACTCGCGGCCGGAATACATCGGCGAGTGCCCACTCCCCCAAATGAGCGTGCCGCCATGAATCCACACCATGACCGGCGCGTTCTCGGCGTTGACAGGCGCCGTAACATCGAGCGTGAGGCAATCTTCGTTCATGGCCACTTGGCCGCGATTGTAGGGCCCGGCGGCCATGGCCGGCTGCATGCACGCAACGCCGCGCTGCTGTGCCTCGCGAACACCGCTCCAGCGCGGCAAGTGCGCCGGCGGACGCCACCTCAGCGCGCCGATCGGCGCTTGCGCATAAGGGATGGCGCGGAACACGTTCGCGTTCGCTTCCCGCAAGCCGCGCACGGCGCCGGCGGGTGCGTCGACGACGGGCGTGACCGATTGCGCGGCGCCAGGCGGCGTCGCGCACGCTGACAACAAGCCACAGAGCGAGGCGATTGCAACGATGATTGCGATTCGTTTCATCGCGCGAACTCCCCCGAGACAACTGATTTCTTGATGAGATAGCCCAAGCCGAAATAGAGCAGCGCGGCGATCAGATACATGGGCGAGAGCGCGTAGAGCGCCGCTTGCAGGGCGTGAGCGCCGTATTCCGGCGCGAAGAAGTCACTGGCGGCGCCAACATAGGTAGGCCCGAGCCCCAGTCCGATGAAATTCATCACCAGCAATAAGAGCGCTCCAGAGATGACACGCTGGTTGGCGCGTACCTCGCCTTGAACGAGCGTGACGGTGGCGGTGAGGAAGAACGAATTCAAGAACATCGGCGCCATGAGGAAAACGAGCGCCAGCTTCCATTCAGGCGCCCACACGAAGCCGAGAAAAAACGGGAACGCCAGCAGCAGCGACAACGCCGGAATGATCGCGTAGGCGGTCTTGGCGCGCGGGCCGAATTTGTCGATGAGGCGTCCAGAAACGAAGATGCCGGCGCCCATGCCAATGCCGACGACCAGCGCGTACCAGATCGCGACTTCGCCAAGCTCCATGCCCCTTTCACGCATGAGAAACAGCGTGGCGAAATTGCTGAGGCCGTAGGTGATGAAATTTGCCGCGCCGCTGGCCAAGGCGGCAAAGAGCAAAACAGGGTTGGCAAAGAAGCGCGCGATGGTTGTGAAGAATGGCTCACGCGGTGTTTGAACCTCATCGCCGGGCGCGGCATCGTAGGCGCCCCGTTTTGGTTCGGCGATCACCATCCAAACGATGATCGCCGTCACCACACCAATGGCGCCGATGACGTAGAACGGCAGCCGCCAATCAAACGCCGCCGCAAGCGAAGCGCCGAAAGCTACGCCCAAGGCTGAGCCAAGCGGCGGACCCAAATTGAAGATCGCCAGCGCGGTGCCGCGTTGTTCACGCGGGAAATAGTCCGAGATGATGGCGTAAGAAGGCGGCACGCCGCCCGCCTCGCCCACGCCCACCGCCATGCGCGCAACGACCAATTGCCCGTAGTTCGCCGCCATGCCGCACGCCGCAGTCGCCGCGCTCCAGAGCGCGCACGCAATCGACAATACCTTCACACGATTGGTGCGATCCGCGAGCCAGCCGACGGGAATGGCGATGAAGCAATAGAACAGAGCGAAGTAGAAGCCGGTGATCATACCGAGTTGGCCGTCGCTGATATGCAGCGCGTCCTGTATCGGCTTCGCCAGGATGGAGAGGAGTTGGCGATCGAGGAAGTTCAACACATACACAAAGCAGAGAAGTCCGAGCACCAACGCACGCTGCGCGGGCCTCGCTGCGCCAGCTTCTGTGCGCCCTCCTGGTGCACTCTCGCTCATTGCGTCCCCCTTGCCCCGCACGCTCTTTGGCGTGTTGGAGCGGTTTTCATTTCTCAATACTTTTCAAGCCAGCCCCGACAAGCGATTTCACCGCCCATGAGACCTGCGCCCACAACGCCCTTCTTCATCGCGCACCCTCCAGCCAATCCTTCGCGCGCGCCGTGTACCAGGGCATGATCTCCGGATTGGCGATGGCGTCGAGATTGACCACTTTCGCGATCGGCCAGCCTTGGAACAGACGCTTGATCGGCAGCTCTTGTTTCTTGCCCGACAATGTTCTCGGAATTCCCGGTGCGCCAATGAAGTGGTCAGGCACAAAGCGTGGCGACAGGGCGCGCCGGATGGCGGAGCTCATCGCCGCTTCCATGTCCGTGTCCAAGGCGCAGCCTTCGCTCGGCACCACGAACATCAAGAGCTTGCTGTCGCCCTGTCCGTCTTCAATATCGATCACGAGGCTATCGGTGATCTCGCCGAGATGTTCGACAGCGGCGTAAATATCGGCTGTGCCCATGCGCAAACCGTGGCGATTAATGGTGGCGTCGCTGCGTCCGGTGATGGTGCATGCGCCGTCGGCGTCGATCTGCAGCCAGTCGCCATGGCGCCAAATTCCGGGCCAAGCGCCAAAATACGAAGCGCGATAGCGGCTGCCGTCTTCATCACCCCAGAAGAAGAGCGGCATGCTTGGAAACGGACGCGTGACGACCAGTTCGCCCACCTTCCCTGTAAGCGGCGCGCCGCCATCGTCCCAGGCTTCCACGGCGGCGCCCAAATGGCGGCATTGAAGCTTGCCGGGATGCGCGGGCAGCTCGCAATTGCCAGCAAAGAATGCGGCCGCCACATCGGTGCCGCCGCTGATATTGCACCACCACATTTCGCCGGGCCGAATGGCCGCGAATTGCTCTCCGCCCCAAAGCTGCACCACCGGCGGAAGCGGCGAGCCGGTGCTGCCCAACGCGCGAATGGCGCTGAGATCGCCGTGCTCGCTCAACGTGATCCCGGCCTTTTTGCAGCTGGTGAAGAACGCCGCCCCGGCCCCGAACCAGGTTACGCGGTGGCGCGCCGCAAACGCCCAGAGCGTTCCCCAATCTGCGTGCCCCTTGGGTCCGCTTGGCGCACCATCGAACAAGCAAATTGTTGTGCCGAACAGCAAACCGCCGACTTGCTGATTCCACATCACCCAGCCGGTGGCGCTGTACCAGTGAAAGCGCTCGCCGAACGTGTTGCGATCATAGCTCGCGCCCAGATCGAAATGCAGTCGCCCGACGTAAGCCGTGACGATGACGCCGCCATGGCCGTGTACGATCGCCTTCGGCAATCCAGTGGTGCCGCTCGAGTACAAGATCCATAGCGGGTGATCGAACGGCAGCCATTCCGGCTCGAACGCGGCGACCTCCCCATCGTCGCGCGACAAAGCGGTCTCAATGTTGCTGGCGCCGGGGACTTTGGTTTGGGCAAATCCGGTTTCGACAATCCAGACCGTCTCAACGCTCGGCAAGCCATGCAGAATCTCGGTGACCGCGCCGCTGCGATCCAAACCTCTGCCCGCGTAGTGCACGCCGTCGACAGCGATGAGCACCTTCGGCGCAATCTGCCGAAAGCGGTCGAGCACCGCAGGCGTGCCCATATCGGGTGAGCAGATCGTCCAGATCGCACCCAGGCTTGCGCATGCCAGCAGCGCAATCACCGCCTCGGGGATGTTCGGGAGGTAAGCCGCAACGCGATCCCCGCGCTCGACGCCACGTTGGCGCATAGCCAAAGCGAGCGACACGCTCCGCCGGCGCAATTCCGCCCATCCAATTTCCGAAACTCGGCCGCTTTCATCCTCAGCGACAATCGCAGGCAGACCCGCGGCTTCGCCCGCTGCAATGTGGCGGAAGACTTCACGAGCGTAATTGACTTCGGCGCCCTCAAACCATTTCGCGCCAGGCATCGCCTCGTCGCCGAGCACCGACTCGAACGGTGTGCGCGACTCGATTTGATGATAGTCCCAGATACTGCTCCAGAACCCCGTCAGGTCGGTGGTCGACCACTTCCACATCGCCGCGTAGTCGGCGAAGTGCAAGCCACGTTCACGCTCGAGCCAATCTTGGTAAAGCCGCAACTGAGAGATAGGTTTGTCGCTCGACATTGTACCCAATAATGACGTGGCCTGTTGCGTTCGTGCGCCGTGAGTTGCACCCGATGACGGGTTTTGCGCGATCAGAGGCGGCGGAAGTCACCGTTGTGCGGGCGCTTCCACCGCTTGCTTCGAGATGATCAGAACGCCCTGCGCAGATTGAGCGCTACGAAGCGTCCGATCGGATTGTAGGGGCCGCCAATGCCGTCTGTGGCCGGAAAGAATGGCGGTTGCTCATCGAACGCGTCGTTCACTTGCAAGGCGAGCACCGTGCCCTGCGTCCAACCATTGTCCGGCAGCGTCCAGGCGACACGCAGGTCAACCGTCATGTAGCCATCCGCCGAATACGAACTCACGCCGGTCGGTGTCGTGAAGTTGCTGGTGACGCCGTCGCGGTAATTGACGAAGCCCGCCAGCGAAACCGAGTCGATCGTCGCTCCAAGCGTCGCCCTCGCGGTCCAACGCGGCACGCCGAGGTCGAGGCTGTTGGACACGGGCGAGCCCGGCGAGAACTGTGTTTCAAAATTGAGGATGTAGTTGCCAGCCAGATCAGCGAACACCGCGCCGAAACCTGTCGTCCAACGATAATTGATATCGAAGTCGAAGCCGTCGGTCGTGCGAACGCCGAAATTGTTGTTGCGCAGGTCGAGCAGGTTGATGTCTGCCCCATAGGGGCCGGCTGGCAAGTTCACCGGCACCGCAATCGCCAGCAGATCGGTGAATTCCGGCGTGGTGGGGTCGCCGCGATGAATGATCGACGCAAACGTCGGATCTTCAAACACGTAAGGAACCGCTGGCGTGCCGATCACGCCCGTGTACTCGATGTCGTAATAGGTGAGGCTAGCGCGCAGATCAGGCAGCGACGAGGGGTTCACGTCGAATCCGAACGAGTACGTCGTCGCCTCTTCAGGCTGAAGATTGTCGTTGCCGCCGAGTAGATAAATGGTCTCGACCTGCGCCAAGCCGCGCGTTGGGTCGTTGGCGTAAGTGACGGAGTTGAGGGCGCTCAGATAATACGCGCCGACGGTTGCGCCGATCTGGCGCAAGCCGGGCGCCCGGAAGGACGTGCCGTACGAGCCACGCAGGGCGAAGCCGTCAACGAGCTCCCAGTTCACACCGATCTTCGGATTCGTCGTTGATCCGAAATCGCTGTACTCGTCGTATCGGCTCGAGAGTGAAAGCGCGAGGCTATTGAAAAGCGGCGCCGCATTCTCCGCGCCAAAGATGGGAATGAAGACTTCGCCGTAGACCGACAGCACGTCGCGATCCATGTTCTCAGGGATCGGATTTGTCGGGACGCCGATATAGCCGCGCTGCTCGAACGTTTCATTGCGCGCCTCGACGCCCGCAGCGAACCGCAACGCTCCACCGGGGAGTTGCGCGATCGGGCCGTCGAGTTTCGCGGCGAGCACATTCACGGCCTGATCTTCGCTTGCGTAGGTCGGATAGTTGAGAATAGCGGCGACCACGCTTGGCGCGGTGCCCGTACCAAACGGATCCAACGCCGTCGCCGTCGTGGTCCCCGCGGCCGCTGCATCGAGCGCCGCCTTGCTGATGCCGGGGACGTAACTTTCGTTCCTCGCCCAATCGACCGTGGCGTAGACGGTGAGATTGAGATCGCGCGGCAGCTCAAAATCCACGCCGAACGATGAATTGCCTGCGGACTTGTCGTTGGTGTTGGTGAAGTGATCCGTCCCAATCAAATTGTCGGGACGAAAAGAGACGAACTCATAGAAGGCGCCCGGAGGCCCCTGAAAGAACGGATTGCCGCCGAACCCGGGCGCAAGCATGGCCACGGTCTGTGCGGGCGGCGCGACTTGATATTCGTCGTGACGATCCGAGTAGAGCAACTCGCCCCAGAGCGTCGCGTGCGCGCCCAAATCCTGACGGCCCGACACAAACAGCGCGTGAATGCTCGAGCTTGGCAACAGATCGGTGAGCGCGCCGTTATCGCACCGGTTTGCGCCCGGCGCGAACGTGGGCGCTGAGTATGGCGCGGTGTAGGTGGGGTTGGGATAGACGGTCGGAGAGGGGCAAGCCACCGCGCGCGAGTCGATGCCGCCATATGGCGTGAAATCCGTGACGCGATAGTCTCTGTCGCCCGCGAGGAGGTTGCTGTTTTCCGTGTATTGATAGGCCGCGTAGATCGAGCCGGTGGACCATGTTTGGCCGGCAAGCGCGCCGAGGTGCCCAGCATAATATTCGTCACCGGCGCCAAAGCTGGCAGAAACCTCGACGCCATCGACCTGACGGCGCGTGATGAAGTTCACGACGCCCGCGACGGCGTCCGAACCGTAGATCGCCGAGGCGCCGTCCGCGACGACTTCGATGCGCTCCATCGCCAAGTTCGGGATGAGCGGAAAATCGGGATTGGTCACTTGAACCGCGGCGCTCACCAAGCGGTGGCCGTTCATCAAGGGCAGCGTCGCGTTCGCCGGCAAGCCGCGCAGGGCGGGCGCGAATGAACCGAGGCCTGGGCCGGTTCCGGCGCTCGTCTGCGGCGCGGTGTTGAAGCTGTTGAGTTGCGGAATGCTAGCACTCAGGTCCGGCGTGTTCGCGCCGCCGTGGGTCTCTATATCCTCGCGCGTCAGGCTGATCAGATTTGAGCCTGTTGGCGGCACGCCGCGAATGCTCGTGCCGGTAATGATGATCTCCTCGCTCTCGTCGACCGCCGCCTCATCGGCGGTTTGAGCATGCGCGACACTTGTGAGCCCTGCCCCGTAGAGAAGCGTCGAGGCGCCCAAGCTGAGCATGCTGCTGCGCAGCAATTTGGCGGTGCGATTAAGATTCATCCCGTCCCCCTATTAGGTCGTCCCGGGGCCGTTCATCGGCCTCCAGGCGGCAGCGAACGGTGGCGCGCGCTGCGGGAAACGCCATGACGGTTTTGACGCGGAGATTTGGCTCAAATGACCGGGACGCCGCCTACGCAATCCGCCGTTCATTCAAGATTGCAGTGGCGGTGGCCAGCTTTGCGGCGTCAGCCACATGCTGCGCACGGTATGCCGAGGGTGACATGCCCGACCAAGCGATGAAATGGCGCGAGAAGCTGCCGGGCTCGCTGAAACCAAGCAAAGAGCCAATCGCGCTAATCGGTATATCGCTCGCCAGGAGATAGGCGCCGGCAAGTTCGCCACGCAGGCGCGTTCGAATGTCCTGAAAGCTCTCGCCCTCGTTCGCCAAATCTTGGCGCAATCGCCGGGGTCGCGTGCGAAGCCGCGCCGCCACAACCTCGATGGGCGCCGACCACATGCCGGCCTTTTGCAGCTCGATCAGCACTTGCTGCGTCTTGAGCTGCCAGTTCAACCCACCGCTGGGGCGGGCGAACCAATCGGGCGCGCCCGCATAATACTCGTCGTATTCTTGAATAGACGAATGCACCAATTTCAGCGTGAGATCGCTCCACTCATAGCAGAGCGCGTCATACGGTGCGTTGAACGTCACCGGACAATTAAACAGCGCAAAACGATCGAACCCATTTTCTTGGACCGGCCGCGAGCCCTGAATCGATAGCCCTCGCAGCGCTACCGGGCGACCGATAAGCCAACTGAACAAATGGTAGATCCAAACAAAGCGAATCCACACCAGGATGTCGCGATCGACGCCTTCAATCGTTTGATATTTGCAGATGTGGTGAAGCCCCGCGCCATGCTCTTCCGCAATCACTGGCCCGACGTCAGTCGACATCGCGTCGGTGAAGCGAATGCTGACCCGCAGCGCTTCACCAAAAGTGCTGCAATGCAAGAAAGAGAGTAGCCGCTCTGTCTCAAGCGCCAGCCTGATGCCGTGCGGGAGAAAGCCCAAATAGACGTCATCAAGTGAGAGCTGAATGGCGCGCACAAGGCGCACAAGCGCGGGCCCGTCGATGGAACGGCCAGCGTTTCCATAGAGCGCGGGGTCGATTGCAGCATCCTTGAGGATCACCAACGGGTCGCGCCCCTTCAGGACAGCGCCGCCCAGCAATTTCTCGACCGCCCTACCGTCTAGGCCGCGTTCTACCTGGCCTGCTCCGTCCATTTGCGCTTCGTGTCCGCTTCCTTGCCGTCGCTGCGCTTTTTGGAGCGGGCGGGGGGAATCGAACCCCCGACATTCAGCTTGGGAAGCTGACGTTCTACCTCTGAACTACGCCCGCGCGCGGGCTGAGTTCTAAGGAATTTGCCGCCGCGCGCAAGGATGCGCGGCTTTCGCGTGGGCCGCCGCGTGTGGTAGCGCAGCTCTCGTGACCTCGCCCCTGCCCGAGCCGCCGACCGCGCCTGACCAGCGAAGCTGCTGTCGCCGGAGCTGCGAGCCGTGCATCTTCGACTATTACGACGCGGCGTTCACGGATTGGGAAGCCAAGGTGCGCGCGTTGGGCGTCGAGCCTTCGGAGGCGCTCGCGGCGCTTGGACGTGCGCGCGCATCACGACCGACACGCTCGGGCTTTTAGGCGGCTGCGTCCACCTGACGCCTTCCGCTTCGTGCGCGACATTCGCTAAGCGTACACGTGATGGATTGGGGCCATCTCCTTCAGCGCTTGCGCGCAGCCGGGCTTGTGCTCGCGCTGTCGGCGTTGACGTTCAAGGCGATGCTGCCGCCGGGCTTCATGCTCGATGCGGAATCCGGGCGCGTTGCGATCGTGCTCTGCGGCGACGGCGCGGGCGCTCAGGTTTACTTCGATCCAGCGACCGGCAAGCTGAGCCACGACGACGGCTCTGCGCCCGACAATGTGAGCGAGCATTGCCCGTTCGCGTTCGCGGCCGCTGGCGCGCTCGCTTCGCCAGCATTCACGACGCTGCCGCCGCAACGCTTCGCCGTTGCGTTGGACGCCGCGCCCGCGCGTGAAGCCATCGGCGAGCATGACGCGACCGGCCCGCCCCTGCCCGCGCGCGGGCCTCCACACATCGCCTGAGTTCATCGCCCGCCGGCGCGTTCGCGCGCCTGCTCAACATGTCTCGCCGTGTCGCTGCCGCGACGCGCACTCAGGTCTTGCATTCATGTCTATCAAGTCAGCGCTGCTCGTCAGCGCCCTCGCGCTCGCGCCCAGCATGGCGCGCGCCGAAACCACGGATTCCGACACCATCATCGTCACGGCGCGGCGCAATCCGGAAGATCCGGCAATTGTCGCGGACGCGCGCGATCAGCTGTCGCGCACGCCTGGCGCGGTCTCAGTCGTCGCCAATGAAAGCTACGAAAACCGCGCCGCGACGGGCCTTACCGATCTCATGCGCGACGTGCCCGGCGTGCTGGCGCAGCGGCGCTACGGCGAAGAATCACGCTTCTCCATACGCGGCTCCGGCCTCGATCAATCGTTCCACCAGCGCGGCGTGTTGCTGGCGCAGGATGGCGTGCCGTTCGCCGATGCTGATGGTTTCGCTGATTTCCAGAAGATTGATCCGCTGACGGCTCGCTATGTCGAGGTCTATCGCGGCGGCAACGCGCTGCGGTTCGGCGGCGCGCAATTGGGCGGCGCGGTCAATCTGATCACGCCGACCGGACGTACCACCCAATCGGAAAATCTGATGCGCGCTGAGGCGGGGTCGTTCGGCTTCGAGCGCGCGGCGGTGCAAGCTGCCCGCGCCTGGGGCGAATGGGACGCGTTCGCAGCAATTACCGCGATGCAAGGCGACGGCTATCGCGATCATGCCGAGCAGGATCAGCTTCGCGGCACGCTCAATATCGGCCGCAGCTTCGGCGAGGAACGCGAGGTGCGCGTGATCCTCTACGGCGCAGACATCAATCAGGATGTGCCCGGCACACTTACACTCAGCCAAGCGCTGGCCAATCCGCAGGCCGCAAGCGGTGCAGCGGCGGCGTTCGATTGGCAGCGCGATCAACGCTTGTTCCGCGGCACGCTGCAAACGCGCTGGCGCTTCAGTGACGCACTGGTGTTTGAAGGCGGCGTGTACGCGACGACAACGGATCTCTATCATCCGATCTCGCTGCTCATCGATCAGCAGATCGAAACGCAAGGCGCGTTCGGCCGCTTCGATTGGCAAGGCGAACTGGCGGGCCGGCCGGCGGATCTCTATTGGGGCCTTTCCTACCGGCAAGGCCACGTCGATCAGATTCTTGCGCCGGTGATGTTTCCCATCGCCGACAACAGCCGCCGCGAAGCAACAGGCATGGAGCTGTTCGCGGAAGGACGAGTGTTCGTCGCCGACGCACTCGCAATCGTCGCCGGCGGTTCGTACGGGCGCTTCACGCGCGATTACGACAACCGCTTGAACCCCGCGAACAACGATTCACTGGACGACGATTGGTTCGCGCCGCGCATCGGCTTGCTGTGGCAAGGCGAGAGCGGCGCGCAAATCTACGCCAACATCACCAACTCGGTTGAGCCGCCGCATTATGGCGCGCTGGTGCAGGCGCCCTATCCCGGCTTCGTTCCAGTCGAACCGCAAGAAGCCTGGACGGGCGAGATTGGCACGCGCGGGCGTGCGGGCGCGTTGGTGTGGGATTTCACGCTCTATCGCGCCGAGCTTGAGAACGAACTCTTGAGCTTCAGCCCGAGTGTCGGCGTGCCGGCGGCGTTCTTTAACGCCGGCGAAACCTTGCACCAGGGTGTCGAGGTCGCGCTCGATTGGCGCATCGCCGACGATTGGTTGCTACGGCAGAGCTACACCTACTCGGACTTCTTCTTCGATGACGATCCGATTTACGGCGACAACCAGATGCCGGTCGCGCCGGAGCACCAATATCGCGCGACGCTGCGCTACGCGCACCCGTCCGGCTGGTTCGTCTCGCCGAGCGTGGAATGGCGGCCAGGCGATACGTGGGTCGATTATTCCAACACGCTTGAAGCGCCGGGCTACACAATCTGGTCCGTCAATGCGGGTTGGGATTTCGACAATGGCGTCTCGCTGTTCCTCGACGCGCGCAATCTCAGCGACGAGGCGTACGTCCCCGAGTTTGGCGCCATCGTGAACGCCAGCGCGCCTGGTGCGAACACGGCTGTGTTCTATCCGGGCGAAGGCCGCGCGGTTTACGGCGGCGTTTCGTATCGATTCTAAAGGAATTTACGCATGCTGAATCGCATCATTTGCGCAGCCGCCGCCAGCTTCATGCTGGCGGCGGCGTTCGCGCCACCGCCAAGCTTCGCAGACCCGCGCACCGGACCGATCGTCATCGCCGATCCTTGGGCGGCGACCACGAATCCCGGAGCCAGCGTCGCCGCTGGCTATGTCGCTTTACGCAACACCGGCGCGCAACCCGACCGATTGGTCTCCGCGTCAAGCCCACGCGCGCGGCGCCTCGAGCTTCACGAAATGAGCATGGCCGATGGCGTCATGCGTATGCGGCCAGTGCAAGGCATCGACATTCCCGCCGGCGGCGAGACAAGCCTGCGCCCTGGTGGCTTGCACATCATGTTTATGGATATCGACGCCGCCTTCGTCAGCGGCGAACGCATTCCAGTGACGCTGCAATTCGAGCGCGCGGGCGCCATCGAGGTTGAATTCGTTGCGCGCCCGCGCGATGCGCAACGGAGCAGCGGCCATGAACATTGAGGCCCGCCGCCAGCTCCGCTTGACGGACTGGCCATTCCTACTCATCGCCGCGCTCGTCGCGCTTCTAGCCGCGCTCATCACGCTCTACGTGACGACAGCTCCACCGACCGAGGGAGAGCGGGCGAGTGAGTTCTCGGACTTCGCGCAGGGTGTCGATGACGTCACCCTGCTCAACACGAGCGGCGAAACGCTGCGTTGGTCGTCGCTTCGTGGGCGGCCCTTGGCTGTGTTTTTTGGCTTCACACGCTGTCCGGAAATCTGCCCAACAACAGTGGCTGAGCTAAGCGCGGCCATCGACGAACTGGGGCCGTTAGCCGGGGATGTGGAGGTGGCGTTCATCAGCGTCGATCCTGAACGTGACACGCCAACGCATCTGGAGGCTTATTTCTCCAGCTTCGGCCCACGGTTTCATGGCTACACCGGCGAGCGCGCGGACATCGACAAGCTCGTGCGTTCGTTTCGGGCTTTCTACGAATACGTCCCCACGACCGGCGACGACTACACCGTCAACCACACAGCGATCACCTACCTCGTCAATGCCGACGGCAACGTCGTCGACATCGTCGGATACGGCACACCGCACGCGCGCGTCGTCGCGCAGTTGCGCGCCTTCCTGAGCTAAGGAGCACAGTTCATGTTTCGTAAAATAATCGCAGCAACAGCGCTGTTCGCAACGCTGGTTACGGCTGCGCAAGCGCACGTCGTCTTCGCCGACACGGAAGCGGCGCCCAATTCGTACTTCGCCACCTCGATGCGCGTGAGCCACGGCTGCGGAAATTCGCCGACGCGCTCGGTCCGGGTCGAGATTCCCGAGGGCGTGAACATCGCCCGGCCGCAACCCAAGCCCGGGTGGCGCTTGCGTATTGAGCGCATGCCGCTTGCGACGCCGATCCAGAGCGAAGCTGGCCATCAAATCACCGAACGCGTCACCGCGATCACGTGGACGGGCAACCTGCCGGCTGATCAGTTCGAACAGTTCGGCATCATGATGCGTCTGCCGGATCGCGTCGGACGGCTGCACTTTCCTGTAGTCCAAACCTGCGCATCCGGGGAACAACGTTGGGAGCAGATCGCCGCCGAAGGCGCCGCCTGGGGCTCTGTTCCACGTCCAGCGCCCGTGCTGACGCTGGTTGCGCGGGTCAGCGCGGAGGAAAATCATGCGCACCAGCACTAGGCGCGCATTGCTGGCGTGCATGGCTTTCATCGCCAGCGGCTGCTTTGAGCATGATCGCACCGACATCAGCGCCATTGAAACGCTCATGCGTGCGACCTGGGACAGGCCAGACGCGCCGCTTGTTGTCGGCCCTATCGCCGTCGCCAGCGATTTCGCGATCGCGGATTGGACGCAAGGCCACATGGGCGGTCGCGCCTTACTCACAAAGCGCGACGGAACATGGCGCGTCATTCTCTGCGCGGGAGACGGCATCCGCAACGAAACCGGCCTTGTCTCCGTCGGCATCCCAGGGCGTACCGCCACAGCGCTTGCGCGTGAGCTTGCCGAGCTGGAACGCGATGCAGAGCCAGGGCGCCTCGCCGCCATGGCGCGCTTTGCCGGCATTGTGCGCATGGACGAGCAACCGCCACGTCCGCATTAGGCAGGCTGCGGCGCTTGCGCCTCGCGCGCTTCGGTGTCGGCGATCGCGGCGCTCAAGGAGCCACGCGCGAATTGCAGCGCCAGGAACGCGATGATGATGCCGGCAATGGTGACGATCATCAGCGAGCGCCCGAGCATAGCTTCGTCCGCGAACACGAAATCCGTGAGCGCACCGACAAGCGGCGGGCCGACGCCCTGCCCGAGCACGGTGAGCGCCGCGATGTAGAAGCCGGCCACCTGCCCGCGCGCCGTGTTCGGCGCGGCGAGCACGATGACGGCGGAGACGAACACGAACACAGGCACGGTCACGAACTGCACCAGCGCGTAGAGCAACAGCACAAGACGCGGATCGTTCACGACGAACAACAACGCAAACGCCGGCGCGAAGGCAATGATGAGCCACGAATAGAAGCGCAAATGCACGTCGCGCATGCCGCGCCGGTAGAGCCGATCCATGATCGCGCCGATCACCATGAGCGCGCCGGCGGACGCGAGATTGGTGATGCTGAGGCCCGGCCCGAACTGCACCGGCGTCCAGCCGAAGCGTTGTTCGAGATAGGTCGGCATGAATTGCGACAAGCCGAAGCCCAGGATCGCGATCGAATTGGCGGCGATGAACACGCCGAGCCAGAGCCGCCAACGCTTCTTCAGGAACGCGACGAGTTCGCTGGTGCTGAGCGTCGGATCGCTGGCGCGCCGCTTGCGCGCGGGTTCTCGGAAGGCAAACGCCAGAAACGCCAGCAGCAGGCCCGGCGCGCCGACGAGGCCCATCACCAGCCGCCACGGCTCACTAAAGCCAAGGATCGCGCCGTTCGTCGTGATCAACACGCCGGCGACGCCAATGGCGATTCCGCCGAGCGCCATCGCCGTCGCCGCGCCGATCTTGGCGGCGGCTTGATAGAGCGAAAGCGCTGTCGTCACGCGCTCGCGCGGGAATGCGTCGGCGATCAGCGACACCGCGGCCGGCCCGAGCACGGCTTCGCCGATGCCCACACAGATGCGGCACAGCAACAAGACCTCAAACGACGGCGCGAAGCCGCTGGCGATGGTCGCCAGCGCCCACATCGTCACGCCGATGAAAATGATCAACCGACGCGGATAGCGATCGACCGCCCAGCCAATCGGCACGCCGAACAGCGCGTAGAACACGGCGAACGCCGGCCCCAGCACGAGGCTCATCTGGAAAACCGTGACGCCCAGCTCGTCGCGGATCGGCGTGACAAGCATCGTCAGGATGAGGCGATCGAGCCACGAGAAGATCGCCAGGAAGAACAGCACCCACACCATGCGCCAAGCGCCTGGGTCGGCGCGTGGAACGCTGCTCGTGGCCGCGCTTTGCTCGCTCATGGTCCGCCCCCGTTAGCCGAGCTGCAGAACGTCAGCGAGACGCTTGATGTCTTCGGTCTGCTCGGCGGCGGACTTGCCGGGCACCATGAAATTCACGCGTGTCGCGCCGAAATCCTGGCGCTTCTTGACCTCGTCGCGAATTTGCTCTGGCGTAAGGCCGATCACCGAGAGCCCCATCTCCATGACAATCTTGCTCGGATCGCGCCCAGCCGCGCGCGCGGCGGCTTCCATTTTGTCGACAGCAGCGCGGCCTTCCACGTCCGGCTTGAAGATCGGCAGCCAGCCATCGGCCAAACGCCCGCAGCGTTCGAGCACGGCATCGGGCGGGATCGGCGCGATTACCCGGCCCATGCCGAAGAACAGCGGGATGGGCCGCTGAATTGGGCGCGGCGAAAGGCTGATATTGCGCAGCTTGTGGAAGCGCCCTTCGAAGCTGACATCGTTCTCCGTCCACAGCAGACGCAGCACCTGCACCTGCTCCTCGAACATCGACACGCGCGTTTTAAAGTTCACGCCGAGCGCTTCGTACTCAACCTCGTTGTAGCCAAGGCCAACGCCCAGCGTGAGCCGGCCACCCGACATGATGTCGATTTCCGCCGCCTGCTTGGCGATCAAAGCCGTTTGGCGCTGCGGCAGCACCAGCACGCCGGTGGTGAACTCGATCTTCTTCGTCACCGCCGAGAGATAGGCGAGCAGCGTGAACACCTCGCGGATCACGCTCTTGTCCGTGTACGGCGTCTGATTGATGCCGCCATGCTCCTCGACCATCACGCCGACGACGTGGTCCAGGAAGCGCACATGCGAATAGCCAAGCTGCTCGGCCGTCTGCACGAAGCTTACGATCTCGCGGAAATCCGAACTGAAATCGGGGAAGCGATAGACATTGGTGCCGAGCTTCATTCCCGGAAACAAAGACATCGGCAAAGCACTCCCTAGATCATTATTTTCCACGATCTTGCCGCGCCTCTTGCCAAAGCGCCAGCAATTTTTCACTGTCGTGCAAAAATGAGCAGTGAGGAGGAGCGGCGATGGCCATGATTGGAGGGTGTCTGTGCGGCGCCGTGCGCTACGAGGTGTCGGCGAAACCGATCTATGGCGCGCTTTGCTATTGCGAGGATTGCCGACGGCTCACATCGAGCCATTCGTCGCTCACTTTCGTGCCGAAGAAGGCGCTGCATATCAGCGGCCCGCTCAGCGAATACAGCCGCACCAGCGATTCCGGGAACGTCGTTACGCGCTTCTTCTGCCCCACGTGCGGCGCCGGCATCTACTCGCAAGGCACGCTGCCGGGCGTGGCCATCTTGAAGGCCGGCACGCTGGACGACGCGACATCGTTCCAACCCGAAGCCGCCGTCTTCACCAGCCGCGCGCCGGCTTGGGACAAACCCGCCGAAGGCATCAAACACTATCCCGAGGCGCCGACGAAAGAGTGAGCGCATGCAGCAAGGAACCACTGCGCCAGCATCATAAAACTGCAACACCGCCGTCGTGTTGTTGAACGCAGAACCAAACAGCCATCGTGTGCGAGCGTTGTTGGCACGCGCGCGCTAGTCGATTGCGTCTTTACGAAAGCAAATCCCGCCACTACACGCACCGGTGGTGGGGGTAACATGAATGGGAAAGTCGAGGCTGCGGTTGTTGGATCGGTCTTGATGGGGATCGCTACTAACGGCGTCTACTCGTTCCTGTCAGATCGCATGTCGTCTTGGACCATTTGGCTGTCCATGGCGCTGATTGGCGGCATCGCCTTCTGGTATCTGCTGCGCGTCGCAATGGCCGCCGTGCGCGCGTTGCGACGCGGTCGCTATTCTGTTTTGGTCTTCGTGTTGGACGGCGAGCAACGCTTGCTGCTGATCAAGCACCCTTTTCATCAGGTCTACCTTCCGCCCGGAGGGAGGCTCGGGCCAGCCGAACCTCCACACGCAGGCGTCGAGCGCGTCCTTCGTGAGGAAGCAGGCTTGGTCCAATTCGAGTTCGACCGGCGCTTCCATGATCCAATCGTTCAGCTGAGCGAGCGCGTCGAACAATTGCCTCGACCAGCGGCCATTCAGCTTGAACGGCGCTCACAACGCACGTGGGTCTCGTTCCACTGCGCAATGGTCTATATTTGCCGCCCGACCCGAGAGCCATTTGTTCCAGCTGCGTCGCTCGAATTGCAGCCGCGGTGGCTCAACATCGAGGAAATTCGCGCTTTGCCGCGCGAAGAGCGCCCGTTCGACGATGTCGTACGACGCTACGAGACACTTATAGGACGCGTCACGTGAAGACGGTTCTGCTCGTAGGACTCGGACGCCAGATGCGCCAGAACATCCATCCTGCGGTGATGGACGAAAGCCGTTTCCGTATCGTCGCCTGCTACGACAAGGACGCCGGAAGCACAACTGAGTGCGCCGCGAAATGGGGCGTGCGAGCCGTCGGCACATCCGAGCTTGAACGCGCAATTGACGAAGTGGACGCCGTGATCACTGCGTTGCCGGCCAACGAAACGTCCCCCTACCTCGAACTCGCGACAAAGAAGCGGAAGATTTTGTTCGTCGAGAAGCCAGCGCTGCTGCGTTCGAACGAACTCGGCGCCTGGTTGGCCGCCCCGGGCGCTGAGAATGTGCTTGTGGGGTACAACTTTCTGTTCGCTGACGCACTGACGGCGTTGGCCAAGCGGCTTGCGGACCAAGAGAGCCGCGGACCAAAGCACTGCCATTTGACGTTCTTGAGCAAACATCCCGGCCCCGGCACGTGCGGCATCAGCGACGGCGTCGAAGCTTGGCTTCGCTTGAACGGCGTTCATCCGGTGAGCATCGCGAGCTTTTTGTTGGGACCGTTCGCGGACATCGACGTCGTGCGCACATGGCGGCTGGACACGGGATTCAGAATACTCTGCCGCATCCTTCACCAAAGTGGAGACGTAACGTCGCTTACCATCGGCAGCGCAACGCCCGCGTTCCGCTTCAACATCACAATCGAAATGCCGCCAGACACGGAATTTCAGTCGCGCGGGCTAAGCCGATTGTATGAAATCGACCATCGCCGGCAAACACGTCAAGCACTGCACATCGCCAAGGAATTGAGCACCCATCAAGGCTCAGGCTACGCCGCCGAGATATCCGCGCTCCTGGATCCTGCACCACTGCACAACGCGGCGAGATTGGATGCCGCGCGCAATTACCTTCTTTGGGCGGAAACTTTGTTGGAGCGGCTATGAGCACGCCACTGGAGCGGTCCGCGATCGCAAATGTATCGGGTTTTGACCTTGATGCGCGATCGCGCGATCAGGTCCTGGCGCGGCTGAACGAAGCGGCGCCGTTTGACCGCAGCGCGCCTAGTCACATCACGGTGTCGGCGATCTGCTTTTCGCACGATCTCAGCCAATTCACACTGGTCTGGCACGAAAAGCTTGCTCGCTGGCTTCAGCCAGGCGGCCACGTCGAATCCCATTTGGACATTTCCCTCCAGGCCGGCTCGTTGAGGGAATTGCTCGAAGAAACGTCGCTCGATGCCGAGCGCCTGACGCCGCTAAGCGACGGCGTCTTCGACATTGACATCCACGAACTGCCGAATTCGCCATGCAAGGTGCACATGGACGTGCGCTACGCATTCCGCGCTGCCGATTCCGCACTGCCAGCGGCGCACGAAAGATGGTGTAGCGCGCAACAAGCCATCGATCTTGGGTATCCCGGCACCCCGGCTCATCGCTTTTTCACTCACCTCAACCTGCTGGATCTTCGGGGAGCGCGGTAGACCACGCGCAGGGAGCCTTGTCGGCTCGCGCGGCGTTCGGTCGTCTTATGGTTGAATTGCAACCATCGGGACGGCACGTAGCGCTTATGAACGTCTTCCACCTCATCCTCGCCAACAATCTCGTCGCCAGCATCACCAACTTTACCGTTTGGTTCGCGGTGACGTTCTGGGTGTTCCTGGAAACACGCTCGGTGTTCGCCACCGGCGTGCTGGCGGGCATCTATCTGGTGATGACGGCGGGGCTTGGCATTTGGCTCGGCAGCCTTGTCGATCATCACCGCAAGAAGCTGATCATGATGGCGTCGAGCGCGGTGTCGTTTGCGTTCTATGGCGCAGCGCTCGCGTTCCTGATGGCGACGCCGCAAGAAAACCTCACCAACATCGCCGGCGTTTCGTTGTGGGCCTTCATTCTGCTGGTGATGTTCGGCGTGATCGCCGGCAATCTGCGCAACATCGCGCTGCCGACAGTGGTGACGATGCTGGTCCACGAAGATCGGCGCGACAAGGCCAACGGGCTCGTCGGCATGGTGACGGGAATCGGCTTTCTCACCACGTCGGCGATCAGCGGCTTCCTTGTCGCTTGGGGCGGCATGAGCGCGACTTTGGCGCTGGCGCTCGGCCTCTCGGCTCTCGCCTTCCTGCACCTCTTCTTCGTGCGCCTCGACGAGCCGCGCGCGGACGCGAAGGCGGACGAACCGAAGCGCGTCGATCTGCGCGGCACCATCGCCGTCATCGCCGGCGTGCCAGGGCTTTTCGCGCTGATCTTCTTCGCGACCTTCAACAATTTCCTCGGCGGCATCTTCATGGCGCTGATGGACGCGTACGGCCTCTCGCTCATGTCTGTCGAGAATTGGGGGCTGCTGTGGGCGTTCGTCTCTTCGGCGTTCATCCTGAGCGGCTTCCTGATCGCCAAAACTGGCCTCGGCAAAAACCCGCTGCGCACGTTGATGATGGTGAACCTCATCGTCTGGTCGGTGAGCATGGTGTTCACGATCCAATCGTCGATCGTGCTGCTCGCCGCGGGCTGCTTCATCTGGCTGTTCCTCGGCCCGTATGCCGAAGCGGCGGAGCACACGACGCTGCAAAAGGTCGTGCCGTTCGAACGCCAAGGCCGCGTGTTCGGCTTCGCGCAATCGGTGGAGCAAGCAGCCTCACCGCTCACCGCGTTCCTGATCGCACCGCTGACGCAATTCGTGACCATCCCGTTCATGACGACAGGCGCCGGCGCGGACGCGATTGGCGATTGGTTCGGGCGCGGGCCGGAGCGCGGCATTGCGCTGGTGTTCTGCGTCGCCGGCGTGATCGGCGTCATCGCCACCATCATCGCCTTCAACTCGAAATATTATCGCCAACTGAGCGCCGCCTACGCCGCCGCACCGACGGAAGAACCACCCAAAGACGGCGCTTTGTCGCGGCCAGATTGAGGCGCGTTAAGCTTGGTTTGAGGCGCGGCGTGCTTATGTTTGCGGTGTCAGGGGGCGAACAATGACGCGCTTTGATAATGCCAGAGAAATTGATCCGGCGCTGCCGCGCGTCGTGATTGTCGGCGCGGGCTTTGGCGGCTTGAGCGCAGCGAAAGCGCTGAAGAACGCGCCCGTTCACGTCACCTTGATCGACCGGCGCAATCACCACCTGTTCCAGCCGCTGCTGTACCAAGTCGCGACCGCTGGCCTTTCGCCCAGCCAGATCGCAACGCCGATCCGCGCCATTGTCCGTCACCAGCGCAATGCTGACGTGGAGCTTGGCATGGTCGAAGGCGTCGATACCGAGCGCCAGGAGGTGATCCTCGACGAACGCCGCGTGCGCTACGATTACCTCGTTCTCGCAACGGGTGCGCGCCACGCTTATTTCGGCCATCACGATTGGGAGCACTTCGCGCCCGGCCTCAAGACGCTTGAGGACGCGACCGAGCAACGCAAACGCATCCTGCTCTCGTTCGAACGCGCGGAGCTTGAAACCGATCCAGCGGAACGCGAACGGCTGACGACGTTCGTCGTCATCGGCGGCGGACCGACTGGCGTCGAAATGGCCGGCGCCATCGCCGAACTCGCGAACAAGGCGCTCGCAAGCGACTACAGCCGCATCAATCCCGCCTGCGCGCGGATCGTACTGCTTGAAGGCGCGCCGCACGTGCTGGGCAGCTTCCCCGAAACGCTCTCAGAGCACGCGCGCAAGGCGTTGACGAAACTCGGCGTCGAGGTCCGCACCGGCGCGGCGGTGACGCAAGTGGACGAGCAAGGCGTGATCGTCGGCGGCGAGCGCATCAAGAGCCGCTGCGTGATTTGGGCCGCAGGCGTGCAATCGTCGCCGGCGGCGAAATGGCTGAACGCCGAAGCCGATCGCGCTGGCCGCGTGCTGGTGAAGCCCGACATGCGCGCGCCCGGCCATGACAACGTGTTCGTCATCGGCGATTGCGCGAGCCTCGCCGGCAAGGATGGCAAACCCCTGCCCGGCGTCGCGCCCGTCGCCAAACAGCAGGGCGAGTATGTCGCCAAGCTGATCGCCGAAGCGATCCAGGGCCGCACGGACGTCGAGCCGTTCGACTACAAGGATTACGGCAACCTCGCCACGGTCGGCCGCAAGGCGGCGATTGCTGACATTCACGGCTTCCAGCTGCGCGGCTTCATCGGCTGGCTGTTTTGGAGCGCCGCGCACATCTATTTCCTGATCGGCTTCCGCAACCGCCTCGCCGTCACGCTCGATTGGGCGTGGAGCTACATCACCTTCGAACGCGGCGCGCGGCTGATCACGGGCGATGTCTCCGCCGTGAAGCCGACACCGAGCGCAAAGCGCGAAGCAGCGTAGCTACCAGACCGCTTCGCCCGGCGGCTTCTTCGTGCGCGCGCGCTTATCTTCAGCCGGAAGCTCCAGTTCCTCTAGAATTGCAGTGCGCGCTTCATCCAGGTTCGGCGCCGGCGGCCGCGTCGGCGAACGCGGATAGCCGGAAATATTGAACGCACTGCCGGACATCTTGAGCTTGCCCATTTCCGGATCGTCCACCTCCACGAACATGCCGCGTGCCGCGAGCTGCGGATCGGCGACGACATCCGCCATCGTGTGGATCGGCGCGGCTGGAACGCCGACGGCGCGGAAAAGCTCGACCCAGGCAGCGACAGGCTTCGCCGCCAGCGCCGCCTCCAACTCAGCTTTGAGCGGCACGTGGTTCACGAAGCGCGCGAACAGTGAATTGTAGCGCGCATCACGCGCCAAATCCGGCCTGCCGATCGTTTCACACAACAGCGCGTACAAATGATCATTGGCGCAAGCGATGGCGATGGGCGCGTCCTGCGCCTTCAACACATCGAACGGCGTGATGACAGGATGGCGCGAGCCGGTTGGGCGTTGCGTGTCGCCGGTCGCGAACTGACGCACGAGCGCGCTTTCGAGCAGCATCGTCTGCACGTCCAGCATCGCCGTATCGATGAAACGCCCTTGCCCGCTCGCGCGGCGCTCATAGAGCGCGCTTGTTATGCCCAGCGACGCGAACACGCCGGCCGCAAGATCGCCAAGCGAAATGCCGAGCCGCACGCCCGGCCCGCCTTCCTCGCCATTGATGGAGATCATGCCGCCAAGCGCTTGCACGATGAGATCGTAAGCAGGCAGGTCGCGATATGGCCCCGTATGCCCGAAGCCAGAAATCGCCGCGTAGATCAGTCCGGGATGACGCGCCTTGATCGCCTCATAGCCGTAGCCCATCCGCTCCATCGTGCCGGGCCGGAAATTCTCCACCAACACATCCGCGCGCTCCAGCAAGCGCTCGAACACCACGCGGTCGTCGGCGTTCTTCAAATCCAGCGCGAGCGAGCGCTTGCCACGATTGATGCTGGCGAAATAGACGCTCTCGCCGTTCACAAACGGCGGAAACGCGCGGGTGTCGTCGCCATGACCCGGCTGCTCGATCTTCAGCACCTCGGCGCCCAGCTCCCACAGCAACGTCGTGCAATACGGCCCCGCCAGCACGCGCGTGAGATCGAGAATGCGGACGCCCGCCAACGGTCCGCGCGGTGCTTCAGTCATCTGCCCCTCCCATACCCAACGCACTGACAAGCTTTCACAAGCCGCCGCCTTGATCGCAAGCAAGTTGTGGCCCGCCCCGTACCGCCGCGCTATAGCGACGCCATGAGCAAACGCGAGACGATTTGCGCCCATGGCGGCGGCGCGCACGATGGACCGACGGGCGGCGTAGCGCCTTCGATCCAGCCCTCCACCACCTTTGTGCGCGGGCCGGACAATCAGCTCGTCACCGAGAATTTCTACCAACGCTACGGCGCGCCGAACCTGCGCGACGCAGAAAGCGCGATTGCGCAGCTGGAAGGCGCGGCCGATGCGCGGTTGTTCTCTTCCGGCATGGCGGCAGCCCTGGCGATCTTCCGCCGCTTGCCGCCCGGCGCGCATATCGTCACCACCTCGCGCGGCTATTTCAGCATCATTGCTTGGCTCAAGGAGCAAGGCGATCGCGGTGCGTTGAGCATCAGCCTGTTCGATCCGCGCGAGCCTGAGACGCTCGCCGGCGCGCTGAAGCACGGTGAGACGAAAATCGTTTGGATCGAAACGCCGGTGAACCCGGTCTATGAGGTCGTCGATATCGCGGCCGCAGCCAAGCTTGCGCACGAAGCTGGCGCGTTGCTGGCGGTGGATTCCACCGCCGCATCGCCGATCCTCACGCGCCCGATCGAACATGGCGCCGATATCTTGTTTCACTCCGCCACGAAGTATCTCAACGGCCATTCCGACGTTCTCGCCGGCGTCGTCGCCACGCGCGATGCGGCGCTCCCGATCTGGACTGATATCGACATGGAACGCCGCGTCGGCGGCGCGACGCTTGGGCCGTTTGAAGCGTGGCTCCTGCTGCGCGGCATGCGCACGCTACACCTGCGCGTCGCGGAAGCGAGCCGCACCGCGCTCGATCTCGCGAAACGCCTCGAAGCGCATCCGTCGATCGCGCGCGTCACCTATCCCGGCCTCGAAAGCCATCCGCAGCACGCGATCGCTCGGCGCCAGATGGTCGGCGGCTTTGGCGGCATGATGTCGTTTGAGCTGAAGGGCGGCGAGGCCGCAGCGCTTGGCGTTGTCGCCAAGCTGAAGCTGATCAAGGTCGCGACATCGCTCGGCGGTGTTGAAAGCCTGATCGAGCATCGTCGCTCGATCGAAGGACCGACGTCGGACGTGCCGGGCGGTCTGCTGCGGTTCTCAGTTGGCTGCGAGCACGTCGACGATATCTGGGCTGACTTAGCCCAAGCGCTTTAGCGCCCGCCGTACCGCCGGCTTCCAGCCGGCATTCCTGCTTCTTGATCTTAGTGAAGTTCTTCGTGTCTTCGTGTTTAAACACAAAGACACAAAGCTCTCACGAAGGACACAAAGGGCCGGCTGGAAGCCGGCGGTACGCGTGGATTAGCGCCCGCGGATCTCACCCGCATCCGCCATCGGCGGCGCGAGTTGGCCGATCTGCGCCAGCATCGTGCGCTCAGCAACAACCAGATCGCGCTCGGCCTGCGCCAACGCGATGCGGGCGGTGAGCAGATCCTGCTCCTGATCGAGCACCTCGACCGTCGAGCGCAGACCCGTCTCCTGCTCCAGGCGCACGCCTTCGTAGGCAAGCTCAGCCGCCTGCACCTGCTCGCGCGCGGACGCCACTGCGGCGCGCGCCGAAGCGAGGCCCGTCCAAGCGTTGGTCACGCCTTCCTGCACGCCGCGTTGCGCTGCGGCGAGATCAAGGTTCGAAGCCGAACGCAGCGCGCGTTGCGCACGCGTGCGCGAGCGGATGGCGCCGCCTTGGAAGATCGGCACCGACAAGCGCAGGCCGATCGAGTCGCCTTCCTGCTCGTAGTCACCCTCATCGAAATCGCCAGCGAGCGATTGCGAGCCTTCGAGCGTCAAACGCGCGCGGCCAGCCGAAGCGGCGACATCAACGTTCGCATCCGCTAGCGTCGTATCCGCCACAGCGCTGCGCAGTACGGGGCTGTTTGTGCCGGCGGTGCTGAGCGCGCTGTCGAGATCGGTCGGCAAGCCTTGCGCTTCCGGCGGCGCTTCGAGCGCAGCCGGCGGGCGGCCGACGAGGCGCTGATACGCCTGCACCGAAGCCGCGAGCGCGCCTTGCGCCTGCACCAGTTGCGTGCGCGCCTGCGCATAGCGGGCTTGCGCTTGGGCGACGTCCGTACGCGTCACCACGCCAGCGTCGAACTGCGCTTGCGAGTATTCGAGCAGCGTCGAGAGGTTCGAGACGGTTTGCTCGCGCGCAGCCACCACGGCCTGCGATTGCCGCACCGTCGCGTACGCGGTCGTCACGTCGAGCAACAAATTCTGCAGCGCGCCATCATAATCAGCCACCGCGCCCTGGATCGTCGCACGCGCCGCGCGCGTCGAGGCGAGCACACGGCCGCCGCCGAACAGAAGCTGCGAGGCCGAAGCCGAGCCCGACCAGCTCTCGTCAGCCGGCGTCGTCACCGGGGTGCCGTCAGCATTGTCGCCGCCGAATGCCCGGCGCGTCGCGCCTGCGGAAACCGAGATCTGCGGCAGCGCTTCGGCCCAGGCTTGCGGCAGCTGCTCGCGCGTGGCGCGGAGCCGGGCGCGTTGCGCGGCCAGGCTTGGGTTGGAGTCCACCGCCGCGCTCATCGCCTCGGCGAGGGTGTCGGCGTTGGCCGGCATGGCGATCGAAAGCGCCAGGAGCGAAACCATCAATGCACGCATGAGAAATTCTTCCTCAGTTCCGCTCTCTATTCGCGCCGGAGCGCCTCAATCGGATCAAGCCGCGCCGCCCGCCAGGCGGGGTAAGCGCCGAACAGCACGCCGACGAACCCCGAGAACAATATAGCTAAGGCTGCGTTTAACGGCGACAACACCAAGGGCAGGTTAAAGAGTGTGGTCATGCCCCAGGCGGCCAGGACGCCCAAAGCTAGCCCGACCACCCCGCCGGCTACCGATAACGCAACGGCCTCAAGCCCAAATTGATGCAGGATGTCGCTTTCGCGCGCTCCCAAAGCCTTGCGCAAGCCAATCTCGCGCGTCCGTTCCGTAACCGAGACCAGCATGATGTTCATGATGCCAATGCCTCCCACGAGAAGCGACACGGCGGAAATTCCCCCAAGGAGATATGTGAACACCTGAGTCGTCTGCTGCATCGCCTCCGAAACGGACGAGAGGTTCTGCACCGTGAAATCGTCCTCGCCTTCCCGGGTGCGATGACGCTGGCGCAAAAGATTTGTGACGTCCTCCTCGACGCGCGCCAAAGCCTGCTCGCTTTCGGCCTTCACCGAGATCTGACTCACCGTGTCGGCGCGGCGGTTGCGGCCGGAGATACGGCGCTTCACCGTCGTCAGCGGCGCGAGGACGATGTCGTCCTGATCCTGGAAGCCGTTCTGGCCTTTTGAGGCCAGCACGCCGATCACCTCGTATTGGCCGCCATTGATGCGCACCGTCTCACCGAGCGGATCGATGTTCGGGAAGAGCTGCGTCACGACCGTCTGGCCAATCACGACGACCCGGCGCGCCTGGCGTTCCTCGGTCTCGTCGAAGAAGCGGCCCTGCTCGACCTGCCAATCACGCGCCGTGAGATAGGCTGGCGTCACGCCTTCGATCTGCGGATTCCAGTTCACGCCATTGGCGATCACCTGCCCACGCGTACGCTGCGACGGCGCGACGGCGATGACACCGTCGAGTTGCGCGATCGCGGTCGCGTCATCGAGCGTCAGCGAATCCCAGCCGCCGCCACCGCCACCGGAGCCGCCGGCGGCCATGCGCACGCCACCACCGCCGCGCATCGAGCCCGGCACGACGATCAGCAAGTTCGAGCCCAAGCTCGCGATCGAGCGCTCCACCTGCGCCTGCGCGCCGGAACCGAGCGACACCATCGCCACGACAGAACTCACGCCGATGATGACCCCAAGCGCCGTCAGCGCCGAACGCAGCGGGTTCGAGCGCAAAGCGCGCATGGCGCTCGAAACGAGATCGGATGTCCGCATCATGCCGCGCGCACTCCGTTTTGCTGATCGCGAATGATCTTGCCGTCGCGCATTTCGATCGTGCGCTTGGCGGCGGCTGCGACTTCGAGATCGTGGGTGACAATCACCACCGTCACGCCTTCGTTATTGAGTTCTCGGAACAGCGCTAGGATTTCCTTGCCCGTATTGGTGTCGAGCGCGCCTGTCGGCTCATCCGCCAGCAGCAATGCAGGCTTGCCGGCGAGCGCCCGCGCGATCGCGACGCGCTGTTGCTGCCCGCCGGAGAGCTGCGTCGGCCGGTGGCCGAGACGCTCGCCAAGCCCAACACGCCCCAAGAGGTGCGCGGCGCGCTCGCGGCGCTCTTTCGGATCGATCCCGCCATAGATCATCGGCAGCTCGACGTTCTCAAGCGCGCTGAGACGCGGCAGCAGATTGAAGCTCTGAAAGATGAAGCCGATGGTCTTGTTGCGGAAGCCGGCCAAGCCTTCATCGCTCAACGTGCCCATGTCGGCGCCGTCGATGACGATGCGGCCACCGGTCGGCGTATCGAGGCCACCGAGGATGTTCATCAAAGTCGACTTGCCCGAGCCCGACGGGCCGACGATGGCGCAATAATCGCCGCGCGGACTGGTGAAGCTCACGCCATCGAGCGCGTGGACGGTTTCCTCGCCCATGACGTAGTGCTTCACGAGATCGTTGGCGACGATCAGATCCATTACGCGCCCCGGATGCGCGGGCCGCCGCCCATCGGGCCGCCGCGATTCTGTTGTTGCGTCGTGTCACGCGGGCCGCCGCCGATGATGACTTCATCGCCTTCTTGCAAGCCGCCGAGCAACACGGTGTTGGAGTTATCGGCGACGCCGATCTCAACCTGCACCGGCGTGGGCTTGTTGTTGCGCAACACCCAGAGCACAGCTTGGCGGCGCACGTCGCGGCGCGCGTCGTCACCACCTGCGCGCATTTCGGCGAGCAATTGCTGTTGGCGTTCGCTCAAGGTCGGTTCGATCTCGCGCAAAGCGGCGTCACGGATGCCGCGCATGAAGGCGCGGCGTTGCGCTTGCGTGGCGTCTTGGCCTGGGCGTTGCGCGCTTTGCAACGCGCTTTGGAACGCGGCGCGCGCTTGTTCTTGCTGCGCTTCGGTGAGTTCAAGCCGCTCTGCGAGTTGCTCGACACCACGGCCAGCCATGCCACCGCCTTGGCCCCCGCCCTGGCCACGGCCTTCGCCGCGCTGGCGTCGGCCGCCCTCGCTTGCCGCCGCCGCGCCGCCGCCACGCGATTCCGCGGTCAAAGCCTGCGCTTGCGCGGCGACTTCCGGATCGGACGGGCGGAAGCGCAACGCCGTGTTCGGCACGCGCATCACGTCGTCTTGCTGCTCGATGATGATTTCGGCGTTCGCGGTCATGCCGGGCAGCAAGCGCCGGCCGGGGTTATCGGCCTCGACAACCACCGTGTAGCTGACGACGCCAGATTCAGCGACGCCCTGCTGGCGCACTTGGCTGACGCGGCCTTCGAACTCGCGGTCCGGAAACGCATCGACGGTGAAGCGCACCGGCATGCCTTCGTTGAGTTCGCCAATATCGGCTTCATCGACAGTGATGTTGGCCTGCAGGCGCGACAGATCTTGTGCAATCACGAAGAGCGTCGCCGCCTGGAAGCTCGCCGCGACACTCTGACCGACGTTCACTTGCCGGTCGACGACAACACCGTCGATCGGCGAACGGATCACGCTGCGGTCAAGATCGGTGCGCGCGGTGGCGACCTGCGCGGAGGCCTGCGCGACAGCCGCGCGCGCGGTGTCGCGCGCCGCGCGTTGTTGCGTCATCAATTGCTCGGAGGCGAAGCCGCGCTGCTGCAGCAAAACGTAGCGCTGATAATCCGCCTCAGCGACAGCGGCTTGCGCCTGCGCTTGGGCGAGCGAAGCTTGCGCCTGCACGATGCGTTGTTGGAACGGCGTCGGATCGAGCCGCGCCAGCACTTGGCCGGCGCGAACTTGGCTATTGAAATCCGCGACCACCTCTTGCACAGGCCCCGAAACCGTGGAGCCGACATTCGCGGACACCAGCGGCTGCAGCGTGCCGGTGGCGCTCACGACGCGCGTGATCGCGCCGCGATCAATTGCGGCGGTGCGGTACGGCTCGGCATCGCCATCGCCGCGCGTAAACAGCCACACGATCAGCACCACGAACAGCACGCCGCCGCCGGTGACATAGAGATTGCGTCCGCGCAGCAAGCCCGGCCGCTTTTCCCAAATCGCTTTCGCGCGTTCTTGCACTGTGGCGATCATGCCCAAGCCTCTATCCAACCTTGCCTCTGATCCTCAGAGGCGCCCCTCAACGTCAACCTGACTCACCTTCGCGGACGCAATTGGGGCGGCAGGAAAACCCACCGCCCCGTTTTCGCGTTCCGCGCTTATTGCGCTTGGCGGCGATGCCCATGCTGCGCCTGCATTTCTTCCTGCGTCACGCGGCCATCACTGTTCGTATCCATCCGCTCGAACATGCGCGCGCCCATGGCGGCGTGCTCGGCCGCTGAGATCGAGCCGTTATTATCCGCATCAGGGTTAAAGCGCTCGCGGCGCGGGCCGCCTTCGCCACGTTGACGCGGTTGCGGACGCTCGCTCGCTTCGATCACGCCGTTGCGGTTGGCGTCGATGCGATCGAACATTTGGTTCGGCCGCGCGAGGAACTCGTCACGAGTGATATTGCCGTCATTGTTGGCGTCCGCGCGCGAGAACGCCGCTCGATGATGGCCGCCGCGCCGGCCTTCGCCGCCGCGCGCCTGATGCTGGGCGCGACGTTCTTCGCGCGTCACTTGGCCATCGCGGTTCGCATCCATTTGCGTGAAGCGCGCGGCGTGGCCAGCGTCGAATTCTTGGCGCGTCAGCACGCCATCGCTGTTGGAATCGTAGCGCAACGGCCCGCGCGGCCCCTGCTCCTGAGCGATCGCCAAACCGGCCCCCGCGAGGGCTGCGGCGCCCACGGCGACGAACAAAAATTTACGCATGTGTCGGCTCTCCTACCGATACGTCCTGTTCCCTCAGTCTAGGCTTCTAACCGGCTTGTGTTTCGGCCCTTCGTCGGCGGTGCGACAAAGTTTGTCCGGCCGGAAAGTCTTTGTCAGCGCAAAGAAAACGGCCGGCGCCTGGGAGGACGCGCCGGCCGTTGCTGCTTTTGAGGGCGGCGGACCGCCCGATCTTTCAAACGCGCCGAGGCGCGATTTCCGTCGCCTTAACCAGGTCGCCCGTCAGGGATCGGCCTGCGCTGGCCGGGGCCACCGGGTTGGCGCGCCTGGCCGATGACGCGGATGAACTCAGCGCGCGTGATCGCGCCATCCTCGTCCGCGTCGTAATCGCGGGCGCGCGCGGTCAGCTCGTTCGTGAATTCTTCGGCGGTGATCACGTTGTCGACGTTGCGGTCGAAATCGAGCCGATACGGACCGGTGGAACCGCCGCCCAGAACGGCGTTGCTCCAATTCTGATACTCGATCGGCGTCAGACCGCCGTCGCGGTTTGCGTCGGCGCGCATGAACTCCACCACCAGACCCGCCGCGACTTCGTCCATGCTGATGCGTAGATCATAATTGACGTCGAACGTGGCGTACATCAGCGCGTCGGCGGAGAGCAGCGCGCGGATCGGCTCGCGCTCATTGCCGGGGCCTCGCCCGCCGGTCGCGCAGGCCGCCAAAGCCGCCGTGCCCAGCGCCAGGAGCGCGATCGTCGAAAACCTCATGCAGTCCCTTCCCCTTTTCCGGGCGTATCTGACGCTCGCAACATGGGCGGCCTTAAGGCGTCTCGCCAGCCATCCTTGTCGAATTGTGTCGGCCATGGGGCCAAGCCATGCTTTGGCACAGGATCGGCACGCGTGGCTTGTAGATTTTTTACGCCCCCGACTTCAAATGAGGGGACGTGGCCCCTGAAGACCCACATATCCTGGTCGTCGACGACCATCGCGAAATACGCGAATCGCTGGCTCAGTTCCTTAAGAAGAACGGCCGCCGGGCGACGCCTGTCGACAGCGCAGAGGCTGCCCGCAAGGCGCTCAAGGAGAGCCGGGTCGATCTCGTCATTCTCGACATCATGATGCCGGGAGAGGACGGGCTGTCGCTCTGCCGGCATATCCGCGAGGCCAACAACATCCCCGTGATCCTGCTCTCGGCCCGCGCCGAGGAGCTGGACCGTATCATCGGCCTCGAGATCGGCGCCGACGATTACGTCGTAAAGCCGTTCAATCCGCGCGAGCTGCTGGCCCGTATCGACGCCGTTTTGCGCCGCACGCATGCGCTGCCCCCAAGCGTTGAGGCGCCTGCGGGCGAGGCGCTACGGTTCGACCGCTGGACGCTCAATTTGGCCGAACGCACTTTGATCGATGAGAGCGGCGTCGCGCAGGAACTGTCGACCGGCGAGTACAAGCTGCTGCTGACCTTCCTGCAGCGCCCGAAAGCCGTGCTCACGCGCGACCACCTGCTCGACCTCGCTTTCGACCGCGGCGCCGACGTGTTTGACCGCGCCGTCGATACGCAAGTCAGCCGCTTGCGCCGCAAGATCGAAGCCGATCCGCGCACGCCGAAACTGATCAAAACCGTCTGGGGCGGCGGCTACGTGTTCACGGCGGCGGTCGAAAAAGCGTGATCCTCAACCCGCTCCGCACGCTCACCGGGCGCATGGTGCTCGTCACCGTTGTCGCGGTGCTATTATCGTACGCGGTCGCGTTCGCGCTCTACGCCAATGAACGCGGCGCCGCGATCCGCCGCGCGACGGAAACGGCGCTGATCGAGCGCGTGACGTTCACCGTCGAACGCTTGCGCGAACTGCCGCCGCAAGAGCGGGCCGCTTTGGCCGGCGGCATTCGCGAGTTCGGCCTTCGCTTTGAGATCGGCGATACGCCATCTGTCGAAAACAACAACGTCACCGGCGTCGCCGGACGCATCGCGCGCTCGCTTTCACAGGAGCTTAGCGGCGCTGAAGTTCGGGCCAACACGCGTATCGTTGAAGAGCCGATCCTACGCCGGCGTGGCGGTGGCCGCGACGATGATTTCGGCGAACGTCACATCCGCGACGAACGCCGCCGCGCGACGGACGGTCGCGTGAATTTTCGCAACACCGAGGTGCGCTTGTCCATCGCGCTCGGCGACGGCGATTGGCTGAACGCGCGCGCGCGCTTGCCGCCGCCACGGCCGTTGCCGCTCAACGTGATCATAGCCGCTCTGCTTTCGGTCGTGGCCGTCGGCATCGGCGCGGCGCTGATTTCGCGCCAGATCGGTCAACCGCTATCTAAACTCGCCGACGCCGCGCAGGCGCTCGGCCAAGGCGAGACCAACGTCACCGCGCCTGTCAGCGGCCCGGAGGACGTGCGCCGCGCCTCAACCGCGTTCAACTCGATGGCCGATCGCTTGGGCCGCCAGCTCAACCGGCAACGGCAAATGCTATGGGCGCTGAGTCACGATCTGCGCACACCTATCACCGCGCTCAAGCTGCGGATGGAATTGCTGGAAGATGATTCCGCGCGTGAGCGTCTGCGTGGCCCGATCGAAGAGATGGAACGGCTCACCGAGCAAGCGCTCTCCCTCGCCCGCGCTGGCGCGAGCGAAGAAGCGCGCCAAAGCGTCGATCTCGCGGAGATCGTGCGCACGCTGTGCGGCGAGCTGCAGGACATGGGCCTTAACGTGAAGGCTGACGCACCGGTGCCGGTCATTGTCGAGTGCCGTCCGTTCGAGATCGTGCGGGCGCTGCGCAATCTTGCCGAGAACGCCGTCAAGTATGGCGGCGGCGGATTGATGCGCGTGGGCAAGTCCGAAACCGGCGAAATTCACGTCAGCGTGATTGACGAAGGCCCGGGCGTGCCGGCGGAACAGCTCGCGCGGCTGAGCGAACCCTTCTTCCGCGCCGACACCGCCCGTGGCGAGAACGCCAATGGCGCGGGCCTCGGCCTCGCCATCGCCCAAGCCATCGCCGATAGCCATGGCGGGCGCCTTCTCCTCGAAAACCGCACACCCAAGGGCTTTTCGGCGACCCTTGTCTTGCCGGGCTAGGCGATCCAAAGGCGCTCCGCTAGCGTATCGCCAACGCTGGAGTCGTCCTCATGAAGAAGCTTGCCGTCCTCGCCATCGCCGCCCTCGCGCTCGCCGCGTGCAACCGCGCGCCTGAGCCGCCGACGGCGGAAGTCGCCAACGAGCGCGACGCAGCAGTCGCCGCCGCCGTGGCTGAGCATGAGCAACGCTTCGCCGCCGCCGCGCCGACCAGCGCCGCCGACACCAACACCGCCTACCAATTCGAGTTCACAGGCCTCTGGACCGAGCGCGTGCCGATGACGGCGTTCGAGGGTGAAGTCGTGCTGGTCGTGAACACCGCATCGCAATGCGGGTTCACGCCGCAATATGAAGGCCTGCAGCAGATCTATTCCGAATACCATGATCGCGGCTTCGAGGTGCTCGGCGTGCCGGCGAACAATTTCAACGGCCAGGAACCCGGCTCGCAGGAAGAGATCCAGGAATTCTGCCGCATGAACTACGGCGTGACGTTCCCGATGGCCGGCAAGACGGAAGTGATCGGCGATACGCGCCATCCGTTCTATGCGTGGGCGCAGACGCAAATCGGCAATGACGCCGTGCCGCAATGGAACTTCCACAAAATCCTAATCGGCCGCGATGGCCGCGTGATCCGCGCTTTCGGCACGCGCACGGAGCCGACATCGGAAGAAATCCGCGCGGCGATCGACGCAGCGTTGGGGACGTAACTACTCGACGCGCTCGATGCGAAAGCCGCGCGCGCGGAATTGCGCCACGAGCCCGTCGCGGCCAACGATGTGACCCGCGCCGACAGCGATGAAATCGGTTCCGGCGCCGCGCAGTTCTTGCGTCAGCACGTCCATCCAGACGTCGTTGCGGCGCTTGATGAGTACGTCGTAGAGTTCAGGATAGTTCTTGCGCGTATCCTCAACGACGAGCGCTTCCAGCGTTTCGAGATCGCCTGCCTCCCACGCCGCGCTCATGCCGTCGAATGCCTCGGCGCCCTTGCTGCCTTGATCGATCGCGTCGAGCAGCATCTCGCGCTGCGCTTCCTCGGAGAGGCCGGCCATGAAAGTGAGCTGCTGCTCTAACGTTTCGAACGAACGCATGCGCTTGCCGGCGGCTTCGGCGGCGCGGTCGATCATCTGATCGACGCCAGAATCCGGATCGTAGCCCGCCTGCAGCATTGGAATGAGCGACAGAGTGATCGCCGCGAACCACGGGCGCATCGGCTCCAGCATCGCGCGCGGAATGCTAAGCTGCGTCGCCAACGCGCCGAGGCGCTGGTTCTGCGCTTCGCTCAAGCGGCTGGACAGAGGTTGATCCGCCGGCGCCATGCCAAGGCGCAGGATGATTGCCTGTGCGTTCGCACCGGCGGCCGGATCGATTTCGATCTCCGTCCAAACCTCGTCGCTCTCCGCCAGCGCCGCGTGCGCGGCGGGCCCACCCCAGTCCGAACCAGGACGGCGCACATGGATTGTGCCGAACAGATAGATCGCCGAATCCGCGTCCCGCACGACAAACAGAGCCGGTCGCACGGGCGTCTGCGCAAACGCGGGCGCCGCGCAGAAAAGCGCGAGAACAAACGAAAACAGGAAGCGCCGCATCATCATTTCCACGGCGCGAAATGCTTCGAGAGTTTCAGCCCCTGCCCCTGATAGTTCGAGCCCGTCTGTCCGTAGAGCCGCGTTGCAGGCCCGGCGAGTGACTCAAACACAAGCTTCCCAACCGGCTGACCGTGCTCAACGATGAACGGCACATCGCGTGAGCGCACCTCAAGCACGGCGCGGCCTTCGTGCGGGGCGATGCCGAAGCCAGGATCGAAGAAGCCAGCATAATGCGCGCGGAACTCGCCAAGCTCAGGCCTGATCGGCGCCATCTCCGCCGCTTCGTCCGCCGGGATCACCACGTTTTCCTTCGACGCGAAAATGTAGAACTGTCCCGGATCGAGCACGATGCGGCCGCGACGCGCATCGAGCGGCTCCCAGAAATCGCGCGGATCATATTGGCCGATGCGATCGGTATCGATCACGCCCGAATGCCGCTTCGCACGATAGCCAACCGGGCCATCAAGCCTCAGATCCATCGTGAATTGCATCTCGTGCTTCGGGTGCGGCGGGCCACGGCGCAAACGCACTTGGCTCAAGCGCGCGCCGGTGCGCGCGAGGATCGAGAACGTGCACGGGCTGATCTCCGCCCACGCGCCGCCTTTGTAGCCGGCGGGAATGTAGTCGAACGCTTCCGCGCCATCGGTGACCAAGCGCGTGAACACATCGATGCGGCCGGTTGAGCTTTTCGGATTGGCGGCGCCGTGTACGTGCTGCGGCAACGCAAAACGCTCCTGCACCTCCGCGAGATAGACGCAGCCCGTTTCCAGCACCGCGCCTTGCGTGAGATCGATCTTGTGCATGACGAGTTCATCGTCGAGCCGATCAGCCACCTTCGCGCCGGCGCCCGGCAAGAAGCTCGCGCGCAAACGGTACGCGTAGCGGCCCAGACGCAAATCCAAGCTCGCGGGTTGGATTTGTTCGTCGAGGAAGTCGGTCTCAGCCGCGATCCAGCCTTCGCGGATGGCCCGGCGAAGCTCTGTATCGGCCAATACGCCATGCGGTGCGCTCAAATGCCCATTCCTCCGGCGCTGATGCGCAAACCGCTTGCTGGCGCGCGCCGGGCCGCTTGTCCAGTCCGCCGCCCCTCGACAACCCACATAATCCAGCGCAGCATCTTACCACCAAGGGTGGGAGCGGACGATGAATCCAGCTTCGTGGGGCCTGTCGCGCGAGGCGCGGCAGGATTGGGGTTTCGCGCTCGGCCTCTTCGTCATCTGGCTTGGGATCGTCATCGCCATCGGCGTGACGCGCTCGGCCTGGATGGACGAGTTCTTCATGGTCAACGTCACCGGCCCCGATACGCCGTGGCAAACGCATTATGCGGAATCCTGGAGCCGCGAACCGCACCCGCCGACCTACTCGATGGTCCTCTGGCTCTGGCGCCAATTCGTCGACGTTCAGGGCGACATCTTCGCCGTGCGCGCCGTGGGCATAGTGATCACAGCGCTCGCGTTGATCCTGGCGCTGATTTATTGGCGCCGTTCGAACTTGCCCGGCTTCCGCGCGTTCGCGTTCGTGTTGTTCACGACGCCGGTGCTGCTCTACTACCCGCAGGAAACGCGCTCATACTTTCTGAGTGCGATTGGCGGCCTCTATGCCGCGCTGTTCTTCCTGAAAGCCGCGCTCGACCCGCCTGACGGCAAGCCCACATGGCGCGATGGCGCCATTGGCTTCATCGGCGCAGCGCTGCTCGGTACGCATCTCACCAGCTTGATGTTCGCGTGCCTGCTGTTCGGCATTGCTGGCCTTTACATGATCGCCACCAAACGCTGGGCCTGGTTGAGGCTTTCGGTGCTCGTCGGCGTCCTCGCGCTGGGCCCGAGCATCGCGCTGGTCGCGCTCAGCATTTTTGGCGGCGTTTCAGCGGTTCTGAGCGGTTTCTGGATCACGCGCCGCGATCTGCTCAACACCGTTCTGGAACTGCCGCGCTTCATCGGCGCGCCGCTTGTGCTGGTTGGCGCGCTGACGCTGTTGCGCTTCCGCAAGCCGGAAAGCCGAAAGATCGAGAACCGCTACGAGAAAGCGGCGCTCCTCTGCGCGCTGGCGATCGCGGCCAGCGTTTTGGCTCTTGGCGTGCTGTCGCTGGTGAAGCCGATGCTTGTGCCGCGCTATCTCGCCGGCCCGTTCGCGGCGCTCGCCCCGGAGGGCGCGATCCTGCTTTCGAGCTTGCTCGAACTCAACGCTGGCAAATTCCGCGGCTACAGCGTGCCGCTGATGTCGGCGGGCATCGCGCTGAGCTTTGTGCTTGGCGTCGTGTCGCTCAACCACATCCGCCTCAGCACGGATTGGCGTCAGCCCGCCATTGCGCTGAACGGCGTCGCAGAATGCAACGGCGCGACGATCCCGTACCTGATCCTCAATCATCCGCCGGATGAGCGGAACCTCTGGCGCAGCCACTACGAGTGGTACGCGCCGGGCCACAATTACCAGCCGGCGTTCCCCGCCGCGATCGCCGAAGCCTCGGCGCAACAATGCCCGGTGCAGCTCTGGATCGCGCATCAAGTGCAGCGCGGCGTCGATCCGGCGCTGAAGGCGGCAGTCGCCAGCACATGCGCGGGCGGTGAGCGCGTGGGGCTCGAGTTCGCGGACGGCTACCTCGTCGTCGATCAAAGCGCGAGCGCCATGATCGAGGCCTGGGACGGCCCTGTCGTGCCCTGTGACCAAATGGTGATCGAGCTGCCGGGCGGTTGACACGCCCGCGCACGAAGCTAGAACGCCCTCGCGCCGATTTGATGCTCAGCTTGCGGGCGCGTTAAAAATACAGCTAAAGCGGAAGTGGTTATGGCGATCTGTCGCCGCCCTTTTTGCCCGCAAGCGCCCGCCTCGAACCGACGCATGTGAATGCGTGAGCGAGGCTATGAGCACAGCAAACGAAACTTGGACCGAAGCCCTGCCCGGCTTGGATCTGCTGCACGAAATGCATTTCGGCGTCCGCGATCTCGCCGCCGTTGCGCAGATCGCTGGCCTGCTGGGCCAGGGCGGCGCGGAGCTTGAGACTTTGGCCGTCAGCCGCTCCGCCGGGGCTTTGAGCGCGCGATGTCGCGTGAAGGGCTTGTCGCCACAGGGCGCGCGCGATTTGCTGGGCGCGCTTCACAATTCCGGCGCTGTGGAAGCGCCCATCAGTGTTGAACACCTCATGCTCGCGCGCGGAGACCGCCCATGACCACCGAGAAAAAGCGCCGCCTTCAAACCCAACTCGTGCGCGGCAGCCTCACGCGCAGCCAGCATAAGGAAACGGCTGAGCATCTGATCCTAACGTCAGGCTTCGTCTACGACACCGCCGCCGAAGCCGACGCGCGCTTCGCCGGCACGTCGCCCGGCTATCTCTATGGCCGCTACGCAAACCCCACGGTGCGCATTTTCGAAGAGCGCATGATCGCGCTTGAGGGCGAAGGCGCCGAAGAATGCCTCGGCGTCAGCTCCGGTATGGCGGCGGTGAATGCGGCGATCCTCGCAAACGTGAAGGCCGGCGATCGCGTGATCGGCGCACGGGCGATGTTTTCATCCTGCCTCTGGATCCTCGATACGCTGCTGCCGCGCCTCGGCGTCGAGGTGATCCTCGTTGACGGCGACAATCTCGATCAATGGCGCGACGAATGCAAAAAAGGCTGCGCGCTGGCGTTGATTGAAACGCCGGCGAACCCGACGCTTGGCGGCGTCGATATCAAAGCCGTGGCGGACATCGTTCACAGCGCCGGCGGCTTGCTGATCGTCGACAACGTGTTTGCGAGCCCGGTGCTGCAGAAGCCGTTCCAGTTCGGCGCAGACCTCGTGGTGTACTCAACGACCAAGCACATCGACGGCCAAGGCCGCACGCTCGGCGGCGTTATCCTCGGAAAGAAGGAGTTGATCGATCGCGAAGGCGGCATTCGCGATTTCCTGCGTCACACCGGCCCAGCGATTTCGCCGTTCAATGCGTGGGTGTTGGCGAAGAGCTTGGAGACGGTTGAGCTCCGCGTCATGCGCATGTGCGAGAACGCCGCGAAGGTCGCCGACGCGCTCGCCAAGCACAAGAACGTGACGCGCTTGCTCTATCCTGGCCGCACCGATCACCCGCACCACGCGCTGCACAAGAAGCAGATGCGCGCTGGCGGCACGCTGATAGCGTTCGACGTTGCGGGCGATCGCGAGGGCGCGTGGAAATTCCTGGACTCGCTCGAGCTGATCGACATTTCCAACAATCTCGGCGACGCCAAGAGCCTCGCCACGCATCCCGAAACCAGCACGCACCGCAGGCTTTCACCCGAAGCACGCGCGCATATCGGCATTAAACCAGGCTCGATCCGCTTGAGCGTGGGCCTGGAGGATGCGGAAGATTTGATCGAGGACGTGACGCAGGCGCTGGACAAGCTCTGAGAATGCTCCCCCGCTTGCGGGGGAGCTGTCCGCGCGCGAAGCGCAAGGACTGAGGGGGAAGTGGCGCCCAATACCCCCTTCGTCATTCGCTTCGCTCATGACACTTCCCCCGCAAGCGGGGGAAGAGTTGGCGGCGCGAGTTCATCCCGCTAACCTCTCCTGATGTTCACCGAGACCACATCCGGCATCGCCGTCCGCGCCAGGCCCCGCTTCCTGCCGGAAGAGTCTCACGACGGCCGCTTCGTCTGGGCCTATACGATCGAGATCGAGAATACGTCCGCTGAAACCGTGCAGCTGATGACGCGCCATTGGCGCATCACCGATGCGAACGGGCTCACGCAAGAGGTGCACGGCCCGGGCGTCGTCGGCGAACAGCCGGTGCTGAAGCCTGGCGAAAGCTTCACCTACACCAGCGCCTGCCCGCTCTCGACGAGTTCCGGCATCATGGTCGGCTCGTATCAGATGCTGCGGTTGGACGATCAATCGCCGTTCGACATCGCCGTGCCGGCGTTCTCACTGGATAGCCCGCACGACGCACGTCTCGCCAATTAGGAGCGGCCATGAGCTTTCCCGGCTTTGAAGACGCGATGCGCCGCATCGTCACCGGCGACGATGCCAACGCGCAGTCGCTCATTATCCTCGACGGCCCGCCCGCGAACGCCGCGAACGCGCTCAATCCCGCGAGCTTGTACGAAATCTGGCACGATGCGTCCTCCGGCGCGCTCGACCCAAAAGAGGCCAAAGATCGCGGCGAGACCGTGCCGATGCTCTGCCCTTCGCCGGGGCAGGTGAAAGTGCGCTGGTTCGTCGTGAACCCGCTGCCCGAAGGCGCAACGCCCGAGCAAGTGAAGCCGCTGGCGCGCGCCGCGTTTCAAACGATCGGCGCCGAGGCCTGCATCGCCGATCAGGACAAGCATCCGGCCATGCACCGCACGCATTCGCTCGACATCATCGCCGTGCTGTCAGGCGATGTGTCGCTTGTGCTCGACAACAGCGAAACGCGCTTGAAGCCAGGCAATATCGTCATCCAGCGCGCCACCGCCCACGCCTGGCGCGCGCATGGCGGGCCGGCGCTGTTGCTGGCGGTGCTTGTGGACCGCGACCTGGCTTAGGAATTGTCCCTCCCCTTCAGGGGAGGGTGTCATCGCGCAGCGATGACGGGTGGGGTGGCCCGCCAACGATCGCGCCATCGCCCCACCCGTCGCAAAGCAAAGCTTCGCGACACCCTCCCCTCACAGGGAGGGACGGGTACGCTAAGCGGCGCCGACCTCTTCCGGCGACAACAGATATTGCCGCGCGCAGAACTGGCATTTCGCGTGCAGCAAGCCATCCGGCTCAACGAGATCGCGCAATTCCTCCGCCGGGAATTGCTTCATCACGCCAGTGAGGCGCTCCGCATTGCAGGTGCAATGATCATCGAGCGGCGTCGGTTCGCTCATGCGCACCGCTTCTTCATGGAACAAGCGATAGAGCAAGCGATCGGCCGACAAATCCGGATCGATCAGCTCCGCATCCGTCAGCGTCGCGAACAGGTGCCGCGCGCGCGACCAATCCTCCGCCGGATCGCCGCGCGCATCGTCAGCGGCGATCTTCTGCATCAGCATGCCGCCGCCGCGCCACACAGCGCCCTCCGCGGTCGTCACCTCGCCGACTGCGAGCCGGATCGCGGTGTCGGTCTGCTCGCTTTGCCGGAAATAGCTTTCAGCGCACGCCGCCAGCGTTTCGCCTTCAAGCGCGGCCACGCCTTGATAGGCCGGCGCATCGCCGCCGACATCGAGCGTCAGCACCATGTGGCCGGTGCCGAGCAACGCCGCCGGCGCGATGCGATTGTCGCTCGGCAGCACAGCGCCTTCAGCGATGCGCGCATAGCCGCGCAAACCACCGCCGGCGTGATACTCAGCAACCAGCAACGTCACCGGCCCCGCGCCCTGCGCCTGCACGACCAAGCGGCCATCCGCCTTCAACAGCGAGCCGACGAGCGCGGCGAGCGTCAGCGCTTCGCCGAGCAGCATCGCCACCGGGCGCGGATATTCGTGGCGGCGCAAAATCGGATCGAGCGCGCCTGTCGCGAGCCGCGCCGTGCGGCCACGCACCGGCGCTCCATCCATGCTGAACGGCGCCACGAAATCGTCTGGGATTTGGTTTGTCATTGAAGCGCCCCATGTGGGGCCTGGCTCAGAGCTTGCCAAGGCACCACAGCAGCACCGACTTTTGCGCGTGGATGCGGTTTTCGGCTTCGTCCCACACCGCGGAACGATCACCGTCCATCACCGCATCCGTCACTTCTTCGCCGCGATGCGCGGGCAAGCAGTGCAGGAACACCGCGTCTTTCGCCGCGCGCTTCATCATCGCGTCATCGACGGAGAATGGCGGGAACGCGGCCATGCGCGCGTCCTTATCGGTATCGCCCATCGACACCCACGTGTCGGTGACGATGACATCGGCGCCATCCACCGCTTTGTTGGGATCAATGCCGACGCTCACCTTCGCGCCGGCTGATTGCGCGGCGGCGATCACTTGGCTCTTCGGCGCGTAATCCTTCGGCGTGGCGATCGCCAGCGAGAAGCCCAGCTTCTCCGCCGCGTGCACGAACGAGGTGCAGACATTGTTGCCGTCGCCGAGCCAAGCGATGCGGCGATCGCGGATCGGGCCGATCCATTCCTCGATCGTCAGGATGTCCGCCATGATCTGGCACGGGTGCGAGAAATCCGTGAGCCCGTTGATCACCGGCGCATCGGACGCGGCGGCGAAATCCAGCACGTCCTGATGTGCGTTGGCCCGGATCATCACCGCGTCCACCATGCGCGAGAGCACGCGCGCGGTGTCGCCAATGGTTTCACCACGGCCGAGCTGCATATCGTTGGCGCTCATGACGATGGTTTGGCCGCCAAGCTGGCGCATGCCGACATCGAACGAGACGCGCGTACGCGTCGAGTTCTTCTGAAAGATCATCGCCAGGACGTGATCGTGCAGCGGCGCGCCATCATCGACAGCGCCCTTCGGCTTGCCCTTGCGCGCGGCTTTGCGCGCGTGTGCGTCATCGAGGATCGCCCGCAACTCGCCCGCGCTCAGCGCGGAGAGATCGAGGAAATGCCTCACGCCCCCGCCTCGGCCTTGTGCGCCATCAGCACCGCGTCGATCGCGTCCACCGCTTCGGCGATCTGCGCTTCGTCGATGATCAGGGGCGGCGCCAAGCGCAGGACGTTGTCGCCAGCGACGCCGACGAGCACTTTGCGCTCGCGCAGTTTGCCCTGCAGACCCTTCGGGTTGATCGTCAGCTTGATGCCGCGCAGCAGGCCTTTGCCGCGCACGTCGACCACCAGATCGGGATGGCGATCCTTTAAGCTCTCGAGCGCTTGCGTGAGCTGGTTCGAGACCTTGTTCACGTGCTCGAGCAATTCCGGCTTCATCAGCTCATCGAACATCGCGTTGCCGACCGCCATCGCCAGCGGGTTGCCGCCGAACGTGGTGCCGTGCACGCCGACGACCATGCCCTTCGCGGCATGCTTCGTCGTCATGAACGCGCCCATCGGGAAACCGCCGCCAACGCCCTTGGCCACAGCCATCACGTCCGGCGCGACGCCCGTCCATTCGTGCGCCCAGAGCTTGCCCGTGCGGCCGGCGCCGGATTGCACTTCGTCGAAGATCAGCAGCGCGCCGTGATCGTCGCAGAGCTTGCGCAGGCCTTGCATGAATTCGTTCGTGCCCGCGCGCACGCCGCCTTCGCCTTGCACCGGCTCAACGATGATGCCGGCGAAGGTGTTGGCATTGATCAACGCCTTCACGCTGTCGAGATTGTTGAACTCGGCGCTCAAATAGCCTGGCAATGTCGGGCCGAAGCCGTCCGTGTAGTTCGGGTTCGCGGCGGCGTTGATCGCGGCGTAGGAGCGGCCGTGGAAGGCGCCCTTGAAGCCGATAATGTCGATGCGCTCAGGCTGGCCGTTGGCGGAGTGAAACTTCCGCACCGTCTTCAAGCAGCCTTCGATCGCCTCGGTGCCTGAGTTGGTGAAGAACACGAGTTCGGCGAACGAGGTGTCGACGTACTTTTGCGCGAGCGTCTCTTGGCCCTTCACCTTGAACATGTTCGAGGTGTGCCAGAGCTTGGCGGCCTGATCGTTCAGCGCCTTCTGCAGCACCTTTGGCGCATGGCCGAGTGCGTTCACGGCGATGCCGGCGATGCAGTCCAAATATCGCTCGCCCTTCTCGTCCCAAATCCAGCAGCCTTCGCCGCGCTCGAAGATCTGCTCTGGCGGCGAATAGACGGGGAGAATATGGCTCTCGGCGCTCATGGCGGCGTGTCCTGGTTCGAGGGAAGCGCGCCTTTTGGGGCGCGCCGGACCTGGGGTCAAGCACGCGCACCGGACCGCTTGCGTTCAGGAACGCATAGCGTCGCCGTTTCGTCGCAAAAGCCGCTCCCAGCGCGGGTTCTGGCGCTAGCGTCAGCCCATGAGCCTCGACCGCACCGACATCTCCGCCGTCATCGCGGCCATGTACGCGATGATCTCCGGCCCCGCCGGGGCGCGCGACTGGTCGCTGCAGCCGCTGCTGTTCCATCCCGACGCGCGGATGGTCCGCACCGGCGTCGACGGAGCCGGGCGCACCACGCACAAGATCATGACGCTGGAAGCCTACCGCGCCGGCGTCGCGCCAGTGTTCGCCGCGCATGGCTTCTTCGAGGTGGAGACGGCACGCAAGCTCGATGTCTTCGGCAACATCGCCCACGCCTGGAGCGCCTACGAAGCGCGGCTCTCGCTCGACGACAAAGAACCCGAACGCCGCGGCGTGAACTCAATCCAACTGATGCGCGACGAAAACGGCCATTGGCGCATCATGGCGATGATCTGGGACAATGCGCGCGACGGAGTGGAGTGGCCGGGGCTCTAAGCCTCCTCCTCGATGGAGGAGGCGCCGCGAAGCGGCGGAGGAGGTGCGCCCTCAAACGATGAGGCGTGAGCCTACGCAGGCTCCATCTTGAACAGCGAGGGCGTCACCCTCCCCGCGCTTCGCGCGGCCCTCCCATCGAGGGAGGGCGAAAGCGCACTCAAGACCGCAGCCGATACCCGCTCTTCAGCAGCGCCCAGCACGCCCAGCTCAATGCCAGCGCCAGAAGGCCCGACACGATCGCGCCTTCCAGCAATGGCGCGTCGTGTGCGCCGATGAAGCCGTAGCGGAAGCCGTCGATGAGGAAGAATACCGGATTGTAGTGCGAGATCGTCTTGAATGGTTCGGGCAGTGCGTCGGTCGAGTAGAAGGTGCCGGAGAGGAATGTCAGCGGCACGACGATGAAGTTCGTCACCGCCGCGAGATGGTCGAACTTGTCGGCCCATACACCGCCCAGCAGGCCGATGGCGCCGAAGATCACTGACGCCACGATCGCGTAATAGATCGCCACCAGCACATGCTCCGGCGTGATGTTGGCGAGCCAGGCGATCGCCACGAGGCTGACCAAGCCGACCAAAATCCCGCGCGCCGCGGCTCCGACGATGAAGGCGATCGTGAGTTCAAGCGCGCTTAAGGGCGGCATCAGGAAATCGACCGAGTTCCCCTGCACCTTGGCGATCACCATCGACGAGGATGAGTTCTGAAACGCGTTGGAGATGATCGACATCATCACCAACCCCGCCGCCAAGCCGTCCGCGTACGGGCGGATCGTGCCGGGCCAATCGCCGGTCCGCACCAGCGAGAACACCATCATGAACAGGATGGTCTGGATCAAAGGCGCCAGCACCGTCTGCGCGCCGACTTTGATGAACCGGTAGATCTCGCGCCAGATCAGCGTCTGCAGGCCGAGCCAATTCACAGCCCCATAGCGCCGCGCTGTCAGCGTCGAAGTCGTCGTCATCGCACCTGTCTCTGTCTGCACTTGGGGATAAGCCTTTAACTCTCGATTAACCATGTTGGGCGCGAAACTTGTCCCCGTCGGGCGAGGAAATTCCGCGTCCGCAATCACTTAGACGCTGCACAGTCGGAGAACTTTCATTGGACAGCCTGTTAGTGATTCGGAAAGGACTGTGGACAACAACCCTACGAGATATTGTGTTTCGCTCCGAGAAGGGCCCCTATACGTTGGGTAACTCGCCGGGGCGGCGATTTGATGGAGCGCCATTCGTGGCGCAGGGCTATAGGGGCTAAATATGGGTTGGACGGAAGAGCGTGTCACGCTTTTGCGCAAGCTGTGGGCTGAAGGGCTCTCGGCGTCGCAGATCGCCAAGCAACTGACCGGGGTCACCCGGAACGCCGTTATCGGCAAGGTCCACCGCCTGGGTTTGGCGGGTCGCGCGACCCCCTCCCGGCCGGCCAAGCGCCCCGTGCGGGCGCAGCGTCCGCGCATCATCGGGCCGACGGCCCCGCGCCTGGCGCGTCCGGCTAACGCCGCGCCGCTGGTGGTGATCCCGCAGCTCGAGCCGCTGCGCGACGAAAGCGGCCGCGCCGCGAGCGTGCTGACGATCAACGAAAGCACCTGCAAATTCCCGATCGGCGACCCGGGCGACGCGAGCTTCGCGTTCTGCGGTCGCGGTTCGGCAGCCAACGGCCCGTACTGCGCCGATCACGCGCGCCTGGCCTACCAGCCGAGCCAAGCCAAGAAGCGCCGCGTCAGCGAGCCGGATGAACTCCGCCGCGCGCTGCGTCTGGCGGCGATGTAAGCGCAAGCTTCAGAGCAAAACACGAAACGCGGTCCGGAAACGGGCCGCGTTTTTGTTTGCGCGGCATCTGAGCGTGCGCCGCCTTCGACAAGCTCAGGCAGGCTCCATGGAAAGACATGCGCTACTGCAAGACGGCGCCTCCCTGAGCTTGTCGAAGGGTGGCGCTTGCGCGACGAGAAGCTTAGCTGCGTGCGTTCAGCCTTCGGAAGCTGACGCCGCCGCCGCGATTGATGCGGATCACGATCGGGCGCTCGTTCACCGCGGCTTCGCCGGCGATGGCGCGCGCATCGGTGATCGTGCCGACGGCGCGGAACGCCATCGTCTCGATCACATCGCCCGGCCGCAGCACGCTTTCGTTGGCGCTGCCGACATCGGCGGACAGCACAACAAGCCCGCTCACCTCCGGCTCGATCTGAAACTCCTCACGTAAGCTCGCATCGAGTTCCGCGAGCGCGAGGCCGAAGATGCGGCCAGTGCGTGGGCCGCTATCGTTGCGGCGCGCAGGGCCGAGGTCCTGGCCGCCACTGCCCGCTTGCGCGCGCGGCGCGGCGTCCGGCTCCTCCAGGCGTTCGATCATGGCGACAATCGTCGCGCGCCGGCCTTCGCGGACGATCTCCATCGCCACGCGCGCGCCAACTTGCGCTTCGCCCACCATGCGCGTGAGCGCGCGGCTATCGGCGACGTCGCGGCCATCGAATTTCAGCACCACGTCGCCATTGCGCAGCCCCGCGCGCGCCGCAGGCCCGTTCGGGGTGATGCGCGTCACCACCGCGCCCGTTTGACCGTTGTAACCAGCGCGTTCCGCCGTTTGGCGCGTCAAATTCGCGAGGCGCACGCCCAGCCAGCCACGGCGCGTTTCGCCGTAGCGGATCAATTGCTCCACCACCGGGCGCACGATCGAGGTCGGCGTCGCGAAGCCAACACCGACGGAGGTTCCCGTCGGTGAAACGATGGCCGTGTTCACACCGATCACGTCGCCATCGAGATCGAACAGCGGCCCGCCGGAATTGCCGCGATTGATGGCGGCGTCGGTCTGGATGAAATCGTCGTAGCGGCCAGCGTCGATATTGCGGTTACGCGCCGAAACGACGCCGACGCTGAGCGAACCGCCAAGCCCGAACGGATTGCCGATGGCGAGCACGATGTCGCCGACGCGGGCGCTGTCGCTGTCGCCCATGTTCACGTACGGCATCGGCGAGCGCGTCTCGATCCGCAGCACAGCGATGTCGGTCGCGGGATCGCGGCCGACGACCACGGCGTTGAAGCGTTGGCCGTTCTGCAGGATCACTTCGATCGCATCGGCGGACTCGATGACGTGGTTGTTCGTCACCACGACGCCATCCGGGCTGATGATGAAGCCGGAGCCAAGCGAGGTGACCTGCGCCCCGCCCTCGCCCAACCCTTCGTTGAAGCGCTCCATCGGCGAGCCCGGCGGGAAGCGCGGCAGGTCATCGACGCCGCGCACGCGCTGGCTGGTGGCGATGTTCACCACCGCCGGCGAGAGCCGCTCGGCCAGATCAGCGTAACCGTCGCGCGGATAGCGCGCCTGCCCGCTGGCGGGCGCGGCGGCGAGCGTGAGGACAGCGATGGCGGCAAGGACAGGACGAAGCATGCGAGTCAGAGCTTATCGGCGCACAACCGGCGCGCAATTGGGGCGGACAGGCGCGCGTCGCAAATTGAGCTTCATCGTCATTCCGGACGCGCGGAGCGCGATCCGGAACCCAGGGGCCACGAACTCGGTGTTTGCCCCTGGGTTCCGGGTTCATCGCTGCGCGATGCCCCGGAATGACGAGCGAAGTTACTGCCCCCGGCGACGCTGCATGTAGCGGAAGAAGTCGCTGTCCGGCGGCACCACGATCGGCGTGCCGTTGGCCAGCGCGCTCTCATAGGCGCGCATCGAACGGTAGAACGCGGCGAATTCCGGATCGCGGCCATAGGCGCGGGCGAAGATGCGGGCGCGTTCGCCGTCGCCTTCACCACGGAGGCGTTCGCTCTCCTGCTGCGCCGTGGCGCGGATGATGGCGGCGTCGCGTTCGCCTTCCGCACGGATGCGGCCGGCGACCTGCTGACGTTCCGAAGCCATACGCTCGTACACGCGCGTGCGCGTCTCTTCCGGCAAATCGGCCTGGCGGATGCGGACGTCGATCACCTGCACGCCAAGTTCCGTCGCGGCGGCGGCGTTCAAGTCAGCCTCGATCGCTTGCATGAGCGCGGCGCGCCGGCCAGAGATGATGTCGTTCGAGCTCGCGCCACCCAGCGCACGACGCACGGCGGCTTCAGTGAATTGTTCGAGACGCGAAGCGCCGATCATTTCCGATTGGGCGCTTTGATAGAAGCGGCGCGGATCGTTGATGCGCCAACGCACCATGGCGTCGACGATCAGGCGTTCCTGGTCGGACGCGACGATCGGCTGGCCTTCCAGCGTCAAGCCCATGTTGCGCTTGTCGTAGAAGATAACGCTATCGATGAACGGCAGCTTGAATTGCAGACCCGGCGCGTTTTGGCCGGGCGCATTGATGGCGCGCTGATACTGGCCGAAACGCAGCACGATGGCTTGCTGATCCTGGCGCACAACAAACGCAGTGTTCATCAGCACGACCAGCAAAAGCAGGCCGACGCCGATCAGCAGAGGGACGGGACGCGGCATTAGCGGCCTCCCTGCTGCGGTTGTTGTTGCGTTTGCGTCTGCGTCGGACGCGTCCGGCGCATGCTGTCGAGCGGCAGATACGGCACCGCGCCTCCGCGTTGATCGAGGATCATTGTGTCGCCTTCGCGGAACACGCGCTCCATGGTTTCGATATAAAGCCGGTCACGCGTCACTTGCGGCGCCTGGCGATATTCTTCGTACACGGCGTTGAAACGTTGCGCCTCACCCGTCGCTTCGAGGATCACGCGTTCGCGATAAGCTTGCGCTTCGTTGGTGATGCGCGAGGCGTCGCGTTCGGCGTTGTTGGTGGCGGTCTCGGCGTCCGAGCCCGCGTTCACAACGTCGTTGAAGGCTTCGATCACCGCTTGCGGCGCAGCCGCGCGCAGCAATTCAACCTGAAGCACGCGCACGCCGGTCTCGTATTCATCGAGCGTCTGCTGCGCCAGATCCTCGACCGCCTGCTCCACGGCGGCGCGTTCCGTCGTGATGATCGGCTGCAATTGGAAGCGGCCGACAACTTCACGCATCGCGCTTTCGGCGACCGTGCTCACGGCGTTGTCGGGATCGCGCACATTGTAGGCGAACGCCACGACATCGGTGATGTTGTAATAGACGCGGAAATGCACCTCGACGATATTGCGGTCGCCGGTGATCATCAGACTTTCGTCTGGAATGTCGCGCGTCTGCTGGCCCTGCGTTTCAAAGCCGATTTCGTCCGTGCGCTGGCCGGTGACATTGATCGTCTGGCGCGCTTCGAACGGCGGCGGCAGCTGCATATGGATGCCAGGGCCGCTGGTGCGGTTGTAGCGGCCGAGTTGAGTGATGACGGTCTGCTCGCCTTCGTCGGTGACGTAGACGCCAGTCAGCAGCCAGCCGAAAAACAGAATGCCCGCGATCAAAGGCGCGGAAACGCCACGTCGCCCGCCGCCGGAACCACCGGAACCGGAACCGCCGCCGCCCATGCGGTCACGGAACCGGCGCAGCATATCTTCAAGATCAGGGCCTTGCTGGCCTGGCGGCGGACGCTGCTGTTCGCCCCACGGGCGACGCGGGCCACTGCCCCATGGTCCGCCAGAGCCACCGCCCTGGCCGGGGCCTTTTGAGCCACCACCGCTCGATTGATCATTCCAAGGCATTAGATGTTCTATCCCCGCCGGTCTTTCGGGAGCCCTAATCCACACCCTTCTGGGCGCTTGCGAGAGGCCGTTACGCGCCGATATGTGGCGCGTGAACTAAGGGATCAAGCATGAACAACCGGTTGGCGGTGAACAAGGACGCGCTTGTCGCACGTCTTGATGCGATAAATGACCCCATCACCGGCAAGGGTTTGGTGAATTCCGGCCGTGTTGCGGGGCTTGAGGTCTCCGATGGCAAGGTCTCGTTCACCATAGAAGCGCCGGCGGACGCGGTGGAACGCTATGTTCCCGTGCGCGATGCCGCCGAAGCAGCAGCGCGTGCGGAGCGCGGCGTCACAAGCGTAATCGCCGTGTTAACCGCGCACGAAGCGAAGCCGAAGCCACAAGGCGCGCTGTCGCGTGTGAAGCACGTGATCGCTGTCGCCAGCGCCAAAGGCGGCGTCGGTAAATCGACGGTCGCGGTCAATCTCGCCTGCGCGTTCGCGTCATTGGGTTTGAAAACCGGCCTGCTCGATCTCGACGTGTACGGCCCTTCCGCACCCACTTTGCTCGGCGTCGCCGGCAAGAAACCGCACATGCGGCCCGACAAGAAACTCGATCCGCTCGACGCGCATGGGCTGAAGACGATGTCGATCGGCTACCTCGTCGAAGCCGAAGCAGCGATGATGTGGCGCGGCGCAATGGCGACAAGCGCCGTGCGGCAGATGATCGATGATGTCGCCTGGGGCGAGCTTGATGTGCTGCTGCTCGATCTGCCGCCGGGCACCGGCGATGTGCAGCTCACCTTGCTGCAGCGCGTGCCGCTTGCGGGCGCGGTGATCGTGTCGACGCCGCAGGAGATGGCGCTCGCCGATGTGCGGCGCGGCATCGCCATGTTCGAGAAAACACGCGCGCCAATCCTCGGCGTGATCGAGAACATGGCGTATTTCGAAACGCCGGACGGCAAGCGCAATTATATCTTCGGCCAAGGCGGCGCACGCCGCACGGCGGAAGATGCGGGCGCGCCTTTCCTGGGCGAAATCCCGATCGATGTTGCACTGCGCGAAAGCGCCGATGCCGGCGCGCCGCTCACGGCGAAAGCGCCAGACAGCATGACCTCGCAACGCTTCCGCGCCATCGCCCAAACCGCGCTCGACAATGTCGCGCGCATGACGAAACCCGCGCCGCGGATTGTTGTCGAGTAATATGGACCGCCGGCGCCCTCGCCGGCATGCGACGGTGCTGGCCGGCGGGGCGTCGGCGGTCCATACTCGCGCCATGAGCCTCACACGCCGCGCCATCCTCGCCGCCAGCGCCGCGGCGGCTTGCACGCCAGCGCCAGCGACCCGCGAGGGCTATGACGCGATCGTTGTCGGCGCGGGCGTGTTCGGCGCTTGGACGGCGACGCATCTGCGGCGCGCCGGCAAGCGCGTGCTGCTGGTGGACCAGATGGGTCCGGCCAATGCGCGCGCCTCCTCCGGCGGCGAGAGCCGCATGACGCGTTCCGGCTACGGGCGTGACGCGATCTACACGCGCATGGCGCTCGATTCGCTGCGCGAATGGAAAGCCCTCTCCGATCGCGCATCGCTGCCGATCTTTCACAATGCGGGCGTGCTGTTCTTCTTCCAGCAGATGGTCGATTACGCGCGCGATACACTCACCGTTCATCGCGAGCTCAATCTGCCGCTTGAACAACTCGATCATGCCGCGCTCGTTCAGCGTTGGCCGCAGATTGATTTCGCTGGCGTCGAGTTCGGCCTTTACGAACCCGATTTCGGTGCGCTGATGGCGCGGCGCGGCGTCGAGGAAACGGTCGCGCGCTTCGTCGCCGCTGGCGGCGAGTATCGCCTCGCGCATGCCGTGCCCGGCGCGACCGGCAATGACGTCACGCTCGACGGCGAAGCCGCGCATGCGGATGCGATCATCTATGCGTGCGGGCCGTGGCTCGGCAAAGTGTTCCCGGATTTGCTGGCGCAACGCATCTTCGTCACGCGCCAGGAGGTCGCTTTTATCGCGCCACCCGACGGCAGCGACGATTTCGAAGTCGGCCACCTGCCCGGCTGGGCCGATTTCAACGGCGGCGATCTCTATTACGGCTTCCCGAACCTCGAAGGCCGCGGCTTCAAGATCGCGCGCGACACGCACGGCGCCGATTTCGATCCAGACACCGGCGATCGCCGCATGAGCGATGCGGGCGCCGCATTGCTGCGCGAATTCGCGGAACGTCGCTTCCCCGCGCTCGCAGGCCGCCCGTTCACGGAGTTCCGCGTCTGCCAGTACGAGAACAGCTCGAACGGCGATTTCCTGATCGATCGCCATCCAACGCTCGACGGCGCGTTTCTGCTCGGCGGCGGCTCAGGCCACGGCTTCAAGCACGGCCCGGAAGTCGGCCGCGCGATGGCGGGCTTGGTGATGGGCACAAGCATGCCCGATCCGCGCTTCTCATTCGCGTCGAAGGAAACCGTGCACGCGCGAACGGTGCTCTAAGTCAGTTCGAACTTGATCGGCAGCGCCTTCAAGCCATTCACGAACCAGCTTTCCGTGTAGCGCGGCGCGCCGTCGAGGCTGACGCTCTTCAAACGCGGCAGCAATTCCTCGAACAGAATGCGCATCTCCATGCGCGCGAGATGCTGGCCGAGGCACACATGCGCGCCGCTGCCGAACGCGAGTTGGCGGTTCGGCGTGCGATCGATGTCGAACGTGTCCGGGTTCGGGAAGATCTCTTCGTCGCGATTGCCGGAGGCGTAGCACAGCATCAGCCAATCGCCTTGCTTCAGCGTGCGGCCGCGCAGCTCGGTATCTTGCGCGGCGGAGCGCATGAAGGTTTTCACCGGCGTCGTCCAGCGGATGGCTTCTTCGATCAGATTGGGAATGAGCGCCGGCTCATCTCGCACGCGCTCGAGCAAGCCAGGCACAGTCGCCAGCGCCCACATCGCGCCTGCGGTTGAGGATGAGGTCGTATCGTGGCCGGCCGTGGCGACGATGGTGTAATAGCCCGTCGCCTCGAACGGCGGCAGCGGGTTTCCGTCGATCTTGGCGTTGGCGATGAGCGTCGCCAGATCATCACGCGGATTGGCGCGCCGATCGGCGCTGATCGCTTCGAAATAAGTGGTGAAATCCTGCAGCACGCCGAGCAGCAGCTGCAGATATTGCTCGTTCGTCAGCGCCGCTTGGAAACGCTGCGTATCCGGATCCTGCGCGCCGAACAGCTCCTGCGTCAGCCGCAGCATGCGCGGCATGTCCTCGGGCGGCACGCCCAGAATGTTCATCACCACGCGCAGCGGATAATGCAGCGCCACGTCCTTCACGAAATCACACTGCCCCGGCAGCGCCACGAAGTGCGCCACCGCGTCCTTCGCCAGCGACCGCACCTCATCTTCGCGCTTCTTGATGTTCTGCGGCATGAACCAGGCCTGCGTCAGCAGGCGATATTTCATGTGCTCCGGCTCATCCATCTGCACGAGCGATTTGACGAGATGCGGCGTGCCGGTGATCGCCCGCGCACGCGCGTCGCCTTCCTGCGTCGTCAGCGTCGTCGCACGCACGGCGCTCGGAAACAGCGCGTTGTTGCGGCTGATCTCCAGAATGTCGGCATGCTTGGTGACAACCCAGAACGGATCGAAGCCCTCGACATCCGCGACGCCCAGCGGATTGTTGGCGCGCATCCAGCGATACGCGTCAAACACCTCATCCGTCGCGTAAGCCGGCGGCGACACCAAAGCCGTCGCAATCTGTTGCGGGAGTTTCAGCTCTGTCACATGCGCCTCCGTCGCCGGAGTGTGCGCGCACCGACGCGGCGCCTGCAAGCCAGACCCTAGGTCAAGCGCGCTTTATTCGACGCGGAAAATCCGGATCGTGTTGGTCTTGCCGGCGCGGCCGAACGGGATGCCGGCGATGACGACGACGCGATCGCCGATCTCGACCACGCCAAGCTTACGCACCGTCGCGTCGGCGTTCTGCACCATCTCTTCGACATTGTGCACGTCCGGCGTGACCACGCTGCGCACGCCCCACACCAAAGTGAGCCTACGCGCGGTTTCCGTGACCGGCGTCAAGCCAACGACACCGCAGCGCGGCCGCTCTCGCGCGACACGCAGCGCGGTTGAACCTGTCGCCGTGTAGGCCACCACCGCCGCGCAATCGAGAACGTCGGTGATGTGGCGCGCGCTCAGCGCGATCGCGTCCGCGGTCGTCGATTGCGGCGGGGCCATGTCGCGCGGCAAGCCGGCCCAGTATTCGGCGTCGGCTTCAACAGCGCGGATGATGCGATCCATGATCGCCACCGCCGTTTCGGGATGGCGGCCCACGGCGCTTTCCGCCGAGAGCATCACCGCGTCCGCGCCCTGATACACGGCCGTTGCGACGTCGGACGCTTCCGCACGCGTCGGCGTTGGCGCGTCGACCATGCTCTCCAGCATGTGCGTCGCCACGATCACCGGCCGGCCGGCGGCGCGGGCGGCGCGGATGATCTTGCGCTGCGCGATCGGCACCATTTCCGGCGGCAGCTCGACGCCCAAATCGCCGCGCGCGACCATCACCGCGTCCGACAGCTCGACAATCTCGTCGATCAACTCAAGCGCCGAAGGCTTTTCGATCTTCGAAATGATGCCGGCGCGATCGCCGATCAAAGCGTGCGCTTCGCGCACGTCGTCGGGATGCTGCACGAAAGAAAGCGCGATGTAATCGACGCCGAGCTCAAGCGCGTACGCGAGATCCTCGCGGTCCTTGTCCGTCAGCGCCGAGATCGGAATGCGGCGCGTCGGGACATTGAGGCCCTTCTGGTTCTTCAGCGTGCCGCCAAAATCCACGCGCGCTTTCACCTGCGTCAGATGCCGCTCGGTGATCGTCAGCTGCATCTTGCCGTCATCGAGCTTCAGCACGTCGCCCTCTTCGAGCGATTGCACGATCTCGGGATGCGGCAATCGAATGATGTGTTCATCGCCCGGCTCGGTCGATGCTTCGAGTGTGACGACCTGGCCGTAACGCAGCTTCACTTCGCCGTTCACGAACGAGCCGACACGAATTTTCGGCCCCTGCAGATCCGCGAACACGCCAATCGGCGCGCCGACCTTCTTTTCCGCTTCGCGGATGGCGCTCAGGCGCCGCGCATGATCCTCGCGCGCGCCATGGCTGAAATTGAGCCGGAAGCAATCGACGCCGGCTTCAACGAGCTGCGCCAGCCGTTCCGGCGGGTCGCTCGCCGGCCCCATCGTGGCGACGATCTTACAATCGCGGGCGCGCATCAGCTGTCTCCGTTTCGCGGGCGCAATTCAAAGTGCGTCGCGTACAAAGTCCAGCTGAATATAACGGGCGCCTGCTATCCGCCCATCTTGTAGGGGCCGCCCTTGTCCAGCGCACGCTGATAGGCCGGGCGCTGCTGGTGCGCGGCGCGGGCGCGCATGAGGTTCGGGTAATTTTCGAGCCCGCCACGGCCACGCGCGGCGTCGAGCACGAAACTCATTTCGATGTCAGCGGCGGTGAAACGATTGTCGACAAAGAAGTTCGAGGCGCCGAGGGCGTCATTTGCATGGGCCAAATGATTGGCGATCTCCGGCTCGACGCGCATCTGCAATAGCGGCGCGCCCGCCTCGCCCAACAGGCCGACATAAAGCTTCAGCAACAGCGGCAGCATGGCTGAGCCTTCGGCGAAATGCAGCCAATAGAGATATTGCGCCCGCGCCGAATGTCCCACCGGGACAGAAAGCGCGCCGCCGCCTTCGCTTTCCGCCAGGAACTCAACGATCGCGCCGCTCTCGGCCAGCACGCGGCCGTCTTTCTCGATCACCGGCGACTTGCCGAGCGGATGGATCGCCTTCATCTCCGGCGGCGCAAGCCGCGTCTGCGCGTTGCGCGCATAGCGCTTCACCTCGTACGCAAGGCCCAATTCTTCCATGAGCCAAAGAATGCGCTGCGAACGGCTCTCTTCGAGGTGATGGACGATGATCATCTCAGTACGCTCCAAAATTCAATTTCATCCCCGGCTCCGGCCAACGCGTCTTGATCAGCTTGCCGGTTGAAGACAGCGTGATGAACGCGTCGCGCATATCTGCGCCGCCGAAGCAGATGTTCGTCACCAGAATGTCGGGAAACGCCGTGTGCGTTGAGACGCCGATGGGCGTGATCGTGGTGATGCCGCCATTGAAGATGGTGGCGATGCAGACATCGCCGTTCACCTGCATCGCCAAGCTATCGAAATACACGTGGCCCGGCTGCGTACACACCACGCGCCCCGGCGGCCCGAACGGCCCGCGCGCAACTTCTCCTTCGCCTATAATGTCGAACGCCCAGAGTTTACTGGTCTCGGTTTCGGCGGCGTAGACAGTCTTCTCATCGGGCGAGAGGCCAACGCCATTCAGGCCGACATAACCGTAGCCCGCTTCCTTGATCAGCGAGCCATCGGGCTTGGCGTAATAGAGCGCGCCTTTGTCCTTCTTGCGCGCCCAGGCCTTGCCGAGATCGGTGAACCAAAACGCGCCTGATTTGTCGAACACGAGATCGTTCGGCCCGGAGAGCTTGTGCTCCCCCACGCTATCGTACACGCGCTCGAACTTGCCCGTGGCGAGATCGACGCGCTCGATGCGGCCAGTGTCATAGCCCTCAGGCGCATGCCCCGGCAGCGTGAGCCCGTTGCGCTCATGCCAAACGAAGCCGCCATTGTTGGTGACATACACCGCGCCATCCGGCCCAAGCGCCGCGCCATTCGGCCCGCCGCCCAGCTCGGCGATCGTCTCGCGCTTGCCGTTCCACACGCGTGTCAGCGTTTTGCGCTTGATCTCAACCAGGATCACGCTGCCGTCCGGCATCGCGATCGGCCCTTCAGGGAATTGCAGATCTTCGCAGAGGATTTCGTGGCTCATGAGGCACCGTAGCACCTTCTCCCTCGCGGAGAAGGTGGCTCGCGAAGCGAGCCGGATGAGGGGCGGAGCAAACGCGCCGACGTTGCGTCAATTGAACGCCCCTCACCCCCTAGCCCCCTCTCCGCAAGGGAGAGGGGGAACGCGTTCTATTTTTCAAGCACCCGCACAACAAAATCCGCGTCGTCCTTCTCACCACGTGAGATGTGCTCGCGCGAAACCTCGCGCCATTGCGTCAGGTCAAGCGCGAGGTGTGCGTCGCCTTGCGGTTCGAGGTTCACTTCCGTCAGCACGATGCGATCCGCGAAGGGCAGCGTCGCTTCGTAAAGCTGCGCGCCGCCGATGACGCACATTTCATCGACGCCGCGCTTTTCCGCCATAGCGCGGCCAGCAGCGAGCATCGCATCGAGGCTCGTGTAAACCCACACGCCCGGCGCGGTGAAATTCGCGTCGCGCGTCAACACGAGATTGTCGCGCTCGACCAGCGGCCTCTTCGGCAGCGACTCCCACGTCTTGCGCCCCATCAGCACGGGCTTACCGATGGTCGCCGCCTTGAAGCGCTTCATGTCGGAGGAAAGCCGCCACGGCAAACCGCCATCGCGGCCGATCACGCCGTTCTTCGCAACGGCGACGACGAAGGTGAGTTTGGGGTGAGTCACATCCGCATCTTAGACTCCCTCTCCCTCCAATGGGAGGGAGAGGGTTGGGGTGAGGGTGGAGCACGGACG
>CAZZFE010000007.1:0-117058 GCA_964653495.1 uncultured Terricaulis sp. | reverse complement strand
GCCTCCCTCCGCCGGTGCTAACCGGATCAGGTTCTTCGGGTCAGAGGCTCGCCTCTATCTCAGCCGCCTAAGCGCGGCCCCCCGGACTATGGATGCGCGTTGGTACGCTCAAGTCTCCTTGAGTTCAATCCACAATGCCTCCGCGCGCGCGAGCACTTGGCCGTTTGCGCGGTAGAGCGCGCCGCGCGAGGCATGTTTGCGGCCGTCGGCGGAGAGTGGCCAGGCGGCGAGGATCAATTGTTCGCCGACGCGTGGTCGCTCGGAAATGTCGAGCGCGAGCCGCGCCAGCAGCGCGCGCTTGATCTTCGTGTGCGCCCAATAGGTCGGGCAATCGAGCGCCGCCCAGATGAATTCCGGCGCGATCAAGCCGTCCGCGCCGGTCCACGCGGCGCTGGGCGTCCAGGGCGTCGCCACCATCTCGCGCTGTGCAACGGGACCAGTGAAGATGCGCAGACCGTCATCCACGCCGCGATCCACGCCGCACGTGAAGCAGGTGGGGAAGGCGTGTTGGTGGAAGCCGATATAGTTTTTCTCCGCGGCTTCTGCTTCAGCGCGGCTTGGCGGCGACGGCGCCTCCCAAGTGATGGCGGTAGGCGCGGCTTCGCCGATCAGAGTTTCGCCGGCGTAAGCGGTGACGCCCGCGTCTTTGCGGCGAATTTCGATCGGGGTTTCCAGCGGCGGCGGCGCGCGCAATGTCGATACCGCTGGTCCGTCTATAGAAGTCGCAAGCTTGCCGCAGACATAGCCGCCATTGCCGGTCGTCGCGGGGCCGTTGAATTGTCGCGCGATTGTAAAAGAGGTCATGCGCAAAAGCGTTAGGCGCGACGCAATGGCGCGACAAGCGTCATTGGTCACAAGCTTGCGCGCGGAGCGGCGGGCGCGCATGTTTTCGCGGCGGAGAAAGCGCGCGATGGGCTCGCCGGCGGACTACACGATCATCCTCATGCTGGCTGTGATCGGCGTGGCGGTTTGGATGATGCTGGACAAGCTCGCGGAGCTGAAACGCGAAATCGCTGAATTGAAGCGCAAGCTGGATGAACGCTGAGCCTTGCTATTTTGAACGTCCGCCGCGTGCGTCGCTTGCTGGCTTCGTGCGTTGCGTTTGGACGTTCACCGCGCCTGCGGATGAGACGCCGCAACCGATCGCCCCCGATGGCCGGCCGGAGCTGATCGTGCATTGCCGCGCGCCGTATCGTGAGCTCACGAACAACGGCTATGTCGCGCAGGCGCCGACCTTGTTCGCGGGGCAGATGACGACGCCGCTGACGCTCAAGGCGCAAGGCGAGGTGGCGGTGATCGGCGTGCGCTTGCATCCGGCGGCGGCGCGCGCGTTTCTCGGCTTTGATGCGAGCGCGACCACGGATCACCGCGCTGATCTCGTGTCCGTCCACGGCGACAAGGCCGCGCGCTTGTTGATCGATGTGCGCGTGCAGCCGGATTGGGAGCGCAGCGTTGCGCTTGTCGAGGATTACGCGGAGGCGGTTCTGCGCGAAGCGGAGCTCGACGCCGACGTCGTCGCCGCAGTGGACGCGATCCTGACGCGTTCGGAGGTTCTGGAAGCGACGCGCTTGTCGGAGCGGCAATGGCAGCGGCGCTTCAAGCAGGAGGTTGGCGTCAGCGAGCGCATGCTGCAGCAGATCGTCCGCTTCCGCCGCGTGTTCGATGAAATCGAGCATCCGGAGACCAGCACCTGGCTCGAGGCGGCGCTGAAGGCGGGCTATTTCGATCAGCCGCAAATGGCGCGCGATTTCCGCCGCTTTCTGGGTTGTACGGCGCGGCAATGGGCGACGCAGAAGGCCGGCTTGGCGCGGGCGCTCGCGGGCGGATGATGTCGGTTCGATACAAGCGCGGCCTGTGGTGATGCGCTAAGCTCGCGTGCATCATAGGGGGATTTCGTGCGCGCTTCTCTGCTTTGCCTTACTCTGTTCGCCAGCGCTTGCGGCGTGTCCGCGCAGAGCGCGCCGCCACCCACGCCGGATTGGATGTCGGGCTATTGGCTCTCATGCGAAGGCGGGCAGGTGGCGGAGAATTGGATCGGCGCGGGCTCAGGCACGTTGCTTGGTACGAATTTGACGCGGGGCGAGCAGACGGGATTCGAGTTTCTGCGCATCGCCGCGAATGCGAGCGGCGGGTACTCGTACTACTCAATGCCCGGCGGCCGCTCGCCGCCGACCGAGTTTGCGATGGTGTCGCTCGAAGGCGAACGCGCCGTGTTCGAAAATCTCAATCACGATTTCCCGAAGCGCATCATCTACGAACGCAACGGCGAAGCGTTGCATGCGCGGATCGAGTCTGCTGATGCGAGCCAAGGCATGGATTGGAATTTCCGGCGCGCTGAGATCGACACGAGTTGCCCATAAGCACCCATCCCCGGATTCGCGCAGCGAAGTCCGGGGCCCATAACCCCAACTGTCTTAGTTTATGGGCCCCGGACTCGCCGCTGCGCGGCGCTCCGGGGATGGGTGGGGAGTTATTGCTTCAAGAACCGCAGCGTCGGTGCGCCGGGGCCGGAGATTTCGAACGCGCTCACGCGCCCGCGCGCGTCGCGTTCGAACCGCACGCGGCCGACTGGGTGTGCATCGTTCACGAACACATCTTCGCCGATCGCACGCAGCACAGCCGGCGGCCGACGGCCGACGCGCATGCGTAGCGCGCCGTCGACGACCTCCAGATCGCGCTCGCCATAATCGCCGGCATAGGCGGCGAGCACGCGGGCGGAGAGCGTGCGCGTTGGCGCGTTCATCGCTTCGAGCACGGCGCGTGCGTCGGCTGTGGCGTCACTCGGATCGCGTTCGGCGATGGCTTGCAGCGCCAGCGCGTGTGCGCGCGTAAGCGCTTCGGCGGTTGGCGTGCGCACGTCGGGGATCACGCCCGTGCCTTCCCAATTGCCGTTCGTCACCGGATTTACGGGCGAGCCGCTGGAGATGAACACCGAGAAGCCCTGGGACGTCGGATAGAAGCCGCCGGGATTGGCGCGGCCATCGGTGATCTCGCCGACGATGGTCGCGCGCCGCGCCGCTTGCAGCGTGTAGGGCAGCGATTCCGACGCCGAGCCGCTGCCGCCATTGACGAGAATGTAGAGCGGAACGTCGAGACGGCGTCCGCCTGTCGGCTCCGTCACAGGCGCTTCGCTGCGTGTGCCGCGACGGGAGTGGAAGGTGTTAAAGATGTTCGCGTCAGCGGCGACGAAATGGCTCGCCACATACGCCACCATCGCCGGCGATCCGCCGCGGCTGTCGCGGAGATCGAGGATGATCGCGCGCGCGGAGGAGACAAGTTCAAAGGCGGCATCCGCGACTTGCTTCGCCGGATCGTTGGGATCGGTGGCGTTGATGTTGGCGAATTGGTCGATCATCACATAGCCGACGCCGCCCGGCAGCATCTCCGCGCGGCGATAGCCGTAATTCGCGCGCGCGGCGCTTGCTTGGAAGGCGCGCAGCTGGTCCGCCGATGGCGGGCCGGCGCCTGGCGCGGGGCCGGCGTTGGGATCGTAGAGCACGTTGAAATGCCCATCGTGCGGATGCAATTGCGCCGCGAGCGCGGTGGCGAGATCGAGCGGATTGGTGAAGCGGTCGAAACCGCCGCTTTCGGCGCGTTGGCGCAGTTCCGTGGCGATCTCGGCGCCGCGTTGCTCGCTGTAGAAATTCGCTTCGATCAGGCCGGCGATTTCGTTGGCGGCGGCGCGTGCGTTGACCTGTTGCGCATGCGCCGGCGGCGCAATGAGAACGCCGACAGCGACGGCGATGGCAAGTAGTGGCTTCATGTTCCCCTCGAACGTGTTTGCGCGAGCCGTAGGGGGCCAATGTTGCGGTTGTGTTTCAGCGTGCGTCAGCCGTTTGCGGCGGACGGCTTGGCGAACGCGACGACCGCCCACCCAGCGATCATGGCGAAACCGCCGACCGGCGCGATCATGATGAGCGCCGCGCTGCCGGCGATGGCCAAAGTGTAGAGCGCGATCGCGAACAGAGCCGAGCCGGCGAGGATCAGGGCCGCGCCGATGGCGTTGAGCTTGCCGCTGCGGTTTGCGAGCGCCAGACCAGCGCAAGCCGCGAACAGTTGCAGATACGCCGCCATGCGGATGCGTTCGAGGTCTTCCGGCGTGAGCGTTGCGCGCAGAGCGTGCGCGGCGAGCACCAGCATCACCAGCGCCACGACGCCCGTCAGGCCCGCAAAAATGTTGATCGCACGCATCCTGGCCCCCATGTTCGGGGCTCAGCATAGAGGAGCATGGCGATGAAGCGAAGACTGGGACAATCCGACATCGCCATCACGCCTCTGATGCTTGGCGGCAACGTGTTCGGCTGGACGGCGGACGAGAAGGCCTCGTTCGCGGTGCTCGATGCGTTCGTGGAACACGGCGGCGACGCCATCGATACGGCGGATGTGTATTCGTCCTGGGTGCCGGGTCACGCTGGCGGCGAAAGCGAGAGCGTGCTCGGCCGTTGGTTCAAGGCGAGCGGCAAGCGCGACAAGGTGATGGTCGCGACCAAGGTCGGCATGTGGGACAAGCGCTTGGGGCTTAAGCGCGCCAACATTCTCGCGGCCGCGGATGAATCGCTGCAGCGCCTGCAGACCGACCGCATCGATCTCTATCAGCTGCACCGCGACGACGGCGTCACGCCGCCGGAAGAATTCATGGGCGCGCTGGATGAGCTGGTGAAAGCCGGCAAAGTGCGCGCGGTCGGTGTCTCGAACTTCAACCCGACGCGGCTTAGCGCTTCGCTCGCCGCCGGCGGGCCGCGCATCGCCACGTTGCAGCCGGAATACAATCTGATGAACCGCGCGATCGAAACCGATCTCGTGCCGCTCTGCGTGCGCGAGCATGTGTCGATTATTCCGTATTATGGCCTCGCCAGTGGTTTCCTCACCGGCAAGTATCGCAGCGAAGCCGACAAATCGAAGAGCGCGCGCGGCGGGCGCATGGGCGCGTATCTCAACGAGAAGGGCTTTGCGGTTCTCGGCGCGCTGGACGCTGTCGCCGGCCGTCACAACGCGACGCCGGCGCAAGTGGCGCTGGCTTGGGTGGCGGCTAAGCCCGCCATGGCCGCGCCAATCGCCTCGGCCACCTCCGTGGCGCAGCTCACGGAACTCATGGGCGCGTTGCGGCTTGAGCTATCCGCGGAAGACATTGCGCGCTTGGATGCCGCAAGCGCCTGAGGAGGGATTGCGATGAAAACCGGGTTTGCCGCCAAGGCGGCTGTGCTTGCCTGCGCTCTGGCGCTCGCGGCCTGCGGGCGTTCGGACAATGAGGTGGGCGAGTTCTCGAACGATCTGCTCGGCAACGAGATCAAGGTCGAGGCGGTCGCGGACCCGCAAATCCCGGGCGTCATCTGCCATCTCGCCTATTTCGAGCGCGGCTTCCTCGATCGCATTGGCAACGGCAATTGGTTCGAGGATCCGTCGAACTCTTCGGTCTCGTGCCAGCGCATCGGCCCGATCAGCTTGGCGGGCGTGGACATGTCGCGCTCGGGCGATGAGATTTTCAATCAGCGCATCAGCCTGTTCTTCAAGAACAACGCCGTGCGCCGCATCGTCGATCTCGACCACAACTCGATCGTCTACGTTTCGCACTCGCGCGAGATCGTGCGCGGGTCGGCGAAGATGGATATTTCCAGCATCGCGCTGACGCCGGAGGAGGTCGCTGCCGCGCGCTCAGCTGGCGCGCGGTGACAACAGCGTGTAGCCGCGCCAACACATCGCTAGCATGATGATGTTGCCGAGCGTATCGAGCAGGATCAGTTCGTTGAACATCGGCTCAACGAAATAGTACCAATAATTGAACACGAAGAACGGCAGCAGCGCGATGCCGTAAACGAGGAACGTCGTCCGCGTGAACACCGAGAAGCCGGCGAACAAGCCGCTCAGCACCGCTTGCGACCCGAAGGCCGCAAGCGTGAGCAGGAGCATCGGATCGCTCGATTGATGCTCGGGCCGTACCGTGAGCGCCAGGACGCTCGACGGCGAAACCAAGCACCAGCCGCCGAGCACCAGGAACACCGCGGCGATGACGTATTGAAGCTGGCGCGCCTGCGTGGCGGTGGGCGATTGCATCGCGTTCTCCTTCAGAGGCGCACGTCCGCCGAGGCGCGGCGGCTGAGGCCAGACATATTCATCACCAGCTTGCGGTTCAGAGCTGGCACGTGATCGACGACGCGCAGCCGCGTATCGCGCGCCATGCGCGCGAATGCGCCTTTCGCCATCGCCATATCGGTCAAACCGCCGGCGATTTCGAGCACCTTCGCCGCGGCAGGACGGCGCAGATGCTCATATTGGTCAAGCGCGTGCGCCGGCTTCTTGCCGCTGACGACGGCGGTCAGCAGGCGGCCGAGCACCGTGGCGTCGACAAGCCCGGTGTTCATGCCTTGCCCGCCAGCCGGGCTGTGCACGTGCGCGGCGTCGCCCATGATGAGGAGCCGGCCTTTGCGATAGTGGCGCGCGAGTCGGTGATGGATGCGGAAGCGTGAACCCCAGGCGACATCACGCACGGTCGCGCGGGCGTTGGTGGGGCCGTGCGCGTCGATGATGGCTTGGATATCGGCGACACTCGGTTGCGCGGGCGCATCCTCCATAGCCGTGACGATGCGGAAGCGCCCGTTGGGCAGTGGCGCGATGACAAGCGGGCCGGTCGGCGTGAAGAACAGCATCACTTCCTCGCGCCCGAGCGGCCAATCCATATCGACATCGGCCAGTACGAACGAATGCTCGTATTGATCGCCATCGAACGGGATGTTGGCGGTCTTGCGCACGATCGAGTGCATGCCGTCGGCGCCGACGACGTAGCGCGCATCGATGGCGCGTTGCGTTTCGTCGCTCTGAACCCAAACGCGGACACTGTCGCGGTTCGTTTCGACCGAGGTGGCGACGCAGCCGCGATAGATATGGCCGCCAAGCGCTTCGAGACGCTTGGCGAGAATGTCTTCCGTCACGTCCTGCGTGATCATCAGCAGATACGAGAAATCAGACGGCAGCGCATCGAAGCGCAGGCGCACGAGCGTGCGGTCGCGATCGCGCAGCGAGAAATGCTGCAGCTTGAGGCCAGCGTCGGCGAGCGGTTGCGCGACGCCGAGATCATCGAGCGCTTCAAGCGTGTGCGCGTGAACGACGGCGGCGCGCGAGGTGTTTTGGCCAGCGTCGAGTTTGTCGATCAGCACGTGATCGACGCCCGCTTGCGCGAGCGAGATCGCCAGCGCGAGCCCGGTGGGCCCGGCGCCGACGATCAGGACGTCCGTTGATGCGGGCGGGAAGGCTTTATGCATGTCTAATCCCCTCTGAACTTGTGCAAATAACTGAATCGAAATGGCTTTTGCCCGTTGCGCTTGTCGGCGGATCGCTCTAGATTTGAACCGTACCGTTCAGTACAACTGTACAGTACGGTACATATGGAGGCGGCCTCACGCCGTCAAGCGAAAAGTGTACAGGTCGGTCACATGCCCGTGAATTCAGTCGAGCCAAGCCGTCGCGACAAGAAGCGCGCCGAGATCGTCGCCGTCGCGAAAGAGCTGTTCTTTCAAGAGGGCTACGCCGGCACATCGATGGCGCAGGTCGCCGCGCGCGTCGGCGGATCGAAGGCGACGCTCTACAATCATTTCAACTCGAAAGAGGAATTGCTGCTCGCAGTGGTGAAGCAGGTCACTGACCCGGCGACGGCGCAGGCGACCATGGAAGATGCGCCGACCGATTTTCGCAAATGGCTGACATGGCTCGGCCGCATCGCGCTGAAAACGCTCACCAGCCATGAATCGCTTTCGATGCAGCGCCTCGCCGCCGCTGAAGCGCTGCGTTTCCCAGAGATTGGCCGCGTGTTCTACGAGGAGGGCATCCGCCCCGGTCATGTACAATTGGCGCAACGCTTCAAAGCGGCGATGGATTCCGGCGAATTGCGCAAGACCGATCCCGTTGATCTGGTCGAGACGTTTCTCGATCTCTGCGCCGGCTGGCCGTTGCGACGGGTGATCTGGAACCTGCAACCGCCGCCGACCGATGCGGAAATCGACGCGCGCGTGCGCGACGTGGTGCGCGCGTTCATGGAAGGCTGGGGCAAGCGCTAGGCTCTACTCCACCAGCTGAATCCACTCGCGTGCGTTCAAAGCGATCGGCGCTTCGTTGGTTTCGCTTGTTGCGGTCTCGCGTTGCGGCAGTTCCACCACGTTGTCCGGCAGCGACATGAAGCTGCGCAGGTGGCGGGCGTGGGCGCGTTCGTAGTGCACGAGTTCAAGCACAGCGCCGCGGCCAGCTTCGGCTTCGGCGAGAATGTCCCAGGCGGGGCCGACGATGTGATCGTCATTGCCGCAGGAATGATCGGCCTCAAACGTCATCACTGCGTGCGCCAGCGCGCGGAGATAGACGGGTTCGGGATCGAGGCCTTTGTCGAAAATCTGATCGCAGAGATTGGTGAGGCGATCGATTTCCTTCATGCGCGCGCTGCGCGCCAGGAAATCGTGATCATAGCGTTCGATCAGCTTTGTCGCCGCGCGCAAGGCGGCGTGCGGCGAATACTCGCTCGCGAGAATTTGCGCCTGTTCGAGCCGCGCCATCCATACGCGCAAAACGAGGAGGGTGTCCGCCGAGAGCGATCCACCGGACTCTGCTTCTTTCTTCGCGTTCTTGACAAGATCGGCCAGTCGAGACGCGGTCCGCTTAAGCGGATAACGGCCTTCGTACATATGCTTCCCCCGCTCGCTTCGCCCTCACGAAACGAGAATTCTCACCACGCTGTTTGCGCCGCCGCCGTCGCACGTTCCTCCACGAGCGGCGCAAGTGCTCCGCCCATCGCAATCGCCATCTGCGGAAACATTCCCCCTAGTGGATGATGCCGATGCGGCAGCGTCCAGTTTGCGCCGAAGAAGCGATCCACCTTCACGTTCACATCCTTCGACCCAGGGATGCGCGCCTTACGGATCAGATCCGGCAGGAACGGCAGATTCGATCCGCCCCCTGCAAGCAACACGGCGATCTCGCTGACGCCAGCGCGTTTCGCTTTAGCCGCGATCGGTCTCAGGCTTGTGACAATAGTTTCCTCAAGTCCGCGGCAGAACGCCTTGAACGCGGGCGCCTTCATCAGCTTGTCACGCGCGACGCTGATCTGGCGCTTCTCGTATTTCATCGTCGCTTTGCCGCGCTGGAACAGCTCGCGCTTCAGTTCGGCGGCGGAAAGACGAAGCGCCCGCCAGAGTTCGTCTTGCGCGTCGCGGCCGCGATTGCCGCCGGCGCGCAGGAAGATGTCGATCAGGATGTTGTCGATCTCATCGCCGGCGAGCAGGCTGCACTGACGCGTGTCGCCGATTTCGCTGAATTGCGGCGAGTTGAGATCGTCGGTGACGCGTTCGAAGCCGACGAGATCGGTGGTGCCGGCGCCCATGTCGAGGATCAGCACGTAACGCGCCGGTGCGCAGGCGAACGTTGCGTACGCGCACGCCGCGGAATGGGCTTCGAAGACGATGCCTTCGAACTGGCCGACAGCGCGTTTGGTTTGCGCCTCGCGCAGCGCCTCTTGCGCCTCCGCGAGCGTGACGCCGTACGGATTGAGCAACAGGCGGCCGAGTTTTGCGGAGACGAACGCCGATTGGTCCGCGAGATCGCCGACGACGCGCTCGGTTTCGCGCGGGGCGCGCCAATCCGGGCTCGTCAGCCGCCGCGGCGCGTCGGCCAAAGATGGCGGCAGCGTCGGCTCGGCGTCGACGGCGCCGCGAATGAGCTGATCGAGATAAGCAAGATAAAGCACCAGCGCATCGCGATGCCGCAGCGTGCTGGTGGGATCGACGGAGCGGCTGAGCTTCAGCGCCAACGCTGCTTCGACGTCGCGCGCCGAAAGCACCATTTTGAACGAGACGATCGGATTGCGTTTGCTCTTCACGCCGACGCGCGCGCGTTCAAGCGCTGCCGGACCGAATAAAATGCGGCCTTCATCGACATACATCGCTGATGGCGTGAGCAGTGCGTGATCGGCTTTCGCCGCGGTGCCGATCGGCAGCGGCGCGATGTCCTTGGCGGGATCGCCGCCTTCGCCGAGATAAGCGCACGCTTTCGAGAAGGCCGTCCCCAAATCGAGGCAAACCCGCGCGCCACTATTTGTTCGGATCGATTGATCCATGTACATTCGCTCGTCCCCCACCTGCGCCTCACCCTTGGTTGAGGTGCGAAGCGGCGGGGTTGAGCGGGCCCCCACAGCTTCTCCACAGGTTACCAACAAAGGTAAGCGCGGCAGGCGCGCCCGCGTAAGCCCACTCGCGTCATTCGGGAACTGAAACGATCGCTACGTGGCGGTATGAACACAGCAAAGGCGCTCGGCGCCTAGGTTCGAGGCAGGGCGCGCAAAGTCCCGCTCCGTGGTCGGAGTTTGAGCGCGCCTCAGGCGCTCACACGGTTCTTCACCAGATCATCGACGACGCTCGGATCGGCGAGCGTGCTGGTGTCGCCGAGATTGCCGAGCTCGTTCTCGGCGATCTTGCGCAGGATGCGGCGCATGATTTTGCCGCTGCGGGTTTTCGGCAGACCGGGCGCCCATTGGATGATGTCGGGCGAGGCGGTCGGGCCGATTTCGTGGCGCACCATCTGCACCAATTCGCGCTTCAGCTCGTCGCTCGGCTCGATGCCGGTTTTGAGCGTGACGAAGCAATAGATGCCTTGGCCCTTGATCTCGTGCGGATAGCCCACGACCGCGGCTTCGGCGACTTTCGTGTCCGCTACGAGCGCGCTTTCGATTTCCGCCGTGCCGATGCGATGGCCGGACACGTTCAGCACGTCATCGACGCGGCCGGTGATCCAATAATAGCCGTCCTCGTCGCGCCGGCAGCCGTCACCGGTGAAATACATGCCGGGATAGGTCGAGAAATACGTGTCGAAGAAGCGCTGGTGATCCTTGTAGACGGTGCGCATCTGCCCCGGCCACGAATCCAGCAGCACGAGATTTCCGCTGGTCGCGCCTTCGAGCAATTGGCCTTGCTCGTTCACAAGCGCGGGCTTCACGCCGAAGAACGGACGCGTCGCGCTGCCGGGCTTCATCGCTGTTGCGCCGGGGAGGTTGGTGATGAGCGCCGCGCCGGTTTCGGTCTGCCACCAGGTATCGACGATCGGGCAGCGGCTGTCGCCGACCGTTCGATAATACCAGAGCCACGCTTCCGGATTGATTGGCTCGCCGACGGTGCCGAGCAGGCGCAGCGATTGCCGCGAGGCCTTCTTCACTGGCGCTTCGCCTTCGCGCATCAAAGCGCGCAGCGCCGTTGGCGCGGTGTAGAAGATGTTGACCTGGTGTTTGTCGACGACCTCCCAGAAGCGCGATGTCGTCGGGTAGTTCGGGACGCCTTCGAACACGAGTGAGGTCGCGCCGTTCGCGAGCGGCCCATAGACGATGTAGGTGTGGCCGGTGACCCAGCCCACGTCGGCGGTGCACCAATAGATGTCGCCGTCGTGATAATCGAACACGTATTGGTGCGTCATCGACGCATAGACGAGATAGCCGCCGGTCGTGTGCAGCACGCCCTTCGGTTTGCCGGTCGAGCCTGACGTGTAGAGGATGAACAGCGGATCTTCCGCGCCCATCGGCTCGCACGGACAATCGGCGCTCACGTTCGCCGCCGCGGTTTCGTATTTCACATCGCGCGGCGCGCTCATCGGCACATCGCCGCCGGTGCGCGTGACGACGATGATGCGCTCGACGCCGGGCGCATGCGCGAGAGACTCATCGACATTGCGCTTCAGCGGAATGATCTTACCGCCGCGCACGCCTTCGTCGGCGGTGATGATGACTTTGGAGTCGCAATCATTGATGCGGTTGGCGAGGCTTTCCGGTGAGAAGCCGCCGAACACCACCGAATGCATCGCTCCGATCCGCGCGCAGGCAAGCATCGCGTACGCGGCTTCGAGAATCATCGGCATGTAGATCGTAACCGGATCGCCCTTCTTCACGCCGTTGGCTTTCAGCACATTGGCGAAGCGGCAGACGTTTTCGTGCAGCTGGCGATAGGTGACGGACTTGCTCTGGTTCGGTTCGTCGCCTTCCCAGATCAGAGCGATCTGATCGCCGCGCGTCTCGAGATGCCGGTCGATGCAATTGTAGGCGACGTTGAGGATGCCATCCTCGTACCAGCGGATGTGGAAATCGTCCTTGCGGAACGAGACGTCCTTCACCTTCGTGTACGGCTTCGTCCAATCGAGGCGCTGGCCTTCGACGCCCCAGAACGCTTCCGGGTCCGCGAGCGCGGCCGCGTGTTTCGCGCGATACGCCACGTCATCCACATAAGCCTTGCGCGCCCACGCGTCCGGGACGGGGATGACAACGTTTTCAGACATGGACGCTCCTACCTATTTCGCGCGACATCTTCCAAAGCGCGCGCGCCGCTTCAAGGCTTTGCGCCTCGCAAACGCGAAATTCCGTTGCTGAAAGTTGAGGTTGGCGCGCGAAACCATGCGATCTGGGGCTGTAGCGGGCTCGCTTTCGATCTAAGCTCGCCGCGCGAAACGCGGGGAGTGCGGATCGATGACGGTTGCTGTAGCGCCGCAAGCGAAGCTCCTAACCGAGCGACGCTTCTTCACCGGCATGGCGTGGGCGCTTGCGCTCACCACCTTCGCCGGCTTTGCGCCGACCTATTATCTCGCCGGCTTCAACGACGCGCCGACACCGCCGCTGACGCCGAGCATCCACCTTCACGGCGCCTTCTGTACCGCCTGGGTGTTGCTCCTGGTGACGCAAGCGAGTCTCATCGCCGCGAACCGCTTCGACATTCACAGGATAACGGGCGCCATCGGCATCCTCATTGCCGTCGGCGTGCTGCTCACGGGCTTCAATGTCGCCATAAATAGCGAGCGCCGCGTGCTTACGGACGCGAACGCCGGCACGCTGGGCGATCCGTACGTATTCTTCGCCTTCCCAGTTTTCGCCATAAGCATCTTTGCGCTGTTCGTAGCGATCGCCATCGCCAACCGTCATCGCCCGGATTTTCACAAGCGCTTCATGCTGCTGGCGACGATGAGCATGACCGTGCCGGCTTTGGCGCGCATCGTGACGCAAACCACCGAAGGCATACCTGGCGCGCTCGGCGCGCTGGTTTTGGTCAATGTGTTCCTGCTGGCGCTGGTGATCTACGATTTCGCGTCGCGAGGCCGCTTGCATGCGGCGACGTTGTGGGGCGGCGGCTTTTTGCTGATCTCCGAACCGCTGCGCGTTGTCATCGGCCACACCGAACCGTGGCGCGATTTTGCGCGCGCGCTGATGGGCTAGTGCGCCACGCTGGCGGCGCGGCGGAACACGGTGCGGATGGTGAAGTTTGAAACGAGGCGCCGCACGCCGGGCAGGCGCGAGAGTGTTTCTTGGTGGACGCGCTCGTAGCGGTCGTCGTCGGCGATGACGATGCGCAGCAGATAATCGCTCTCGCCGGTCATCAGGTGGCAGTCCTGCACATCGCGGCACAAAGCGACCGCGCGCTCGAACGCCGCCATCGTCTCTTGTCGCTGGTTCTCCAGCGTTACTGCAACGAACACGGTCGAGCTGCGCCCCAGAGCGCGCTCGGAGAGGATCGCCGCGTAGCCTTCGATCACGCCAGCGGCTTCCATGGCTTTGACGCGGCGATGGCAGGCGGACGGCGAGAGGCCGACGCGCTCGGCCAGCACCGCGCTGGTCAGCGCGCCGTCGCGTTCGAGCTCGATCAGGATTTTGTGGTCGAAATCGTCGAGCTGGATGGGAGAAATTACCGGCATGGCGGCTTGGATGACAGAAAATCGGCTCTCTTTCCAGTCCAATGGGAAAAATAACGAAGAAAATGCAGGTCGATTGGGATATTTCAGCGCAAAAGGGCCATGCCCTAGGAGGAAATCCCAATGCGCGTCGGCTGCCCCAAGGAAATCAAGGTCCACGAATATCGCGTCGGTCTGACGCCCGAGAGCGCGGCGGAACTCGTGCGCACCGGCAATGAGGTCTTCCTCGAAACCAAAGCGGGCGAGGGCATCGGCGCACCGGACGCCGTGTACGAAAAAGTCGGCGTGAAAATTTTGCCGAACGCTGACGCGGTGTTCGAGCAAGCCGAGATGATCGTGAAGGTGAAGGAGCCGCAGGCGATTGAGATCGCGCGGCTGAAGCCGAAGCATACTTTGTTCACGTATCTCCATCTCGCGCCCGATCCGGAGCAAGCCGAAGGGCTGATGAAATCCGGCGCGACCTGCATCGCGTACGAAACCGTCACCGATCGCGATGGCCGCTTGCCGCTGCTGAAGCCGATGAGCGAAGTCGCCGGCCGCATGTCGATCCAAGTTGGCGCGCACTATCTTGAGAAAGCGCATGGCGGCCGCGGCGTGCTGATGGGCGGCGTGCCGGGCGTGCAGCCGGCGCACATCGTCATCCTCGGCGCTGGTGTGTCGGGTTACAACGCCGCGCAAATCGCTGTCGGCATGCGCGCGCGCGTGACCGTGTTCGACAAGAACCCGCAACGCCTTGAAGAACTCGACCGCGAGTTCAACGGCCGCTTGGAAACCGTTTACTCAACCAAGGCCGCGATCGAAGAAGCGGTGAAGGAAGCCGATGTCGTCGTCGGCGCTGTTCTGGTCGCGGGCGCTGCCGCGCCGAAGCTGATCACCAAGGCGATGCTGAAGACGATGCGCCCCGGCTCGGTGCTGGTGGACATTTCCATCGACCAAGGCGGCTGCTTCGAGACCTCGCACGCCACCACGCACAGCGAACCGGTGTTCACTGTCGACGGCATCATCCATTATTGCGTCGCCAACATGCCCGGCGCCGTCGCGCGCACGAGCGCATTCGCGCTCAACAACGCGACTTTGCCGTTCACGCTGGCGCTGGCGAACAAGGGCTACAAAAAAGCGCTGCAAGACGATCCGCACTTGGCGAACGGGCTGAACGTCTACGAAGGCGCCATCGCGCACGAAGCGGTGGCGAAGGATTTGGGTAAGGCTTACGTGCGGCCGGCTTGGTTGGGGTGAGCTTTCACCTCGCCCCCGCGAGGGGGAGAGGTCGCTTCAAACTTGTTTGAAGCGGGTGAGGGGGTGAGCGTCAGGACAAAGCGCTGCATTTGATGCGGTGCTTAATCCTGAAACTCCCACCCTCATCCGGTCGCTGCGCGACCACCTTCTCCCGCCCATGCGGGAGAAGTATGAGCGCTAACTCTCGCCCTTCCACTTATCTCCCATCACAAACCGTGGCCCGGCGCCGAGTTTCGCGGCGCGGTCGCCGGGATTGTAGAGCTGGCATTTCTTCAGCGAGAGACAGCCGCAGCCGATGCAGCCGTCGAGCAGGGCACGGGTGCGCGTGAGCCCGGCGATGCGTTGATCGAGCGCGGCGCGGAGGCTGGCGCTGATGCGCGCCCAGTCGGCGGCGTTGGGCGTGCGCTGCGCGGGAAGCTTTTTGAGCTCGGCGGCGATGCCGTCGATCGAGAGGCCAAGCTGTTGGGCGATGCGGATGAAGGAAAGGCGGCGAATGTCCGAGCGCAGGAAGCGCCGCTGCCGCCCGGCGCTGCGGAACGGCGTCACCAGCCCGCGCGCCTCGTAGAAGCGGATCGCCGAAACCGAGAGCCCGGTCCGCGTCGCCAATTCGCCGATGCTGATAACGTCGCTGGAGCGCATTTAGAGCTTGACCTCAACTTAGGTTGAGCTTGCAAAACACCGCCAGTCAAGCCGCGAGGAAGCAAAGCGCGGCGAACCTGGAGCCCGACAAATGGCGCAAGCGCGCATTGAGCACGTCAACATCACCGTGTCCGACATCGACCGCACCGCGGCGATGCTGATGGAATTGTTCGAATGGCGCATCCGCTGGCGCGGGCCGTCGCTGAGCGGCGGCACCACCATCCATGTCGGCAGCGAGAGCGATTATCTGGCGGTTTACATGGAGCCCGGCGGCCCCGGGGCGCCGAAGAATCATGTGAAGAGCAAGCCGCTCAATCATGTCGGCGTGCAGGTGGATGATCTCGACGAAACCGAACGGCGGGTGAAGGCTTTTGGCTTGAAGCCGTTCAATCACGGCGACTACGAGCCGGGGAAGCGCTTCTATTTCTTCGACCCTGACGGCATCGAGTACGAGATCGTCAGCTATGCCTAGCGCAAAGCGGTTGGCGTGCTAGCGTTGGCGCATGACACAAAGTCAACGCTGGCTCATCGGCTTCTACGCGGTGGTCGCCATCGTCGCGCTGATCGCGACGTGGGGACAGAACTTGCAATATGTCTGGCAAGCGGGCGGGGATTTTTCCGCGCTCAACGCGTTTCTGCCTGACACCAAGGTCAATCCGGCGAGCCGATCGATCACGGTGGACATCGGCTTGTTCCTGCTCGCGGCGGCGGCGTTCATGGTGATTGAAGCGCGCCGGCTCGGCGTGCGCTTCGTGTGGCTCTACATCTTCTTCGGCTTCACGATTGCCATCAGCGTGACGTTCCCGCTGTTCATGATCGCGCGCGAACTGCGCATCGCCGCGCAGCCGGAGCGGGGCGGGGCGTGGTCGCCGACGGCGCTGGATGTGATCGGCTTGGGCGTGGTGACGGCGATCGTCGCGGGGCTAAGCGTCTTCATCCTGACGTGACGGCGCCGGCACTGGCGACGCGAGAAGATGCTTCATGCGCACAAATCCGGGCGCTGCCTCGGCCCCGCAATAGGCTTAAGGCAAGCCTAACAGAACCATTTCTTTATCGTCGTATGTTACGTGCGCTCAATTCGAGAAGAGCCCGAGCGTGCCATGACGACGAAATGTGACGGATGCCGCGATGGCGCGGCGTTTGATCTGCCGATAACAATGGCGTTTCACCCAATCTTGGATGTCCAAGAACGCCGCGTTTTTGCGTACGAGGCGCTCGTGCGCGGAGAAGGCGGACTAGGGGCCGGCGCAGTCTTGGCGCAAGTGTCCGAATCCAATCGGTATGCGTTCGATCAAAATTGTCGCGTCAAGGCGATCGAACTGGCGTCGGACCTTAGGCTTGCCGATCAGAACGCAATGCTATCGATCAATTTCTTGCCAAACGCCGTTTATGAGCCGCGCGCATGCATCCGGCTGACGCTGGCGGCGGCGATGCGTACGGGTTTCCCGGTTCAGCGTATCATCTTCGAGTTCACCGAGGTGGAGCGCCTGGATTCGGCGCACGTGCTCAACATCTTGCGCTCTTATCGCGCCATGGGGTTCAAGACCGCGATCGATGACTTCGGCGCTGGCTACGCGGGCCTCGGCCTGCTCTCCGAGTTTCAGCCCGACCTCGTGAAGCTCGACATGGACCTCATTCGTGGAATGGATAAGAGCACGGTCAAGCAGGCCATCGTGCGCAATACGCTCGCGATGCTCCGCGATCTCGGCGTCACGCCCATCTGCGAGGGCGTCGAAACGATCGGCGAGTTTGAGGCTTTGCGCGATTTGGGCGTCGACCTCATGCAGGGTTATCTCTTCGCCAAGCCCGGTTTGGCGGCGTTGCCCGCGCCGACTTGGCCGGGAGAGGACATGGCGCAGCGCGCGGCGGTCTAGCCGGCCATAGCGCCCTAGGGTCGCCGACCGTTCGGGCAACGCGTAAGCCGGCGCAAGTAGCTGCTTCAGGTTCGCCAATCCCGGCTGCATCGCGTCGCGATAGCGCGCCATCAGCGCCAATTCGGCGGGATTTCCCCTGCGCATCGCTTCGGCGATCATGCCGGCGTAGCCGTCAAGCCGCGATTGCTCGCGCCATTGCTGCATGGCGGGCGAGCGCGACCAGGCGTATCGGTTCGGGACTTCCGCGAGGTGCATCTTCAGCCAATCGCGCGGCGTTGAGGGCATCGGGATCGGTGCGCACATGGAATTGCGGGCTGCGTCGTCCTCGAGGCGGGCCTCAAGAAACGCGATCATCGCCGCGCTGAACGTGGGTGAGCAGCGGCGTGTGTATTGCAGCAGGATGCGATTGTCCTGGAAGATCGGTTGCGGCGGCTTCGTGGGGATGCCGTCGGCGCTGCAATTGATGAAGGTCGTGCCCGGCGCGACGCGGATCGCGCCGTTGGCGAGGCAGATTTCGTTGCGGGAAATCGATTCAACGCGGCCCATGCGGACCACGTTCTTGATCCGCCGCAGCTGCTCCAACTCAGCATCGCTGATGATGGCGCAGCGATAGGCGCTCGGCGTGACGCTTGGGTCGATGCGGCGCAGCAGGCCGCCTTGCTCAAGGCGCGCGAACAGATCGTCCATATCCGCGGCGTCGCGGGCGGCTTCCATCTCCAGCACGAAGCCGCTCATCGTCGCTTTGAAGAAACGATAATCCGGCTGAATGTGCGTGCGGTTCAAGAGCCAGGGATCGCGCGAGCGAATCCAGGTGATCGCATCCGGCGAGACACCGCTTTGCAGCATCCAGAACGCCGTATCGAGCGCCGTCTTGCCGGCGCCGATGAGCACGTAGGGGCCGGCGCCGATCTCGCCTGCCGCCAGTTCGTTGGGCGAAAGCAGACGCACGTCGTCTGCGACGCGGAAGTTCGGCGCATGTGTTGAGGGCAGGCGCGTATCGGTGAAGGTCGCGTCCACCAGCTTGCGACGCGCGCGCACGGGGATCGCCTCGCCACTACGCACCGAAACCGCGAGGCCGTTTTGAAAATCGTGCAGCGGCAGGAACGTCACCCGCCCGCTCGGCAGCAGACGCTCGCGCATCAGCTTGTCGTAATAAGCGCGGATGTCCGCGCCGCTCGCAAGCTCGCCGAGGCCGGTGTTGAAGCCGGCCGTGTCGATCGCGCCATCGCCCAGCGGCATGGAGTTCACGCCATAGTTCGACGACGGGCTGTGCAGCCGCACGAACGGGTACGCATCGTTCCAATGACCGCCGGGACGCGCCCGGCGGTCGACCAGGAGGATGCTCGCGTCGCTTTCGGCGAGCAGGGTGTCGGCGAACGCGAGCGCAGAGGCGCCCGCGCCGACGACGACGTAGTCAGCTTCCAACATTGTGATTGTGCGTTCGAGCTTAGCCGTCGATGTCCCAGCCGAGCGCGGCGCGCCCGGTGTAACGCAGTTGCGGCTTTTCCTGCAGCGGATGGAAGCGCGCGCCTTGCACGTCGCGGAATGCGCGCTCAAGGCCGGTGGCGCGATAGAACGATGCGCCGCCTGCGACTTCCATCGCGAGTTCGACCGTGCGGATCGCGCCTTGGCCGGCGAGCGTGCGCCCGGTCATGGCGCGGCTCGTGGCGTCGGGGCCTGGCATGACCGTCGCCGCGGCGTCGATCATGTCGTTGAGCGCCAACATGGTTCCCGCGAACGCGTTCTCCATTTCGCCGACCAGCATCGCCAAGGCTTCGTCTTCGGGCTTCTTCCGCGCGATCTTCAGCGCCGCTGCGCGCGCGCCTTCGGCGACGCCAACATAAGCCGAGTAGATCAGCGGAAACGCCATCAGGCTGATTGCGTGAAACAGCGGGTGCCACTTGGCTTGCGGTCGGCGGCCCGAGATCGCCGCGTCAGCGACGAACACGTCTTTCAGCTCGATGTCGTGCGAGCCGGTGCCGCGCATGCCCAGCGTGCGCCAGGTATCGAGGATGGTCACGCCTTGCGCTTTCAGCGGCACGCCGAAATGCAGCACGGTTGGGCCGGCTTGCGGATCGTCATAGACGGCGCTCGTCATCAAGAGGTCGCCCGCCGGGCTGCCGCTTGAAAAGATCTTGCGCGCGTTGATGTGAAAACCGCCGTCGACTTTCGTCGCCGTGCCCGCGCCTTTCAGCCAATCCGAACCGCCGCTCGACACGAGAATGAGGTTCTCGGCCGCGACGCGCTTCAGCAGGCCATCAGTCGGCGCGTTCTGGTGCTTCCAGCGCCAGGCCGCGACATACACGAGGTGCGAGTGCATCGAGAATGCGAGGGCGGTCGAGCCGCAGGCCGCCGCGATGATGCGGATGGCGTCGCAGATTTCGCGATGGCTTGCGCCATGGCCGCCGAGTTCGGCGGGCACAAGCGCCTTGAAGAAGCCTTCGGCTTTCAGCCGCTCGTAAGCCGGCGCCACGAACAGGTCTTCAGCGTCGTGGCGCGCGGCGTCGTGCATGATGGCGCCGGCCACGCGGGTGGCGCGGGCGGTCCAATCGATGGCCTCCGGCTGCGCCGGGGTCGGGGCTTGGGTTTTCTCAGTCACTTTGCCGAACATCTCTATATCACCTTGGGTATCCGCTCTTGAGGCGGTTTCTCGCTCAAGGCGGGTTCGGCGCTCTAGTTCTGAAACTGAATCTGGCCGGTACAGAAACTGTATTGGCCCGCGCCGACCTCGGTTCTAAGCTCCGTCACCCCAAGGGAGCGGCGCATGGCGCAAGGCAGCTACAAGCAATTCTGTCCGGTTTCGATGGCCGCGGAGGTGCTGTGCACCCGCTGGACGATCGTGCTGCTGCGCGAACTCGTGGCCGGATCAACGCGCTTCAACGATCTGCGCCGCGGCGTGCCGCGCATGTCGCCGGCGCTGCTCTCGCAACGTCTTAAAGACCTGGAGGCCGCGGGCGTCGTGCGCCGCGTTGTTTCGGAGAGCGATCCGAGCGTGACCGAATATCATCTCACCGAAGCTGGCCGCGAAGCCGCGCCGCTGGTGGAGGCGTTTGGAATCTGGGGGCAGCGCTGGGTCGATCACAAAGTTTCGATGCAGCATCTCGATGCACAGCTGCTGATGTGGGACATGCGGCGTGGTCTGAACGTCCAGCCGATGCCGAAGCGCAAAAGCGTAATCGAGTTTCAGTATCCGGAACGCCCCGTGGCTGAGCGCGCCTATTGGCTGGTTGTTGATCCGCCGACGGAGGTGGATCTCTGCGCGGTCGATCCGGGTTTCAATGTTGATCTCTACGTCTCCACCGATTTGCGCACGATGACGGAGATCTGGATGGGCCACCAAACCGTGCAAAGCGCCATCCGCGACAAGCGCATGCATCTCACCGGCGACGACAAGCTCGCAACCGACATGCAAGTGTGGCTGGGCCGCAGCCCGTTCGCGCCGCATTCGCGCGCCGCCGGCTGAGGCAACCGAAACGACGCGCCGTTCGTTGATGAACAATGGCGCAGCCCATCACCCTGACGATCCCGCACAAGCTCGGCAAAGCCGAAGCGAAATCGCGCATCGCCGGTGGCTTCGATCAGATCAAGGACCAGCTTGGCGCCCAAAGCGGGGTGATGGCGCTCACGCGCTTCAGCCAGCTTTGGGACGGGGACCGCCTGAGTTTCACCGCGCAAGCGCTTGGCCAAACCATCGCCGGCCGCATCGACGTGCATGAGAACGACGTGCGCATCGAAATCGATCTGCCAGTTTTGCTGGCGGGGTTCGCGGAAAAGATCGTCGGCAAGCTGCGCAAGCAGGGCACGCTGCTGCTCGAGAAGAAATGAACGCGTGCTAGGCGCCGCGCTTGCGAATTGTGCGCCGCACACAGGCACGTATGGAATCAGTGGACTAGTCCGCATGACCAGGTGGCGCACGCGCGCGAACACACGCAGCCTCTCATTCGTCAGCTTTTCGTACCGCTCTCCGGGAACGCACGCGGAAAGCATTTGTTTAGCATTAATACCGCATCGTGACAGTCGGAGGACGTCATGCTCGAAAAGAGAATTGGCGAGGCCTGTCCGACGTGCACGACGCCGCTCATGCGCCGCCGCTCCACATTCCGCACCATCGTGGGCGACGTTGCGTATTGCGCGCGCTGTTGTTCCAGCTTCGAACTCGCACGCGAGGAAGAGCCCGTAGGCCTGCTCGCGCCGTTCGCGGCGCTGGCCGTACCCGCCGTCCGCTAGGGCGGACGGATAAACCGCCCGTCCTGCGCGGTCAGCGATTGTCCAACTGCGCCCGCACCGCAGCAAGCCCATCGCGGGTGATGCGATAGGGCCCGCCTTCGCGGCTTATAATGAAGCCGCGCCGGCGTAGGCGTTGGAAGATCGGCATCGTGCAATCGTCGAGACGCCAACCGTCGCGGTTGACGCAATCGATTTCGATGATGTCGCCTTTATCGTTCTTGCGATGATGGATGGCGCCGCCCTGCGCCAATGCGTGCAGGGTACGCTGCTCGTACTTTGAAATGTTCAAGATGAAAGCCTGGTCTGAACGCGAGTGCGTGCGCGCCGCTTGCGCGGCGTCGCTGGGGTTCAGAGCGGGAGAACGCGTGTTACGTGTCCCGCGAGGTCAGGCAATCTCAGCTGGCATCCTTCGCCCCTTAAGGGGTTGCGGGCGAGCGTTTAGCTGCGCTCGCGCGCGGAAGCAAGCGCCACGCGGCGCGGAACGGGTGGAGCAGCTGGCCGATCACGCCACGCCCCATCTCGTCGGGCACGCCGAGCGGCGCGGTGCAGGGGCCAGGGACGTGATAGGTGCCGAAGGCTTGGTCGAACACCGAGAAGAGCGTCGCGAAATTCTTGCCGGCGTGTTCGCTGTCGCGCACGTGGTGCCAGCGATGCATGGCCGGCGAGACGAGCACGCGGCCAAGCGGGCCGAGTGTCCACGGCAAGTCCATGTGTACGAACATGCCGTAATAGTGCCGCGTCAGCGCGTTCGCGAGCACCACCCAGGGCGGAAAGCCGAGCAGCGCCAGCGCGCCGCTATCGATGAGCGTGGTGGTGAGACGGTTGATCGGGTGGAAGCGATGCAATGTCGTCCACGTCATCGCCGTGTCGCTGTGATGGATCGCGTGCGAGGGCCAGAGCGGCGCTGTGTGCTCCAGACGATGGCGCCAATAGCCGACGAAATCACCGATGAAGAGCGCGATGAACAGCACCAGCCACGCGGGCAGCGTGTTCCATGTGGCGGCGCTCACCAGCACCAAGCCGTTCGCATTGAGCCACGCCGCGATCGCCGCCGCCAGCAGGCCGAGGCTTGGCGCGATGAGCAGCGCGTCGAACAGATAGAGCGTGAGGTTCACGCGCACCTCGCCCGCCGCGGCGCGCGCTGTGCGCAGCGACGCAACGCCACGCGCGACGAACGCCAACAATGCAAAGCCGAGCGCAGGCCATATCAGCGCCATCGCGATCGGCGTGAGCTGATCGATCCAGCTCATAGTTCGAGCGTGCCTTCGCTGACTTTCACTGCTTTGCCAGCGATGCGCGCGCCGGCGAGGGCGCCCGCTTCGATATTGACCTCAAGCCCGATCAAAGACGGCCGCCCCATCTCGACGCCTTGCAGGATCGGCAGCGTGTGCCAGCCATCGGCTAGCGCCTCGAACCGCGCCAGCACGCCGGCGAACGCGGCGGCGGCGCTGCCGGTGGCGGGATCTTCGACGATGCCGATCTCCGGCGCGAACATGCGCGCGCGGAAGGCGTGCGGCGCATCGCGTTCAGCGCGTGTGTAAACGAAGCACTCGGTGACGCCGCCGAGCAGGGCGGAGATGTCGTGAGCTGGACGCGTGCGACCGAGCGCGGCGATGTCCGCCACCGGAACCATCGCGAACGGAACGCCAGCGGAAAACACGCTCGGTACGTGCGCGCCGAAGCCGATTTCGTTTGGGGCGAGGCCGATGGCTTTGGCGGCGATCTCGATCGGAAGATCATCGCCCGCGGGTGCGGAGAGCTTCGGCGCGGAAAATTCCGCGAAGCTCGCGCCATCGGCGGCGATCTTCACGCCGCAGCGCACTGGGCCAACTTTTTCCTCCAACACGAGCAGCAGGTCGCGCGGCTGGCCACGGCCGTTGCGATCTTCTGCGAGCGCGATCGCGCCGCCGATTGTGGGATGACCGGCGAAGGGGAGCTCTTTCGTTGGCGTGAAGATGCGCACGCTGGCGGCGTGGCGTTCATCTTCCGGCGCGCGGATGAAGATCGTCTCGGAGAGATTGAACTCGCGCGCGACGGTTTGCATCTGCGCGTCGCTCAGCTCGTCGGCGTCGAACACCACGGCCAGCGGATTGCCGGCGAAGCGGGTTTCGGTGAACACGTCATAGGTGGCGAAGCGGAGTTTCATGTCGTCCTGCTGAGCGTCGGGTCTAAATCCATAAGCTGCGCCAAGGCCGCCCGAAAGCGGCGGTCGCGTTTGAGGGCGATTTCACGGCTCATGGCCTGGCCGCGTGTGTCGTAGCGCTCGGCGTAAAGCAGCACCCAATTGCGCCCGCGCGTCGAGCGTGCGCCCAGCCCGGAATTGTGCCGCGCCAGCCGCGCCTCGATATCAACGCTCCAGCCCACATAGGTGCGCCGGTCCCGCCCGCGCACGCTGCCGAGCACGTAAACGAAGTTCACGCGAAGCCGCCGAAATTCACGAATTTCACGTCCATGTATTCGTCCAAGCCCTCGACGCCGCCTTCGCGGCCGAGGCCGCTTTCCTTGATGCCGCCGAAGGGAATCACTTCGTTTGAGAAGATGCCGTCATTGATCGATACCATGCCGTATTGCAGCCGTTCGGCGATGCGCCAGGCGCGGTTGACGTCCTTGGTGAAGAAATACGCGGCGAGGCCGAACGGCGTGTCGTTGGCGATCGAGACGGCTTCGTCGTCGCCCTTGAAGCGGATCAATGGCGCGACCGGGCCGAAGATTTCCTCGCGGTTCACGCGCATGTCGCGCGTCACGTTCACGAGCACGGTCGGCGCGAAGAATTGCGCGCCATAGGGCGCGGCGACACCGCCGGTGAGGGCTTTGGCGCCGGCTTCGACGGCTTCGTTCACCATCTCGGCGACTTTCTCCATCGCTTTCATGTCGATCAGCGGGCCGATCTCGACGCCCTCGGCCTGGCCGTCGCCGACTTTGAGTTTCGATACGGCGTCGGCGAATTTCTTCGAGAACGCGTCATAGATGGCGTCCTCCACCAGGATGCGGTTCGCGCACACGCAGGTTTGGCCGGCATTGCGGAACTTGGAGGCGATCGCGCCTTTCACGGCTTGGTCGAGGTCCGCGTCCGCGAACACCAAAAGCGGTGCGTTGCCGCCCAGCTCCAGCGACACGCGCTTCACGGTGGAGCCCACGCACGCAGCGCCGAGCTTCTTGCCGATCTCGGTCGAGCCGGTGAATGAGAATTTTCGCACAAGCGGGCTCTCGCACATCACTTTGCCGACGGCGGAGGCGTTCTCTGTCGTCACAATGTTGAACACGCCAGCCGGCAGGCCCGCACGCTCGCCGAGTTCGGCCAGCGCCAAGGATGTGAGCGGCGTTTGTGACGGCGGCTTCAGCACGATCGTGCAGCCCGCCGCGAGTGCTGGGCCGGCTTTGCGCGTGATCATCGCCATCGGGAAATTCCAAGGCGTCACCGCCGCGCACACGCCGACCGGTTGCTTGATCGTCAGATAGCGCCGCGTGGCTGTGGTGGAGGGGATGGTGCGGCCGTAGGCGCGCTTTGCCTCCTCCGCGAACCATTCGATGAACGATGCGCCGTAAGCGGCTTCGCCCTTGGCTTCGGCCAGCGGCTTGCCGCCCTCCATGGTGATCAGCCGCGCGAGGCGATCGATGTCGCCCATCATCAGCTCGTACCAGGCGCGCAACACTTGCGCGCGCTCCTTCGCCGTCTTCGCCGCCCATGCCGGGAGCGCTGCGTCAGCAGCGGCGATGGCTTCTTCGGTCTCGGCCGCGCCGAGATCGGGAACCTGGGCGATGATGTCCTGGTTGGCCGGATTATACACCGCGAAGCGCTTGGCGCTGCCGCGCCACTGGCCGTTGATGTACGCGTCGGAGCGGAATTTGATCGTCATGGGCGCACATTGCGCGTGCGCAAATCGCGCGCAAGCCCCGGAGGTAGAATGCGCCTCGATTTGAGCGGACTTGCCGCCTATACTTGAGGTCACATTCGATGAGGCCGGACATGAGCTGGAAAGACATTCTCGCAATCGTCGCCGAAGCCGAAGCCGACGAGCCCGCGATCGCTTTGGCCGAGGCCTTGGCCAATCAGTTCGACGCCCACGTCGCCGCCGCCTTCCTGACGCCGCTGCCGGATGAGCCGCTGGCGTATGAGCCGACGGTTGTCGCAGGCGTTTGGGCCGAATTGTTGGGCCGCGCGCGCCAGGAGGCGGAAGCGGAGCGGCTGAAGGTGGAGGCGCGGCTGAAGAAGAGCGGCCGGCAGTTTGAAATGCGCGGCGCCGAGGCGCTGTCGCGCGATCTGGGCCGTATCGCCGCCGTGCATGCGCGTTACTCGGACGTCGCGGTGATGACGCGGCCGCAGGATGGCGTCGGCGGCGATTTGCGTGCGGAGATCGTCGAGGGCGTGCTGTTCCATGCTGGCCGCCCGGCTCTGATCGCGCCGCCCGGCTGGAAGGGGCAGAGCATCGGCAAGAATGTTGTCGTCGCTTGGGATGCGAGTCGTGAGGCGACGCGCGCGCTCTCGGAAGCGAAGCCTTTGTTGGCCAAGGCGGAGAAGGTCACCGTGATCACGGTGGACGCGAAGCCGAAAATGTTCGGCCACGGCGATCAGCCCGGCGCCAACATCGCCGCGCACCTCTCTCGCCGCGGCGCCAATGCGGAGGTACGCAATGTCGACGGCATGGGGCGTCCGCCGGCCATCGCGATCATCGAAGAAGCCAACACGCTCGACGCCGATGTCGTGGTGATGGGCGCTTATGCGCACTCGCGCGTGCGGGAACTCGTGTTCGGCGGCGCCACGCGCGATTTGCTGCGGCAAGCCAATGTGCCGCTGCTGATGGCGCACTAGCGAAGGCAGTAAGGGAGTAGGGCAATAGGCAGTGTGTTGGTGCGCGTTCGTCGCGAACCTATTGCCCATTGCCTTATTGCCCTATTGCCTGTGCTCCAAAGGAGCACGCCCATGCGCTTTCTCAGCGACGACGACAAAGCAAAATTGCGCCGCGCCGAAGAGACGCTGCCGCGCACGCCGCTGCCGACGCAGATCGTCTCGAGCGACGAATATCTGCCGATCCCGCAGACGCGTCAGCAGCGCGAGGCGGAAGCGCGGCTTTACGACATGGCCGACAAAATCGCGCCCAAGCACAACATGTCGCGCCGGCGCTTCTTTCAGTCGCCGATGGGCATGGCGGCGGCGTTCCTGGCGATGAACCAAGTCTATGGCTGCGCTTTCGCCGGCGATGCGGAGGAGGCGAGCGATCCCGATCTCGCCGCCGCGCGCGCGGATTCGCTTGCAGATCAGTTCATCATGGACATGCACACGCATTTCCTGCGCGACGATACGCGGCTCATGGGTTTCGCGGCGATGCGCAACGCTGTCGGCCGCGAAGGCTGGAACCCGGACCTGCAGGGCGAGCAGACGATCGAGCATCTCAAGTTCGAGAATTATCGCCGCGAAATCTTCATGGACAGCGACACCAAGATCGCGCTGATCTCGTCGGCGCCGTCCGACATTCCGGAAGATTGGTTTCTCACCAACGAGCAGATGGCCAACGCGCGCACGCGCGTGAACGATGAGGCGGGTTCACGCCGGCTGATGACGCACGCGATCTTTACACCGGGTGCGCCCGGCTGGCTTGAGCATCTGCAGGCATCGCTCGATCTGCGGCCTGATAGCGTCAAGGGCTATACGGTCGGCGACAACACCCACAAGGAAACCGCGCGCTATCCGTGGCGGATGGACGACGAAGCGGTGACCTATCGCGGCTATGAGCTGATGGTGCGCGCGGGCGTGAAGAATGTGTGCGTGCACAAGGGGCTGTGGTCGAAGGCGCTCGATGAGCGCTTTCCGCGGCTCGCGCCGTACGCGGACGTGCGCGACGTGGCCAAGGCGGCGAAAGATTGGCCGCAGCTGAATTTCATCATCTATCACTCGGCGTATCGGCTCGGGAATCCGGCGGAAGCCGAAGCCGAGTTCGCTCGGACGGGCCGCATCGATTGGGTGACGGAGCTCGCGGAGATTCCGGCGCGTGAGGGCGTCACCAACGTTTATGGCGATCTCGGCCAGATCTTCGCGCAGACTTTGATCTCACAACCGCGCATGTGCGCGGCAATCATGGGCACGTTGGTGAAAGGCTTGGGCGCCGATCATGTGTGTTGGGGCACGGACGCTGTGTGGACCGGCGCGCCGCAATGGCAGATCGAAGGTCTGCGGCGTCTAGAAATCCCGGAGGATATGCAAGCCGCGCACGGCTTCGCGCCATTGGGCGATGCGCGCGGTGCCGTGAAGACGGCGATCTTCGGCGACAACAATGCGCGGCTTTACAGCATCAGCGACGCGCAGCGGAACGCGTGGCGCACTGATCGCATGACCCAACAGAAGGCCGCCTATCGCCAGCAGGGCGGGCTGCCGAGCAATCGGCGTTATGGGTATGTGGCGCGGGGCTGACTTCGTTTTCCGGGGCATCGCGCAGCGATGAACCCGGAATCCATTTTAGCCATGCGTGATGAGCGCCGGAGTTTGCCCCGCCGATGGGCTCCGGGTTCGCACTGCGTGCGCCCCGGAGAGCGGTGATTAGTACGGCCCGTTGAACGCAAAGTTCGAGAGCTGCTGCGTCGCCGGATCGTACTCGACGCCGAAGGTCAGCGCGCCGCCGTCGCAGATTTGCACGGGCTGCGTTCGCCAATCGAATGGGCCGTTGGCGGTGAGTTGCTCTTCGACGCCGTTGACGTAGATCACGCGCTTGCCGCCGATCACGAAGCCGGCGTACTGGCGATGATAGCCGCCGGGCGAGGGACTCAAGCCGCGCTCTTCGAGCTTGCGCGCTACGAACATCACCAAGAGATCGTCCACGGCGGCGGCGTCCGTGTCGGTGGGCGCCCACACATCCTCGATCGGTCCCGGCGAAACGCGGCTGCATTGCCGGCCGAGCGATCGCGCGGCATCGCCGGTGAGGATCGTGCGCGTGCTGGCGTTCCACAGCGACGCACCCGCTTCCTGCACGGCGTCCGCCGGCGGCGGCGCGGGCGGTGTGTTGGTGGGTGCGCATGCAACGAGTGCGAGGGCGGCGAGGGCGGAAAAAGTAAACGAACGCATCGCCCGACTATGCCCGACAAAATGACCGCCGTAAGGTCTTGTGTGCCCCCTTTGCCACACCTAGGTGAGGGGTCGGAAAGCAACCACTCATGCTGCTTTGACCGTGCGCAATGGCGGTCGGGGCAGGACGCCTTAGGGGTCACTCATGGATATGGAAAAGCTGACCGATCGTGCGAAAGGCTTCGTGCAAGCCGCGCAGACGATCGCGCTCAGAGAACAAAACCAACAACTTGAAACCCAGCACTTGCTGAAAGCATTGCTGGACGACCGCGAAGGTCTGGCCGCTGGCTTGATCTCCGCCGCGGGCGGTGACGCGCGCGCCGCGGGCGCTGCCGCTGACGCCGCCGTGCAGGCGCTGCCGAAAGTGCAGGGCGGCGGCGACCGTATGTACGCCGCAGCCTCGTTCGCGCGCGCGCTCGACGCCGCCGATCAGGCCGCGACCAAGGCCGGCGATAGCTACGTGACGGCGGAGCGTTTGCTGTTCGGCCTCGCCATCGCCGAAGGCAAGGCGAGCGAGATTCTGAAGAAAGCCAACGTCACGCCGCAGAAACTCGAGGCGGCGATCCAGCAGCTGCGCAAAGGCCGCGCGGCGCATACGTCGGGCGCTGAGGATCAGTACGAGGCGCTGAAGAAATATGCCCGCGACCTCACCGAGGACGCGCGCAAGGGCAAGCTCGATCCGGTCATCGGCCGCGACGAGGAAATCCGCCGCACGATCCAGGTTCTCTCCCGCCGCACCAAAAACAATCCGGTGCTGATCGGCGAGCCCGGCGTTGGCAAAACCGCCATCGCCGAAGGCTTGGCGCTGCGCATTGTCAATGGCGACGTGCCGGAGGGCCTGAAGGGCAAGAAGCTACTGGCGCTCGATATGGGCGCGCTGGTGGCCGGCGCGAAATATCGCGGCGAGTTCGAGGAGCGGCTGAAGGCGGTGCTCAATGAGGTCACCGCCGCTGAAGGCCAATACGTGCTCTTCATCGATGAGATGCACACACTTGTCGGCGCCGGCAAAAGCGAAGGCGCGATGGATGCGTCGAACTTGCTGAAGCCGGCTTTGGCGCGCGGCGAGCTGCATTGCGTCGGCGCCACCACGCTTGATGAATATCGCAAGCACGTGGAGAAAGACGCAGCGCTCGCGCGGCGTTTCCAGCCCGTGTTCGTCAACGAGCCGAGCGTGGAGGACACGATCTCGATTCTGCGCGGCTTGAAGGAAAAGTACGAGGTTCACCACGGCGTGCGTATTTCCGACGCCGCCATCGTCGCCTCGGCGCAGCTCTCGAACCGCTACATCACCGATCGCTTCCTGCCGGATAAGGCCATCGATTTGATGGACGAAGCCGCCTCGCGCCTGCGCATGCAGGTGGATTCGAAGCCTGAGGAATTGGACGAAATCGATCGCCGGCTGTTGCAGCTGAAGATCGAGGTCGAAGCGCTGAAGAAGGAGAAGGACCCTGCTTCGCAGGACCGCGCCAAGAAAGTCGCGGTGGAAATCTCCGAGCTTGAAACCAAGTCCGCTGAGATCACGGCGGCGTGGAGCGCGGAGAAGCAGAAGCTGCAAGTCGGCGCGAAGGCCAAGGAAGAGCTGGAGCGGCTGCAGAACGAATATGAGAACGCGGTGCGCCGCGGCGATCTCGCGCGTGCGTCGGAGCTCAAGTACGGCGCGATCCCGCAGCTCGAAAAGCAAATCGCCGATGGTGAGAAGCAGGCTTCCAACGCTGGCCTCGTGAAAGAGGTCGTGGATGCGGAAGCGATCGCCGCTGTCGTTTCGCGCTGGACGGGTGTGCCAGTCGAGAAAATGCTCGAAGGCGAAAAGGCGAAGCTTCTGGACATGGAAGGCCAGCTGCGCGGCCGGGTGATCGGACAGGAGCTCGCGCTCAGGGCCGTCTCCGACGCCGTGCGCCGCGCGCGCGCCGGCCTGCAGGACCCGAACCGGCCGATCGGCTCGTTCCTGTTCCTCGGGCCGACGGGCGTCGGCAAAACCGAGCTGACGAAAGCGCTCGCCGAATTCCTGTTCGATGACGAACACGCGCTCACGCGCGTGGACATGTCCGAGTACATGGAAAAGCACGCCGTCGCGCGCCTGATCGGCGCGCCTCCGGGCTATGTCGGTTACGAGGAGGGCGGCGCGCTCACGGAAGCGGTGCGCCGGCGTCCGTACCAAGTGATTCTGTTCGACGAGATCGAGAAAGCGCATCCGGACGTGTTCAACGTCCTGCTGCAAGTGCTGGACGATGGCCGCCTCACCGATGGCCAGGGCCGCACCGTCGATTTCAAGAACACGATCCTGATCATGACGTCGAATTCCGGCGCGCATTTCCTCGCCGAGCTGCCGGACGGCGCTGATGTTGATGATGCACGCGATCAGGTGATGGCCGAACTGCGCATGCGCTTCCGGCCGGAATTCCTGAACCGCATCGATGAGATCATCCTCTTCAAGCGCTTGGAAAAAGCGCAGATGGGTCAGATCGTCGATGTGCAGCTGAAGCGTCTGGTGAAGCTGCTGGCGGCGCGCGAGATCGGCATCGATCTCGATCAGCGCGCCAAGGCCGAGCTTGCCAAGCGCGGCTACGATCCGGCTTGGGGCGCGCGTCCGCTGAAGCGCGTGATCCAGAAGGACATCCAGGATCCGCTGGCGCGGCTCATTCTCGAAGGCCGCGTCAAGGATGGCGACCATGTCGTCGTCTCGTTCGATGGGAACGACTTCCTGTTCAACGGCAAAGCCGACAGGCAAGCGGCGTAAACAAAAAGGGCGGCGCATCAGCGCCGCCCTTTCAACTTCCAGCGCGTCGCGCGATCAGTTCGTCTTCGGATTATCGTCCGTCGCGTGTTCGACTTCGGTCGCGGCGTCGTTCACCGCGCCTTCGACAGCTTCGCCCGCATCATGCGCGGCTTCGCCGACCGCATCGCCCGCGTTTTCAAGCGTCGTGCCTGCTTCGCTGGCGGCTTGGTTAGCGTCGGATTCGGCTTCATTCACGTCGGCTTGGCTGCAGGCCGCCAGGCCGAGTGTGGCGGCGGCTACGAGAGCAAGTGCAAAACGCATTTTCATGACTCCAGGTTCATTCACCGTTCCGCGCCCCGCTCCATCGGGAATGGCGGGGTATGATTACCGCAGCGGGGCGAGTGTGGGAAGCACGGAAACAGGCGCGGCTCACCAGAAGCCGCGCCTGCTCGAATTCCTAGTCGCGGTGGTCGCGATTAGGGATTGGTCTTCGGGTTGTCGTCGGTCGCGTCGTGGATGGAATCTTCCACGCGCTCGCCGGCGCCATCGATCACTTCGCCCGCGTTTTCAAGCACGCCGTCATCGCGATCGGTCGCGCGGTCATCGGTGTACGCGGTCGCCGCCGGCGGATCTTCCGCCACGACGGTTGAGGTTTGCCCGCAAGCGGCGAGCGTAAACAGACTGGCCGCGCCGGCGGCGATAAGAAGGGTCTTCAACATTGGCTCTTCTCCTGAAGAATTGAGGAATGCGCCGGTTCTTACGGCGTCGTGTTTTCGTTGCCGTCCGTCGCGTCGCTCAGCGCGTCGGCAGGATCGGTGTTCTCGCGATTGGTCGCGCCATCGATGGCTTCGCCCGCTTGTTCAAACGCGCCATCGCTGGTGTTGGTGTCGCCGGTTGTCGCTTGCTCGATCTGCGTGTCGAGGTTTTCACCGGCTTCCTCGGCGCTGTCGCCGCAGGCGCCAAGCACGCACACAGCCGCAACCGACATGGCAAGCATCAGCTTACGCATTCAAAATCTCCTGATTGTGTTGAGTTCACGCGCGCGTTCGCAAACCGCCGATGAGGCCGAGTACGAACAGGACGATGAAGAGGAAGAACAAAATTCGCGCGATTTCAGCCGCCGCGAACGCGACGAAGCCGAACCCGAAAACGCCCGCGATGATCGCGAGCACAAGAAACATAAGCGCCCAACCGAGCATGACGAAATCTCCTCCGAGTGCGCACACGACAGCGGACTGATCGCCGCGCGGTAGTCGGGGGAGAAACAAACGCCCCGCGCGAAGGTTCCCTCACGCGAAAAGGCCGGACGATCTTTTGATCGCCCGGCCTATTTCTTGCCGCAATGTGACGGGCGTTTAGGCGGCGCGCTTGGTGCGCACGGCGCCTTCGCCGATGTCGAAGCGCGCGATAAGCGAAGTCAGCTCGTCGGCTTCGTGCGCCAGCGAGTGGCTGGCGGCCGTGCTTTCTTCCACCATCGCCGCGTTCTGTTGCGTCGTCTGGTCCATCTGGTTTACCGCGGTCGAGACTTGGCTCAGGCCGCTCGCTTGCTCTTGCGCCGAGACGGCGATGGAGCTGACGAGGCCGTTGATCTCGGTCACGCGGCTGATAATGCGCGAGAGCGCTTCGCCGGCGCTGCCGACCAATTGCACGCCCGATTCAACTTGCTGCGTCGAGGTCGAGATCAGCGCTTTGATCTCCTTCGCCGCTTCGGCCGAGCGCTGCGCCAGCGCACGCACTTCCGAGGCGACCACCGCGAAGCCGCGGCCCGCCTCACCCGCACGCGCGGCTTCGACACCGGCGTTGAGGGCGAGGAGGTTGGTCTGGAACGCGATCTCGTCGATCACGCCGATGATGCGCGAGATTTGCTGCGCGGAGTTTTCGATCTCCTGCATCGCCGACACCGCGCCGCGCATCACTTCGCCGCTTTGTTCGGCGTCTTGACGGGCGGTGGCGACGGCGTCGTGCGCTTGCTGCGAGCCAGTGGCGGCTTGCTTCACGGTGGTGGAGATTTGCTCCAGCGCTGCGGCGGTTTCTTCGAGGCTGGCGGCTTGCTGTTCGGTACGGCGCGACAGATCGTCGGCGGCTTGGCTCACTTCGCCGGCGCCGCTGCGGATGCCGCTGCTCGCTTGGGCGATGACGCGCATCGTATCCATCATCTGGCTCATCGCCGCGTTGAAATCGTCTTGCAGCTTCTTGTACTCGCCCGGGAAGTGTTGGGTGAGGCGATAGGTGAGGTCGCCTTTGGAGAGGCTCGAGAGACCTTGCGCCAGCGCGCGAACGACGGTGGCTTGCTCTTCCGCCGCCGCGCGTTGTGCCGCTTCGTTACGCGCGCGCTCGGCTTCCGCCGCTTCGCGTTGGCGGGCGGCTTCGGCTTCGAGCCGTTCCTTGTCGATCGCCGCCTGCTTGAAGCCGAGCACCGATTGCGCCATCTGGCCGATCTCGTCGCCACGACCGATGCCGGGAACCTCGATCGTGTTGTCGCCGCCGGCGAGCGCGTCCATGGCCGCCGTCATGCGGGTCACGGGCGTCGCAATGCTGCGTGAGAGCATCCAGGCCATGAAGCAGGCGATGGCGATCGAAATCGCGCCGCCGATCAGGAGGGCGAGATCGACGTCGTCCAGCGCTTGGTTTTGCGTTGCGCCAAAGGTGACGAGGCGCTCTTCCTGCGCCGCGAGGATTTCGGTGGTCAGCTCGCGCAACGGGCCAAGGCGGACGGCGGCGACTGCCTGCGAGCGCGCAACCGGATCGCTGTTGTTGGCGACAGCGTTTTCGGCAGTGTCGCGCATCTCGTTGGCCAGCTGGATCAGACGATCAGCACGCTCGCGTTGCTCCGGTAGCGCGGTGCTTTCGCGGAATTGCGTGATCGCTTCTGTGAAGGTGGCGAAATAGCCGCGATATTCCTCGATGCGGCTCTCCTGGCCGGTCATTGCGTAGCCGCGCAGGGTCGCCTGAAACTCGACCAGTTGCGTGTAGGCGCGTTGCACCAGAATGGTGCGCTCGTTCGAGCGGTCGACCTGCTCGATCGCATGTTCGACGTCGTTGAGCTTGAAATACACAAACGAGCTCGCGCCCACCGACGCCAGGATCAGCGCCGCGAACGCGAGAATTAATTTCCTCGAAATCTTCAAATTATCGAGCGACATGACGAACTCCCCCCGCGCGCATTTTGCGCACGTCCTTCGCGAGGCAAAATCGTCGGAGCGATTTAAGCGGAACCTAATGCCGCTGCTTGTTTTGCTGTGAAATCCGAAAAAGAATGACGGCTTTGCTTTTGGTCTATAACGTTTGTTAGATGAGCATACGGCCTGGCGACGAAACCGATCCTGCGATGAGTGACTCGAGCGCGTGTCGCTTCATTCAAACCATCATCGTGCCGCGCGCGCGTGATCTCGGCGGCTTCGAGGTGCGCCGTGCTTTGCCGGCGATTGAGCGGCGCATGATTGGCCCGTTCGTGTTTCTCGATCAGATGGGCCCGGCGGAATTTCCACCTGGCAAGGGCATCGACGTGCGCCCGCATCCGCACATCAATCTCGCTACTGTCACGTATCTCTACGCGGGCGAGATTTATCACCGCGACACTCTGGGCTCCGCCCAAGCCATCCGCCCCGGCGATCTCAATTGGATGAGCGCTGGCCGTGGCATCGCCCACTCAGAGCGCACGGCGCCTGAGGTGCGGGTGGGGAGCCATCCGCTCTCTGGCCTCCAAGCCTGGGTGGCGCTGCCGGCCGCACACGAGGAGAGCGAGCCGAGCTTCGCGCACTATTCCAAGGACGTGCTCCCGACGATCCAAGCTGAGGGCAAAGATGTCCGCATCATCGCCGGCTCGCTCTATGGCGAGACGTCGCCGGCGAAAGTGTACTCCGATCTCTTCTACGCTGACGTCCAACTTGCCATGGGCGCGACGCTGCCGCTCGACCCCGAACACGAGGAGCGCGGGCTCTATCTGCACGACGGCGAGATCGACATCGCCGGCGATCGCTTCGAACCGGGGCGTCTGCTGGTGTTCAAACCGGGTGACCGCATCAGTATCAAAGCGCTCACGCCGGCGCGCTTCATGCTGCTGGGTGGGGCGCCGCTCGATGGACCACGCCATATGTGGTGGAACTTCGTCTCCTCGCGCAAAGACCGCATCGAGCAAGCGAAGGAAGATTGGAAAGCCGGCCGCTTCGGAACCGTGCCTGGCGACGACAAAGAATTCATCCCGCTTCCTGAGAACTAATCCTCGCCCTTCATGGGCGAGGTGGCCGCGAGCGTGCTCGCGGACGGAGTGGGTGGCGGCTCACGTCTGAGGTTTCACCCACTCAGTCATCGCGCTATCGCGCGCTGACAGCTCGCCCATCAAGGGCGAGCATGGATACGCATTTAACCTTGAAATCCGTTCCACTCGTGAAAGAGTGACGGCGAGCCCTTGAAGGGCCCGAACCAGCAGAAGCGGCGCCGCCGCCTGTGTCGGGACGCCGCTCCGCCAAAAACGGGAGGTGTTCATGGCTGCGCCTAAAGCCGACTTTGTGAGAGCAATCGCGCTGGTGGGTCCCACCGGCGCGGGGAAGAGCGCGCTCGCAACTGCGCTCGCATCTGCCGCGACCGGGGGCCCCGGTGCGGCGCCAAACGCTCAAGGACAATCCGGCGAAACCAACATTACCGCGCTCGACTTCATGGGCGACCACTACGCCATCATCGACACGCCCGGCGCGGTCGATTTCGTGGCGGACTCTGACTTCGCGCTGCCGGGTGTCGATCTCGCCATCGTCGTCGCCGATCCGGACCCCGATAAGGCGATCCTGCTGCAGCCGTTCCTGCACGCGCTCGAAGAGCAAAAAATCCCGCACGCGATTTTCATTAACAAGATCGATCAGGCCCGCGGACGCATCCGCGATCTGCTGGAAATGCTGCAGCCGGTGAGCAATACGCCGCTTGTCGCGCGCCAGATTCCGATCTGGAAGGACGAGAAGGTTTCCGGCTTCGTCGATCTCGCGCTTGAGCGGGCGTTTCTCTACCAGCAAGGCAAGCCATCGCAGATCGTCGACATACCCGCCGATCTTGCCGAGCGCGAATCCGAAGCGCGCTTCCATATGCTTGAGCAGATCGCCGACTTCGACGATGAGCTGATGGAGCAATTGCTGTCCGATGTCGTGCCGGCGCGCGACACGGTGTTCAATGATCTCGTCCGCGAGACGCGTGAGGGGCTGATCGTGCCGGTGTTCCTCGGCGCCACCGGGCAAGGCTTCGGCGTGCGACGTCTGCTGAAAGCGCTACGCCACGATACGCCGCCGCCGTCCGTCGCCGCCGAACGCCTCGGCCTGCAAGGCAAGGGCGCGTATGTGATGAAAATCTCGCACGCGGGCCAGGCCGGCAAGCTCGCTTACGCGCGCGTGCTTGGCGGGCCGATCGCCGATAGCGATCAGCTCACATTGAGCGATGGCTCGTCCGGTCGCCCCGGCGCGCTGTTCGCGGTGAACAATGGCCAGACCAAGAAGATCAGCAACGCCGCCGAAGGCGATGTCGTCGCGCTCGGCAAACTCGATCCGATCGCCGCCGGCGATCTGATCACGCAGAACGGCAAGAGCATCCGCTTCAATCTGCGCAAGCGCTATCCGGTCTATCAGCTCGCCATCGCCACCAAGGACCGCAAGGACGACGTGCGCCTCTCCGGCGCGCTGCAGAAGCTGACGGATGAAGATCCGGGCCTCAGCGTGCGCCACGATCAGACGACGCACGAAATCCTGCTCGAAGGCCAGGGCGATCCGCATTTGCGGCTGGTGCTTGATCGGCTGAAGAACCGCTTCGGCGTGGACGTCTCCACGGCGCGGCCGTCGACGCCGTACAAGGAAACCATCCGCAAGAGCGCCGAGAAGCGCGGGCGTCACAAGAAGCAGACCGGCGGCCACGGCCAGTTTGGCGATTGCGTGATCCAGGTGAAGCCGCTGACGCGCGGCAAGGATTTCGAGTTCGTCGACAAGATCACCGGCGGCGCCATTCCGCGCCAATGGATTCCGGCTGTCGAAGCCGGCGTGAAGGACGCTATGACGAAGGGGCCGATCGGTTTCCCGGTGGTCGATGTGTCCGTGACCTTGATCGACGGTTCGTTCCACGCCGTCGATTCAAGCGAGCACTCGTTCCAGATGGCAGGGCGCCTCGGCATGCACGATGCGCTCGCCGAATGCGATCCGGTGGTGTTGGAGCCGATCGAGAAGCTCTCGATCTTCACGCCCAGCTGGGGCACGCCGAAAATCAATTCGGCGGTGTCCTCACGCAACGGCCAGATACTCGGCTTTGAGCCGCGCGAAGGTTGGCCGGGCTGGGATCGCGTTGACGTCTATCTTCCGCACAGCGAGCGGCAGGACTTTATCATCGAGCTCCGCTCGGTGACGCAGGGCCTCGCCACGTTCGAGGCCGAGTTCGATCACATGGTCGAACTCTCCGGCCGCCGCGCGGATGAGGCGGCGAAAAAGGCGCAACACGCGCCGGCTTGAAGCGACACGCCGGCGGAGGGCGATCTCCGCCGGCGCTTTACTCAATAAATCACGCTCGATCCTTGCCTGTGAGATCACTCGCCGCCAAGCGCAGACATTGTTCCAGTTCCCTAATCTCGCGCCTACGGCGCCAGGCGTCGGCCACAGTCTCGATCCACGATCGTCGCCACGCCTTTCGCTGGAGGATTGGTGTCAGCATATCCCGCTCATGAGCGAGGTTCTTTTGCCACTGATCAATTTGTTCGATATGCATGGCCTATGCTCCAGGTTCTGCGCCGCAACAATCGCGGCTTGGCAGAAGCTCGCACAGGACTCTTGAACCCGCGTGGAATGGCCGATCCTGGGTAGGCGAAGCTACTTTTTCTTCCGCATGCGCGCGATGCGCTCTTCCATCTCGGGGCCGCGGCCTTCGGTGTGGTGCAGCTCCCAGGCGACGCCCGCGCGGAGCGTCATGCCGTCCGTATCCGCGACCAGCTTCTTCATCGCCCGCGTTGCCCGCCAGCTATTGGCGAGCACCTCTGCGCAGAAGCGATCCGCCTCCGCCGCAAGCTCCGCATCCGGCACACAGAAATTGGCGAGCCCCATGGCGGCGGCTTGCGCGCCGGAATAGGTGCGCGACGCGAACATCATCTCTTGAGCGCGCGCCACGCCGACGCGGCGGGGCAGGCGTTGCGAGAGGCCCCAGATCGGCACCAGATCCCATTTCGCGTGCGTGTCGGCGAATTTCGCGCCTTCGCCGGCGATGATGATGTCCGCCGCGAGCACCAGTTCGAGGCCGCCAGTGAGGCAATGGCCTTGCACCGCGGCGACCACCGGCATCGGCAGCGTGGCGATGCGTTCGACAACGCCGGTCTCGAGCCGCTTCACGTCGCCGTCTTCGCCGCCATCGGAAATGCCGTCGAGATCATGGCCGGCGCAGAAGCTACGGCCGGCGCCGGAGAGCAGTACGCAGCCGACCTTATCTGGCGTGACCTGATCGAGCGCCGCGTCGATTTCGCGAAACACCGCAGCGTTGAGCGCGTTGAGTTTATCCGGCTTGTTGAGCGTGAGCCGGCACAGGCCGTTCTCGATCGAAAAGATGATATTGCCCGCCATGCCGCGATCCTTCTGATTTCGCGGTCAGAGTGCGCGGCTCGCGCGCGGCAGGTCAAGCTCGCCTAGGTGATCGCCATCTGCGTTTGCGTCACCAAGGCGACGGTCTTGCCATCGGCGGTGGTGATTTTGGTCTGCCAGACGCTCGTGCGTTTGCCGATATGCACCGGCGTGCACTCGCCACGCACCGTGCTGCCAACGGGCGCGCCGCCGATAAAATTGGTCTTGCTTTCGATCGTCGTCGTGCGCTTGGCGCCTTCCGGCAAAGTGAGGAACGCGCCGATGGCGCCTAGAGCGTCCGCGAACGCCATGATCGCGCCACCGTGGAGGATGGAGCCGCCGGTGCAGAGATCCTCGCGCACGAGCAAAGTCGCGACGATCCGATCGGGCGATGCCTCGCTCACTTGCACGCCCATCAGTTTCGAGAACGGCATCAGATCGGCGAGGTTCGTCATGTTGGCGCTCCAAGTTTGGCTGCGCGGCGCTCGTCCCATGCGGCGTACAAGCACGCGGCGATGATCAGAGCGGCGCCCGCGAACACTTGCGGACGCGGCGTTTCCTGAAACAAGAAATAGCCGATCAAGCTCGCCCACAGCAATTCCGTGTAGTGGATCGGCGCCAGCTGCTGCGCCTCTGCCTTAGCGTAAGCCTTGGCCAGCAGGTACATGCCCAGCGCCGCCAGCGCACCCATCAGCACGAAGAACGGCCAATCTTCCAAGCGCGGCGGCGGCGCGAAGGCGATCGTCGGGCCGACAAGGATGAGGCCTGGGATGAAGGAGGCGAGCAGGCCAACGACCGCCGCGCCATCGGTGCGCGCACGTGCCCGCATCATGGTGATGGACACCGTGAAGAAGCACGCAGACGCCATCACCGCGCCAACGCCCAGCCAATAGCGCGTGTCCTCCGCTGGCGGCGCGCCTTGCAACGCGATCAGCACGCCGCCGAAGCCGACGATCGCCGCGAGCAAGCTCGTTAACCGCAATTTCTCGCCGATCATCGCCAACGCCACGAAGGGCACGATCAGCGGATAGACGAACGCGAACGTCACCGCTTCGGCCAGTGGCAAAATGGTGAGCGAGTAGAAGAAGCTCGTCGCCGCAGCGGCGATGAAGAAGCCGCGCAGCCAATGCGCGCGCCACATATCGGCATTGATCATCGGCCGGCCGGCGTGATGCCAGATCGCGAACGAGAACAGGGTTCCAAACACGTAACGCCCCAACACGACGATGAGCGTATGATTGCTCGCCGTCAGGTGCTTGATGGTGGCGTCCATCACCGAAAGCGCCATTACCCCGAACATAAGCACCAGGGTCGGCGGCAGCGCGCGCGCCGCCGTCGCCGGTGTGTCGGCGTTTTGACCTGTGCTCATCGGATTTTCCCGCGTGACGGCGATGTGGGGCTGCTTGACGTTTGCGTCAAGCCGCCCACGACGGCTGGCGGGCCGTGCGTGACGCGCTATAAGGCGCCCCTAAGGAACCCACATGACCGACCTCACCGAAGACCAAACCCTGATCGTCGATACCGCGCGCTCGTTCGCGCAGGATAAGCTCCGCCCCAACGCCGCGCGCTGGGAAGAAGAGGGGCTCGATCGCGGCGTGCTGAAGGAACTCGCGGAGTTGGGCTTCGCCGGCATTTATGTGCGCGAGGATGTTGGCGGCTCGGGGCTGTCGCGGCTCGATGCGGCTCTGATCTTCGAACAACTGTCGCGCGGCTGCATCTCCACGGCGGCGTTCCTGTCGATCCACAATATGTGCTCGTGGATGATCGATAGTTTCGGCAGCGAGGAGCAGCGCCAGCGTCTGCTGCCGCCGCTCACGACGATGGAGAAGATCGCCTCCTACTGCCTCACTGAGCCAGGCTCCGGTTCGGACGCCGCCGCTTTGCGCACGACCGCGAAGGCCGACGGCAACGAGCACTACGTGCTGAACGGCTCGAAGGCCTTCATCTCCGGCGCCAGCTTCTCGGATCAATACGTCGTCATGTGCCGCACCGGCGTCGACGGGCCGAAGGGGATTTCCACACTCGTCGTCGAGAACGGCACGCCAGGGCTTTCGTTCGGCAAGCTTGAAGACAAGATGGGCTGGCGCGCGCAGCCGACGGCGATCGTGAACTTTGAAGGCTGCCGCGTCTCGGCGGAGAACCGCATCGGCCCGGAAGGCCAAGGCTTCACTTACGCGATGAAGGGCCTCGACGGCGGGCGGCTCAACATCGCTGCATGCGCGCTCGGCGGCGCGCAGGATGCGCTCGATCGTGCGATCAATTACGTGAAAGAGCGCAAGCAATTCGGCAAAGCCATCGTCGACTTCCAATCGATCCAGTTCGCGCTCGCCGATATGGACACCGATCTCTCCGCCGCGCGCGCGTTCCTGCACGTCGCCGCCCGCAAGCTTGATGCAAAGGCGCCCGACGCGACGAAATATTGCGCCATGGCCAAGCGCTTCGTCACCGACACCGCCTACAGCGTCGCTGATCGCGCGCTGCAGCTGTTCGGCGGCTACGGCTATCTGAAGGATTACGAAGTTGAGCGCATCGTTCGCGATCTGCGCGTTCACCGCATCCTCGAAGGCACCAACGAAATCATGCGCGTCATCGTCGCGCGCGAGATGCTGAAGGCGTGAGCCGGCCTTCGCGCACCGAACTGCAGGAAGATTTCGCTGCGGTTCGGCGCGTGCTGATGGACATCTGGAACCCGCTCGGCGCGGGCAGCTGGCCGGCGGATGAATACGATTCCTATGTCTGGCCGATTGTTCGCCTGCTGCGCGAGGCGGCGTCCGATGAAGAACTGATCGCTCACCTCGCGGAGGTCGAGCGCCACTATTTCGGCCAAGACATTGCGCTTGATCACGCGCACGCTGTCATCAAGGCGCTAAGAGCGCTCGCTATTGAAAGTGCTGGAGTACGCACATGATCCTTCGCGCAATGGGGCTTGGCTTTTTTCTGTGGCTGGCGGTCGCGGCGGTGTTCCGCTTCGCCGGGCAGATGTTCTTCATCCCGGACGAGACGCCGCGCCTGATCGCGTTTCTCTCCGCGCCGGTGCTGGGCGTCGCGGTCGCGTTCCTCACGTTGAAGCTCTTGCGCGAAGCGCCGGGCGATGAAGGCGAGGCGGCGATTGGCGTCAGCCTGCCGGTGATGTTCCTCAACGGCTTCCTCACCCACGAATTCCCGCGCGCGTTTCCGAACATCGACCCGACGCTCGACGCTACTTTCGGCGCGTGGACGTTGCTGTTCGCAGCCTCGATCCTGTTCATGGGGCTTTCGATGACGCGGCTCGCGCCGCAGGATGAGCGCGTATGAGGCGGCGTGATGTGCTGGTTGGCGGTGTGGCGCTTGCAGGTTGTGCAAGCTTGAGCGGCGATCTCAAACCGCCGCCGATCGTCATCGCCCATCGCGGCGCCAGCGGCGAACGGCCTGAGCACACGCTCGCGGCCTATCGCCTCGCGATCACGCAGCGCGCCGATTTCATCGAGCCCGATCTGGTGATGACGAAGGACAACATCCTCGTCTGCCGCCACGAGAACGAAATCTCCGGCACGACGAATGTCGCGGATCACCCAGAGTTCGCGGACCGCCGCAAGTCGAAAACCGTCGATGGCGTCGTCGCCGATGGCTGGTGGGTTGAGGATTTTACGCTCGCGGAGCTGAAAACGCTGCGCGCGAAGGAGCGCTTGCCGCAGCTTCGTCCGAACAACACCCAATTCGACGGCCAGGAAGAAATCCCGACCTTCGCCGAAGTGCTGACGTTGGCGCAGCAGAGGAATGTCGGCGTCTACCCCGAACTGAAGCACCCGACATTCCTGCGCGAGCAGGGCGTCGATCCGATCCCTGCCTTCGTCGCCGCCGTTCAAGCCGCGGGCGGGCAGCGCGTCGCCGATCGCTTGTTCGTGCAATGCTTCGAGGTCGGCGCGCTGGCGACGTTGGCGCAAATGTCGTCGCTGCGCTTCTCATGCATTCAGCTGATCGGCGCGACCGGCGGCCCTTGGGATCAGCGCCCGCGCGCGAGCGCGGACATGATCAGCGATCGTAGTCTGCAGGAAATCGCCGGCTATGCGCGCGGCATTGGTGTCGAGAAATCCTTGATCATCCCGCGCGACGCCACCGGCGCGTCGCTGCCGCGCACCGATCTGATCGAGCGCGCGCATCGCGCCAATCTCTTGGTGCATGCGTGGACGTTCAGAGCCGAGAATTATTTCTTGCCAACCGAACTCCGCCGCGCACAACCAGGTGAAACGCCGAACCCAACCACGCTCGGCGATCTCGCGGGCGAGCTACAAGCGTTCTACGCCGCCGGCGTGGACGGCGTGTTCTCGGATTTTCCAGGGATTGCTGTCACCACGCGGCCTGTGGCTTAACATACCGCCGGCTTCCAGCCGGCATCTTTGCGCCAATGCCGGATAAGTTGGAGCGCGGGCCTCCGGCCCGCATGCGCGCCCGGAGGCGCGCGCTCCAACCTGCAAACTTTCGCGCTTGATCAAACTTGCCGGCTGGAAGCCGGCGGTACGTTAAGCCACGCGCCGCAGCATGTTGCGGTTGAGGATCGGCGTTTGCGCCTTGAGCAAATCCTGCTCCACGCGCTGACGCGTGCCTTCGTCATTGATTGCCAGCAGGTGCACCTCGGCCGCGCCGAGGTTCTGCGCCGCTTGCCACATGTCGTGACGCGCCAGCGCTTGCGAGAAATCGTCGGTGCGCGCGATCAGCAGGCACACCGGCCCGCCCCACTCGAACTCTTTCGGATCGTGCGGCTTCACAAACATGTAGAGCCCGCCAGCCGGCTCCCACGCACGCGCCGCGCGCGCCACGTCGAACTCGTACCAGCGTCCGCTCGCGCCTTGCCACGAAAAGCCTGCCACGCCAGCCCTCCACATTCCTCAGCCGACGGACGAAGCTAAAGTGAGTCGGCTTGAGAAAAAGCCAACGCCTGCATTTCGATTTGGAAACAAAGATTTACGGAGTTGGGTCGAAGCTTAACCCGGCCGCGCCGGCGGCGTCGAAATAGGCTGGCCAGAAATTCTGGATGGCGACCGCCTGCTGGGCCGCGTGATCCGGCCGATCCAAGGGCGCGACGCGCACGTCGATGGCGGTGAAATCCGCCGGGCCCATCGGCGCCTGCGCGGCCCAGGTGGCGTAGTCGGCGCCGTCCGCGTAGAGCGAGAAGCCGTCGGGCTCGTACTCGAGCAAATCCGACACCAGCACCAGCCGGCGCGCACTGATCTCTGGTCCAAACGCTGGGTCCGCCGCGACGGCGCGCAAGCCCGCGAGTATCGGTGACGCGCGTTGTGCGCCGCCCGACTGCGCGCTGCGTAGCGCACGCGAGAGCGCGTCGGCGAATTCCGCGTCCCATTGCTCCTGCGCGCGGCGCGGATTTTCGAACAGCGGGTTCGCGTGCTCGGGCGGGCGGGGCAGGCATTTGGAAAACAGGATCACCGGCTCCTGCGGCCGCCGCGCATTGAGCCGCATCAGCGTGAAGCGATCATATTGCGCCAGCCGGGCGCGCTCCTGATCCAGCACCGCCGCGAGCTTGCGGCGATGCCGCGGCTCCAGCCGATCGGTGGAATCCACAAGCACGATCGTGTGCGCGCCGATCGTCCCATCCTCGCGGCACAACGTCTCCGCGTCCACTGGCGGCGCGCGCAGCAAGAGGCCAGCATACGCAAATCCGCCCAGCACGATCAGCACGGCGATGATCAGAAATACGCCCAAAGCATTCTGGGCGCGCTTGCCGCGACGGCTCATGGCGCGGCCGTGTCGAGCCGGCGCTGCGCGTCGTCGAGCTCCGCGACCAGGCCTTCGAGCGCTTGCGTCGATTGCAGCTGCGCTTCCGCAAGCCGCGCCCGCGCCTCATCGATCAAAGCGGCGCACGTGCCGAGCGCATCGAGCGCCGGCCCGGCCGCGGGCGGCGGCGTGCCGAAATAGGCGGGCGCCGATGTTTGCCGCGCGGCGGCGTTTTCCTGGCGATAAAGGTGCACCGCGCCGGCAGCGGCTTCGTCCAGATCGCGTGCGCGGGCGTCGAGCGTTTCCATTTTCGCGCCGGCGAGGTCGTAGGCTTTGTTCATCGCCTCAAACTCAGCGCGCATTTTCTCCACGCGCACCGCCAGCGCCGTGCGCGCCGCATCGATCGGCGCTTCCAGCTCCTTGCGCGCCTCGGCGCGAAACTCGGACAGCGCTTCGGTGGCGTCGACGGACGCGCGATCCATCTTGCCGTAATCGGGGTAGGGATCGTCGAAGCCGGAATAGCCCTTGAGCGCCGCAAAAACCCAGACACCGCCGCCGAGCATCAGCAGGATGATGGCTTGCGGCGAGTCGAGTTGCAGCAACTCCCAAAGCTGAAAGCTCGCGTCGGAGTCTGCTGCGATCTGATTGCCGGAAAGCGCCGCCATCTGATCGCGCCACGATGCGGCGAACAGATTGAGCATCAGCGCCAGCAATGTCAGCGCGCCGAATGCGAGCGAGCCCATCACTTTGATCGGCAGCTTCACATGCTGCAGATAGCGCAGGCCCAGGAAGCCCGCGAGAAAGCCAAGCGTCACGTTCGCGCCGGAGAGGCCAACCGCCGTCACCGCGCCGCCGAGCAGCCCGCGCGCATCGTCCTCCGCGAACAAAGCCGCGCTGAACAACGCTTCGAACAGCGCTGCGGCAAACAGCAAGCCCGCCTGCAGCAAGCCCGAACTCGGGTAAACCGCGACGCGCCGCAATTGGTTGGCGCGCTTGAATGCGTCGAGATCGGCGCGTGCTTGCGCCGCGCGCCGGCCCGCTTCGCCCCAATCGTGCGCCAAGCGTCCGGCGATTTGCTTCAGCGCAAGCCGCGCATCGAGTGCGGGCCCGGAAAAATCCTGTGGCTGTGGCGCGAGCGTGCGGAGCCTGCGTTCAGCGTCCGCTTTCGCATCGAGCCGTGCCTGATCCACGCGCGCACGCTCGCCGCCGACGAGATCGACAATCTCCTGCTCGGCCTGTGACAGCTCGTGGCTGTCCTGGCGGGGTAGGTTGCGGGCGGCGTCTTCGCGGGCGCGGCGGCGGAGGCTCAGGCGTTTGTCGAGCGCGGCAGGCGTCAGCGCCGCCGGCGCTTTGCCGCCGCGGCTTGCGCCCGCCAATCGTGCTTGCACGCTGTCCATAAGCCCGTCCCGGCGCCACTAAAGCGCGAATGGCCGGCTTCTCCAAGCGCCGCGCGCGGTCTAAGACCGGCCAACATGTCTGAACGCGAAGAACTTTTGGCCATCGCCGAGGCGATCGCCGCCGACGCCGGCGTGGCGCTGCGCACGCACCGCGAAGAATGGCGGGTGATCGAGAGCGAGCAGGGCCGCGAGGTGAAGATCGACGCCGATACCCGCGTCGAAGCTCTGATCCTCGAGGCTTTGGCCAAGCGCGCGCCGTTTCCGGTGCTTTCGGAAGAGGCCGGTTGGGTCGAAGGCGCGGCGGGCGATTATTGTTGGGCGCTCGATCCGCTCGACGGCAGCGTTAATTATCTGCGCGAGTATCCGCATTGCGCGGTGTCGATCGCGCTGTTGCACAAGGGCGAGCCGGTGCTTGGCGTCGTCGATTGCTTCATGCTGGGCGAGCGCTTCAGCGGGCTGGTCGGCAAGGGCGCTTGGCTCAATGGCGCACCGATGCGCGTCTCGACAATCGCCGACCCAGCAAAAGGGATTTTGCATACCGGCATACCGGCGCGCGCCAACCCGGAATCGATGAAGGCGTTTGAAACGCGGCTCAGCCAATGGCGCAAGGTGCGGATGATCGGCTCAGCCGCGACCGCATTGGCTTACGTCGCCGCAGGCCGAGCGGAAGCTTATCGCGAGTCCGGCTCGATGATCTGGGACGTCGCCGGCGGCTGCGCGATCGTCCGCGCCGCGGGCGGCGAAATCCGCATTGGCGGCGAGCGCTTGGACGCGCCGCTCGAGGTGGCTGCCGGTAACGGGCTGGCGCCGCTGCCCGATTGACACACAAGCGACGGGAAAGCGCCGGTCCACCGTTCAAAAAAGGATCATTGGCGCGGCGTAAGTGCTAGTGGACATGGTGCTCCCGGTTTCCCTAGAAAGGGAATCCTTGGTTGGTGAGGGTTGAAGCGGCATGACGCTGCGTAGCGAGCGCGACACTGGCGCTAAGCGCTTGATCGGGCGGGTAATTACCGCTGGATCGGCAGCGACGCTTGAGGCGTTCGACGCCGACTCGGAGGCGTTTGCTAAAACCGAGCTTCAACTGTGGGGCGTGGCGCTCATTGGCGCGGGGAATGCTCCGAACGCGAACATTCTGACACGTGCGGATGATTGGCTCTCACTCGATCTCAGCGGAACCGAAGCCGATTATTTGCTGCTGCTGGAGCCGCCGACTGAACCGGCGCTCGCGCGCTCGGTTTTGCGTGTCGCCGCCGACGCCCGCATGCGCGTGCTGGTGCTTGAGCAGGGCGCCATCCGCCATCTCGATTTTGACGATCTCGTCGGCCGCCCGCTGCGCGATGTCGATTGGCGCGCGATCAAACTTCTGATCGCCGGCAAGCGTATCCTGATCACTGGCGGCGGCGGTTCGATCGGCTCGGAGATCGCGCGCCGTGTCACCGCCATCGGCGGCGCCGAGCGGCTCACTTTGCTCGATGCGTCCGAATACAATCTCTACCGCATGCATCGCGAACTGCCGGACGCGGCGATCGTGCTGGCGGACGTACGCGACGCTGCTTCGATGAAGCGCTGGTTCGCGCGCGAGCGTCCGCAACTCGTGTTCCACGCCGCGGCTTTGAAGCAAGTGCCGGTGGTCGAGGAATTCCCGAGCGAAGGCGTGCTCACCAATGTCTGCGGCCTGAAGAACGTCGCTGACGCATGCGCTGGCATCGGCGCTGACTTGATTTTTGTTTCGACCGACAAGGCCGTCGATCCCTCCGGCGCGATGGGCGCATCGAAGCGCCTCGGCGAGATTTATTGCCAGGCGCTCGATCGCGAATACGCCAAGAGCAACGGCCCGCGTGCGCTGCCGGTGCGGCTCGGCAATGTGCTGGGCTCGGCCGGTTCGGTGATCCCGATCTTCCAACGCCAGCTCGCGAAGGGCGGCCCGCTGACCGTCACAGACGCGGAAATGACGCGGTTTTTCCTGTCGATCCCGCAAGCGGCGGATTTCCTGCTGCAAGCCGCCGCCATCGGCGTCGGCGGTGAACGCGCACGCGGCGCGGCCCTGGTGATCGACATGGGCGAGGCGCTGCCGGTGATCGAGCTGGCGCGTAAAGTGATCCGCCTCGAGGGGCTCCGGCCTGAGGTCGATGTCGAGATCACCATCATGGGCCTGCGCCCGGGCGAGAAGCTGCACGAGCGCTTGGTCGCTGACGATGAATGGCGTGAGCCTGATCCCGCGCCCTGTGTGATTGCAGTGGGCTCGCGCCCGCATGACGTGGCGGCGTTGCGCGACAGCATCGCCCGCTTGGCCGATCTCGCGCGTGACGGCGAGGAGCAGCCGCTGGTCGCCGAATTGTTCGCCGCCATCGCGCCGGTCGCCGCCGAACAGATCGTGGCCGCCGAGTAATCGCGGCGCTTTAGTCCCAACCATTACCAGGATGAAGGCTCGACCTGTCCGCGCGTGCGGATTAGGGTGCGGCCCCTGCAAGGGGAGCAGGCGGGCTGGAACAGCGGGTGGACTTCATGAACCGTACGCTACGTACGAACTTTGGTGCGTTTGCCGTCTGCGCGACGGCAGCGATGACTGTTTCTTTCCCCGCCTATGCGCAAAGCTCGAACAGCGACGAGATCGTCGTCACCGCCACGCGCCGCACGACGGCGCTTCAAGAGGTGCCGGTCTCGGTGACGCCGGTGACGGCGGAAATGGTGCGCAACGCCGGCATCCGCGATCTGCATGATCTGACGAACGTCGCGCCGTCGCTCCAGTTCAACATTTCCGAAAACGAGACCTCGGCGACAGCGCGTATCCGCGGCATCGGCACGCAAGGCTCGAACCCAGGTCTCGAAAGCGCGGTCGGCATTTTCGTCGATGGCGTCTATCGCGCGCGCAACGGCGTGGCGCTGACCGACCTCGGCGAAATCTCGCAAGTCGAAGTGCTGCGCGGGCCGCAAGGCACTTTGTTCGGCCGCAATACCTCAGCCGGCTTGATCACGGTCGCGACCGCGGCGCCGGCGCTGGATGATTTCGGCGCGGCTGCGGAAGCGCTTGTCGGTGATTTCGGCGAGCGGCGCTTCGCCGGCCACATCACTGGCCCGCTTGTGCGTGACGAATTGGGCGTGCGCCTGTTCGCGTCCGTCTCGCAGCGTGACGGCTTCAACGATCTCGTCGGCCCCACGGGTGAGGTGAGCGACTCCAACAATCGCGATCTCTGGAGCTTGCGCGGCCAAGTGCTGTGGGCGCCGGAAGGATCGAACGTCGATTGGCGCCTGATCGCCGACTACACCGAGCGCGATGAGCTCTGCTGCGCCGGCGTGTTCTACGATCCGGCTGTCGTGAATGGCGCGACGGGCGAGGGCTATGTCGCCTCGGCGCCAGCTGTGGCGATCGCCAATATTGGCGGCTTCGGCCCCGGCGGCGTCGCTGCGCTCGGCGAGCCTGGCCTCTCCGACCGCACCGCGTTCGCGAACCGCGACTCGACGCAGGAATTGCGCGATGGCGGCATCTCGTCCGAACTCAATTGGGACACGCCGATTGGTCTGCTCACCTGGATCGCGGCCTATCGCGACTGGGATTTCGTCCAAGGCCAGGACATCGATTTCACCGCCGCCGATCTGCTCTATCGCGCGCCTGGCGATGGCGGCTTTGGCTTCCAAACGCACAGCCAAGAAGTGCGCCTCACTGGCCGCGCGGGTCAGCTCGATTGGCTCGTCGGCGGCTATTACGCGGACGAACGCCTCACGCGCCGCGACACGGTGCGCGTCGGCACGCAATACGGCGAATATTTCACCGCGCTCGATGCAGCGCTCGGCGATGCGCTGCCGAACTTGCTCGTCGCCGGCCTTGCTTCAAGCGAAGGCGGCGGCCAGCGCGATCGCTACCGCCAGCAAAGCGAATCCTTCGCCATCTTTGGCCACAGCATCTATTCCTTCACCGATCGCACCGACGTCACGTTCGGCATCCGCCTCACGTCCGAGGATAAGGACATGCGCGCGGTGCGTTCGACGGTAAACCCGCTCGGCGCGCCGCTGAACGCGTTTCCGTGGCACAATGCGTCGCTCGATGGTGTGCAGAATTTTTCGCGCAGCGAAGAGGAATGGTCCGGCATCGCCGCTTTGCGGCATGAGCTCAGCCAAAACCTTGCCGCGTACGTTTCGTTCTCGCGCGGCTACAAAGGCGGCGGCTTCAACCTCGATCGTCAAGCCGGCGTGCCCGAGTTTGACGCGGAAACCGTCGACAGCTGGGAGCTCGGCGCCAAGACAACCTGGATGGACGGCGATCTGCTGCTGAATCTGGCGCTGTTCTCGTCGCAATATCAGGATTTCCAACTCAACCGCTTCACCGGCATCACTTTCATCGTCAACTCGATCCCGGAAGTGACGAGCGACGGCGCGGAAGTCGATCTGATCTGGCGCCTGCCGATCAATGGCCTCTCGATGCAGGGCGGCTTTGCGTACGCCGACGCGCAATATGGCGCGATCATGCCGGCGGGCCTCGCCAATCTTTCAGGCCAACGCCTCACCAATTCGCCGCTGTGGACGGTGACGAACGCGATCACCTACGAATGGCCGCTCGGCTCTTCGTTCAACGGCTTGGCTTACGTCGATTTCCGCTACGTGGATGATCAAAACACGGGTTCCGATCTCAGCCCCGCGAAAGAGCAACCGAGCTACGTTCTCGTGAACGGCCGCTTCGGCTTCTCGACCTCGGACGAACGCTACGCGCTGGAAATCTGGGGCCGCAATCTGCTCGACGAGGACTACGCGCAAGTGATGTTCGACGCGCCGCTGCAATTCCTGCAGCCCGCGTTCCCGATCAGCGGCCTGCGCGGCGCGTTCCTCGGCGATCCGCGCACGTATGGCGTGACGCTGCGGGCGCGGTACTAGCTCTCACGAACCCTCTCCCTCCTTTGGGAGGGAGAGGGCAGGGTGAGGGTGGAGCGCTGCTTTCAAAAATTTTGCGAGTGAGTTTGCGCGAGTGCTTTCGGCGTCGCGCCGGCCCCTCACCCTGCCCTCTCCCGCACTGCGGGAGAGGGTTCTCAATCCAGCGTCCGCCGGAACCGCGCCAACGCAATCGTCGCCAGCGCCAGTGTGATCAGCGCCAGCGGGCCGAGGTCGCCGACGATATCGGGCATCTGCGCGCCTTTCAGCACCACCTCGCGCACGATCCGCAGGAAGTGCGTGATCGGCAGCGCCTCGCCGATCGCCTGCGCCCAGCCAGGCATCGCCGCGAACGGGAACATGAAGCCGGACAACAGGATCGACGGCAGGAAGATGAAGAACGTCATCTGCATCGCCTGCATCTGCGTTTTGGCGACGGTGGAGATGAGATAGCCCAGCATCAGATTAGCGAAGATGAACAGCGCCACGCCGATCAGGAATGCGCTGAGCGATCCGGTGAACGGGATCTGGAATAGGAATGTCGCCACCAACAGCACGATCGCGACTTGGATCGCGCCGACGAACACGTACGGCGTCGTTTTTCCGATCATCACCTCAAGCGGGCGCACAGGTGTGGCGAGCAGGTTTTCCATTGTCCCGCGCTCGGTCTCGCGCGTGAGCGCGATCGAGGTGATCATCACCATGGTCATGGTGAGAATGACGCCGAGTAGCGCCGGCACGATGTTGAAGGCGCTGACGCCGGCAGGATTGTAGCGGCGATGGACGACGATCTCATAGGGCGCGGGCGTCGGCTGCAGATAGGAGAGCGTGCCTTGCAGCTCTGGCGCGAATGCACTCTGGGCGATGCGTTCGATCGCGCCGAGCACGCCGCCCGCGGCGACAGGATCGCTCGCGTCCGCCGCGACCAGGATTTGCGGGCGCTCGCCGCGCACGAGGCGTCGTTCGAAACCTTCGGGGATCGAGATCAGAAACGTTGCTTCGCCCGAGCGCAGCATGGCGTCGGCTTGTTCTGAATTGTGCGCGATGGCGACGATGTCCACGAATGTTGAAGCGCGCAGGCTTGAAAGGAACGCGCGCGTCATCGGCCCGTCCTCGCGCATTTCGATCACGGCGGGGAGGTGGCGCGGGTCGGTGTTGATGGCGTAGCCGAACAGCACCAGCTGCATCACCGGCATCATGATCATTATCGCGAAGGTCGGCCGGTCGCGCCGCATCTGCACGAGTTCCTTGAGGAACACCGCGAACACGCGCGCCCATGAGAGATCGAATGACGGGAGCCGGAACTTCCTCATTGGAAATTGTCCCGGCTCTCGGTCATCAGATAGATGAAGATTTCTTCGAAGCCGGCTTCGATCTGGTTGATCTCGACATGCGGCTGCGCTTGCTTCACTTGCCGCACCGCGCGCTCAAGCGCGGCTGAATCGTGCCCGCAGGCGTGAATTTCGGCGCCGAAGCGCGCGACAAGCTCAACGCCTGGCGCGCTTTCGAGCATCGCTTGCGCCGCTTGGAGCGGGCGACCCGCGATCTGCCAGCAGGAGAGGCCGATCTGTTTCGGAATTTCCGCGGTCGTCGAGTCGAGCAGCTTCTTGCCGTAGGCGATGTAAGCGATGGAATCGCATTGCACGGCTTCGTCCATGTAGTGCGTGCTGACAAGTGTGGTGACGCCCTGCGCTGAGTAACGCCGGATCTGATCCCAGAAATCGCGACGCGCTTTTGGATCGACGCCCGCCGTAGGCTCATCGAGCAGCAGCAGCTCCGGCTCGTGGATCATGCATGCCGCGAGCGCCAAGCGTTGCTTCCAGCCGCCGGAGAGCTTGCCCGCGACTTGCGCTTGCCGTTCGACCAATCCCAAATCTTCAAGCGCCTGATCCACGCGCTCCTTGCGGCGATCGAGGCCGTAGAGACGCGCGATGAATTCCAAATTCTCGCGGATCGACAGATCTTCGTAGAGCGAGAATTTCTGCGTCATGTAGCCGACGCGCTCTTTGATCTTGTCGCTCTCTTCGAGCACGTCGAAGCCAAGCACACGACCCGCGCCGATCTCGGGCTTCAGCAGGCCGCACACCATACGGATCGTCGTCGTTTTGCCGGAGCCGTTCGGACCCAAGAAGCCGTAGATCGCGCCGCGCGGGACTTTGAGGTCGAAATTGTCGACCACTTTGCGGCCGCCGAAACTCTTGGTGAGCCCGGCGACATCGATAACGACGTCGCTCATGACGCGCTCGCGAGGCGCACGTCCACCGGCATGCCCGGCCGGATCGCGCCCGGCGTGTCGAGCCGTGCTTCGACGAGGAACACAAGCTTCTGGCGTTGATCGAGCGAGTAGATCACTGGTGGCGTGAATTGCGGCTCGGTGGCGATGAAGCTGATCGTGCCGGTGAGCCCTTCAGCGCAGCCATCGCACGACACCGCGACGCGCGCGCCGGTGCGCAATTGGCCGAGCAGCGCTTCCGGCGCGAAGAAGCGCACCTTTTGGTATTCCGGCGAAAGCAAAGCCGCGATCGGCTGGCCCGCGCTCACCACCTCGCCGGGGCGATGATAGATGCGTTCGATCGTGCCAGCTGCGGGCGCGGCGCCTGAGAGATCGGACAAACGCTCGCGCGCCAAGCCGCTTTCGGCGCCGGCGGCGGCGAGCGTGCGGCGTGCTTGATCAAGCTCGGCGCTGGCCGCATCGCGCGCGGCGCGATCGGCGTCGAGGCGCGCTTGCGAGAAGAAGCCTTGCTGGAAAAGCTCGGAGCTGCGCGTGAAATTGCGCTGCGCCAGCGCCGCGTTCGCGCGCGCTGCTTCCACTGCTTGCACCAAGGCGCCGCGACTTGCGGCGGCGCCTTGCGCGTTGAGGGAGAGGCGGTCCGGGTCGAGCCGGAACACCGGCGCGCCAGCGTCCACGGCATCGCCTTCGCGCACGAGGACTTCGCGCAGAACGCCGGTCTCTTGGCTCGCGAGATAGATGTAATCGGCTTCGCCGTAGCCTTGCATGACGCCGTTGTCGGCGCGCTGGCCGCATGCTGCGGCGAACAACGCCAGGCCGAGGATCAGAAAGCGCTTCATGCGCGTAACCCTTCGAACAGGATGTTGAGGTGGGATTCGATCAATTTGTCGGGCGTCGCGAAACCGCTTTCACCGCGCAGCACGTGCGTCCACATCGCTTCGAAGAAAATCGGACCGATAAACGCCCGCGCGACTGCGGCGGGATCGACATCCCGGAACTCGCCTTTGGCGATGCCGGCTTTGATCACGCTCTCCAGGGCGCCACGCGCACGTTCGACCACGTGCGTGCGGTAGAACACGGCAAGTTCCGGAAACCGCGCCGAGAGCCCGATCACCAAACGCGGCACCGCGATTAGCTTCGGATCACTCAGACGCTGCGCCGCCGCGTGCGCGAGCAGCTTGAGCGTCATCGTTGGGTTTGCCGCGCCGGCTTTCGCCAAGCCTTCGATTTGGGCGGCGAGTGGGGAAATCTTAGCGTCGATCAAAGCGCGCAGCAGCGCGTCCTTGCTCGGAAAATAGAGATAGACCGCGCCCTTGGAGATGCCGGCGCGCTTGGCGATGTCCTCCATGCGCGCGGCGTCGAAGCCGCGCTCGGTGAACTCGGCCAAGGCGGCGTCGAGAATTTCATCCGGACGCGCCTCGGCTCGCCGCAGCCAGCGTGGCTCGGGCTTGGCCGGGGTTTTGGCTTTGCCGGGCGGCCTGGGGGCCTTGGCGGGGGGCGCCTTTTTGCTCATGGGATCAATATAACTGACCGGTCAGTTATTTGCAAGCCCCGCCGAGGGCGCCCGGTTTGGGGCGCGTGCGAAGAACTTGGCCGCCAACGGCGTCCGCGCGTGGCAAATGCGCTTTCGCCAGCGTAATCTTGGCCAGAAGGCGGGGGTCTTGCGGTGGCGGAACAGCAGCAAAGCGAAGAACGGGCAGTCCGGTTGGCGTCGATCGTGTCGATCGACATCGTCGGCTTCTCGACCATGTCCGAGCGCAATCAGCGTTCGGCGGCGCAGAAGGTTGAAGCTTTGCGCGCGCGTATCGAGCGCGTGGCTGGGCAGCATGGCGGCCGCTTGTTCAACACCGCCGGCGACGGCTTCATGCTTGAGTTCAACTCGGCAGGTTCAGCGCTCGGCGCCATTCAAGAATTGCTCGACAAGCCCGCGCGCGGCGAACCGAAACTGCGCGTTGGCGCGCATGTCGGCGATGTGATCGTCACCAACACCGAAGATTTGCTCGGTCATGGCGTCAATGTCGCCGCGCGCTTGCAGGAGCTTGCGGAGCCAGGCGCGGCTTTGGTGTCGTCCGAGTTCCGCTCGATGTCGCGCAACAGCCCGACGGCGGCGTTCGCGGCGCGGCGTAAGCAGCCTTTGGACAATATCGAACAGCGCGTGCAGACGTTCGAGATTCTCTCGCGTCGGCAGAAGACCGCGCGCTTCATGAGCCGGCTCGGCATGTGGGCGATCTTCGCGGCGATCCTTGCGGCGCTGATATATTTCGGCCCGGCGATCTGGCGCTTCGCGCAGCCCTTGATGGGCCAAGCCGAGCAAGCCGTGCCCGAAGCGGCGGCTGAGCAAACTGAAGTGCAAACGCTAGTGCCGCAGGAGATCGAAGCCACGGGCGGCGCGCCGGCGCGCCCTGCAGCGGGCTCGACATTGCGCGACTGCGCCAATTGCCCCGAAATGGTGGTGTTGCCGGGCGGTCTGTTCGTCATGGGCTCGCCCGCGAGCGAGCGCGGCCGCGCCGCTGACGAAGGCCCGACGCGCGAAGTGTCGATCGCGCCGTTCGCCGTGAGCCGCACCGAGATCACCTTCGCGCAATGGGACATGTGCCTCGCGAGCGGCGGCTGCGGCGAGTTCTCGCCCGCCGATCGTGGCTGGGGCCGTGGCGCACAGCCGGTGCTCGGCCTGTCGTGGAACGACGCACAAGCCTATCTCGATTGGCTCAACACGCAGGCTGGCGGCTTGCGCTATCGCTTGCTGACGGAAGCGGAATGGGAATACGCCGCGCGCGCCGGTTCGCGCGAGGCTTATGCGTTTGGCCCAACCCTCACAGCACAACAAGCCGCCCAGCGCGCACAACGCACCAGCGCCGTCGGCACGCACACGGCCAACGCGTTTGGCTTGGCTGACATGCACGGCAATGTCAGCGAGTGGGTCGAGGATTGCTACGCCGCCAATTATTCGCTCGCGCCGATCGATGGCGCAGCGGTGCAAGCCGGCGCCTGCGCACGCCGCGTGCTGCGTGGCGGCAGCTTCGCCGATCAGGCGCCGGCGATGCGTTCGGCGGCGCGGCGTAACGACCGGCCGGCCACGCGCGTAGCCAATGCCGGTTTCCGCGTAGCGCGCGCTCTCGACTGAGAGTCAAGTGAAGGGGTGTGACCTCGGGCACAGACGAAAGGTAACCAGCTGGCCCATTTTCTAAACGTGAGAAACTTCGGCCAGAGGAGGGCGCGATGAGGCTCGTCCTCGCTCAAATTTCCGACCCGCACATTCGCGCCGACACCGAAGCGCCGACGCTCGCGCTGAAGCGCGCGATGGAAGGAGCTCGCCGCTACGGCGCCGAGGCGATCTTGCTGACGGGCGATCTCGTCAACAATGAGCAGCCGGACGAATATGCCGAACTCGCCCGTGCGTTAGCTGCGCCGCCGGCGCCGGTGTTTGTGCTGCCGGGCAATCACGACGATCGCGCGATGATCCGCGATCATTTCGCCGATCGTCGTTATCTGCCGCGTGGCGACAATCTTTCCTATGTCATAGACACGTACGCCGTACGCATCGTGATGGTGGATCAGATCTGCCCGAGCCAAACCCACGGTGAGTTCACGCCGGAGCTTGCGGCTTGGCTCGATTCCACGCTCGCCGACGCGCCGGATAAGCCGACCTTGGTCGCGCTGCACCATCCGCCGTTCGCGACGCACGACATCCTGTTCGACAAGATCGGCCTGCAGCATCAGGACCGCTTCGCGGACGTGATCGCCAAGCACCGCCAAGTGCAACGCATCATCTGCGGCCACCATCACCGCGTCGCCATCGGCCAAGTCGCGCACGCGCCGGCGATCATCGCGCCATCGACGTCCTGGATTTACGGTCTGGCGCTCAACGAAGGCCAACAGATCGCGCCGAAAACGCATGAGCAGCCCGGCTGGATGCTGCATGTCTGGACGCCGCAATCAGGCTTCGCCAGCCACTTCATGGGACTCTGATCCACAAGCTTCATCTCGTTCCCCGGACGAGCGCGAAGCGCGATGATCCGGGGCCTATCTCAGCAGCATACGCGAGACTCTCGGCGTCTGTTGGCCACGGGTCTTCGCCCGCTTTCGCGGGCGTGCGCCCGGGGAACGAGTAGCCCAAAAGTGATTGAGCCGGACCTGAGGGGGTCCGGCTCAACAATTGACGCCAGCGCGGGGGGAGAGAACCGGCGTCGTATAAGCAACGCCCGTCCAAACGGGCAGTTCCTGCGCGTTCGAAAAAATTCGCCTCTCCCGCGCGCGCCGACTAAAAGGTGCGCCAAGGAGTTTACGCATGAAGACCAGAGCCGCCGTCGCGTTCGAAGCAAAGAAGCCGCTGGAGATCGTCGAGCTTGATCTCGAAGGCCCGAAGGCCGGCGAGGTGCTTGTCGAGATCAAAGCGACCGGTATCTGCCACACCGACGCTTACACGCTCGATGGCCTGGATAGCGAAGGCATCTTCCCGTCGATCTTGGGCCACGAAGGCGCGGGCATTGTGCGCGAGGTGGGCGCGGGCGTGACGAGCGTCGCCGTGGGCGATCACGTCATCCCGCTTTACACGCCGGAATGCCGCCAGTGCAAAAGCTGCCTCTCGCGCAAAACCAATCTCTGTACCGCCATCCGCGCCACGCAGGGCAAAGGCGTGATGCCGGACGGCACCTCGCGCTTCTCGTACAAGGGCAAGCCGGTCGCGCATTACATGGGTTGCTCGACGTTCTCGAACTTCACCGTGCTGCCGGAAATCGCGCTGGCGAAAATCCGCAAGGACGCGCCGTTCGATAAAGCTTGTTATGTCGGCTGCGGCGTCAGCACCGGCGTTGGCGCGGTGACCAACACGGCGCAGGTTGAGCCGGGCGCGAATGTCATCGTGTTCGGGCTTGGCGGCATCGGCTTGAACGTGATCCAGGGCGCCAAGCTTGTTGGCGCGAACATGATCGTCGGCGTCGATATCAATCCTGACCGTGAGGAATGGGGCAGGCGCTTTGGCATGACGCATTTCGTCAATCCGAAGGACGTGTCGGGCGACATCGTCGCGCATTTGGTGGAGCTCACCGGCGGCGGCGCCGATTACACGTTCGACTGCACCGGCAACACCACTGTGATGCGTCAAGCGCTTGAAGCCTGCCATCGCGGCTGGGGCGAGAGCATCATTATCGGCGTCGCCGAAGCCGGCAAGGAAATCGCCACGCGCCCGTTCCAGCTCGTCACCGGCCGCGTGTGGAAGGGCACCGCCTTCGGCGGCGTCCGCGGCCGCACCGAGGTGCCGCGCATCATCGATTGGTACATGGACGGCAAAATTCAGATCGACCCGATGATCACCCACACGATGCCGCTGGAGCGGATCAATGACGCGTTCGACCTGATGCACGAAGGCAAGAGCATTCGGAGCGTGGTGGTGTTTTGATGATCTGGAACATTGTTGACCATCGAGAGCGACAATATCGCTGGGCGAAGATCAACGCTGTCATCGAAGACATCGTGCATGACAATGCATGCGCGGATTCGGACCAGGCTGAGAAAGACCCGAGGACCTACGGGCTGTGCGAGGACAGGCGTGGTGTCTCACTCCACGAAGCGATCGTGTGGGCCGAATCGCAATCTGCCCGCGTGACTCTGTACCTCTATGATGAGGAGCGCGAGATCGAGGCTATCGATGAGTGACTGGAAACTCCCCTGGAGCGCCTCCTGCCTCTGTGGCGGCGTGAATATGCGGGTCACGCAGCCGCCGATGATCGCGATGGCGTGTCATTGCAGCGCTTGCCAGAAGCTCACCAGCGGCGCCTATTCGCTGACGCTGCTGATCCCGCATGAGGGATTTGAGATTCTTTCAGGCGAGCCGGTGATTGGCGGTCTGCATCGCGCGGAGCTGCAGCATTTCTTCTGTCCGCATTGCAAGAATTGGTTGTTCACGCGCCCGCAAGGCATGCCGTTCGTGAATTTTCGTCCGGCGATGCTCGAAGATTCAAGCTGGGTGCAGCCCTACGCGGAATCTGGCGCGAAGGACAAATTGCCCGGCGCGGTGAGCGGCGCGAAGCATTCCTATCCAGAGTTTCCGCCGCCGGAGGATTATCAGATGCTGATGGAAGGCTACGCGCGCGTAGGAACGAAGCCGGCATGAGCGTTGAGATTGCCAAAACACACCGTCTGCACGGCGGCACGCTCGCTTACGCGCATCACCAAAGCGCCAGCACCGGCACGAAGATGACGTTCTCCGTGTTCACGCCGCCCGGTGACGGACCGATTCCGTATCTGATCTGGCTCTCGGGCCTCACCTGCACCGAAGACAATTTCACCACCAAGGCCGGCGCCTACGCGGCTGCTGCGCGGCATGGCGTGGCGATCGTCGCGCCGGACACCTCGCCGCGCGGCGAGGGTGTCGCGGATGATCCGGCGTACGATCTCGGCCAAGGCGCGGGCTTCTATGTCGATGCGACGCAAACGCCTTGGGCGCCGCATTTCAAGATGGAGAGCTACGTTACGCGCGATCTGATCGCCGCTGTCGAAGCCGCGTTTCCGCTGCAAGCCAAGCGCGCGGCGTTCGGCCATTCGATGGGCGGTCATGGCGCGCTGACTTTGGCGATGAAGCATCCGTCGCTGTTCAAAAGCGTCTCCGCTTTCGCGCCAATCTCTTCGCCGACGCGCTGCGCGTGGGGCGAGAAGGCGTTCAGCGCTTATCTCGGCGCAGATCGTGAAGCGTGGAAAGCGCATGATGCCGCGCTGCTGATGGAGCAGGGCAAGGCTAAGCCGTTTGACGATATTCTCGTCGATCAAGGCACGGGCGATCAATTCGTCGAAGGCCAGCTGAAGCCGGAGTTGCTGGAGGCCGCCGCGCGCGCGTCAGGCCAGAAGCTGACGTTGCGCATGCAGGAAGGCTACGATCACTCGTACTTCTTCATGGCGAGCTTCATCGCTGACCATGTCGCGTTTCACGCGGCGCGTTTGCGTTAGTCCGCGCGCCGGAAGCGTTGCGAAAGCACGGCCGAGCCGATCAGCACCACCGCCAGCGCCAAGAGCGACGCCACGCGGGTGACGCCGTCGAGTTGCTGCGTGTCGAACAGCGCGACCTTGCCGGTCACGAACAAGAGCAGCGCCAGGCCGCTCCAGCGCAATGTCGCGTCTTTGCGCTGGATGCCAACGCCCAGCACGCCGGCGCCAAAGAGCGCCCAGAGCGCGGAATAGGTCCACGTCTCCAAGCCGCCGGCTTCGAGCGCGGCGCCCATGTCCGGACCTTGATAGAAGCGGCGGATGGTGAGCGAGAGCGCCACGAACAAGTGCCCAACCACGGCGACGCGCGCGAATTGCGCGAAGCGTTCGGCGAAGCGGATATGCGGAACCTGGTGCGCGAATGCGCTGAACCATGCAGCGAGCGCGAGTGCGAACAGGCCGACCAGCGCTGACAGCCAATTCGCGGCGTAAGCCGGCGCCGCGCCCCACCACGGATTGAACACGAACCACAAGCCGAACGCGGCCCACGCCATCGCCGGCCAGATCGCCGCACCCCAGATCGACGCGAGATCGTAGAGATAGGCGCGTACACTATCGCGCCCCGGCGCGCGTTGCGTCAGCGCTGAGCCTGCGAGCACCAGCACCAGCGGCCACAGCGCGTGCGCGAAGCCTTCAAGGCCGGTGAGGGCGGCGCCGTCATCCATCGCCGCGCGATGATGCAGCCAGCGGATCGCCGCGTGCCCGAAGCTCAGCGCGAACACGGCGGCGGCGGAGGCGACGATGAAGCGTGCGCGTTCGACGCCATTTGTCTTTGATAGTGCGCGGCCGAGGAACAGTGTGAGCACCACAGCCACGGCCTGCGCGAGCACGGAGAGAGATGTTGAAAGCTCGTTCGTGTCCGCGCCGAGCTGCATGCCCCACCACGGATGGCGCAGCAGCAGCATGTTGATCGCCGCGATGGCGACGCTCGCCACGGCGATTCCGCGAGAGACCCGGGCGAGATCGTGTGTGAAGGGGCGCGTTGCGTCGAGCGCCTCACGGCGGCGCGCGAAGAACACGACCGCCCAGCCGAACGCCAACCACACAAGCGCGTAACAATGCGCTTCGAACAGGCCGATCGGCGCGCGCGCCATGGCTTCTGCGCCAACGAACGCGTAGCGCACCTCCAGCATCGCCCACATCAGGCCAAGCAATGAGCCCGCGACCGCGTAGGCGCGCGCGGCGAACAGCTTGGTGTTGTAAAGCTGCGCCGCCGCCGCGAGCGCGAGGCCGGCTGGCGCCGCGAACGCCAGCGCCAAGGTGTTGGCGATCGGCGGGCCGATGACGGTCGCGGGCGAAACGCCCCACCACGGATTGGCCGAGAGCCCGAACGCCAGCAGCGAGAACATCAAGCCCGACGCCATCAGCAAATGCCCGCGCAATTGCGCGATGATTCCGGCATCTGCGCTACGCGGCAGCGAGAGGAAGCCGGCTGCGATGATGGTCAGTGCGTTAAGCGCAACCTCGGTCGCACGGTCGAGCGGGAAGCCTGCGCCGCCCGAGGCGATCCAGCGCAAGCCGTGGAATGCGGCGATCACGAGGATCAGCACCATGCCGCTCATCAAGGCTTCGCCGGTGTCGGGCTGGCGCGCTTTGGCGAGCGACGCGGCGGCGTTGAGGAACGCTGCGGCGCCGATCAGCACGAAGATGGTGCGGAGCACCGGTGTCGTTTCGAGTGCAACGCTGCTCGGGAAGCCGACGGAAAGCGAATGCGCCAGCGCGAACATCGCCGCGACGATCGAAGCATGACCGATCGCGCGCCATTGCAGGCGATAGAACAGCGCGGCGAGGCCGAGTGTGAGCGCGCCCATGGCGGCGGGCTTCAAGAAATCCGGGCTCAGCGATTGCAGGCCAACCAGCGCCAGAAACGCCGCCGCATAGGCCCAGAAATCCGTCGCGAGATCTTTCGTCGGCTCGGCCGCCTCACGCGCTGTAATGCGCGCGGCGACGAACAGCAGGGCCGCGCCCGCGAACATTGGGCCCCACACGAGGACGTCCGCCCAGCCGTCGCGCACGACGACGCCAAGCGCCGCCATCAAAGCCGCACCGATCGCGCCGGCGCCCGATACGAGCGCGCGGCCATGGCGATCGGGGCGGGCGGCGAGCGCCGCGAGGCCGATCGCCGGCGAAGCGGAGAGTGCCCAGAAATAGAAGGTCGGCCCAAATGGCGCGAACGGGTTGCGTACCTGCAGGAAAATCATCGCGCCGAACACGAACGCGCCGACAGCGACCGCGAACGCCGCCGGGTGCGCCACGCGCGCGCGCACCGCGCCGGCGGCAAGCGCGACGTGGAAGAGGCCGATGACGATCGCCACGTCGAGACGTGGGGAGAATTGTTCTGCGAGCGTGAGCCAGGACCACAGCAAGAGGATGCTGCTCACGCACAGCGCGATCACCGGCAGATGCTTGTTGGCGTCGCTCCAGCGGTCGCCATCATTCTCCGCCAGCGGCTTGCGTAGACCCATCGCCGCGCCGCCAATGCTGGCGAAGCTGACGAGCAGTAGCGCGCGTCCGGTTTCGCCTGCGCCGATGGCGCCGACGAACCACGCATAGAGGCCGACAAGCGTCGCGCTCGCGACCCACGGCCAACGCCGCAGCGCCGCGACGCCGAAGCCAGCAGCGGCGACCGCGCCGACGTAAAGCGTGAGCGCGGCGGTCGGCCATGCGTTCGCTTGCGTCAAAGCCGGTGCGATCAGCGCGCCGAGAATGGCGAACACGCCGAGCACCCAGCCGTGCAGCAGCGACAAGCCCAACAGCAACGCCGCGCAGAGCGCCAGCAGCAACGCCGCCCAGCCCCAATCGATGTAGTGCAGCAGGCCATGCGCGGCCCACGCGGTCGTGTAGAGCGCCGCCGCGCCGGCGCCGGCGAGCACGGCTGCTGCGAGGGGATGCGCGAAGCCGCCAAGCTTGCCGCCGCGGCGCACCCATTCGCTGACGCCAATCGCCGCGACGCCAAGCGTCGCCGCGCCGAACAGGCTCATCAGCGGTGTGATGAGGCCTTGCTGTACGAGATAGATGACGCTGAGCACGAACGCGCCGCCGCCAAGCAGAGCGAGGCCGTTTTCGGTGATCCAGCGTTCGAGCGATTTGCCTGAGGGCGGGCGTTCGGCCTTTTGCTTCGGTCCGAAAGCGGGGCGCGGCGGCTCCGGCACGGGATCAAGCGTGAGCGGTTCTTCGGAAACTTCTTCTTCGTTCGCGGCTTCCGGCAGCGGCGTGTCGAGGATCAGCGGCTCGCGCTGTTCGCCCAGGCGCTGCGCCCAAAGCGGTTTCGGCTCGGGCTCGGGTTCAAGCTCAGGCGGCGGCAGCGCCGTGTCGAGCAGCAGCTCGCCGCGCGGATCTTCTTCCGTCGTTTCCTGGGGCGGAGGATTGGTTACCGTCTCGACCGCGCGCATCGCGTCGAGCGCGAGCACTGTCTCGTTATGCGCAAGCGTCAGGTCCTCGAGGCGCTTGGCCAGCGTCTCGATACGGTTCCACATCAGCCAGGCCCAGAAGCCCAGACCGAAAATGAACAGCCATTCCATGAGCGCGAGCCCGCCTCCGGGCCGGAAAGTCCGGCACCGAAGCCTGTAATGCAAGCATTTGGCCCAGGCGGGCGAATTAAGCACGTTTGCGTGAATTTGCCCGGCATGCTCAAAGCGGGCCCATGAACACCGTGATTGATCCGCCCGCCATTCCGACTGTCGCCGTGGCTGGCGATGATGCGCGTTTTCCAGTGCGCCGCATTTTCTGTGTCGGGCGCAATTACGCCGATCACGTCAAGGAAATGGGCAACGACCCGAAGAGCGAACCGCCGGTGTTTTTCACCAAGCCCGCCGATGCGGTCGCGCCCGATGGCGCATCGATCCCGTTTCCGCAGAACACGTCGAACCTGCATTTCGAGGTCGAGCTGGTGCTCGCGCTCGGCAAGGGCGGCACGGAGATCGCCGCGAGCGACGCGCTTTCCTGCGTGTGGGGTTATGGCGTCGGTGTTGATCTCACGCGCCGCGATCGTCAGGCGGAAGCGAAAGCGGGCGGCGCGCCGTGGGATGTCGCCAAGGCGTTCGACAATTCCGCGCCGCTTGGGCCGCTGACGCCAGCCGCGCGTTTCGGTGGTCTGGGTTCGTCGCGCATCTGGCTCGCGGTGAATGGCGCGGTGAAGCAGGACGCGAGCTTGGATCAGATGATCTGGAGCGTGCCGGAGATCATCGCCCACCTCTCGCGCTCGTTCGAGTTGCAGCCCGGCGATCTCATCTTCACGGGTACGCCCGCAGGTGTTGGCAAGATTGAGGCAGGCGATGTGATCACCTGCGGCATCGATGGCCTCGCACCGCTCAAGTTCAGCCTGAAGCCGCGCTGACACGATCGTGAGTGCGCTTCGTCGCGCGCAATTTGCCGCGCGCGACGTGGGACGCTATGCGAGCTGATGCACAAGTTCATCGCCGCCACTCTCGTTCTCGCGCTCGCCGCCTGCGCCAATCAATCCGCAGACACCGCGCCGCCGGAACCGGAGGCGCTGACGCTCACCTGGCGCACGCCGGGCTTCGCGCAGCCGGAAAGCGTCGCGCTGTCAGACGATGGCTCGTTCCTCTATGTGTCGAACGTCGCGGGCACGCCGTCCGACAAAGATGGCGTGGGCTTCATCTCGCGGCTTTCTGTTGAAGGCGAAATGCTGCAGCGCGAATGGGTCAGCGGGCTCAATGCGCCGAAGGGCCTGCTGCGCAGTGGCGACGCGCTCTACGTGACGGACATTGATCAGGTGGTCGCCATCGACGCGCGCACGGGCGCGATCCGTTCGCGTACGCCGGTGCCTGATGCGCGCTTCCTGAACGACATCACCGAAACGCCCTCTGGCCTCATCCTGTTCTCGGACACTGGCGCAGGACGCATCTTCGCGCTGCGCAATGGCGCGGCAGAGGTGTGGCTCGAAGACCCGCTGCTGGGCGGCGTGAACGGCTTCCTGCCGGAGGCGAACCGGCTGGTCGTCCTCACCACGCAAGGCCGGCTTCTTGCGATTGATTATCAATCCCGCGCGATCAGCGTGCTCTCGACCAGCGCCGCCGAAGGCGACGGCGTCGGCGCGTTGGGCCAGGGCCGCTACATCACCAGCGCTTATCCGGGCGATTTGCGCGTGATTGCGGCGGACGGAACGCATCGCGTGTTGGTCGATGAACGCGCCACGCCGCGCGCGATGAACGACAATCTGCTCGTCGGCGATGTGCTCTACCAAACCCATATGCGGCCCGGCGAAGTCTCGGCCTATCGGGTCACCGGCGTCCGCTAAGCTTGCGCGATGCGTCAGGCGGGTTAGGTTGTCTCACAAATAGGGAGACGGCCGCTTTGAAGCCGACGGACATCAGCGATCCCGAATACTTTCATAAAGTCGTGGATTGCCAATATGCGTGCCCCGCGCACACGCCTGTGCCCGAGTACATTCGGCTGATCGCTGACGGGCGCTACACCGACGCCTTCATGATCAATTGGAAGTCGAACGTGTTTCCGGGGATTCTCGGACGTACGTGCGATCGTCCGTGTGAGCCTGCGTGTCGCCGTGGCCGAGTTGAGAAAGAGCCCGTCGCGATCTGCCGCTTGAAGCGCGTCGCGGCGGACAACAAGGGCGAGGGCGTTGAGGCTTTGATGCCGAAACCGGCGCAGCGCAACGGCAAGAAGGTCGCGTGCATCGGCGCCGGCCCCGCGGCGCTGACGGTCGCGCGCGATCTGCTGCCGCTCGGCTACGAGGTCCACATCTTCGACGGCGATAAGAAAGCCGGTGGTATGATCCGCACGCAGATCCCGCGTTTCCGCCTGCCGGAGAGCGTGATCGATGAAGAGGTGAGCTACATCACCCGCCTCGAGCCGGTGATGCATCTTGGCGAGCGCGTGGATTCGCTGAAGAGCTTTTTGGCCCAGGGCTGGGACGCGGTGTTTGTCGGCACCGGCGCGCCGCGCGGTCGCGATCTCGATCTGCCGGGCCGCAAGGAAGCGGCGGCGAACATCCATATCGGCATCGATTGGCTGTCGAACGTCTCGTTCGGCCACACCGACAAGATCAGCAAGCGTGTGATCGTGCTCGGTGGTGGCAACACAGCGATGGATTGCTGCCGTACCTCGCGCCGCATGGGCGGCGAGGACGTGAAAGTTGTCGTTCGCTCGGGCTTCGATGAGATGAAGGCGAGCCCCTGGGAAAAAGAAGACGCCCAGCACGAAGGCATCCCGATCCTCAATTTCCTCGCGCCGAAGGAATTCACGCACGAGAATGGCAAGCTCACCGGCGTGACGTTCCAGAAAATGCATTGGGTCACGGACGAGAAGGGCAAGAAATCGCTGCTGCCGTCCGGTGAGCCGGATCAGCATTTCGAGTGTGACGAGGTTCTCGTCGCTGTCGGCCAAGAGAACGCGTTTCCGTGGATCGAGCGCGAGCTCGGCATGGAGTTCGACAAATGGGGCATGCCGGTCGTCGATAGCGTCAGCATGCAAAGCTCGATCCCGAACGTGTTCTTCGGTGGCGACGCCGCGTTCGGGCCCAAGAACATCATCTGGGCTGTCGCGCACGGACACGATGCGGCGGTGTCAATTGATCTGTTCCTCAACAAGAGCGATGTGAAAAAGCGCCCGCCGCCGGGCACATCGATGATGTCCACGAAGATGGGCATCCACGAATGGGCTTACGACAACGACATCTCGCTCGATCTGCGTTTCAAGGTGCCGCAAGTCGCCAATGACATCGCGTTGAAGAATGTGAAGGTCGAGGTCGAGAAGGGCTTCGATCCGGGGCTCGGCTTCAAGGAAGCGCAGCGTTGCTTGAATTGCGACGTACAGACCGTGTTCGAGACCAAGCTCTGCATCGAGTGCGACGCCTGCGTCGATATCTGCCCGATGGATTGCATCACCTTCACCGAGAACGGTGAGGAAGCCGATCTGCGCACGCGCCTGAAAGCGCCGGCGACGAACGTGACGCAAGATCTCTACGTCTCATCCACGCTGCCGACCGAGCGCGTGATGGTGAAGGACGAAGATGTCTGCTTGCATTGCGGCTTGTGCGCCGAACGCTGCCCGACGGGCGCGTGGGACATGCAGCAATTCTATCTCGAAGTGACGCACGCCGGCTGCGCAACACCGCCCGCCCGCGTCGCCGCGGAGTAGAGCGCGCAACATCGAAATTGGGGGGACGCTTCGTCAGCGAAGCGCCACGCGCGCGTTTTCGCGCTCCAAAAAACCACGCGTGTACAAAGCTTTAGATGCACTCTGCCTGCAACAGGGAACATTTGATCGTGTCGGTGCGTAGTCGTTCCGATCGCGACGTTGCGCAAGCGACGCCGCCAAGAGAGACGGCGCACAGCGCCGCGCTTTGTTGTCAACGCCCAGAAGGGGAACAACCATGACGAAACGTTTCGCTGCAGCGGTCGCCCTGAGCTTCGCGCTCGCCTCCGTCACGCCGGCTTTCGCGGAAGGCTCGTTCCGCACCGCCGCGCCGCAAAATTTCAGCGCGCAAGAATTGCAGGCCTATGGCCTCGACGCCGACGCGACGCAACGCGCCGTCGATCTGCAGAACCAAGGATATGAAATCCGCGTTCTGTCGGAAGAAGAAGCCGCGCAATACCAAGCCGGCATCACCGACAATCAATGGCTGCTGCTCGGCATTCTGGCCGGCGTGATCGTGATTGCTGTCGCGGTCGCCGACTAATGATCCGAGGCGCGAGCCTCAGTGTCGTGTTGCTGTCGCTGTGCGCGGCGGGATGTGCGTTAAGTCCGACACCGGACATCAACGCCTTCGCCGAGCGCAGCGGCAGCAATAGTTTTGAGGTGTTCGATCGCGCGGTGGATTCGGGCGCTTTGGTGCTGCCTGTCGTCCATGACCGGCAGACACGCGGGCCGTCGTGCGGCGCGCATGCGCTCGCCAGCGTCGTGAATTATTGGCGCGGCGCGGGCACGTTGAGCGGCGATGCGCTGTTCGCGGAAACCCCGCCCGCCGCTGAAACCGGCTACTCGATGGCGGAATTGCTGACGCTCGCCCGCGATCAGCGCTTGGTCGCCAGCGCCGTGCGGCTTTCAGAGCAGGACATCATCCGCGAATTGGAAGCCGGCCGGCCAGTGCTCGTGCCGGTCCGCTTGCCCTCCATTTATGTGCAACAGCGAACACTGCCGGGCGGTGATGTGCCCGTAGTAGGAATCGCTCGCAACTCGCTCATCTATCGCGCTGGCCGCGTGTCCGAATTCACGAACCTCGCCGTCGTGAACCACTATCTGTTGATCGTCGGCTATCAGAACCAGACCTTCGTCGTGGTCGAGCCCGTCATGGGCTACCGGACCATCAGCTTCAGCAAAATTGCACGCTATCGTGAGGCCTTCGGCGATGCAGCAATGGTGTTTTCCGGCCAGCCCGGCGCGCGCCCAGCCGCTGCGACACCTGCCAGCGCTCGACGCTAGAGCGCCTCTTCAATTGCGCCGCGCAAAGCGCTAGTACTTTTGTCCCGGTGACACTCCGAGCCGGTGACGAGTGAGGCCTATCCGCGCGCATGCCGAAGCCAATCACCGCGACCAACGATTTCGTCGTCAAATTCGCCAACGTGAACGGGTCGGGCTCTGCCTCGGCCAATGGTTTGTTCGCCAAGGTGATCCTGCGGATGGGCGTGCCGGTGGCGGCGCGCAACATCTTCCCGTCCAACATCCAAGGCCTGCCGACCTGGTACGAGGTGCGCATCAGCGGCGAGGGCTGGCTCGGCCGTCGCGGCGGCGTCGATCTCATGGTGGCGATGAACCCGCAGACCTGGGACGCTGACGTAAAGGGCATCGAGCCGGGCGGGTATCTGCTCTACGATTCCTCGAAGCCGCTGCCGGCGAGCAAATTCCGCGAAGACATCACCGTCATCGGCGCGCCGCTCACGGAACTGATCGCCGCCGAGTTCCACGATCCGCGCCAACGGCAGCTGTTCAAGAACATCTGCTATATCGGTGTGCTCGCGCATTTGCTTGGGCTCGACGTCGAGGCGGTGAAGAGCCGCTTGGGCGAAGAGTTCAAAGGCAAGGACAAGCTGATCGCGCCGAACATGAAGGCGTTCGAGCTTGGCCGCGACTACGCCGAGAAACACATCCCGCAGATCGGCCTCAAAGTGCATCGCTCCGACAAAGTGGGTGACCGCATTTTCGTTGAGGGCAACGACGCTTGCGCGCTCGGCGCTGTCTATGGCGGCGCGACGGTGTGCGCCTGGTATCCGATCACGCCGAGCACGTCGCTCGCCGATGGCTTCGCCAAATATTGCAAAGAGCTGCGCACCGATCGCGCGACCGGCAAGGCGCGTTACGCGATCGTGCAGGCCGAAGACGAGATCGCCTCCATCGGCATGGTGATGGGCGCTGGCTGGGCGGGCGGGCGCGCATTTACGTGCACCAGCGGCCCCGGCATCTCGCTGATGAACGAGTTCGTCGGCTTCTCGTACTACGCCGAAATCCCAGCTGTTATTTTCGACGTGCAACGCGGCGGCCCGTCCACAGGCATGCCGACGCGCACGCAGCAATCCGATCTGATCCTCGCAGCATACGCCTCGCACGGCGACACCAAGCATCCGATGCTGTTCCCGGCGAACCCCACCGAATGCTTCGAGATGGGCGCGTTGGCGTTCGACTTTGCCGACTTTTTCCAGACGACCACGTTCGTGATGCTCGATCTCGATATCGGCATGCAGGAATGGCTCTGCGCGCCGTTCAAGTGGGACGAGAGCCGCAAGATCAATCGCGGCAAGGTGATGAGCTTCGAGGATCTGCAGAGCGGCAAGGAATTCGGGCGCTACCTCGACGTTGATGGCGATGGCGTGCCGTATCGCACCTATCCGGGCACGCACCCGACCAAGGGCTCGTACTTTACCCGCGGCTCCAGCCACGATCGCTACGCGCGCTATTCGGAAGAGGGCAGCGTCTATGTCGACGGCATGGATCGGCTCCTACGCAAGTGGGAGACGATGAAAACCATGGTGCCGGAAAGCGTCGTGCACAAAGCTGCGCGCCGCACGCCCGACGGTGTCATCTATTTCGGCTCCACTGATCCGGCGATGTCCGAGGCGCTATCGAAGCTCGGCGCTGACGGCGTGCATCTCGACGCGCTGCGCGTGCGTGGCTTTCCGTTCCGCGACGAAGTGTTCGAGTTCATCAACGCGCATGACCGCGTGTTCGTGGTCGAGCAGAACCGCGACGCGCAACTCAAGGCGCTTCTCGTCAACGAAGGCGGCATCGATCCCGCGCGCCTCGTCTCCGTCCTGCACTATGACGGCACGCCGATCACGGCGCGCTTCATCGTCAAGGGCATCTCCGACAAACTCAAAGCAGGCGAAGCCCTCATGCCGGAACGCGCGAAATGACCTATATCGCTAAACCGCCGCTGCACCATCCGACGCTCGAGAAGAACGCGCTAGGCTTCACGCGCCGCGATTATGAGGGCCGCATCTCGACGCTTTGCGCCGGGTGCGGGCATGACTCGATCAGCGCCTCGATCATTCAAGCCTGCTTTGAGATCGATCTGCCGCCGCATCGGCTCGCGAAATTCTCCGGCATCGGCTGCTCGTCGAAGACGCCGGACTATTTCGTCAGCCCCGCGCACGGCTTCAACGCTGTGCACGGCCGCATGCCGTCCGTGCTAACCGGCGCCAATGTCGCCGCGCGCGATCTCATCTATCTGGGCGTCTCCGGCGACGGCGACAGCGCTTCGATCGGCCTCGGCCAGTTCGCGCACGCGGTGCGGCGCGGCATCAACATGACCTACATCGTCGAGAACAACGGCGTGTACGGGCTCACCAAAGGCCAGTTCTCCGCGACGTCCGACAAAGGCTCGAAAGCCAAGAAGGGTGGGGAGAACAAGGATAGCGCCATCGATCTGGTGATGCTGGCGTTGCAGCTTGGCGCGACGTACGTGGGCCGCTCGTTCTCTGGCGATAAGACGCAACTCGTTCCGCTGATCAAAGGCGCGCTCAGCCACAAGGGCACGGCGATCCTCGATGTGATCAGCCCGTGCGTGGCGTTCAACAATCACGTCGGCTCCACCAAGAGCTTCGACTATGTGCGCGCACACAACGAAGCCGTGAACCGCATGGACGTCATCACGGCGCGCGCGCCGATCACAGCCGATTACAAGCCCGGCGAGATGAAGGAAATCCGCCAGCACGATGGCTCGATCCTGCGCTTCCGCAAGCTGGAGGAAGATTACGATCCAAGCGATCGCCACGCCGCGCTCTCTTACCTCGCGCGCAAAGCGGCCGAGGGCGAGATCGTCACGGGGCTGCTGTTCGTGGAGCCGGACGCGCCGGATCTGCACGACGGCCTCGGCACCGTGGAAATTCCGCTCAACAAGCTGACACAGGCTGATCTCACGCCGCCGGTCAGCGCACTCGAAAAGATCAACGCCGCGCTTCGCTAGAGGAAGCCATGACGGACCTCGCCCAATTTATTGCCGGCTTGCCGAAGGCTGAACTGCATCTGCACCTCGAGGGCAGCCTTGAGCCCGAGCTGATGTTCGAGCTCGCGCAGCGCAACGGCGTCGACATCCCGTTCAAGAACGTGGAGGAGGTGCGCGCGGCGTACTCGTTCTCGAACTTGCAGGATTTCTTGGACATCTATTATCAGGGCGCGAACGTCCTGCAGCACGAGCGCGACTTCTACGATCTCACTTGGGCGTATCTGAAGCGCGTGAAGGCCGATGGCGCGCGCCACGTCGAAGTGTTCTTCGATCCGCAAACCCACACCGATCGCGGCATCCGTTTTGAGGTCGTGGCCAACGGCATTCTCGATGCGCTCGCCGATGGCGAACGTAAGTTGGGAGTCACCTGGAAGCTTATCATGTGCTTCCTGCGTCACCTCGATGAAGACAGCGCGTTCGCCACGTTAGAGGCCGCCGAGCCGTTCCTAGGACGCATCAGCGGTGTCGGATTGGATTCCGGCGAGAAAGGCAATCCGCCGTCAAAGTTCGCGCGCGTGTTCGAAGCCGCGCGGGACAAGGGCTTGGTGCTCGTGGCGCACGCTGGTGAAGAGGGGCCCGCGCCTTACGTGTGGGAAGCGCTCGATATTCTCGACGTCGACCGCATCGATCACGGTAATCGTTCGCTCGATGACAGCGATCTGGTCCAGCGTCTCGTCGAAGACGAGATGACGCTGACGGTGTGCCCGCTCTCGAACCTGAAGCTCTGCGTCGTGCACGATATGAAGCAGCATCCGTTGAAGAAGATGCTGAACCTCGGCCTGCGCGCGACAGTGAACTCAGACGACCCGGCGTACTTTGGCGGCTATCTCAACGATAACTTCATCGCCGCCGCGAATGCGCTGAACCTCAGCAAAGCCGACCTCGTCACGCTCGCGCGGAACTCGTTCCTAGGTTCGTTCCTAACGGACGCCGAGATCAAGCCGCACCTGGATGCGATCGAAGCGTATGCGGCGGCGAATTAGCTTGGCTCAGACAATCTTCCCCCGCGCGCGGGGGAAGTGTCATGAGCGAAGCGAGTGACGAAGGGGGCAGTCGTCGCCACTCCCCCCTCAGTCCTTGCGCTTCGCGCGCGGACAGCTCCCCCGCAGGCGGGGGAGCATTTCACTCCCAATACGGCGCCCAGACGTTCTTCACTTGGCTCGCTTCGCGAAGGAATTGACGTCCTTCGCCAAATTCGCGCGAATACCAATCGCGGGCTTTGCCGTAATTTACCCAGGTGCGCTTGAGATTGCCGCTCGACAGCTTCTCAACCGCCGCCGCGCCCGCGCTTGAGCCGAAATACCAGAGCGCGTCCACGCCATCGTGCTTCGCCAGCGTATCCGTCAGCTCATCGCGCATGCCGGTGACGATGTTGACGACGCCGCCAGGCACGTCGGACGTTTCGAGCAGCTGATAGAAATCCGCCGCGATCAAAGGATGCCGCTCGCTTGGCACGACAACGACGCGATTACCCATCGAAATCGCCGGCGCGACCAGCGACACGAACGACAGCAGCGGCGATTGATCGGGACAGGCGATACCAAGCACGCCAATCGGTTCGTTCATGGCGATGACGATGTTGCGCGCGGGCGGTGAGTGCACTTGGCCGTCGTACTTGTCGGCCCAGGCCGCGTAGGCGAACAGACGCTCGATCGAGGCCGCGACCTCTTTCTTGCCTTCGCCGGCGCCGGTCCAATCGTTCAGATGCTTCGCGAAATCGTCAGCGCGCTGGCTGAGGTTCTCGGCGAGATAATAGAGGATCTGCGCTTTCGTGTGGCCTGTCGCGCCGGCCCAACTTGTCGCGTTCGTTGCTGCTTCGACAGCGTCGCGAATGTCCTTGCGATTGCCGCTAGCGATGCGTCCGGCGAAGCGGCCATCATGCGTGGCGACAGCGAACGAGCCGCCATTGTCGGCGCGCGCTTGCTTGCCGCCGATATAGTGCTTGGCGGTGCGGTCGATGAAATCGGTCGCTTCCGGCGTGGGCGGCTCGGCGACGCGCGGCAGCACCGCTTCGCCCTTCGCCCATTCGCCCTCGACTTTCACGTACTCGAACAAGCCTTCGCGTCCGCCCTCGCGTCCGAAGCCGCTTTCGCGATAGCCGCCGAAGCCCGCGGCTGCATCGAACTGGTTCGTGCAATTGATCCAGACGACGCCGGCTTTCATCTGCGCCGCCGTTTCAAGCGCACGGTTGACGTCCTGCGACCACACCGTGGCCGAAAGGCCGTAACGCGAATTGTTGGCGAGTGAGATCGCGTCGGTGAGGTGCTTGAACGGCAGCACGCTCAGCACCGGTCCGAAAATCTCGTCCGTCACAGCGATGTTCGCGGGGCCGACATCCGTGAGAAGCGTCGGCGGATAGAAGCAGCCCTCGGTCGGGCAGGGAATGTCCGGCCGCCACACCGTTGCGCCTTGCGCTTCGCCTTGGCGTACGAGCGCATCGACGCGCTGGCGCTGCACCGGATCGACCAATGCGCCCATGTCGATCGCCTTATCGAGCGGATCGCCGATGCGGAACGTGGAGAGGCGGCGCTTGATCTTGTCGACCATGATCTCGGCGACGCCTTCTTCGACGAGAAGGCGCGAACCTGCGCAGCACACTTGGCCTTGGTTGAACCAGATCGCGTCGATCAGGCCTTCAACCGCGCCGTCGAGATCGGCGTCCTCGAACACGATGAACGCGCTCTTGCCGCCGAGTTCGAGCGTCAGCTTCTTGCCGGAGCCCGCCGTCTGTTCGCGGATGATACGGCCAACTTCGGTGGAGCCGGTGAAGGCGATCTTCGCCACGCCCGCGTGCTTCACGAGCGCCGCGCCAGTTTCGCCGGCGCCGGTGATGATGTTGATCACGCCCGGCGGCACGCCGGCTTCTTGGCAGAGCTCCGCGAAATACAAAGCGGTGAGCGACGTGAACTCCGCCGGCTTCAACACCACGGTGTTGCCCATGGCGATCGCCGGCGCGATTTTCCACGCCAGCATCAGCAGTGGGAAATTCCACGGAATGATGCTGCCGACGACGCCGAGCGGCGCGTGCCCCGGCAGTTCGCGCTCCATCAGCTGCGCCCAGCCGGCGTGGTGATAGAAATGCCGCGCGACGAGCGGCACATCGATGTCGCGCGTCTCGCGGATCGGCTTGCCGTTGTCGAGCGTCTCCAGCACCGCCAGGAAGCGCGAATTCTTCTGCACCGAGCGCGCGAGCGCATAGAGCACCTTCGCGCGCTCGAAGCCGCTCGAACGGCTCCACTTGGGAAATGCTGCTGCCGCTGCTTCAACGGCGGCGTTCACATCGCTGTCGCTGGCGATCGAGAAGCGCGCGAGCAGCTCGCCGTTGGCTGGGTTCTTCGCTTCGATGGTTTGCTTGGACGCTTTCGTCCACTCGCCGCCGATGAATTGCCCGAACGGCGCCGCATGCGCCTTCAGCCAATCGCGCACGCGGTTCTGCTCTTCCGGCGCGGGGCCGTATTCCATCGTTTCGAAAATCTCGGCGACGCTTGGTTGCGATTTCGACATGGCCTCAAGCCTTAAACTGATTTGCGCCTAATCACCCTCTCCCCCGAGGGGGAGAGGGCAGGGTGAGGGGGCTGCTCCGTCGAGAAAGGTTGCGCGTCGATAGTTCCAACGCCCGCGCTCCACCCTCACCCCAACCCTCTCCCTCCCAAGGGAGGGAGAGGGAGTTGGTTCAACCCACCGGATGCCTGTTCGCCGCCGAATAACGGCCGGTGACGTAGTGTTCGAGCTGGCGTTCGATATCGCCGAGCAGGCGCGAGGCGCCGAAACGGAAATAGTGCGGATCGAGCCAGTCGTTGCCGAGCTCTTCCTTCACCAGAACGAGATAAGCGAGCGCTTCCTTCGCCTTGGCGATACCGCCCGCCGGCTTGAAGCCGACGCGCTGGCCGGTGCGCTCGTGAAACTCGCGGATCATCCGCATCATCACGAGGCTGACGGGCAAGCTGGCGTTGGTGGCTTCCATGCCGGTCGACGTCTTGATGAAATCGGCGCCGGCCATCATCGAAACGAGCGACGCCTTGGCGATCTTCGGCATGTTGCCGAGTTCGCCGGTGGCGATGATCGCTTTGAGATGCGCTGGCCCGCACGCTTCGCGGAAGGCTTTCACCTCATCGTAAAGCGCATTCCAATCGCTGTTGAGCACGTGCCGGCGCGAGATGACGATGTCGATCTCTTCGGCGCCCGCGGCGACGCTTTCCTCGATCTCGACCAGGCGCGTTTTGAATGGCGCAAGGCCCGCGGGAAAGCCCGTTGACACCGCCGCCACCGGAATGCCGGAGCCGCGCAGCGCATCGACGGCTGGCGCGATCATTTCGTGATAGACGCACACCGCGCCGGTTTTGATCGGCAGATGCTCGGCGCCCATCGCTTCGAGCAAATCTTTGCGCACTGGATTGCGCGCTTTCGCGCACAAGCGACGCACGCGCTCCTCGGTGTCCTCGCCGGAGAGCGTGGTGAGGTCCATCAGCGTGATCGCCTTCAGCAACCACGCCGCCTGCCATTGCTTCTTCACCGTGCGCCGGCCGCCAAGCGTGGCGATGCGGCGTTCCACGGCGCTGCGATCAATGCGCAGGCTTTCGATCCAATCGCCGTCAAACGCCGTGCCCTCAACGCGCACCGGCGCGTTGTCGCGCGACGCGGGCGGAGGAACGAGGTGAGGGCCGCGCGGCTTTGTCATGTGCGCTCGCTTTAGAGGAACGATTGGCCGACCGGCATCGGCTTCATGCCGAGATGGTCAGCGATGGATTGAGCGATGTCGGCAAACGTGTCGCGCGTGCCGATGGGCCCTGGCGCAACTTTCGGCCCGAAGGCGATGATCGGCACGTGCTCACGCGTGTGATCGCTGCCGGGCCAAGTCGGGTCGCAGCCGTGATCGGCGCTGAACACGACGAGATCATCCGGCTTCAGGACGGCGAGCAATTCCGGAATGCGCTTGTCGAACGCTTCGAGCGCCGCGGCATAGCCGACGAGATCGCGGCGGTGACCGTAGAGCATATCGAAATCGACGAAGTTCGCGAACACGATCGAGCCGTCGGGCGCGTTCTTCGTTTCTTCGAGCATCGCATCGAACAAAGCTTCGTTGCCATCGGCGCGTACGCTCTTCGACACGCCGCGCGCCGCGAAGATGTCGCTGATCTTGCCGATGCCGATGACTTGGCGGCCGTCTTCCAGCGCGCGGTCCAACAACGTCGGCACGTGTGGCGGCGTCGCGTAATCGTGGCGGTTCCCGGTGCGTTTGAACGTGGCGGCGGTCTCGCCGACGAACGGGCGGGCGATGACGCGGCCGATATTGTACTCGTCCACCAGCTCGCGGGCGATTTCGCAAACTTCGTAGAGTCGCTCCAGGCCGAAATGCTTTTCGTGTGCGGCGATTTGGAACACGGAATCCGCGGACGTGTAGCAGATCGGTTTGCCGGTGCGGATGTGCTCTTCGCCCATCTCCTCGATGATCGTCGTGCCGGAGGCGTGTTTGTTGCCGAGAATGCCCGGCAGCTTCGCGCGTTCGATCAGCGCATCGGTGAGCGCTTTCGGAAAGCTCGGAAACTCGTGGCCGAAATAACCCCAATCGTACTCGACCGGCGCGCCCATCATTTCCCAATGGCCACTCGGCGTGTCCTTGCCGAAGCTTTTCTCTGCCGCGCGCCCGAATTTGCCAGTGAGCTTGCTCGCGCGCGCGAGCGACAATTGCTTGCCCGTCATCGCGCCGATTTCGCCGAGGCCCAACGCGGTTAGATTTGGAATCTGCAACGGCCCTTGGCGCACGCCGGCCTTGTCCGCGCGACCCGCCGCGCAGGCTTCGACGATCGAGGCGAACGTGTCGGCTTTTTCTTCGCCGAACTTCACCGCGTCAGGCGTCGCGCCGACGCCAAATGAGTCCAAAACGCCAATGATGGCGCGCATGGTTAAGGCTCCTGGGAGATGGCGCTATCGTGCCGCGAAAGTGGTTTCATGTCACGCGCCGCTGTGACTCCCCGCCCCTTGCGGGCGGGGTTGGGGGAGGGGTGACGGCGGTGTTGTCTCCGGAAAAGCTGCCGCCCGTACCCCCACCCCTGCCCCTCCCCGCAAGGGGGAGGGGTGAGTTCATCTGGTCCCGTACATCCGGTCGCCGGCGTCGCCCAAGCCTGGCACGATATAGCCATGATCGTTCAGCCTCTCGTCCACGGCCGCGGTCCAGATCGGCACGCCAGGATGCTCGGCTTGGAACGCGTGAATGCCCTCGGGCGCGGCGAGCAGGCAGACGAAACGTATGTTCGAGACGCCGTGTTCCTTCAGCCGCTCCACCGCCGCGATCGCGGTGTGGCCCGTCGCCAGCATCGGATCGACGACGATCACCATGCGGTCGGCGATGTCGGTCGGCGCTTTGAAATAATACTCGACCGCCTTGAGCGTTTTCGGATCGCGATAGAGCCCGATATGCGCCACGCGCGCGGACGGCACGAGATCGAGCATGCCTTCCAGAAAGCCAAGCCCTGAGCGCAGGATCGGCGCGAGCACCAGTTTCTTGCCGTCGATTTCCTTGCCCGTCATCGGTGCGACCGGCGTTTGGATCGCCACGTCATGCAGCGGCAAATCGCGCGTCACCTCGTAGCAGAGCAAGGTCGCGATTTCGCGCAACAGGTTGCGGAACGACCGCGTCTTGGTGTTCACGTCGCGCATGATGGTGAGCTTGTGCTGCACCAATGGGTGATTGACGATCGTAACGCCCTGCATGCCTGCCCCCTAAAACACTGTGCCGTCGCTCTCGATCACGAAGGGCGGTCCCGCATCGGCGCGTTTTTCGCGCGCAAGAATCCGCCCAGCCGCCCAGGTGCCGCCTTCGAGCACGCACGCCAGCGGGAATTGTTCGGCGCTGACGCCAAGCCGCTCGCGCACGAGCGGCGCGATGCGGTCGAGTAGCGCGACCGTCAGCGAGCGCCACAGCACCACGAACGGATCGTGCACCTGGTACACGCCCGTCAGCGCGCCGCCGTCCGTTGGCACGAGCACGCCCGCATCCACGAACAGCCCGCCATTGCGATATTCCGCGAGGCCGGTGAGGCCGTCGATCTCAACCACGCGCACGCCGGCGCGCCCGAGTGGTTCGATCAGCGAATAGGCAAGCCATTGCGAAAGCTTGTGGAGGGGCACGAAGCCAAAGCTCTCGACTGGCCAGCAATCGCCCAGCGCGACTCCATCCAGCGACGGCCGGTTCTGCCAGATCGGCCCGAGCCCTTCGAGCAGCGCGTCAAGGATCAAAGGCGCGCGCAATACGCCGTTTTCCGCGTGCGCTTTCAGCACGTCGTACAAGCCGCCTGGGCGCGACGTGTCAGCGCGCGCGAAAAGGTCGGGCCGCGCTTCCGCTTGCACGCCAAGGCGATTGAGCAGCGCCGCGCGGCCTTCGAGGCCGAGCAGGGGGTTTTGCGTGCTCACTTGGAACGCATCGCCCAGTGCGCTGGCGTCGATGCGCTTCAAACCAGCGGCATCGGCGCGCAGCGGATCGCTTGGCTCCGTTGAGAACCCGCCCCATTCGAACAAGCGCAAACTCGCGAGCGCGAGGCCCTCGGAGCGCGCGGCTTTCAGGCCGCTTGCATCGTCGCTGTAGCTCCACGCCGCGCCAGCGCCGGCGTCGAGCAGGACGGATGTGATCGCCAGATCAAACTCGGCGCGCGCACGCGCGTCTGCGTCGCGCCATGCTGCGCTCGCCGCGATTTCGCTCCACAAATCGCGTCCGCCGAACACGAAATGGCGCCAGCGCGCGTGGAAGGGTACATCGAGCGTTGGGTAGCGCTCACGGATCGTCTTGGCGACAAAATCCGCGCATGCCAGCAAGGCGCTGAGATTGATACGCCAGTGCGGCAGCGTCCCCTCCAGCGCGCGCGCGAACACCTCGTCCGCTTTGGAGCGAACGGCGGCGGCCGAGAGCAAAGCTTGCGGCGTTAGACTCATCCCCCGCCCCCTTGCGGGGCGGGGGTAGGGGGTGGGGGGCTGTCAGAACAGAGCGCGTTCGAGAGGCTTGCACGAAACTTCGTTCGCCCCCCCTCCGGCTCGCTATCGCTCGCCACCTCCCCCGCGAGGGGGGAGGTTCGATCAGCGCGTAGATCAAAAATCTTTGAGGTCACGGCCCACCACGCGGGTTAGGTCTTCTTCGCTCGGCGGCGCATCCGGCGTGAAATAGCCGGCGGCTTTCTTCGCTTCCATCTCGACATTGGCGTCGTCCGGCACGAGCCCGGCGGGGATTGGCACGCGCTCGCCGATGCTGATGCCTTGGCCGGCGATCGCGTCGTACTTCATGTTCGACATCGACATGAAGCGATCGATATGGGTGATGCCGAGCCAATGCAGCACATCCGGCATCAATTGCTGGAAGCGCGCGTCCTGCACGCCGGCGACGCATTCGGTGCGTTCGAAATACGTGGCCGCCTGATCACCGCCCGGCTGACGTTTGCGCGCGTTGTAGACGAGGAATTTCGTCACCTCGCCAAGCGCGCGGCCTTCCTTGCGATTGTAAACGATCAGCCCGGCGCCGCCATCTTGCGCTTCCTTCACGCATTCCTCGATGCCGTGCGTCAGATAGGGGCGGCAGGTGCAGATGTCCGAGCCGAACACGTCCGACCCATTGCACTCATCGTGCACGCGGCATGCAAGCCGGCGCTTGGGATCGGTGATCGCGGCGGGATCGCCGAAAATGTAAAGCGTGATGCCGCCGATCGGCGGCAGGAACACTTGCAGGTCCGGACGCGTGACGAGTTCCGGATACATCCCGCCGGTTTGCTCGAACAACGTATGCCGCAGCTTGTCTTCGCTGACGCCGAAGCGCTCGGCGACGCCCGGCAAATACCAAACCGGATCGACCGCAGCTTTGATCACCGCGACGTCACCGCCTTCGCGCACGATATCGCCATCGACCTTTACGCGGCCTTTGGCGATCGCGTCCTGCATCTCGGGCAGCGTCAGCCGTGCCTTGGTGACGGCGATCGTTGGGCGAATGTCCAAGCCGCCGTCGAGCTCAGTGCGGAACGCGGTGAACACATCGGCGCCCCAAGGATCGAGCGAGACGATCTTCTTTGCGTCGCTCCATTGCGGATAGGGGCCAAGCTGCACGACGGGCGCAGTGTCCGTCAGGTCCGGACGCACCGATGGATTGAGCGCGCCGGCAGATACGGCCAATGCGCGGTACACCGAATAGGAGCCGCCATGGGCGCCGATCGCGTTGCGGTTTCCGCCGGCGTTCACCGAGCCGATCACCGGCCCGCGCTCACGCGCGCTCGCCGCGCCCCACTGAATCGGAAAACGTATCGGCGCGCCTGAACCCGGGTGAGAGGTCAGGCGGATATGGCCTTGGCGGTTTTCTGTCATGAATGCTCGTTCACGCCCAAAACGGCGCTTCTCAAGCACCCAAATGTGCGACTGCCGGGCTCGGTTTGCAAGCGCCTCGGCTACCTTACGAGCACGGACGGCAACAGTCCTTTGAGGACCCAAACGAGCATTCTCAGTGCAACGACGAAGAACGACACGGCAAGCACGATGACGGTGGCGCTTTTTCCGGCCTGCTGTGCGGCTAGGCGCCAATACTCGTCCCAGTCTTGAGTCGTCACCAAAAATTCCGGGAAGAGGCGGGGTGGTGGACCCAGCGCACCCACGACTGCAAGGATCAGTGCAAAGCAAATCAACGCAGCGCCGAAGAGCGCCAATCGGGTCGTCGCTTGAATGACGCGCTTGGCCATGTCCGACTACAACGCAAACGAGAGGATAAGCCCAGCCATCGCCGCGCTCATCAAATTCGCCAGCGAACCCGCCGCGACTGCGCGCAACCCAAGCTTGGCGATCTCGCCTTTGCGTTCGGGCACAAGCTCGCCCAGCACGCCGAGCTGAATGGCGATCGAGCTGAAATTGGCGAAGCCGCACAACGCGAACGTCACCACCGCCTGCGTATGTGGCGAGAGCGTGTCGATGATCTCGCCGAAATGCAGATAGGCGACGAACTCGTTGAGGATCAGCTTTTCGCCGAACAATTGCCCGGCCGTCTGCGCCTCGTTCCACGGAATGTTCAGCATGAACATCACCGGCGCGAACACCCAGCCGAGCACACGCTGGAACGTCAGATCGTCATAGCCGAACCAGCCGCCGATGCCGGAGAGCATGCCGTTCAGCATCGCGATCAAGCCGACAAAAGCGATCAGCATCGCGCCGACGGCGACCGCGACTTTCAAGCCGTCCATCGTGCCGTTGCCGGCGGCTTGGAACACGTTGACGGGCTTTTCATCGCCGTGCGTATCGTCAGCGAGCTTTACCTCGTCTTCTTTCGGCGCGTCAGCGGCGCGCTTTTCGTCCGGCATGATGATCTTGGCCATCAGCAAGCCGCCAGGCGCGGCCATGAAGCTCGCCGCCAACAAATATTCCGTGCGCATGCCCATCGACGCGTACGCCGCGAGTAGCGAGCCGGCGATGCCGGCCATGCCGGTGCACATCAAAGCGAACATTTGCGGCGTCGTCAGCGCGCGCAGATAGGGCTTCACAACCAGCGGCGATTCCGATTGGCCGACGAAGATGTTCGCCGCCGCGTAGAGGCTTTCGACGCGCCCGGTGCCGATGATCAGTCGCAGACCGCCGCCGATGAGCCGGACGACCCATTGCATGATGCCGAGATAATAGAGCACCGCGAGTAGCGCGCCGAAGAAGATGATGATCGGCAGCACTTGCAGCGCGAACGAGGCGGGGTAGTCGGTCGCCAGCGGCCCGAACACCATGTTGATGCCGGCGGAGGAATAGCTCAGCAGCGAGTCCACGCCCGCCGAAAGCGCCGCAATCCCCGCGCGGCCAACCGGCACGTAGAGCACCAGCACGCCGATCGCCAATTGCAGCAGGAATGCGCAAGCGATGATGCGGAAGTTGATCCGCGTCTTGCCGTTCGACAGCAGAAACGCGATCAGCAAAATCGCGACCATCCCGATCGCGCCAATGGCTTGTTGCGGCATGAACCCCCCGTTTGTGGGGCGACACTAATGTGTTGCGGAGGAGGGCGCTAGCCGCGCGAAGCTCCGAGGACCGCCGGCTTCCAGCCGGCACTTCAGCATTAACGCTTGCAAGTTGGAGCGCGCGGCCTCCGGCCGCGCATGCGTCGCCGGAGGCGCCGCGCTCCAACCAACGAAGGCCCGCACGCAATTCAACGGATGCCGGCTGGAAGCCGGCGTTCCTCGGAGCTTCTAAGTCAACCGAGCGCAGATTACATCGCGCGCATCTGGTGCGGTCTCCGCGATCTTGTAAGCCTCCCGCAGCGCAGCAATCGCCGCCTCAGCGCTTGTGTCGTCCGCCGCATGCACCACAGCCAAAGGCCGCTCCGGCCCGACGCGCGCGCCGATCGGCGCGACGTCCGTGAAGCCAACGCGCACGTCGATCTTGTCCTCGATCCGCACCCGCCCGCCGCCGAGCGCGATCACCGCCATGCCGACCGCGCGTGTGTCGACAGCGCTCACAAACCCTGTGCGCGCCGGCGCAACATCCCGCACCACCGGCGCCGCTGGCATGTATTGATCCGCGCGCTCCACGAAATCCGCCGGCCCGCCGAGCGCCGTCACCATACGCGCGAACACCTCAGCCGCCTTGCCGCTCGTCAGCGCCGCCTCCGCGCGTGCGCGGCCTTTGGCGAGATCAGTCTCGATCTTTCCGAGCAACAACATCTCCGCGGCCAGCGCCATCACCACCTCGTGCAGCCGCGCTTCGCGCGAGCCGTCGGTGAGGTAGGCGAGCGTCTCGCGCACTTCGAGTGCGTTGCCAGCACTGAGGCCGAGTGTTTCGTTCATGTCGGTGATCAGCGCGTGCACGGGCAAGCCGAGCTCAGCCGCCGTCGCGGTCAGCGTTTTCGCCAGCGTCTCCGCCTGCGCCATCTCGCGCATGAAGGCGCCCGTGCCGACTTTCACGTCCATCACCAGGCCCTCAAGCCCGGCCGCGACCTTCTTCGACAAGATCGACGCCGTGATGAGCGGCACGGATTCCACCGTGCCGGTCACGTCGCGGATCGAATAGAAGCGCCGATCCGCCGGCGCGAGATCGCTGGTTTGGCCGACGATGGCGCAGCCAACCTCTTTCACCACGCGCTTGAAGCGCGGCAGGTCTGGCGTCGCATCGTAGCCTGGAATGGCGCTGAGTTTATCGAGCGTGCCGCCCGTGTGCCCAAGCCCGCGCCCGGAAATCATCGGCACGAAGCCACCGCACGCCGCCACGATCGGCGCCAGCATCAGACTCACCTTGTCGCCCACGCCGCCAGTCGAATGCTTGTCGAGCACCGGTCCGCCAAGCTTCTCGCCGCGCCAATCGATGGTGACGCCGGAATGCGCCATCGCGTGCGTCAGCGCCGCTGTCTCGCGCGCGTCGAAGCCCTTGAGCAAGATCGCCATCGCCAGGGCGGAAACCTGCTCCGCGGCCAGCGAGCCATCGCTGAGACCGCGCACGAACGCGGCGATCTCGTCCTTCGCCAACGCGCCGCCGTCGCGCTTACGGATGATGATTTCGCGAAAATCCATGAGGGCACCGTAGCACCCTCTCCCCCGAAAGGGGGAGAGGGCAGGGTGAGGGGCCGGCTCAGTCAGCACCGAGTGAAACGCCGATCACGATGCTTCGCGCTCCACCCTCACCCAACCCTCTCCCTCCCAAAGGAGGGAGAGGGCTCGTCACCCCACCATCTCCATAAACGCCATCGCCGCGTGCGGATTGCGCTCTTTGGCGCCGGAGATGAAGAACACGAACGTGTCGCCGGTCTTCTCCCAATCCTTGGCGACTTTCGCCCATTTCTTCAGCTCAGCCTTCGGATAGCCAAGCTCTTCCTCGGCCTGCGTGCGCTCAAGCCGCGCGTACACGAAATCCGCAGTCGGCTTCATGAAATCCGGGCGTTTGTCGGCGTCGACATGGATCACGGCGATGTTGTGCTCACCGGCGAGCTTGCGGAACTCGGGATCGAGGAAGCTGTCGTGACGCACCTCGATGGCGTGGCGCAGTTTCGTCTTACCGATCTTCTCAGGCAGCAGCTCGAAATAGGCTTTCATCTCCGCCGGATCGAATTTCTTGTACGGCGCCATCTGCCAGAAGAGTGGGCCGAGCTTCGCGCCCATCTCGGTCAAGCCGCTGTTCAAGAACCACTCGACCGATTCCGCCGCTTCGCGCAGATCCTTGCGCTGCGTCGCCGCACGCGAGGCTTTCACGGTGAACATAAAATTGTCCGGCGTCGACGCCGCCCATTTCTTGAACGAAGCGGCGCTCTGGGTTTTGTAGAAAGTGGCGTTGATCTCGATCGCGTGCAGGCGCTCGCTCGCGTAGGCAAGCTCCTTCGTCGCCGCGAGGCCCTTCGGGTAAAAATTGTTCTTCCACGGCTCGAAATTCCAGCCGCCAATGCCAACGCGGATCATGGGTCACCTCGGAGCGCGCCCGGAAAAGTGTGAAGCGGTTTTCCGACCAGGCGCGCGACAAACAAAAAGAGCGGCGAAACATGGGTCAGGAGCGGCGCGCGCGCAACAGCTTGCAGACGAACGGAAATGTGCCAGAAGCGGACCTGCTTATGTCGTCACCGCCGCCATTCCTCGCGCAGGTCGCACGCTTCGCCTTGGTGGGCGTCGCGGCGACGGCGTCGCACTACATCGTGCTCATCGCGCTCGTCGAATTGGCGAATGTCGGCCCGGTGCTGGCGACAACGATCGGTTACGCCATCGGCACGACGGTGAGCTACGTCCTCAATCGCCGCTTCACGTTCAAGTCGGACGCGCCGGTCGCTTCGAGCTTCCTCAAGTTCGCGACGCTTTACGCCATCGGCGCCGCGCTCAACGGCGCGATCCTGGGGTTTCTCGTCGCCCAAGGCCTCTGGTACGTCGCCGCGCAAGTGATCGCGACCGGCGTGACTTTGGTGTGGAATTTCATCGGCGCGCGCTTCGTCGTGTTCCGCTAGCTCGCAGACCGAGCACGCGCCCCCTTCGACAAGCTCAGGGAGGCGCCACTAGGCAGTTGCGCTACTCTATCTTTGCGCCGGCCTGAGCCTGTCGAAGGCCAGAGCACGCACTAGCGTGTGAATACGCGCTCCACCAAAAACCGCCGCGTGGCTTCACGTTCCAGCGCCGGCGATGCATTCACAACCACCGCCGCCTTCGCCGTCGCCCATACAGCGAGATCAGCGCGCTCGTTGCCTGCGTACACGAAGCCAGCCGGATATGCGGCGGCCAGCGCTTCGGCTTTGCGATGCGATTTCAGGTTCACCACGCCATCGGAGGCAAACACGCGATCGAAGCAGCCGAGGTGCTTTGCCACTGCATCCGCCCCAGCGCGATCGAACGCAGTCGCCAGCGCGATCTCGCGTCCGCTTGCGCGCTCCTCGCGCAACCACGCCACGACGCGCTCATCATAGGGCAGGCCCGCCGCATCGACTGGATGAAGCTCACACAGCCGCGCCTTCGCATGCGCGCGTCCACGCGTGAGCCACATCAGCAGCAGCGGCAAGCGCCACGGCGCGCGTGTGGCCAGCTTCCACATCGCCGCGCCGAACAGATCGCCGCGGATCAAGGTGCCGTCGAGATCGACCGCGAGCGGAAGCTTCTCAGGCCCCGCCATTGCCGTTGCGCCGTTCCGCCAGCAGATCCGCCAGCGTCACGCTTCGATATTCATCGAGCAGCCGCTCGTTCGCGCGCGCGAACATGCGCCGCAACAGGCACGGCAGATCACCCGGACATTCCGAGCAACGCCGATCTTCCGCGCGCACGCACTCGACTTGCGTTGTGTGCCCATCGATCGCCAGCACCACGTCGGCGACGCTGATCTGCTCTGGCGCGCGGGCGAGGCGATAGCCGCCATTCTTGCCCTTCGACGCCGTCAGCAATTTCGCGCGGCGCATGCTGTTAACGATGGTTTCGCCATAATGCGCAGGCAGTTTCTCCGCGTCCGTGATCTTGGAGGAGGACAGCACCGCGTCCTCTTTCTCGTACGCCGCGGCGAGCGCCACGCCCGCGCGCAGCGCGTACTTTACGGTTCCTGAGGCCATGGCTGCACGCTCACTTGCCAGTGAAGCGCGGCTTGCGCTTCTCGACAAAGGCGTCCACCGCCTCCTGGTGATCGGCGGTTTCGTGCGCCAGCGCTTGGAACGCGGCGGAGAGTTCGAGCACGTCGTTCAGGCGGCCATGCTGCGCCTCGATCATCAGCCGCTTCGTCATCCGCACCGAGCGCGGCGGGTTCACGGCCACGCGTTCGGCCAGCGCGCGCGCTTCATCGAGCAATTGCGCATCTGGCGCGACCTTGTTGACGAGGCCGATCCGCAGCGCTTCGGCCGCATCGATCGTGTCGCCGGTGAAGATCAGCTGCGAGGCCATCGCTTTGCCGAGCAAACCGTTCAGAATGTAGGCGCCGCCGTCGCCTGGGATGAGGCCGACTTTCACGAAGCTCGACGCCACTTTCACGCTTTCGCCAATCAGCCGCATGTCGCACGCGGCGGCGACATCGAGGCCAAGCCCGATCGCCGAGCCGTTGATCGCGGCGATGGTGACGACTTCGCACTCGACGATCGCCTTGATCGCGGTGTGCACGCCGCGGCGATAATTGCGCCGCGTGCCTTCCGGCGTCACCTTGCTGGGGCCGATGCCGGTGCGTTCGCGGATTGATTTGAGATCGCCGCCCGAACAGAAGGCCTGGCCCGCGCCGGTGATGATGGCGACGCTGACTTCCTCGTCTGCCTGCGCGCGATTGAATGCGGCGGCGATATCGTCGCAATCCTCAATTGTCGCGATCGCGTTGCGACTTTCCGGCCGGTTGAGGGTGATGAGCGCGACGCGCCCGGATTTCTCGTAAGTGGCAAACTGCGACATGCGCGCAACCTCTGTGCTGTTCTGCTACTTGCGGAGGGAGGTTATGCACAGTCAACCACGCGGCGTTTCACGCCGTTCCGCAGCTTCTGCTTTGCTCCACCCGCTCGGCGCTTCAGTGCGCCAACTTGGGGCGACCGTAGCGATCATCCGTACCCGGATCAATTGCAAAATTTTTACGTATCTGCCTCGCCAATTTGCATGGCGATCAAAGCTTCGCTTTGCACTGGATCAGGCCCATGGCGTCGCACCTCGACGGTTCCAGTTCCAGCTCGCGTCGTGCTTACAATGATGTCCGTCTCAATGTCGGCGCGGAATTCGAACGTCGTGCCGTCAGGCGTTGTCGTCTCGCGGCCGTCGCGCGCTTCAAGTGAAAAGGCGGTGGTGCGGCCGTTTTCGCTGAGGTCGATCGGTGCTGCGCGCGCGGAATTCGCGAAATCATACGACGTGTAGATCAGATCGCCGTCCGCATCTTCGTGCACGACGATGGTGCGGCGTCCAGTGAAAGCCAGCAAACGCGTGCGCGGCAGCCAGCGGCATTCGACGTTCACCGGCTGAATCGCGCCGCCGCCGATAGAACTCGCCATCGCCATGCGGACGGAAGAAACGCGCGGCGTGTAGGCGCTGCTTGGATTTTCCAGCATGCCCGGATTGGTGCTGCGCACGTCGATCAGGCCGCCTTCGGCATTGCGCAGCGACACGACCACGCTGCCGGCCGCGCCTTCGCTTTCGCCGATCGTGTACGCGGTCGGCGGGCCAGCGGTGGCGCCGGTGGTCTTGTCGTAGATGGTCAGCGTGGCGGTCGCGCTAGGCGGTCCGCCCGTGGCCAGCACCAAGGTCTGCGCGTCGACGCCGTCGCAGATGAACCACGGCGCGGGCGCCGCAGCGCTCGCCGCCGGGGGCTCCGGCGCCGGCTCGGGCTGCTGTCCGCACGCGGCGAGCAGCAGCGCCATGGCTGTGATCACATACCTCATGGGTCGTCGTTACCATGTTGCCGCCACTACACGCACAATCAATTTGGCAACGCAGTATTTCCAACTTCGACCAAGCGGCTCGGCATTGGGTGTGCCGGAATCGACGCCGAGATAACTCGCTCTCCCGTGCGTGAATATCCGCGCGAGCGCTCAGGCGAGGCCGAGCTTGCGGCGCACAGCTTTCGTCAACGCCACGGCGCTTTCGTCGTACGCGACCCACGGGTCAGGCTCGCTCAGCCGCGCGCGCATGTCTTTCAGTTTGAACACGTTCGCGGCGGGAATGGTTTTCAGCTCCGCCCAGCTCACCGGCACGGCGATCGTCGCCATGCCGCGGGCGCGTGCGGAATAGGGCGCGATCGCGGTCGCGCCGCGTCCATTGCGCAGATAGTCGACGAAGATGCGGCCCTTGCGCTGCGCTTTCGACATGCTCGACACGAAGCGTTTCGGATCGAGCCGCTCCACAAGCTCGGCGACCTCTTGCGAGAAGCCTTTGTGCTCCTCCCACGAATGCTTGCGCTTGAAGTTGAGAACGATGTGGATGCCCTTGCCGCCGGTGATCATCGCGAAGGTGGGCAGGTCCGCGCTTTCGAGCAGCGCCTTGATGTCGAACGCGGCGCGCTTCACTTGTTCGAATGAGAGGCCTTCGTCCGGATCGAGGTCGAACACCATGCGGTCCGGCTTTTCGAGCGCGTCGTTGCGCGAACCCCAGACGTGAACCTCAAGCGCTGACATCTGCGCGCAGGCGACGAGGCCGTCTGCGTTTTTGATCGTCAGATAATTTTCTTTCGAACCGTCTTTCTCGGTGATTGCGACAGTCTCAAGCTCTTTCGGCGCGCCGGCCATGGCGTGCTTCTGAAAGAATTGCTGGCCGCCGACGCCGTCGGGCGCGCGCACGAGGCTCAGCGGCCGCCCGAACACATGCGGCGCCATGCGCTCGGCTGCTGCTTCGAGATAGAGCGCGTATTCGGCTTTGGTCACACCCGCGTCGGGGAAGAGCACGCGATCGGGATGCGAAAGCCGCACGCGCGATTTCAGCACTTGGCGCGGCGTTTCAGTTTCCACTTGCTCAGGTGATTTATCGCCGCGCAGCCCGAGATACACAGCGTGGCGCACCATGCCGTCCGGCGTCACGTCGGCGAACTTGATCTGTGCGACGAGCTTCGGCTCAACCCACACCGCGCCCTTCGCCGCTTCGCGCGGCACGGCCAGCGCTGGCTTATTGCGCTCCAGCTTTGAAAGCTTCTCCTGCAACGAGGCGAGCGTTTTGTCGGTGAAGCCGGTGCCGACGTTGCCACGATAGACGAGCGTCTCGTCCTCATAATCGCCCAACATCAACGACGCGAAGGCGCGGCCCTTGAGCGATTTCTGATAGCCGATGATCACAAACTCCTGCTCGTTGACACACTTCGCCTTGAGCCAGCTCTGCGTGCGGCCGCTGCGGTACGCGCTATCGGCTTTCTTCGAAACGACGCCCTCCAGGCCTTTCTCGCGAAACGCTTCCAGCAAGTGCGGTCCGTCGCCTTCAAAGTACGGCGAGAGGTGGATCGGCTTCTTGGCTTTCGCGAGCAGTTTTTGGAGCCGCGCTTTGCGCTCGCTGAGCGGTGTCTTGCGCAAATCCTTGTCGCCCTCGGCGATCAGGTCGAACACGAAATACGAAACGCCCTTCGCAGCGCCGAATTCCATGCTCCGCTGCAGCGACACGAAATCGGTGCGCCCATTCGGCTGCACCACGGCCGCTTCGCCATCGAGCAGCACGTCCTTCAGCCCAAGTCCCGCCAACGCGTCGGCGATTTGCGGGAACGTGCCGGTCCAGTCGAGACCGTTGCGCGTGTAGAGCCGCACCGCGTCGCCGCTCACCGCCGCTTGCAAGCGATAGCCGTCGTACTTGATCTCGTGGATCCAATCGTCACCCGCCGGCGCAGCCTCGACGCGCGTCGCCAAAGCCGGCTCGACGAACGCCCATTTCGGCGCCTTCGCGCGCGGCGCTTTCTCGCCACCCTTGCTCCACACGCGCGCGTTCTTGGTGCGCACGTCCTCGATGGTGCGGCCGCTGATGACGCTGGTGATGTTGCGTTCGGTTGGGTCGACCTCGCCGGCGTGGCGGTCTTTCGATTTGAATAGCAGCCAAGGATCGCCGCGCTCGCCCTCGCGCGGCTTGATCTTGACCATGTGGAACTCACCCTTCAGCCGTTCGCCGTCGAGGATGAATTTGAGTTCGCCCTTGGCCATGCCTTCGGCCGGATCGTAGAGCCAGCGCACCTTGCCGGTGTCCCAGATGATCACCGCGCCGGCGCCATACTCGCCCTTCGGGATCACGCCTTCGAACGCGCCGTATTCAAGCGGATGGTTTTCCGTGCGCACGGCGAGGCGCTTGATCTTCGGGTCGAGCGAGGGGCCTTGCGGCACCGCCCAGCTCATCAGCACGCCGTCATGCTCAAGCCGGAAATCGTAGTGCAGGCGGGTGGCGGCGTGCTTCTGCACGACGAACATGCCGCCGGCTTCCTTCATCGCGCCGGGAGCTGGCTCGTTGGTTTTCGAGAAATCGCGCTTCTTGTTGTACTCAGCCAAACCGCCGACGATCGCCTTGGGCGCTGTGGTCTTTTTCGCTGCGGATTTACGGGCCATCACTGCACCCATCCCCGGAGGCCGCGAAGCGGCAGTCCGGGGCCCATAAACTCAGACGTTGGCGGTTATGGGCCCCGGACCTCGCCTTCGGCTCGTCCGGGGATGGGTGAAACCGCACGTCAGTTCATCCGTTTATTTCTTAGCGCGTTTCGCCGGCGCTTTAGCGCGTGGCGCGGCTTTCACGCTCGCCGCCGCTGCGCGCTTCTTCGGCGCGGCTTTCTTCGCCGGCGCCTCTTCAGCGTCGTTGGCGACGGCCTGCTTCTTCGACAGCGATTTCTTCAGCGCATCGACCAGCGAGACGACGTTGTCGCCATAATCGGGCGAGGGGTCTTCCTGGTCTTCGAGCACCAATTCGCCGTGGCGTTCGATCTTCTTCTTCACCAGACGCTGGATGGCGATCGAATATTCGTCCTCGAACTTGGTCGGGTCGAACTTGGCCTTCTTGCGGTTGATGAGTTCCTCGGCGAGGTCCACCAGATCGGCGTCGAGCTTGCCGTTCGGCAGATCATCGAAGAACAATTTCGCGCTGCGCACCTCTTCGGCGTAGTGCAGCGTCTCGACAACGAGCCCATCCTCGTACGGCTTCACCGCCGCGACGTAGGAGCGCCCGCGCATGGTGATCTGGCCGAGGCCGACGGTTTTCGTCTTCTTCAGTGCATCGCGCACGACGCGGTAAGGCTCGTCCGCCAGCTTGCCATCGGGCAGGGCGTAATACGGCTTGTCGAAATAGAGCCCGTCGATTGTGTCCGCCGGGGCGAACTGGATCATGTCGAGCGTCTTCTTCGAGTCGATCTTCAAAGCCTCGAACTCTTCGTCCGAAAAGAGCACGTAGCGGCCCTTCTGGTATTCGTAGCCTTTGACGATCTCGTCCTTATCGACCGCGCCAATGCCGGGCGCGACCTTCTCGTAGCGAATGCGCTGCTTCGAAGGTTCGTGAATCTGGTTGAACGAAATCTTTTCCCGCGCATCGAGCGCGGAATAGAGCTTCACCGGCAGCGCCACGAGCGCAAGCCGGATTTGCCCTGTCCAAACGGGACGAGCTGGAGGCGCCATACCCTATAAACACCCTGTGAGACCCGACGTTCCGCTAACGTAACATTTTGCCGGGACGCCCACAACGCGCGTGGTTATCGTTTACCTTGTTTTGCGACGGGCCCCATACGTCGCGCGTACGGCATCCACGAACGCGCCTGAGCGTTGCCGTTCGCGATCCGAAAACACGAGGCCGATCTCGCGGTTCAACTCAAAGCCGCGCAAGCTTACTGCCGCGAGCCCTGTGCGCTTGAAGCTCTCTGGCGCCACCGTCACGCCAAGCCCCGCCGCGACCATGCTCATGGCGCGATCGTCGCTCAACGTGCGCAAGCTGAAGAACGGGCGCACGTCGCGATTGGTGAAATAGCGGCTGATCTCCGGCAGGCCCTCGCATTGGCGGCGCACGATCATCGTCTCGCCGGCAAGCTCGCCGCCATCGACGCTCTCTACCCCCGACAGTTTGTGGTTAGCGGCGACGAACAACACATACGCTTCGGTCCTGAGCTTTTCTTGCGCGAAATCCGCAAAGCCCGGACGCAGCACTGTAATCGCCGCATCGAGGCGCCCGTCGGAGAGCCGGTTGGCGATGTCGCGCTCGTTCGAGTCGAGCAGCTCAAGCTCTTCGCCGTCCGCATGCTTGGCGTGGTGCGCGACCACGCGCTCGAGGTCGCGCGCCGGGATCGTCGAGAGCACGCCCGCCCGCACCCGCTTGCGCTGTGGCGCTTCCGACACCTCGCGGAGCGCGGCTTCGTATTCCTGCTGGATGCGCCGGGCGTGCGCCAGGAAGCGGCTGCCGGCCGGCGTCAGCGACACGCGCCGCGTCGTCCGCTCAAACAGCCGCGCTCCGACTTCTGCCTCAAGCTTGGCGATGCCGACCGAGAGAGTCGGCTGGGTCACGCTCACTTTGGCCGCCGCCCGCGAGAACGAGCCCTGCTCGGCCACGGCCAGGAAATAGCGGATCAGATACCTATCCATAGACCGTATCTATCAGTATCCGCCGCAACGTTCAATTTCTATGGCTCCGGCAAATCAATTAGCGGTAAGCGGACCGCCGGCTTCCAGCCGGCATTCGGCGTTTCAGGCGTCTGACTGTCAGGCGTTTCGAACGCGGTTGCCGGCTGGAAGCTGGCGGTCCGCAGCGGAGCCGCCGATGTCAAACCACCAACTCGATTTCAACCTCGGCGAAACCGCTGACGCCATCCGCGACACCACGGCCCGCTACGCGCAGGATCGCATCGCGCCGCTCGCCGCCGAAATCGACGCGACCAACACATTCCCGCGCGCGCTCTGGCCGGAGATGGGGGAGCTTGGCCTGCACGGCATGACCGTGAAGGAAGAGGATGGGGGCCTCGGCCTCGGCTATCTCGAGCACGTCGTGGCGATGGAAGAGATCAGCCGCGCCAGCGCTTCAATCGGCCTGAGCTACGGCGCGCACTCGAACCTCTGCATCAACCAGATCCGCCGCTGGGCCAACGCCGACCAGAAAGCGCGCTATCTGCCGAAGCTGATCAGCGGCGAGCACGTCGGCTCGCTGGCCATGAGCGAAGCGGGCGCGGGCTCCGACGTCGTGAGCATGAAATTGCGCGCGGAGAAGGTCGGCGATCGCTACGTGCTCAACGGCACAAAATTCTGGATCACCAACGCACCGCACGCCGACACGCTGGTTGTGTACGCCAAGACCGAACCCGGCGCGGGCTCGGGCGGCATCACCACGTTCCTGATCGAGAAGGGGATGAAGGGCTTCAGCGTCGGTCAGAAGCTCGACAAGATGGGCATGCGCGGCTCCGACACCGGCGAACTCGTGTTCGAGGATTGCGAGGTGCCCGAAGAAAACGTGATGGGTCCGCTCAATGGCGGCGTCGGCGTGCTGATGAGCGGCCTCGATTACGAGCGCGCCGTGCTCAGCGCCGGGCCGCTCGGCATCATGCAAGCCTGCCTCGATGTCGTGCTGCCCTACGTTCGCGAGCGCAAACAATTCGGCAAAGCCATCGGCTCGTTCCAGCTGATGCAGGCGAAGGTGGCCGACATGGTTGTCGCGCTCAATTCCGCGCGCGCTTACGTGTACGCGGTGGCGAAAGCCTGCGACGCTGGCAAGACGACGCGGCACGACGCGGCCGGCGCCATCCTCTATGCGTCCGAGTCCGCCGTGAAAGTCTCGCTCGAAGCCATCCAGGCCTTGGGCGGCGCCGGCTACACGAAAGACTTCCCCGTTGAGCGCTACGCCCGCGACGCTAAGCTCTACGATATCGGTGCGGGCACGAGCGAAGTGCGGCGCTTCCTGATCGGGCGCGAAGTCATTGGTGGCGGTTGAAACCGTTCGGGAAACTCTTGGTCCTTCGCGCATCCACGCCCGCGGATCGGCGCATCCCTCATGAATGCGCCGTGGGAGCTGAACTCTGCTCGGCTGACGCAGCGCGCTTCAGCCGGGAGGGATTGATGCGTACTCTTGCGATCGCGATGGCCTCATTGCTTGCCGCGTGTGCGGCCAGCAGCGCCGATGCGCCCCACGTGGGCCGGATTGCTTACGTCAACGGGCAGATATTCGACGGCGAGGGGTTCGCGCCGGGCGTTTTGATCGTTGAATCCGGCCGGATTCTTTCGACCAGCGCTTCCGACGCCACGAGCGCGGCTCAGCGCGTGGACCTGCAAGGCGGGTATGTCGTGCCGCCGTTCTGCGAAGCCCATAATCACAATCTCGGCGCGGCCGACGAAAACCAGGCGGCGATCGATCGCTATCTGCGCGAAGGCATCTTCTATGTCGGCACCTTGTCGAACTTGCCGGCGCTCACCGATCCGGTGCGGGCGACCTACAATAATCCGCGCAGCGTCGACACCATCTTCGGCAATGGCGGCCTGACAGCCAGTGGCGGCCATCCGATCAGGCTGCGCGAAAGCCTGCTTGAGCGCGGCGTCTATCCGGGCTTCACCCGCGAGACGCTGGCCGACCATTCGTATTTTGTCGTCGATAACGAGGCCGATCTCGAACGCAAATGGCCGCTCATTACCGGCTTTCGCCCGGACTTCATCAAGATCTTCCTGCTCTTCTCGGAAGAGTACGACGCGCGGCGCGACAATGCGGACTTCTTCGGTCAGAAAGGTCTTGATCCAGCGCTCGTCCCACGCATCGTCGCGCGCGCGCATGCGCAAGGGCTGCGGGTCTTCGCCCATGTCGAAAGCGGGCACGATTTCCATGTCGCCGTCGCCGCCGGCGTCGACGTGATCGCGCATCTGCCGGGAAACGACGGCGCTACTCAGATCGATCCCGCCGACGCGCGGCTTGCGGCTGAACGCGGCGTTTCTGTGATGACCACGACTGTCCTGATCGAACGGCCCACCCGCCGCCGCGATCAAGCGCGCTATCAGGCGATGCGCGAGGCGCAGATCGCCAATCTGCGCTTGCTGCGTGAGTCTGGCGTCACGCTCGCGGCAGGCAGCGATGAAGTGCGGCAGACGTCATCGGCGGAGATCGCCCATTTGCGCGGGCTGAATGTGTTCAGCAACGCCGAGCTCCTGCGCATGTGGTCCGGAGATTGTTCGCGAACGCTGTTTCCGGGGCGCCGGCTGGGCGAACTGCGTTCTGGCTACGAGGCAAGCTTCCTTGTGCTCGGCGGCGACCCGCTTGCCGATTTTGACGCGACTGGCGATATTCGCATGCGCGTCAAGGAAGGCGAACTTCTGCAAATCCCAGCCGAGAGTCCATGAAGCTTAAATCCGCGATCGATCCCAATTCCGAAGCCTTCGCCAAGAATGCCGCGCATCATCGCGGCTTGGCGGAGCAATTGCGTGCGCGCACGTCGCAGATCGCGCTTGGCGGCAGCGAAGAAGCGCGCGCGCGGCACACGAAGCGCGGCAAGTTCCTGCCGCGCGAGCGTGTTGAGCGCTTACTTGATCCGGGCGCGCCTTTTCTGGAAGTCGGCGCGCTCGCGGCGTACGATCTCTACAACGGCGAAGCGCCAGCCGCCGGCGTGATCACCGGCATTGGCCGCGTGTCTGGGCGCGAAGTGATGATCGTCGCCAACGACGCCACGGTGAAGGGTGGCGCGTATTTTCCGATGACGGTGAAGAAGCACCTGCGCGCGCAAGAGATCGCGATGCAGAACAAGCTGCCGTGCGTCTATCTCGTCGATAGCGGCGGCGCGAACCTGCCGCACCAGGCTGAAGTCTTCCCCGATCGCGACCATTTCGGCCGCATCTTCTTCAACCAAGCGCGTATGTCGGGCGAGGGCATCGCCCAGATCGCTTGCGTCATGGGCTCGTGCACCGCCGGCGGCGCCTATGTGCCGGCGATGAGCGATGAAACCGTGATCGTCCGCAATCAAGGCACCATCTTCCTCGGCGGCCCGCCACTGGTGAAAGCCGCGACCGGCGAAGTCATCAGCGCCGAAGATCTCGGCGGTGGCGATATGCACGCGCGCAAAAGCGGCGTTGTCGATCACCTCGCGCAGGATGATGCGCATGCGCTGCATCTGGTTCGGCGTATCGTCGCGAACCTCAACACAGTGAAGCACGTCGGCCTCGACGTGCGTGCGCCGGTTCCGCCAGCCTACGATCCGCAAAGCATTTACGGCGTCGTGCCGGATGACGTGCGCACGCCCTACGACGTGCGTGAGGTGATCGCGCGGATTGTTGACGGCAGCGAGCTGGACGAATTCCGTCCGCTCTATGGGCCGACGCTTGTCACCGGCTTCGCGCGCATCTGGGGCTTCCCGGTCGCGATCCTTGCGAACAACGGCATCCTGTTCAGCGAAAGCGCGCAGAAGGGCGCGCATTTCATCGAGCTCGCCTGCAAACGCGGCATTCCGTTGCTGTTCCTGCAAAATATTTCCGGCTTCATGGTCGGCGGCAAATACGAAGCCGGCGGCATCGCCAAGGATGGCGCCAAACTCGTCACCGCCGTCGCCTCCGCCGAAGTGCCGAAATTCACGGTGCTGATCGGCGGTTCATTCGGCGCCGGCAATTACGGCATGTGCGGCCGCGCCTACTCGCCGCGCTTTTTGTTCACGTGGCCGAACTCGCGCATCTCCGTCATGGGCGGCGAACAAGCCGCCAGCGTGCTCGCGCAAGTGAAACGCGACGGCATGGAAGCGAAAGGCGAGAGCTGGGCGAAAGCCGACGAGGAGAAGTTCAAAGACCCCATCCGCGCCCGCTACGAAGCCGAAGGCGATCCCTACCACGCGACGGCGCGCCTCTGGGACGACGGCATCATCGACCCCGCGCAAACGCGGGACGTGTTGGGCTTGGCGATCAGCGCGAGCTTGAATGCGCCAATTCCGGAGACGCGCTTTGGCGTGTTTAGGATGTAGGCCCCATGACTCCGGAACAAGAGTCAGCAGTTCAGCGTCTGAACGCATACGCGTCTTTGATGGAGGAGATCAAATACCGGCGCGCGGCGATTCAACAAGTGCTCGACGGTAAGGCCGGGCTGCCGCACCTAGTGGCGCATGAACTCGGCTTCCTCCAACTGCGTTACACTTGTGAGCTCATTGCTCTGGGGTGCCTTGTTGCACATGGCGACATGCCAGCGACGCAGTCGAAACGACTTAGGAAGGCCTGGGCCGCGGATGAGATCATCAATGCACTGGATCGTCTGCACGGCGATTTCTTCCCGCATCCGGTAAAGCAAGTCGCATTGCCAGCGGACGAAGCACCCGCGAGTTACCGGAACGTGTATGACTTGCCTCGTTTGACCGAAGGCTTCCTGACCAAGGACGAACTAGTCGCTCTTTATCATGAGTGCGGCGGCGTTCTGCATCGGGGTTCACTCGACAAATTGCACTTGCGACCACAACGCCATGCGGACACAGACAAGCTGCGAAACTATCTTGCACGCATTGTGGCGCTACTAAACCAACATACCATCCAGCCAATCGACCCGCACTATCTTTACATCATCATGATGCAAACGGATTCCACGGGAAATGTTCAAGCGAGTCTATTCGAGAAGATAAGTTGATGCACTGATGCTGAAATCCGTCCTCATCGCAAACCGCGGCGAGATCGCCCGTCGCGTCATCCGCACCGCCAAGCGTCTCGGCGTGCGTACGGTCGCGGTCTATTCCGACGCTGACGCCAAAGCGCTGCACGTGCGCGAGGCGGATGAAGCCGTGCACATCGGCGCATCCCCCGCGAAAGAAAGCTATCTGCGCGGCGAGAAGATCATCGCCGCCGCTAAGCAAACCGGCGCCGAAGCGATCCATCCCGGCTACGGCTTTCTCTCCGAGAACGCCGATTTCGCGCAGGCCGTGATCGATGCGGGCCTCATCTGGGTCGGCCCCGCGCCGGCATCGATCCGCGCGATGGGTTTGAAGGACGCCGCCAAGAAACTCATGGCCGAAGCTGGCGTGCCGACGACGCCCGGCTATCTCGGCGACGATCAAAGCGAAGAGTGCTTGCAGAAGGAGGCGGATGCGATCGGCTATCCGGTGCTGATCAAAGCCGTCGCCGGCGGCGGTGGCAAAGGTATGCGCAAGGTTGAGAAGAAAACCGATTTCAAAGCGGCGCTCGCGAGCGCGAAGCGCGAAGCGGCGGCGGCGTTCGGTGATGATCGTGTGCTGCTGGAAATGTACGTGCAGCGTCCGCGCCATATCGAGGTGCAGGTGTTCGGCGATACGCACGGCAATGTCGTGCATCTGTTCGAGCGCGATTGTTCGCTGCAGCGCCGCCACCAGAAGGTGATCGAAGAAGCGCCGGCGCCGGGCATGAGCGAAGAAGCGCGCAAAGCCGTCACTGATGCGGCGGTGCTTGCGGCGAAAGCCGTGAACTATGTCGGCGCCGGCACCATCGAGTTCATCGCCGACGCCAGCGAAGGTCTGCGTGGCGATCGCATCTGGTTCATGGAAATGAACACGAGGCTTCAGGTGGAACACCCGGTGACGGAGGAGATCACCGGGCAGGATTTGGTCGAATGGCAATTGCGCGTGGCCAGCGGCGAGAAGCTGCCGCTGACGCAAGACAAAATCCGCATCCGCAATCACGCGATGGAAGTGCGCCTCTATGCGGAAAATCCGGACACCGGCTTTCTGCCGAGCATCGGTCGTGTCGATGTGCTCAACATCCCGCAACACGTGCGCATCGAAGCCGCGGTCGAAAGCGGTGACGAGGTGACGCCGTATTATGATCCCATGATCGCCAAGCTCGTCGCCTGTGGCCGCACGCGTGGCGAGACCATCGACATGCTGCAACGTGCGTGCAGTGAGCTTGAGATCTATCCGGTGAAGACGAACGCTGGCTTCCTCGTGCGCTGCCTGAAAGATCAGGATTTCATCAAGGGCGATGTTGATACGGCTTTGATCGGCGCGCGTGGCGACAAGCTCACGCGCCGCCCGCCGGTGCGCGGCGACGCGATCGCCGCGGCTGCGTCGCAGTTTCTTGGCGAAACGATGGGCTATGGCGGCGATTATTCGCCCTGGTCGCAGCTTGGCGGCTTCCGGCTCAACGCCGCGCCAAGCCGCGTCGTGCGCCTGCGCCATGGCGATGAGGCGATTGCGTGGGACACGGATACGCGCACGACACCAGAACAGCCGCGCGGCTTGAACTATCTGCAGGTCGGCCACGCCGTCGTCGTGTTCGACAAAGGCGAAGCCTACGAATTCACGCTCGATACCGGCGAACGCGCCGAGGGCGAGGCCGCGGCTGGCGACGGCGCGATCCTCTCGCCGATGCCGGGCAAGATTGTGTCTGTCGCAGCGAAAGCTGGCGCGGTGCTGAAGAAGGGCGACGCTATCCTGGTGCTCGAGGCGATGAAGATGGAGCACACGCTGACCGCGCCGTTCGACGGCAAGCTGGCGGAGCTCAACGCCACGGCTGGCGCGCAAGTGAGCGAAGGTGTTGTGCTGGCGAGACTAGAAGTCAGTAACTAGAAATCAGAAATCAGAAACCAGAAGCGTATTCTGGCTTCTGGCTTCTGGCTTCTGGTTTCTGAGTCACACCACGCTAAACTCGGCCTCGGCCTTGTCCGGATGGCGCACCGCGTCGCCGAACGTCTCGTTCACGCCGACGATGGCTTGCGGCGGTACGCTCGCATTGTTCGGCACATGCGCGCCGGCGCCGAGATGCACGCCCGCGCCGAGAAACGCATATGCGCCGATCCGCACTGGCCGCACCAGCACGCGCGAAGCGCCGCCTTCGGTCTTCTTGCGCACGTGCGCGGCGAGTTCGACCTCGCGCGCGAACACGACGCGGTTGCCGATCTCCATCAAGCTGCGGTCGAGGATCGAGGCATTGACGTCCCATTCAACGCCGTAGCCGACGCGTGAGCCCCAGAGTCTGAGCCACAGCGAATAGAAGCCGGGGATCACGCGCAGCAGCGCTTCGAGAAACGGCAGCGCGTTATAGAAGGCCTGGATGTGATGGCTGGCGAGCCAGGGTGAGAACGTGCGGTCGTTGATCTCGGCGATGCCGGGCTTCACCGGGTGCATGCTCATCAGCACGCGATGGGTGATCGGCGGCAGCAGATAGAGCACGAACAGCAGCAGGAACACCGTCCAGCCTGAAGGCCATGCCGCGAACACCGCGAAAGCCGTGAAGGCGGCCGCGGTGATCAACAGAGGAAAATACGAGTAGAGGCGGTTGAGTCCGCTCACGCCGCATCGCTCTTTGGCGGCGGCGCGGTGAACAGCGCCCGCAATTCGTCCGTGCCGCGCGCGGTGCGCAATTTCTCGCGCATGTCGGCGCGGCGGAGGAACCGCGAGACACGCGCCAGCGCTTTCAAATGATCGCCGCCCTTGCCGACAGGCGTCAGCAGCATGAACACGAGATCGGCCGGGCGGCCGTCCATGGCGTCGAATTGCTGGGCGGGCTCCAGCCGCGCGAACGCGCCGACGGCGCGCTTGAGGCCGGCGAGCTGGGCGTGCGGGATCGCCACGCCTTCGCCCATGCCGGTGCCTGAGAGGCGCTCACGCATCAGCACGGCTTCGAACGCCGCGCGCGTGTCGATGCCGGCGGACTTCGCCAGCGCCTCCGAGAGCGCCTGTAAAACCTGGCGGCGCGAGTTCGCGCCGAGCCGAGGCAGAATCGCGTCCGCCGCGATCAGATCACTCAGATCGTTCAAGTCACTCACCAAAAAACTTGCGCCGCCCGCATCGGCGGCGCTCACCTAACCCGGTGAGCTGTTCGCGCGTTCCGGATCGATCCATCCAACGTTTCCGTCCGGACGCCGGTACACAAGGTTGAGACCCCCGTGCGCCGCGTTACGGAACAGGACTGCCGGACTTTCCGCCAGATCGAGCTGCATCACCGCCATGGAAACAGTCATGGTGCGCACCGGGACTTTCGTCTCGGCGATCACCAGCGGGCCGGCATCCCCATTGACCTTGGTCTCCACCTCGGTCCCGGCCGCGTCGTCGTCCTCATCAAACGGGGCCAGCACATACGCTTGTGCGTCCTCGGCTGGAAGGGGGTTCTTGTGTTCAGCGTGGTGATTACGCAGCCGGCGCTTATAGCGGCGTACGCGCTTCTCAAGCTTGGTCATGGCGTCATCAAACGCGCTGTGCGCGTCACCGCCATGTCCATGAGTTTGCAGGGAAATTCCTGAAGAGAGGTGGACCGCGCAGTCCACCGCGACCCCAACGCCGCCGCCATTCTTGGCGACTGTCACCACCGCGTCGGTGGCCCTGTTGAAGTACTTGGATACCCCGGCTTCGAGCTCTGTCTGAATCCGGGTTTTGAGCGCTTCGCCGACATCCATCTGTCGTCCGGCGACCTGTACGCGCATATGGAGCCTCCTTGGTTGGCTGCGCCTTGCGGCGCGGGGCTCACGGGATCTGGCCTCGCCCCCCTCAGAGGCCACCCGATCACCTCTAAAAGGTATGCCTCGGTGGGCGGGGGGTCAATGAAATGACCGCTCTGTAAGGCGCCTTTTCCGCCGTTCGCCGCAAACTGGGCGAACTCGCCTCCTGCATGCTTTCCGCGCGGGCGCCAGGCGTTAAGCTTGATCCTTCGTGGGGGATCACATGAGCGAAAAACTGACACGCCGCCGCTTGCTCGAAGCGAGCGCGATTGGGCTTGGCGCATTGGGCGCGGGCAGCGCTGCCGCACAGAGCGCTGCGCCGGCCTCAGCCGCGCCGAGCGCCGCGCAACTCTCTGGCGCCGAGGCGCTGGCGGGCGTGAGCTATTCCGACGCCGAGCGCACGCAAGTGCTGGCGACGATCGCCGATCAGCTTGAGGCGATCCGTTTGCTCCGCGCGATCGACAAGCCGAATTCGCTGCACCCCGCGCAAGTGTTCAGCCCGCGTCTGCCCGGCGTGACCTATCCCGAACAGCGCAAGCGTGTCGTCACTGGCCGTGTCGATGTCGGCGATCTGCCGATGAGCGATGCCGACATCGCGTTCGCGCCGGTGTGGAAGCTGTCGCGCTGGCTGCAGACGCGCCGTCTCACCTCCCGCCGGCTGACTGACATCTATCTCGCCCGCATCGAGCATCACGCGCCGTTGCTGCAATGCTTCGTCACGGTGATGGCCGACAGCGCGCGTGCGCAAGCTGATGCGGCCGATTCAGAACTCAGTCGTGGCCGTGCGCGCTCGGTGCTGCACGGCATTCCTTATGGCTTGAAGGATTTGTTCGACGCCGAAGGCGCGCCGACGACTTGGGGCGCCGAGCCGTGGATGAACAACGCGCCAGCGACAGCGGATTCCGTTGTCGCCGCGCGCTTGAAAGCGGCGGGCGCGGTGCTGCTCGGCAAAACCACCACCGGCGCGTTGGCGCGCGGCGATGTGTGGTTCGGCGGCGTGACCAAGAACCCGTGGAATCCGGAGGAGGGCTCGTCAGGCTCATCCGCCGGCTCCGCCAGCGCGACGGCGGCTGGCCTCATCGCGTTCGGCATCGGCACGGAAACGCTCGGCTCGCTGATCTCGCCCTCGCATCGTTGCGGCACGACTGCGCTGCGCCCCACGTTCGGCCGCACGCCGCGCAGCGGCGGCATGGCGCTTTGCTGGTCGCTCGACAAGATCGGCCCGCTGACGCGCAGCGTGCTCGACACCGCGCTCGTGCTCAGCGTCATCAATGGCGGCAACGCAAGCGATCCGGGCTCGCTCGATTGGGGGCTGGAGTATGACGGCTCGATCGACGTCTCCGGCATGCGCGTAGGGTATGTGCCGGCTTGGTATGAAGCAGGCGCGCAGAATGGCGCGCAGGACTACGATCGCGCCGCGCTCGACGCCGCGCGCGCTGCTGGCGTGACTCTGGTCGAGGTCTCGCCCAAGCCGCAACCGTTCCAGGCGTTCCAGCAAGCGCTTCGCGTCGAAGCCGCCGCCGCGTTCGAGGAGCTCACGCTCTCCGGCCGCGACGACACGCTTGCCGCGCAAAACAATGGCGCTTGGCCGAACACATTCCGCACGGCGCGCTTCATCAGCGGCGTCGACTACGTGCAAATCGATCGCGTGCGCCGCAAAGCCATGATGGAGATGCACGAACTCTTCTCCGGGGTGGACGCGCTGATCGGTCCGAACTTCGCCGGCGGTTTGCTCGTCACCACCAACTTCACCGGCCAGCCGCAGCTCGCCTTCCGCGCCGGCTTCATCGAAACGCCCGCGCGCGGGCTCACGGGGCAGGCGGCGGAAGGGGCGACGCCGAAGCGCACCGCTGTCGCCTCGTCGCTCTGGGCGCCGGTGTTCGAGGAGCGGAATCTGATCCGCCTCGGCCGCGTGCTGGAAGCGCGCTTGGGTGTGGCGGAGGAGCGGCCGCCGCTGTCATAGAGAGCAATTGAAAGTGAGTTGGCTTTCGCGTGCTTGATCGCGCACAAGGCCTCGCGCGCACATGGACTCCCGCACAACCCCAGCCGACATAATCGCGATCGCCATCTGCACTTTGTGCTGGGGCACGACCTGGTACGCGATCACGCTGCAATTCGGCTTGGTCGATCCGGTTGTCTCGGTGGTCTACCGTTTCGCGCTGGCGTCGGCATTGCTGTTCGCGTGGTGCGCGCTGCGGCGCGAGACGATGACGCTCACGCGCCCGCAACATCTCGCCGCGCTCGGCATCGGCTTTTTTACCTTCGCTTGTAACTACGCGCTTGTGTATTGGGCCGAGGAACGCGTCACCTCCGCCGTCGTCGCGGTGATGTTCGCGGCGATGTCGTTCGTGAATCTGATCGGCTTTCGCCTCGCGTTTGGCCAACGCGCTTCAGCCACGGCCTGGTTCGCGGCGTGTCTCGGCATTGTCGGCGTCGGCCTCATGTCATGGCAGGAGATCGCAGCCGCCAATTTCGGCATCGTGGCGATGATTGGCATCGGCTTGACGCTGGGCGGTGTCGTCGCATCCGCCATCGGCAACATCTACGCACGCAACGCCGAAACAACCGGCGCCGGGATCGCCGCATCGACGGCGTGGTCGATGCTCTATGGAACGATGATCCTCGCGATCTTCGCGCTCATCACTGGCCGCGCCTGGGCGTTCGACACATCGCCGCAATATTTGCTGTCGTTGTTGCACCTCGCCGTGAACGGCTCGGTGATCGCCTTCATGCTCTATTACTGGCTCGCGCGTCGCCGCGGCTTCGCGCTCGCGTCTTACATCAGTGCGCTGACGCCGCCGGTGGCGATGATTGTTTCGTCGCTGTTTGAAGGCAAAAGCTGGGGCTTGCTAGCGCTCGGTGGCGTCGCGCTGGTGCTGGCGGGGCAGTGGCTGCTGCTGCGGACGCGCCGCGCTTAGTCACTTGGACCGCCGGCGTCCCCGCCGGCGAACAGCGCGATTGTATCAAGCAAATACGCCGGCGGGGGTGCCGGCGGTCCAAGATTTACGGCACGATCCGCATCGCCGCGACGGCGCCAGGTACGAGCACATCGAATGGCGCGCCGTTCAGATCGCCGTTGACATAGATCGTCTGCAGGAACGCCTGCATGTTGTGCCGCCGCGTCAAGCCTTCCGGCGTGAACCGCGCCGCGCGCCAGTACTCTTCCGTTCCGGCGAGCTGGGTGAACCACGCGGTCCATTCGTCGGCGGTGAACACGTTGCGCCGCGCCATGTAGAGCAGCGGCGTCGCCAAACGCTCGGATTCGCCGAACACGTAGGCGTGGCTGCCCGGCGCGATTTGCGTCGCGATCGCGTCGCGGATGCGCGTCAGCTCCGGCTTTTCCAATGCAGGGTTCAAAGTCAGCTGCAGCATCAAATCCGCGGCGTGGGCCACGCCATGGCGCCAGCCTTCGCGCTGATCGAAGCCACGATAATCGCGCACGCCGGTGAGGTAGTTGATCGAGGCGTCCAGCAACGCCGTGCGTTGCGCCGGATTGAGATACGCCTCAACCCGATCCGCGCGCGCCACCTCCGCCAGGACCAACGCCGCGAACGGCCGCGTGTAGCCGTCGCCCTCAGGCCCTGTCAGCTTCGCTTGCAGCGACGCATTCAGCGCCAGCATGGTTTCGTTCGTCAGCTGGCGATTGCGCATCCAATGCTGCAGGCCTTCGTAAGCAAGCCCATCGCGCACCGCCGGATCTGGATCGCCGACGCATTCCGCCAGAGCCAGCGCGAACGCATTGCGGCGCGCATCGTCCGGCATCGCCCATTGCGCGGCCTTCAATGCATCGAGATCAGCGCGGCTCGCGCCCAAGGGCACGCACGCGGCGGCTTGCGGCTGCGCTTGCGCGGCGGCGCAGGCGGAAAGAGCGAGGAGGGCGATGAGCGCGAGATGTTTCATGCCACCGCCTGTGGCCTGCGGCTACCGCGCGTGCAACTCTAAAGCGACGAACGCGACGGCGATCACAAACCTGTCATTGGCCTGTCATTGCGCGCGGCGGCGCAACACGGCGGCGACCTTGGTCGCGAGTTGCTCGACGCTGAACGGCTTCATCAGCAGGTCGGTGCCGGGATCGAGCACGCCATTGTGGACGATGGCGTTCTGCGTGTAGCCGGTGGTGAACAGGACCGTTGTATCCGGCCTTTGCTTCAACACCTCATCGGCGAGCTTGCGCCCGTTCATTTCCGGCATGATCACGTCAGTGAATAGGAGATCGATGCGCGGCGTTGCTTGCACCAATTCCAGCGCTTTGCTCGGCCGATCAGCGTGGATCACGGTGTAGCCAAGTTCGCGCAATGTCGCGACGGTGACGACGCGAACGTGATCATCATCCTCCACCACGAGCACGACAGTCGCCGCATCGACCGGCGGGAGTTCCGCCGCCTCGCGCACGCGTTCCGCCGCTTCCTGGCGATGCGAACGCGGCAGATAGATTTTCACCGCCGTGCCCGAGCCAAGCTCGGAATAGATTTTGATGTGCCCGCCCGATTGCTTCACGAAGCCGTACACTTGGCTGAGGCCAAGGCCGGTGCCCTTGCCGACAGGCTTGGTTGTGAAGAACGGGTCGAACGCGCGTGCCAGCACATCAGCCGTCATGCCGGGGCCAGTGTCGGACACGGCGATCAGCACGTATTGCCCGGGCGGCACGCCGTGATTGCTGGCGGTGTAGGCGTCGTCCAGATGCACGTTCGCGGTTTCGATGGTGATCTTGCCGCCCTCGGGCATCGCGTCGCGCGCATTGATCGCCAGATTGAGCACCGAGCTTTCAACTTGCGCCGGATCGGCCTCCGCGCGCCACAGACCCGCCGCGAGCACGGTCTCGACCTCGATCTGCTCGCCGATCGTGCGGTGCAGAAGCTCCGACATGTTCGCCACCAGCTTGTTGGCGTCGATCGCTTCCGGCGTCAGCGGCTGCAAGCGCGAGAAGGCGAGCAGGCGGTTGGTGAGGTTGGCTGCGCGGCGTGCGCCATCGATGGCGGCGTCGGCGAATTGAATGACGTCGTAGGAGCCGCGCTCGAGCCGCTTCTTCAACAGCGACATCGCGCTGATGACGACGGCGAGCGTGTTGTTGAAATCGTGGGCGATGCCGCCGGTGAGTTGGCCGACGGCCTCCATCTTCTGCGCTTGCACGAGCTGTTGTTCGGCGGTGCGGCGCGCTTCGATTTCGCTTGTGAGTTCGCGGTTCGTCGCCGCCAGCGCGTCGCGGGAGGCCGTCATGTTGTTGGTGAAGCGCCGTAGCGCGATGAACATCAAACCACCCAGCACAAGCGCCACGATCGAGGCGATCACGAGGATCGATCCCAATTGCAGTTTGGTTTGCGCGGCGATCCGTTCGCGCTCGTGCAGCAGGCGGTCTTCTTCCGCCAGCATTTGATCAGTGATGGCGCGAATACGGTCCATCGTCTGCCGGCCCATGCCGGAACGCACCATATTGATGGCGCGCTCGCGATAACCACCCTTTGCAAGGTTGATCGTATCGACCATGATCCGCACGCGCTCGGCGGATGCAGCGCGCAACGCATTCACGTTGGCGCGCTGTGTCGGGTTATCCGCCGTCAGTGTCTCAAGGGCGGCGAGTTCCGCATCGAGCCGCGGCGCGGCTTCGTTGTACGGCTCAAGGTAGGATTCAATGCCGGTGAGCAGGTAGCCGCGCTGGCCGGTCTCGGCGTCCTGCAGTGTGGAGAAAACGCGCATGATGCGCATCTCAACTTCAAGCGTGTGCTCCACCTGCGCTTGGTCAGCGCTCTGCCGCAGAGCCGCCCAGCCCGCGCCGATGACCACCAGGAACAGCAGCCCGAGCGCCGCAAACACGTACGGCGTCAGCAGCCGCGTCTGCTGCGGTGTGTCGTGATTTCCCTGACCAGCCTGCACCAAGCCGCGCACCAACCCATAAGCCCCGGAGCAGATGTAGCGGCGGTTATAGGTTAGGCAATGCGTTTCAGCGGTTGAGGGGCGGCAGACGTGCTTAACTTGCGGCGTGTCGCCACCGCTCAACGTGTCTAGGCCAGCGCCTTGGTATCCGCGCTCACGCCAGCAACCGTAAGCAGCGCCGCAGTCTCGCCGAAACGCAGCGGTTCGCGCTTCGCATAACCTGATGCGCTCGCGCCGGCGTGGCGCAGGATCAGCCGGCCTTTAACATCGGCGACCCAATATTCCCTCAGGCCGATCTTCGCGTAATCCTCAAGCTTCTCGCCAAGGTCGTCCGCCAGCGACGCGTCAGAGACTTCAACGATCAGCTTCACGGCGGCTGCGGGCACGGGGCCGTCAAGGTCGGCCGGCGCCTCAGCGGGGTTCCAAACCACGATGTCCGGCATAGGCTCGAAGCCGTCGCCAAAGTCGACTGACACCTCGGCCGTCACCGTCCAGGCGAGTCCAGCGGCCTTGAGGGCGGCGACGAGCGCGAACGTCAACTCCATCTTCACCGTTGCGTGCGGCACGTGTTGTGGGCTCATTTGCGCGATCATCCCCCGTCGCAGCTCGACGCGCATGTCGCCAAGCCCGCCCGACCGCGCCAGGCGCTGGAATTCGGCGTTGGTGAATGTCTTCAGCGTGGGATGCGGCGCATTCATTGCGCCAATGTAGCGGATCAGAACCCGTTCGCCAACTTCCGCTTGCGTTCCACTGAACTCGGAATCCGCAGGCTTTCGCGATATTTCGCGACGGTGCGGCGGGCGATGTCGATGCCTTTTTCGCGCAGGATTTCGACGATGCGATCGTCGCTGAGGATTTCGCTCGGCGCTTCGCCGTCGATCATGCTCTTGATCTGGTAGCGCACGGCTTCGGCGGAGTGCGCTTCGCCGCCATCGGCGGAGGCGATCGACGCGGTGAAGAAGTATTTCAGCTCAAACAAGCCGCGCGGGCAGGAGAGATACTTGTTCGACGTCACGCGCGACACGGTCGATTCATGCATCTCGATCGCGGTGGCGACGGTTTTTAGATTTAGCGGCCGCAGCTGTGACACGCCGTAAGCAAAGAAGCCGTCCTGCTGGCGCACGATCTCGCGCGCGACTTTCAGGATCGTCTTGGCGCGCTGATCAAGGCTCTTCACCAGCCAGCTCGCGTTCGCAGCGCATTCGGTGAGGAATTGCTTGTCTTCCTCGCGCTTGGCGCTCTTCGACACGGTCGCGTAATAGCGCTGGTTCATCAGCACGCGCGGCATCGTATCGCTGTTGAGCTCAACCACCCACGAGCCGTCCGGCGCGCCACGGATGTAAACATCTGGCGCGACGCTCTGCACCACGCCGCCGCCAAACGCAGCGCCCGGCTTCGGCGTCAGCGCGCGGACTTCGGCGATCATGTCGGCGAGATCTTCGCGGTCGACTTCGCAGAGGTGCGCGAGCCGCTCCATATGGCCCTTGGCCAGCAGATCAAGGTTCGCGAGCAGTTTCTGCATCGCCGGGTCGAGCCGGTCGCGCTCCTTAAGCTGCAAGCCGAGGCATTCCGGAATGTCGCGCGCCATCACGCCGGTGGGCTCAAACCCCTGCATCAGCTTCAGTACGCCTAGAACGCGCGCTTCTTCCGCACCAATGCGATCGGCGATTTCGCGCACATCGGCGCGCATATAGCCCCAATCGTCCACCGCATCGATCAGCACGCCGCCGATCATGCGATCCACCGGATCAAGGCCAGCTTGCGTCAGCTGGGCGTCGAGATGCTCGGCCAGCGACATCTCGCTCGCGAGCGTTTCCTCGAGGCCCGGCAGATCGTCGAAGCTTTTGCCGGAGGAGGCTTTGCTCCAATCCGTCAGCGGCGCGGCGCCCGCGTCGGCGAGATCGGTCGACGACATTTCCGGATTGGTGTCGCGGACGTCGGCGTCGGTGGCGTCGGAATGGATGACGCCCGCGTCAAACGTCAGTTCTTCGCCGACGCTTTCGGATTTCTTTTCTTCGCCCTCGGTTTCGGAGCGTTCGAGCAGCGGATTGCGCTCAAGTTCGCTCTCAACGAATTCCGCGAGTTCGACATTCGACAATTGCAACAGCTTGATCGCTTGCTGCAGCTGTGGGGTCATCACCAGGGCTTGGCCCTGGCGCATCTCCAATCGAGGGATCATCGCCATCGCGGCCCCCGATCAGTTAAACGTGTCGCCGAGATACACCTTGCGCACATCATCGTTCGTCCGAACCTCGTCAGGGGTTCCTTCGAACAGCACTTGTCCATCGAACATGATCGACGCCCGATCCACGATCTGCAGCGTTTCGCGCACATTGTGGTCGGTGATCAGAATGCCCAGTCCGCGTTCCTTGAGGAACAGGATCAGGTCACGAATGTCGTTGATGGCGAGCGGGTCGATGCCGGCGAAAGGCTCGTCAAGCAACATGAAGCTGGGCCGCGTCGCCAAGGCGCGCGCGATCTCGACACGACGGCGCTCACCACCCGAGAGGGCGTTGGCCGGCGAATCCTTGAGATGATCGACACGCAATTCGGCAAGCAGGTTATCGACGATCTCGCGACGGCGCGCATGGTTGCGCTCCGTCAGCTCGACCACCGACATCACGTTTTGCTCGACGGTCAGACCACGGAAGATTGACGGCTCTTGCGGGAGGTAGCCCACGCCAAGCCGTGCACGCTGGTACATGGGCAGCGTTGTGACGTCCTGGCCGTCCAACAAGATTTGCCCCTGGTCCACGCGTACGAGCCCCGTAATCATGTAGAAGCAGGTGGTTTTGCCTGCTCCGTTGGGGCCCAACAGACCAACGACCTCGCCGCGCCGAAGGAAGAGTGAAACGTCCTTCACGACGGTTCGGCCACGATAGGATTTGCCTATCTTGACCGCGCCGAGGCCCATTTCTGCGGCCTCGGGCTTAATCGTACGGCTTGATGCGCCCTCGGGGCTCATATGACCTGACCGCCGCTAAGATTTCGTGAAGACTTGGGTTTACAGAGGCGGCTTATTGGCCGCTACCGCCTGGATTATTCGAAGAATTTTGCTGTCCGCCGCCGCTCCTGGGGACAAACACGCCGCGCACGCGCTCACCGCTGTTCGGCCGGATCGAGGTGCGCCGCGAGCCAACCTCAAGCACCAGCGTCTCGCCGCGGATCACGTTTTCATCGCTGGCGACGACGACATTGCCCGTGAACGTCACACTGTCGCTCGACACCTCATAGACTGCGCGATTGCCGCGCGCCGATTGCTGCGGACGGACGTAATAGACTTCGCCTTCGGCGATCATACGCTGAATGTCGCCCGAGCCGAGGCCGCCGGCGCTGGCTTGATCGCCGCTCGCCGCCGCCGTCGATTGCGAGAAGAAGAGGGTGATGCGGTCGGCGCGCAGGCGCGCATCGTTCTGCACCACGTCGACGTCGCCCGTGAGCACCAGCCGGCGCTCGCCGTCGAAATATTCGAGATTGTTGGCCGAGTAGGAGACCGGGCCGCCGGACTGGCTGAGCTGCGCGTGCGCAGGCGCCGCCAAGCTCGCCATGGCCAGGAAGGCTCCGGCCATCATCACGAGCGCGCTCTTACGCATCAGGTTCGCTCCTCATTGTCCCGCAGATCCTGAACTCGCAGCCGCTGGCGCTTCGTTGTCCGGGATCTGGCCGCGCACGCCTCCCCGAAGCACAAGCGCGCGGTCACTCTCCCGCAATTCATACGTGTCCGCCTGGAGCACGCCAAGGGGCCCGGCGCCGGTGACCCCGCCACGGCCGGCCAGTGTGCCTTGAGCCAGGTCGACCCGCATATCGGGTGTCGTGAAACGGTTCCCGCCCCGGTCCGAGAACAGGACCTCGCCGTCGAACACGAGGGTCTGCGCGGCTTCATCATAGATGCCGCGCGGGGCGAGCATGATCGTTCCAGCGTCCGTACGGTATACTGGCGCCGCAAGCTCGATCGGTCCGTCGCCGCGCGGGCGCTCGGCCATCTCGGCGGTAATCTGATACGGCCCGCCGGATTCGGTGCGGCCGATGAAGCGCGGGTTGATCATCCGCAGCGGTTCGGCGGCGGCGTATTGGTTCTGATTGAACCCGCCTTCGACCGCGTAGAGCGCCATGAACACGAACACCGAGGCGAACGAAGCGCCCGCGGCGCTCACGAAAAACCGGCGTAGGCCCGCGACCAGCCGCGAACGCCGCCGCGCCGCGCGCAGCGAAGCCGCGCGCTGAGGCTCCCATCCTAGACTGGCTGTGGCGGCCGCGTTCATCGCCGCGCTTGTCGCATTTCACTGAGGGCGGAAGCAAGGCGGGGGAACCGTCCGGTCTTGACGCGGTGCCGTCCGCACCGCTTCGATCTCCACATGCGAACACTATTCACAACCGCCGCTCTTTTGCTCTTCACCGCCTGCGCGCAGCCGGGCGCCGCCGGAGAGGAGCCGCCGAACGCCAGCAATCAGCGGCCCGCGTTTGAAAACCAAACCCGCGCGCCGCGCCTTTCGTCAGGCGTTGAGATCGAGGTGCAGACGCTGGCGGAAGGCCTGTGGCGGCCGTGGGCGATCGCGTTTCTGCCGAGCGGCGATGCGCTCATTACCGAACGCAATGGGCATCTTCGCTTCATGAGTGCTGCCGGCGCGCTTGATCCAAGCGAGATCGTCGGCGTGCCGTACATGCCGGTGACGAACCAGGGCGGTCTGCTCGATGTGGCCGTGTCGCCGAACTTCGCGACCGACCGCACCATCTTCCTCTCCTACGCTGAAACGCGCGACCATGACGAGAACGGCACCAGCGTCGCCCGCGCGCGCTTGAGCGCCGATCACAAGCGGCTCGAGAATTTCCAGGTCATCTTCCGTCAGCAGCCTGGCTGGGAGTCGCAGTACCATTTCGGCTCGCGCTTGGTATTCGATCGCGAAGGCCGGCTGTTTGTGACGCTCGGCGAGCGCAGCGAAGCGCGCGAGCACGCGCAGGATTTGAGCGACACGCTCGGCAAGGTCGTGCGCATCAACACGGACGGTTCAGCGCCAAGCGACAATCCGTTCGCCGGCCGCGCCGGCGCCGCGCCGGAGATTTGGTCCTACGGCCATCGCAACATGCAAGGCGCGGATCTGCATCCCGAGACCGGTCAGCTCTGGACGATCGAACATGGTCCCCAAGGTGGTGACGAATTGAACGCGCCGCGCGCGGGACGCAATTATGGGTGGCCGATCATTTCCTATGGGGAGGAATATGGCGGCGCGCCGATCGGTGCCGGCATCACCCAGCAAGAGGGCATGGAGCAGCCGATCTATTATTGGGATCCGGTGATCGGCCCGGGCGATATCGATTTCTATCGCGGCGAGCTTTTCCCGTGGCGGGGCGATCTGTTGATCGCGGGCCTGCGCTCACAAGCTTTGGTGCGTTTGGAATTGGAAGGCGAGCGCGTCGTCGGCGAGGAGCGCTTCCAGCTTGAAATCGGCCGGATACGTGATGTGACCGAAGCGCCGGATGGTTCGCTGTGGCTCGCGACAGATGAGGAAGAGGGCCGGATCGTGCGCATCACGCCGCGCGCTGGGAACTAGTCGCGCGATCGGAAAAGTGTGAAGCGGTTTTCCGATAAATCACGCAACCACTAAGACTTGGTGCGTTGTCATCCCGGTTAGCGGGGGGAGTAAAACCGGGATGACAACGCTCACGTCGACGCCGTTTATTGCGGGCTGGCGGGCGGCGTCGGGTGATCGGTGTGTGCTTCGCCAGCTTGGCGCAGCGTATTGATGCGGCCAGCAAGCGCGGTGTCGGTTTGCGCGCGTGTGGCGATGTCGTTGTACGCAGCGGCGCTGATGTTGTGGCGCTCAAGCGCTGCGCCGATTTGCGCGGTGGTTGCCGTGCGCGCCTCTGGCGTCGCCGCGGCGAGGCTTTCCGTCAACGGCTGGACCTCAGCGCTCGCGGCGACGAACGCGGTAAGTTGCGCATCCGTGTAGTTCGCTGAGGCTTGCGTCTGCGCGGCCGGTGGCGGCGATGGTTGTTGCGCCACTGCCGGCGCCGCGAATCCGAACGCAGCGAGCGCAGCAGCAGCGAGGAAGGAATTGCGATAGTTCATGTGGGAAGCTCCTTGCCCAGCCCCCCAACAGTTCAAACGTGGCGCCTGTTCCGCGGAATCAAACCTGACAACGCAGTGATTTGCGTGTCGATCTTGTCATGCGGGCGTGATCAGATCGATTTCGCGGCGACAAGAAGGCGATCGATCAATCCATCGAGCGTCGCGCGCTCGCCAGCGTTGAGCGCGTTCAACAAACGCGCCTCGCACGCGAGCGCGACAGGCGCGATCTTCGCATGCAGCGCGTTACCGTTGGCGGTAAGCGAAAGCATTTGCCGCCGCGCATCTTGCGGATCGTTCTCCGCGGCGATGCGCTTCTTCGCTGTGAGCCGCGCCACTGCGCGCGAGACAGCGACCTTGTCCATCTCGGTCGCCTCCGCGACCTCTTTCGCCGTGAGCCCAGGCTGACGACCGAGCACGGCGATGATGCGCCATTCTGGGATCGTGAGATCGAACTGATCGGCGTAGCGCGCCGCGATCGCACGCGAGACGCGGTTCGACAGGATCGAGAGCCGGTAGGGCAGAAAGCCTTCCAGCACCAGCCGCTCGGCGGCCGAGCCCCCGGACCGCACAGCCTGTTTCGGCTTCAATTTCAAACCAGCGCTTGCCATTGGTTTCAGATGAAACTATTACGGAGAAAATTGCAAGGGAGCATGCGCTCATGGCTGACTTGTTCGACAATCCGATCGGCACAGACGGGTTCGAGTTCGTGGAGTTCACCGGCCCCGATCCGCAAGCGATCGCCCGCTATTTCGAGTTGATGGGCTTCACGGCGGTGTCGAAGCATCGCTCGAAGAACGTGATCCGCTACAAGCAGGGCGACATCAATTTCATCCTCAACATGGAGCCGTCCGGTCAGCCGGCGGATTTCCGCGAGACACATGGTCCGAGCGCGAATGGCATGGCCTTCCGCGTGAAGGATGCGAAGAAGGCGTTCGAGGAAGCAGTGAAGCGCGGCGCCAAGCCGGTCGACATGGCCATCGGCCCGATGGAACTCGACATTCCCTGCATCGAAGGCATCGGCGGCGCCTACATCTATCTCGTCGACCGTTACGGCGCGCAGACGATTTACGATGTGGACTTCAAGCCGATCGAAGGCGCGGACGAAACGAAGAACAGCGTCGGCCTGACGTATCTCGATCACCTCACGCACAACGTGTATCGCGGCAACATGGCCAAGTGGGCGGAATATTACGAGCGCATCTTCAATTTCCGCGAGATCCGCTATTTCGACATCGAAGGCAAAGTCACCGGCCTCTTTTCGAAAGCGATGACGAGCCCGTGCGGCAAAATCCGCATTCCGCTGAACGAGTCCAAAGGCGATCCGGGCAAGGTCGATCAGATCGAGGAATATCTGCAACGCTACAAAGGCGAGGGCATTCAGCATCTCGCGTTCGGTACGGACAATCTCTACGCCGTAGTCGATCGACTGCGCGCGCGTGGTGTTGAGCTGCAGGACACGATCGAAACTTATTTCGATCTCATCGATAAGCGCCTGCCGGGCCATGGCGAACCCGTCGAGGAACTCCGCAAGCGCCGCATTCTCATCGATGGCGCGCCGAGCGAAGGCCAAGGCTTGCTGCTGCAGATCTTCGGCAAGGATGCGATTGGGCCGATCTTCTTCGAATTCATTCAGCGCAAGGGCAATGAAGGCTTCGGCGAAGGAAATTTCAAAGCCCTGTTCGAGTCGATCGAGCTCGACCAAATCCGCCGCGGCGTGCTGAAGGAAAGTGCTTGATGTTCGGACTGAGGAAATCTTCCCCCGCTAGCGGGGGAAGTGTCATGAGCGAAGCGAATGACGAAGGGGGGAATGGCCGCCAATCCCCCCTCAGTCGTCGCGCTTCGCGCTCCGCCAGCTCCCCCGCGCGCGGGGGAGCAGTTTTCTCAATCGCCGCGCTCACGTTGCTCTCAGCCTGCGCCACTGCGCCGGAGCCCGCGCCGCGCTGGTCCATCGCTATTCACGGCGGGGCCGGCATCATCGAGCGCGCGAACCTGACGCCAGAGGTCGAAGCGCAATATCGCGCGGCGATGAGTGCCGCTTTGGTGCGCGGGGCGAGCGTGCTGGAAAGCGGCGGCTCCTCGCTCGATGCGATCGAAGCCGTGATCACTGGCCTTGAAGACGATCCGCTGTTCAACGCTGGCCGTGGCGCGGTGTTCAGTGCTGAAGGCCGCAACGAACTCGATGCGTCGATCATGGATGGCCGCACGCGCGCCGCGGGCGCCATCGCCGGCGTGACGCGCACGCGCCATCCGATCATCCTCGCGCGGCGCGTCATGGAGCAATCGCCTCACGTGATGATGGTCGGCGAGGGCGCCGAGACGTTCGCGCGGTCGCAGAACATCGAAGAGGTCGATCCTTCGTACTTCTTCACCGAACGACGCTGGCGTCAGCTTGAGCAGCATCTTCGCGAACGCAATCTGCCGATCCCGCCACGCCCCGCTGGCGCGCCGCCCGCGCCGCAGGCCTACAACGACGCGAACCCGGACGATCACCGCTTCGGCACCGTCGGCGTCGTCGCGCTGGACACGCACGGCAATGTCGCCGCCGGCACGTCGACGGGCGGCACGACTGGCAAACGCTGGGGCCGTGTCGGCGATGCGCCAATCATTGGCGCCGGCACTTACGCGCAGAACGGCGTCTGCGCCGTGTCCGCGACCGGCACCGGCGAGTATTTCATCCGCGTCGGCGTCGCCCGCGATATCTGCGCGCGCATCGAGTTCGACGGCCTCTCGGCGCAAGCCGCGGCGGACGCGGTGATGGCTGAGGTCGGCGCGATCAATGGCGATGGCGGCGTGATCGTTATCGACGGGCGCGGAAGGCCCGCGTTCTCGATGAACTCGCCCGGCATGTATCGCGCGCGGCAAGTCGCGGGCGGAGAGCCGGTCGTTCAGATTTTCGCGGACGAGGAATAAAGCCCATGGCCATAACCTCCGGCATTCATCACGTCGCCTATCGCTGCAAAGACGCGAAGCAGACGGTTGAGTTTTATCACGACGTGCTCGGTATGGAGTACACAACGGCGTTCGCCGAGGATCACGTGCCGTCAACCGGCGAGTACGATCCGTACATGCACGTGTTTCTCGACGCCGGTGGCGGCAACGTGCTGGCGTTTTTTGAGCTTCCGAACCAGAAGCAGATGGGCCGCGACGAAAATACCCCGGCCTGGGTGCAGCATCTCGCGTTCAAAGTCGCGAGTCTCGACGATCTGATCGCCGCGAAGGCGCGCGTTGAATCGCGCGGCATCGACGTGCTGGGGCCGACGGACCACGGCATCTTCAAGTCGATCTATTTCTTCGACCCAAACGGCCATCGCCTCGAACTCACCGCCGACACCGGCACGGCCGAGGAATTGGCGGAGCTGA